>CAJTXN010000003.1 GCA_910583605.1 uncultured Lachnospiraceae bacterium
ATATCGCCATCTATGTAACATGGAACATCTGGGATATGTAAAATGTGGATTGGTTGATGGTTTAGCCAGTACATACTTTATCACAGATTCAGGTAAATCATTTTGTAAAGCACAAATTTAGGAGGATTTCTAATGAACAAAGAAAATGTAAAAGAATTTTTAGTGGCAATGAATAGTGATTGGAGAACAAGATATTCCTATATTACGAAAGATAAGGTTGTCGAGATGGATATCTTGGATGATTCTAAGGTAAAATCAAAGATTATATCAATTGCACATTTTGATCCATGTAATATTGTACGCAGTGAAGCGGTTAAGACATGCAACTTATTAAAAATATTGTATAAGGGGCAGAAGGTTACTTTACGTAAGATGAGAACATTGAATAATACATTGATTGTAGAAAAAATTAATATGACTGACATTGTTTTGGATGTATTTTTAAAGGCAGAAATACCATTCTTTCCAAGGAATAGAAAAATAAGTGGTAAAGAGTGGGATACAAAGGTACAGAAATACACCAAATCAGGGAAAGAAATACCTTCGGATATCCTCTCACTTGTTTATAACAGTGGAAATGCATTGCTGATTCATCGATGCAGTCAGTACAATGCTGCTTATCTTGCAAGAGAAACTGCCAAAGATACATACAATCTCAGTAAAGAACAAACTAAAACAGAGTTAAACAGCCTTGGTCAGAAAAATGTGGAGGCTGTTTCTGATTCATACAAAAACAAATATACACGGATTGATAACAAACAGTCTTATTTGGACGCACAAAAGGAGAATACAGAAGCAAACGGAAAATATACGGATTCTTCTTACTACAAACAGATGATTGCGCAGGTTTCCAAAGAATTAACACTGAAAACCTCAGAACAAAAGAAATTACAGGCAATCATTGACAAAAATGTACAGGACGGATTGTGGACATCCGAATCACAGGCATATAAAGAAGCTGTTTTCCAGGTGGAACAATTAAAAACCGAAATCCTGAAACTAACAACCGAACAAAAGAATTATAATAATGAATTAAACCAAATGCCGATCGACCGGATACAGACAACACTGGATATTCTGGATGGTCTTTCCAGTCGCGATGCTTCCAAAAACAGTCTGAAGAAAGCACAGGGAAAAGATTTATCCGTTGCTGATTACCAGAAAGAATTGGATAATACACAGAATCAGATCGACAAAACACTGGAACTTCGTGACAAATACTATAAAAAGTACATGAATGCAAAATCCAAAGGAAATCAGGCAGATGCGGATAAATATCTTCAGCTTTACTATGAAGAGGATGCCGCTGTAAACAATCTGAAGGAGTCCTATGAGGAATTAAAAGATACTATGCGTGATGATGTGTACTGGAGAAGTCTGGAACGGGCGCATAAGGCAGCTCAAAATCTGGAAAGTACATTGTCTGCCCTCTCCAGTTTATTTAGCGAGGAAATGTTCTTTGATGACAATGGCCATTTTACGGATATGGCAGTCGCTAAAATCGGTACACTGGTAAAACAGTATGAAACCGCAAAGAAAGAAGTTGATAATTATACCAATGATATTGAGAACCTGAACAACCTGTATAAAAACGGATACTATACACAAGAGGAATACAAGGAAAAACTTGCGGAATTACAGGACGGTTTATTAGGCGCTGCTGGTGATGTTAAGACATATACGGATTCAATCATAGAATTATATATCAGTCAGAAAGACGCTGAACTGGAAGCTCTTAAAGAGTTGATTGACAAACGTAAGGAAGCACTGAATGCCAAGAAAGCCTATTATGATTATGATAAGACCATTAAAGATAAGACAAAAGATATCAAATCTCTACAATCACAGATTGCTGCTTTGGAAGGTGTGGTAACCGCAGAAGCCAAGGCTCAGTTGGCAAGGTACAAAAGCCAGTTACAGGAAGCACAGGAAGATTTGGAGAATACAAAATTTGAGCATAAGATTGAACTGATTGTGGATGGGTTTGATTCCCTTCAGACAGAATTGCAGGAAAATCATGATGAATATGTGAAGAATCTGAAATCTTCCTTTGACGCACAGATTGAAATTATAGAGTCTGCAAACAGCGTTTATGCCGAAAGCTATAAACAGATCATTCAGTCCATGACAAAAATGCTGGAATACTATGGTGTGGATACTTCTACTGTCAAAGTAAAGTCTCTTGCTGGTTTTGCGGAAGGTGGAATTGTACGTCAGGTTCATAAAAATGGTGACAAGTCACTGGTATCTGTTAAACCAGATGAAACAATATTAACTGAAAAGTTTACGAATGTACTTCCAGAATCTGTGGATATTATGAGCCAGTTTGTTAATATGCCAAAATTAGATTTTGGGAAAATGATAAATATTTCGACTCCTGATTTTAATGCATTCATACCAAATGCTAATCGTACCCCTGTGGTAAATATTCATTATGATAATCTTCTAACAGTGAATGGTGATGTTATTGATATGGAGAAAACAACTATGGATATTGTCAACAATAATATGAAAATGATTGCAAACGGAGTGTCAAAGGACTTTTCACAGCAGATACGGAAAATGGGATTTAAGTAAAGGAGGTGAATCATATGAGAAATGAGATAAATCATGAAGAAATATTTGGATAGTTTTATGAATTATGTTTATGGTTAGGTGGTGTTTATAATAGATAAAGAAGGCGGACGTTAGATAGGATTTAATTCTATCAGGACATACAGACCATATGTCCTGATAGGAACTATAATATTGGGAGAATTTGTAATTAAGAATAAGAAAAATGATACAGAGATATTAAAAAATAATTAAAAATGTTATGGAGGAACAGAAATAATGACAAACAAAGGTACATACAAGAATTTTAATGGTGAAATAGTAGAATTTAATTATAATAGTGAATTATCTTTAAGTCAGAAAGTGAATTTTGTTATGGAAGTAGCAGAAATGATAGTATCGGAAACTATTGGATATGCATACATCATTAAAGAAGTGATTTTCAATTACTGTCTTGTTAAATATTTTACAGATATTGCGATATTTGAAAATGATGAAGATTTCAGTCTTGATATGATTGACGCATTTATAAAGGACAATAAGGAAACAGTTATTGACACGATAACAAAAGCAATGGGAGAAGACATGTTTAATGAACTTTCAAAGGCTTGTGATGAAGCTATCGAGTTTAGAAAAGCACATTTCTCTGACTATAAGGAAGAAATTTCTGATTTGTTACAGGTAGTGAGAGAGTTTGTTGTTAAGCCTGATTATCTAAATGAATTATTGATTGCTTTAACTAATGCTGTAAATTCATTTGCTGAAAAGAGTGATATTGATATGGATATGGTCAATAAATTGGCTGATATTATTCCAGTGATGAAAGAAATGGGAAGTAAAGAAGTCGCAAAAGCAATTGTAGAAGAATATCATCAAAATACACCGAATGAAGATGTTTAAAAGAAAGATAATAATTTGGAAGTAGTGAAGTAATGCAACTGATGTCGAGGTAAGGGCATGGTTACTTAATCGTGTCCTTCCTAAATTGAGTGATGAATTTTGAAAAGTGAATATTATGATACTGTAGAATTTCGGTATCTTCTCATATTATAGAATTTTATGACGAAACGGAGGAATCAGTTATAAGTACAGAGAACAAATTACAGCTTCCTTGGTGGCAGAAATACACGCTTAGTCTTACAGAATCGGCGGAATATTTTGGAATTGGATATAAAAAGTTGTTAAAATTTGTAGATGAACATAAAGACGAGAAGTTTATTTTATGGAATGGTACAAGAGCGCAGATTAAACGTGTCATGTTTGAACAATACATTAATGAGCATATGGACGTTATTTAATATTTAGATAGATGAAAATAGAAGAATGAGTAATGGATTTTGAGCCGGATGTGTGGTATTATGGGAAGTATCATACAGATGGCTCTTGTTATATGAAAGGAGCGAGAGAATATTGTCAGACGTTATTAGACGAGATAGTAAAGGTCGAAAACTATGGACAGGAGAGAGCCAGGAAAAAGACGGGAGATATAAATACAGATACCTTGATGCTTCTGGTGAAAGAAAATCTGTATACAGTTGGAAGTTGACTGAATCAGATGCAGTACCGAAAGGCAAGCGTAAGGATATTTCTCTGAGAGAAAAAGAGAAACAGATTCAAAAGGCTTTAGATGATTATATTATGCCGAATGGTGGGAATACTACTGTACTTGAATTAGTGGAGAAGTACGTTTCACAGCAGCATGGTGTAAAGCATAATACAAAAGCCAATTATAATTTTGTAATCAACATCATAAAGAAAGAGGATTTCGGCAAAAAACGGATTGATACTGTCAGAATATCAGATGCTAAAGAATGGCTGATAAAATTGCAAGATAAAGATGGAAGGGGATATAGTTCTATTCATTCCATAAGGGGAGTAGTCAGACCGGCATTTCAGATGGCGGTAGAGGATGATCTGATTCGTAAGAATCCGTTTGAATTCCAGCTTGCTACAGTAGTGGTGAATGATTCTGTTACAAGGGAAGCAATCACCAGAGAACAGGAAAGGGCATTTTTAAACTTTGTCAAAGTCGATAAGCATTTTTCAAAATATTATGAAGGAATCTTTATCTTATTCAAAACAGGACTTCGTATCTCTGAATTTTGTGGATTGACAAGAGAAGATATTGATTTTGCGAATAATAAAATTAGAATAGACCATCAATTACAAAGAAAAAGGAATATGGAATATGTCATAGAAACGCCTAAGACAGAAAAAGGTGTAAGATATGTGCCTATGTCCGATGAAGTGAAGGAATGCTTTAAACGTATCTTGGAGAACCGCAAGAAACCAAAGATTGAACCTATGATTGATGGAAAGTGCGGATTTCTGTATCTGGACAAAAACAATATGCCTATGGTTGCTTTGCATTGGGAGAAATACTTTCAACATATCCGTGAGAAGTATAATAAGATTTATAAGAAAGAACTTCCAGTGATTACCCCTCATGTAGCAAGGCATACATTTTGTAGCAATATGGCAAAGTCAGGTGTTAATCCTAAAAAGCTACAGTACATTATGGGACATTCGGATATTGGAGTAACGCTCAATACATATACCCATTTACAGTTTGAAGATTTGGGTGAAGAAATGGAAAAGGTATGTGAAGGATAGCGTGGTCTACGAATATTGAATTTAGACCAATTTATAGACCAAACGATTGACAATCTATACCGAGTTATACCCAATTATACCGAAATAAGTGAAAATGTCTCTGCCACAAACAAAATGAAGACATAACTGAAACCCTTGAAAATACAGCAAAATTAAGCATTTACGGAGGTTTTAAAGATATGATTAAAATACTTTTCGTCTGCCACGGCAACATCTGCCGCAGCCCCATGGCCGAATTCATCCTTAAACACATAACAACCCAAATTCACCAATCCGCCAACTTCTTTATCTCTTCTGCCGCCACCAGCACGGAAGAAATCGGAAATCCTGTTCACCATGGTACCCGAAAAGTTCTGCACCGGTTGGGAATCTCCACAGATGGAAAATATGCGGTACAGCTTAAAAAATCCGATTATCAGCAATACGACTACATCATAGGCATGGATTCCATGAACATAAAAAACATAAAAAGAATCTTAGGCTGTAGAGAACAGGACAAAAAAATTTATCAATTACTGGAATTTGCAGGAGAACACAGAGATGTGGCGGACCCATGGTATACCGGAGATTTTGAAACAACCTATCGTGATGTTGTAAAAGGCTGTATTGGATTATTGGAATATTTAGGAATCGATTGCGAAGAAATCAAAGATATGATATAATTTGAAAATATTTAAAAGTATTTCTTTTAGTATCAGTTTAATAGAAGAAAGTTAGGAAGGAAAGCAGACATGAATTCGAAGATAAGGTTTATTGAAGTATTCTTTATGCTGTTGGTAATACTCTCCTTTGCAGCCACCGGAATGATGATTTTAATGGGAAATCAGGACTATTCCATAATTGCACTGGCAGTTACATCACTTCTTGTTCTTATAGAGTTCTATTTGGTATTAACGGGAAGCGCCGGCCGGGTATTGGACCTGAGCCGGACAGGTTTAAGGGGAAAACAGGGCGGAAGATATTCCGGTGATGCATATGGTGAGGATATGCTTACGGGTGAATACGGAGACCCGGACGGATTGGGAGATATGGGGGGATTTGCCGGTGAAGGTGTAGGAAATATGCGTGTGTATCAACGAGGTGAACAGATAGACTATGCGGATTCGGAGGAAGATTAAAAACGGAAATCCTGCCGACAGGTCTGCGTGATAACGGCACTGATATGGAGGATAGGAATGTCAAAGAAAAATTTTGTAACCATAGCATTATCATTGAATGTGATCATCTGCGTAATATTGTGTGCGCTGTATTTTAACGGATATGGAGAAAAAGACAGGGCGGATAATGATATAAAGGATACCACAGGAAATATGGCGGAATCCGATATCCCGGAAAATACCAAAGGAAATCAGCAGACAACGGATGAACCTGATTCCACCGAAGAAACAGATGCAGTAAAAGAACCGGATACTATACAGAAACCGGGAACCACGAAGGAGCCTGTGACCACTAAGACACAGGAGACCACAAAGGAAGCTGTGACCACCAAAGAGTCAGAGACAACAACAGATAATTCTCAAATCGGTGAACAGACCACTGTTCCGGCATTTCTGGAAGGAAAGACGACTGCGGTAATAACCGGAGACTGCAATGTCAGGGATGCTGACGATGTTTCAGGCAATGTAACCGGAGTAGCCAGAGCGGGACAGGAATATGTTATTGACAGGTCAAAAAGTACTAGTTACTGGATAGCGCTTGTGTATAATGGCAGTATCGGATATGTATATATAGAATATTGTACATTTAAATAAAACAGAAATTTTTCATTGAATTAAATCGAAAATGGCAGTTTCCAATTAAACAACCCTTTCATATAATATAGAAACTATATTGTATGAAAGGGTTATTTTATAATGTGGAAATTTAAACCATGCTTTTGGATTTTGATGATAATTATCTGCTGTTTAGTAATATGTTTAATTATCTGCCTTGTAAAAACAGTTATTCGTATATGGTGCAGCAGACATTATGTTCCGCAGTTTAATTCACCGGAACAGGTAGCAGAATTTAACAATGAATTATACCCCTCCGGTTTTGCCTATGACCCTCAGACGGATATTTTTTATTCCCTAAGGGATGCGTGGCAGAGGCAGTATGGGTATCGCAGGGCATATGATGAAATGGCGGCCCGTTTTAATATGATTATTGATTGTGAACCCATAAAATTCTGGTATAATGGCAGATATTGGATGATTGAATTATGGAAAGGCCAGTATGGGCTGTCAACCGGTGCGGAAGTGGGAATCTATGTTTCTGATGACGGACGGAACTACAGATGTGTGGAGGAAGAAGACGAGATAACCATGGGATTTGTACTGATGAAGGGAGACAAAGTACTGGCCCAGAGATATGAGAGACACTGGTGGCTTACGGCGTTTGTTCTGGGAGAATACAGTAAGACAAAAGATTTATCAATGATCGTGGAACTGAATCTGGCAAATATGGAAATGTGTCTTGCAGTAAACAATGAATTACGCAGGCTGGGCTATAATGGAGAGAATTTTACGCTATACCGGAATTCCATCCGTATAAAGTTTGACAGACCGTACAATCCGCAGCCAAAAAGCAGGAAATCACTGGCTGCATGGATAAACAATAAAATGAATAAACATAATTGTAAAATATATTGCCGATATACAAAAAGATATATCTTTACATTAGATAAAATTCAATATATCCGTATTCGCATTCCTCATCTGTATAATGCTTGTCTGAAAGTTCTGAAAATATGGAAGAAAATCAATGATTAGCAAAAGTTTTGACAAAAGAATGAGGAAATTATATGACAATGCACTTCGAATATCTCTGGAAGATGTGGGGAGAATTGTCATAATGAGCGACTGTCACAGGGCAGACGGGCGGTATAATGATAACTTTGCAGCCAATGAAAAAATAACTTTTCGGGCGCTTAAATATTATTATGAAATGGGATACACATATATAGAACTGGGAGACGGCGATGAACTGTGGGAAAACAAAAAATATGATGAAATAATCAATGTCTACAGCAATATATTCTGGATGCTTTCAATGTTTTACCAGCGGGGCCGGTTATATATGCTGTACGGCAACCATGATATTGTAAAACGGAGAAAAAGATTTTGTGATAAATATCTGCAGAGCTATTATTGTGAAAACGAAAGAGAAGATTTACCGCTGATGGAAAACATCAAAGTACATGAGGCTCTGGTAATCAGTATGAACAGCAGACGATGGAATTATAATACCGGTAATATAACGGAACTTCTACTGGTTCACGGGCATCAGGGAGATTTTTTAAATGACAGGATATGGAAAGTAACGAGATGGCTGGTCCGGTATGTTTGGAGACCCTTGGAACTGGTGGGCTTTAGTAATCCGGGAACCCGTCCGGTCAATAATTATAAAAATCGCGGAAAAAAGGGAAAGGTGGAAGAGTGGTCGGAATACAGCAGGGTTCCGGTCATTGCCGGACACACGCACCGGCCATCATTACCGGATAATGGCGGAACCTATTACAACTGTGGGAGTCTGGTTCATCCACGGTGCATTACCGCCATTGAACTGGAGCGGAATATGGTCCGTCTTGTGAAATGGTGTACGGAAGTGGAGTGGAACGGAGTATTGACCATTAAACGCAGTGTTATAGATGAAAAAACCATAATTTCATAATAAAAACGTCCTTTCTAAGCCGGAGGGCTTAAAAAGGACGTTTGAAATATTAAAAATTAATCAAATTTAATCGTTGAGAAAATATCCTTAACTTCTTCGGATAATTCCTGATAACCTTTGGTATCGGCTGCAAATGTAAATATATAGGCAGTGTCGTCGATTAAGGTGAAATACTGTGCACAGTAGCACAGCATACCTTCGGCTTCCGTGGTGCATACCAGGTAATAACCGTCTACACCGTTTACGGTCATCTTATCCGTACTGATCACTGTGTAATTTAAGTATTCATACTGATTCAGAGACAAATCCTTATAACCCTCTAAATCAAAGTCATAAGCGGAAACGTCCTGTGTAACTGCGGTAATATTTTCGGCAAAACTATCGGTTGAAGTTACGGAATTTGCCAGTGTCAGCTCAGAGGCTTCATAATCATATTTTACCCAGACTTTCGGAGCTGAAAGGGAATAACCGGTTCCCTTGTATTCGGTCCAGTCAGTGGTGTCCACATCCCGGTCATTATCGGTTACATCTTTATCAGTGGTAGTTTCGTCTTCATCGGAAGATTTTTTCTCCGTAGTAGTTTCGTCTTCGTCGGAAGATTTTTTCTCCGTAGTGGTTTCGTCTTCATCGGAAGATTTCTTCTCCGTAGTGGTTTCATCTTCGTCGGAAGATTTCTTCTCTGTAGTGGTTTCGTTTTTGGTATCGCCGGATGTTGATTTGGAACCGCAGCCCACCAGAGAAACAGCCATCACAGCCATACATAAATAAGCAAATACTTTTCTTTTCATAAAAAATCCTTTCTGTTTTTAATCAATAGAATAATCCTATCACATTGTGAATAAATTTTCAATTACAATTCGACATATAATTTAGAAATTAACAGTTTTACAATACTTTTAGCATAATCTTCCATTTGTTCTCATAGATTAGTAGTAATCATATAAGCATTGATAGTGGGGCGGTATTATTATTAAGAGATATGGAAGAACAGCCGGGTTGCTAACAATAATGCTCATACTTATTTTAAATTTAACACTAATGACAGGATGCGGAATTGAAGAAGACGAAAAAGAAAAAGTAAACGATATTGACTTCACGGTTGTACCGGAAGAAAATATACCGAAAGAACTGAAAACATTAATTGATAATAAGAAAAAGGGAGAATTCATTGTAAGTTATGGCGATAAGGAAAATTTATTTATAGCAGTCGGATACGGTGAACAGCCAATCGGCGGCTACAGCATACAGGTAAAGGAATTGTATGAGACAAAAAACAATATATTTATTGATACGGAATTCATCGGCCCTTCAAAGTCGGAGGATGTATCACAGACGCTTTCCTATCCTTATATAGTGGTTCAGATGGAATACATAGATAAACAGGTGAGAAGCGACAGATAATCAAAATGACCAGGTAAAAATCAAAATCAAGCAAAAGTCTGGAGGTAAATAGGTGGAACTGATAAAGAAAAATATTCATATGAACAAATTAAAGGGAAAGATGGTAAATCAGATCACATTAGATGATGATATGGTTGTACCGGATAAATTTCCGGATGTAAGAAATAAGATTACGGAAGACGGCGGAATCATGGTGGAATCCGTTAAAGTATCCCCAAATAAGGTCAATGTAATCGGAAAACTGAACTTCAAGATGATGTATAAGGCCGTATCGTCAGAAGACGGTATACATAGACTGGATGGAAGCATTCCCTTTGACGAAAATATCAATATGGATGGTATTGAGGAAGGAGATACGATCAACGTAGATTTTGACGTGGATGATTTAACCATCAGCGTGATCAATTCCAGAAAGATAAGCATAAAAGCCATCATTACGGTGACGGTAATGGCAGAGACGCTTCGGGATGAAGAGATAGCCGTGGATATGGAGTCGGAAAATGCAGAATGTATAAAAGACAATTTAGACATTACGCAGATTGCCATAAGAAAAAAAGATTTGTTGAGAATCCGGGAAGAAATAGATTTAGGCGCCGGCCGGATGAATATCAACGAGGTTATATGGAATACCGCCAGTCTGGTAGGCACACAGATTAAGGTAATGGAAGGCAAGATTAACATCAGCGGGGAAATTATAATATTTGTTCTTTATACGGCGGAGGAAGGACCGATCCAGTGGGTGGATGCCAATGTACCGTTTAACGGAATGATAGAGGTACCCGGCTGTTACGAAGACATGATTCCAAGTATAGAGTTAAAATTGTCGGCAGCCGACATAGAAGCAAAACCGGATTATGACGGAGAGCAGCGCCTTCTGCAGTTGGACGGAATCATTAATGTGGATATCAAACTCTATGAAGAACAGCATCTCAGTGTACTAAAAGATGTTTATTCCAGGGAAAGAGAACTGCTTCCGGTCACCGGAATGGCGGAATATGAAAATCTGCTGATGAAAAACGTTTCAAAGTGCAGAGCCGGGGATAAAATAAAAGTAAATCTGGATAATTCCCATATCATGCAGATCTGCAGCTGTCATGGGGATATCCGGCTGGATGATATATCCGTGGCTGAGGACGGTTTAATGGCGGAAGGCGTCATTGATGTATCGGTATTATATATCTGTTCTGACGACAGCAATCCGCTGTGCTGTGTGAGAGAAAGCATACCGTTCAGTCATAAGATTGAAGTCAGCAATATAAATGAAAACTGTGTGTTTAAAATACGGAGCATGATAGAACAGTTAAATTGTATCATGACCGGAAGCGATGAAATGGAAGTGAAAGCGGTACTGATACTGGACTGCATTGTTTTCGACAAAATATCCAGAGAAATCATCGTGGATGTGGAAGACCATGATTATGACATGGAAAGAATCAGTCAAATGCCTGCGATTGTAGGATATGTGGTGCAGAGAGGCGATACGCTGTGGAATATTGCAAAAAAATTCTATACCACAGTGGACAGCTTAAAAGAAATCAATGAAATAAAGAATGGGGAACCGGTTCCGGGGGAAATGATCATAGCGGTAAAGAAAATGGCATAATAAAAAAGACTGCTGCAGATTCTGCAGCAGTCTTTTTCATATCAAATGCGGTGTTTTATTCGGTTTCTGTTGTCAGTGATTTTTTATAATCCTCAAATTTTTCCAGAACTGAATCATAAGTACGCTGTGAAATATCAGGTAAGCTCTTACCCCATGCTTTGGTAGCCTGACCGAAACCTTTTTTAAAGGCTTCCAGCATTTCATCCATTTTTTTCTCGTCTCCGCCGGAAAGTGCCTGGGCAAAATCAAAAATTCTCTGGGAAGTCTGATTAACACCCCAGTAACCGTCGTCAGAAATTGCTTCTTTTGCAGCTTTTGCAGTTTCAGGATCTACGGTAAAATCACCGTTGGCAAGCATCTTCCACATCTGATCGGAAGTAGAGAATGCCTTTCCCTGTTTCTGGAACATATCTTTGACAAGATTCTGCATCTGGGTCAGTCTGTTCTGCTGGTCTGCTTTTAATTTTGCAACTAAAGCGGAATTGCTCTTAGCTGTTTTGGATTCGGCAGAAGGCTCATAAACAGCGGCAGCATCTTTGCCATAGCCTTTGCTTTCCGTGCTGTTCTTTTCAGCAGCGGCAGTAGTAGCATAATTAGTTGTTGTGTTGGTGTTTGAAACACCGGATACTCCGTTTAGACTCATAATAAACCCTCCTTGGTTAATTTAATAATTTTACTATGCTTTCATTGTAATCTCCATACTATGAGTGACCTAAGCATCTTTATAGATATATCGGATAAAATCCAGATAATATTAACATATTATAAATAAAAACATTTAACTTGCACATTTTTCTTTTACTTCGTATAATGTATACATGAAATGTTAAAAAATTAACAGAATTGGAAAAGGGTACAAACATGGAAATGAATGAAATTTACCTGAAGGCATACGGAAAGATTAATCTTGCGCTGGATGTTCTGCGCAGGCGGGAAGACGGTTATCATGAAGTCCGAATGATCATGCAGACCGTTGATATATTTGACAGTATTAATATAATGAAGACGGATTCCGGAGAGATTGAAATTGAAACCAATCTGTTTTATCTTCCTGTAAATGAAAACAATATAGTATATAAGGCGGTAAAGCTCTTATTTGATGAATTCGGTATTCATTCCGGTCTGAAGATTAAATTAAAAAAATTTATTCCGGTATCGGCAGGAATGGCAGGTGGAAGTGCGGATGCCGCCAGTGTTATGTTTGGAATTAATAAAATGTTTAATTTAAAATTATCAAAAAGCCAGCTGATGGAACGGGGAGTCCGCATAGGGGCGGACGTGCCTTATTGTATGATGAGAGGAACGGCGTTATCCGAAGGAATCGGGGAACGGCTGACGGCTCTGCCCGATGTAGCGAAATGCCCGGTTCTGATAGCCAAGCCTCCGGTCAGCGTATCTACGAAATATGTATATGAAAATTTAGATTTAGACCGGATACAAAAACACCCGGATATTGACGGAATGATTCAGGCAATCAGAACCGCGGATATCCGGGGAGTTGCCGGCCGGATGGAAAATGTACTGGAAAGCGTTACGGTACGGGAATACCCGTCCATACAGCTTTTAAAGGAAATGATGCTGGAAGATAATGCAATGAATGCACTTATGAGCGGCAGCGGGCCTACGGTATTCGGATTATTTGAGAATACGGATGATGCATACAGGGCAAAAGAGCGTATCAAGGGATCAGGAATTACTAAGCAGGCATATGTAACGGAATTCTATAGTCCGGCAGCCAAAAATCACAGGCAGCCGAAAAAATAACCGTTCCTCCGGGGTTGCAAAGGTTGTGGCGGATAGAAAGGATGGCAGAATATGGTGGAATTAAGTATGGCATTGGATGAATATTTACCCCTCAGAGATGTGGTGTTTAATACACTTCGGGATGCAATATTAAAAGGCGAACTGGAACCGGGTGAACGTCTGATGGAAGTTGCGCTGGCACAGAAACTGGGAGTCAGCAGAACGCCTATCCGTGAGGCGATTCGGAAGCTGGAACTGGAAGGTCTGGTGAAGATGACTCCGAGAAAGGGGGCTGAGGTGGCACAGATTACCAGAAAAGATCTGTCTGATGTACTGGAAGTACGAAGACATCTGGAGGAACTGGCGGTGGAATTGTCCTGCAGAAAAGCTACGGATACAGAACTGGAGGAACTGAGACGCTGTCAGGAAGAATTTAAACATAAAATAGAATCCGATGATTTAACGGAAATGGCAGTGGCTGACGTGGCGCTTCATGATGTGATATATAAAACTACCGGAAATAACAGACTGATACAGATTCTCAATAATCTGCGGGAACAGATGTATCGCTATCGTTTGGAATATATTAAGGATGAACATAAGAGAAAAGTTCTGGTGGACGAACATCAGGCATTGATAGAAGCCATATCTGCCAGAAATGTGGAAGCAGCCAAAGAGGCTATCCGGCAGCATATCAGTAATCAGGAAAAGACCATTATAGAAAATCTGGCGGCAAAACAAAGCGACCGATAAACGCGGCCGTCAGGATTTATTAATGATTTCCACAAAATCTTCCATCATGCTGTCATTATCCAGTATCCATTCTAGCTTTTCATAAGTCGAGAAATACGGGTAGCATTGTTCCGGATAAAATTGAGAATTTATGCTTTTCACTATGGGAGATAAATATATTTTATTGATAAGTTCCATGGGGGAAGGATATTCAAAATAAAGGTTCAGTTCCGGCTGAAAGTGCCGGAGTCTCCACAGGGCATAGTCCGGAGAAAAATTATCACAGACCGGCAATGGAATTTTCTGAAACTGCTCAGGTGTCAGAACATACCGGGCCAGGCAGTACAGCCCGTGAGCCTCTATACAAAGCTGTTTTCTGAATTTGTCTTTATTCTGCAGCTTATATAATTCACAGATTTTTTGCAATGCAATCCCGGCGGAAGAGACTTCTCCATAATACAATGAAACCATATAGGATATTACTGCTCTTTCCCAATGGTTTTTTTTTGATAATATAAATTTTCGGGCCGTGGGCAGTGTCTGGTCAGAAAAGGTTTCATCTTTATACCATAAAGTCATTAACAGGTTTACACCAATCATATCAAAAAGATTTCCGTTCTGGGACAAATCCAGTTCATAGGGCAGCGCCCGTTCTATAATACTGCGGTCCCCGCAGGCCAGGGCATTCAGACAGCCGGTCAGGTAAAAACTGTGGTCACACCCCACAGGGAAGCCGGGAATAAAAGAATGCCGGGTAGTCTGAAAAACCAGATTATTCAATGCCTGCCAGTTTTGTTCTTCCAGACACTGGTTCAGCCATTTTCCGTATTCTGGTTTTATCAGTCCGTATGCTAAAGATTTTACTACTATACGTGTAAAATTTTCTGTTTGGGCATTCGCTTCCCGGCGTAAATTTTCAAAATATTTTTTACAGCATTTTATGTAGTCATCCAAGTCAGTCGATAAAATCATATTTCAGAAATTCCGGCCCTTTCCGGTTCTCTTCTATTCTTCCGGAGGAAATCAGGGATTTTTGAAATCAGATAAAATGAAAAAGACTGTTGCAAAACAGAAGGAAACATACGGTTTTGCAACAGTCCTGATGAAGTATATTTAAATATTATTTATTTCTGCTGCGTCCTACGGTGTGTACTTTTATCATGTTGGTAGTACCGGATATTCCCAAAGGAACGCCTGCGGTAATGACAGTCAGATCATCCTGTTTTAATAAACCGATATCCTGTATTACCTGAATCGCATTTTCAAACAGATCAAAGGTATCCTGTTCTTCCTGAATCAGAATCGGAGTGATTCCCCAGGAGAGATTTAACTGGCGGCGGATATTTTCCTGGGTGGTACATCCGAAAATATCACAGGCCGGACGGTATTTTGATACCATTCTTGCGGTACGTCCGGATTTGGAAACCGTAATGATGGCTCTGGCATTTAAGTCGTGGGCGGTAGTACAGGTTGCATGGGAAATAGCATCGGTAATGTCCGGATTTGCCTTTCTGGACAGACTGAAAAATCTCTTTTTATAATCAATATCCGCTTCCGTACGAACGGCAATGCGAACCATTGTCTTCAAGGATTCTACCGGATAAAGTCCTGCAGCGGTCTCACCGGATAACATAATGGCGCTGGTTCCGTCATAGATGGCGTTTGCCACATCAGCGGTTTCGGCCCTGGTCGGCCGCGGGTTCTTAACCATGGAATCCAGCATCTGTGTTGCGGTGATAACCTGCTTTCCGGCATTATATACTTTCTTAATGATCATTTTCTGCATGACCGGAACATCTTCGTTGGGAATTTCCACTCCCATATCGCCTCTGGCAACCATGATACCGTCGGAGACCTGAATGATTTCATCAATATGTTCCACACCCTGCATATTTTCGATTTTTGCAATGATATTAATGGAATAACAGCCGTTTTCTTCCAGAAAACGCTTAATCTGCAGAATATCGCTGGCGGTCCGTACAAAAGAAGCAGCGATGAAATCAAATCCCTGCTGAATACCGAACAGAATATCTTCTTTATCCACATCACTTAAATACGGCATGGATAAATCCACACCCGGAATATTGACACCCTTGTGATTGGAAATCACACCCCCGTTGATCACTTCACATACAATATCCGTTCCGTTTTCAATGGCAGTCACTTTTAAATCAATAAGTCCGTCGTCAATGAGAATACGGGTACCCGCTGAAACATCCGCTGGAAGGCCGGCATAAGTAATGGATACAATATCCTTTGTGCCTTCTACTTCTCTGGTGGTCAGCGTGAACGTATTTCCGTTTTCAACCGTGACTTTACCCTCCGTAAAATTTCTGACACGAACTTCAGGGCCTTTGGTATCCAGAAGGGCGGCAACCGGAAGATTCAGTTCCTCCCGTAATTTTTTAATTTTTTCAAGTCTTGTCTTATGGTCCTGATGAGAGCCGTGGGAAAAATTAAATCTGGCAACATCCATTCCGTTTTCCATTAATGCCCGGAGAATGTTATCATCATCCGTGGAAGGTCCAAGCGTACATATAATCTTTGTTTTTCTCATAATAAATTAAAACCATGCCTTTCTAATCATCATTGATATAAGTATATTAAATCAGATTCCATAATTTATCAACCGAAATATCCGTTAAATTTACATGTATACAAGTTGAAAATCTGGCTATCATTGAAATATAAGAAAATAAATCTGGTTATGTTTCTGTCGGATTTTCATTCGGTGGAATGAAAAGGAGGTAAAAATGATAAAACGAAAAATTAGCATTTTCTTAATATCTGTCATTGTGGCAGCAGCGTATTGTTACATAAAAGCGGAACCGGGAACTGAATTGTTCGGGTATACCATAAAAAGCAGTGACATGGAGCAGATTCAGCAGGGAATATCCGAAAAGATCATGCGCTTTCATGTGGTTGCCAACAGCGATTCCGCCCGGGACCAGGAATTAAAGTTAAAAGTAAAAGAGGCGGTAGTTTCATATATTTCACCGGTTCTGAAAGAATCGGAGGATATTAACCGGTCAAAGGAAATATTAGCCGAAAAACAGGAAGAAATTCTGGCAGTTGCACAACAGGTTATCCGGGACAACGGCTTTGACTATCCGGTTACGGTTGGATTTGAACATACATATTTTCCTACAAAAAGTTACGGCAGCTATACATTCCCGCCGGGAGAATACGAAGCCTTTATGATTCGTATCGGAAAATCCCAGGGAAAAAACTGGTGGTGTGTATTATATCCGCCATTATGCTTTATAGATATTTCCCACGGCGTTGTAGACCGGGAATGCGGAACGCAGCTGGAGGAAATATTGACCACAGAGGAATTCAGTGCGGTATCCGGGGAAAACATAGGATTTCGCTTTAAATACCTGACATTTCTAAACGACATCTTCGGTTTATAGATTTTATCGGATGAGGGGAGCGGATTTATGCCCTGTTACGGTAAGGCTCCCGCTCATTGATAATATTTACTGCTGCAGAGTGAATCTGCATTCCACCTCAATATAGGTAATGTTATACAGCGCCTGCCGGTTGCCTGAGTACATGGCATAGAGATGGTGGTCATCTATGGCGAGATGCTTATATATATTCAGCAGATCACATGAAAAGTCATCCTTTAAGTGTGTCAGCCGTTCAAAAATAATGGATTCCAGTATTTGGTTAATTTCCTTTTCGGATAAACTGTTTTCTTTCAGACTGGTCATCGTTCCGGTATATATTATTTTTGCAGTTACGTTTTTTGAGGAGACCACCGTGTTGTGAATATAGTATTCGTTATTGGTAATTTTATAGCAATGCCCGGAGCCCAGTTCTAAAATATAATCCTTTTTGCCGAAAGCCAGATTGGTTATGGCGGCATTATTTCCGGAATAATATTCCACACCCCCGTCAGCATTTAATATGGTACAGCCCTCATATTTGGGAACTCCTTCGCTGATAATAAAATTACTGATGATGCAGGCATTTTCTGTACCAATATCTACTTTTTTCAACTGTTCCAAAGTAGAAACGGAATATTTTAAATTATTCTTCATCAGATTACTGATGTATTGTCCAAGTTCCGTATTCAATTCTTCATCCGCTTCCAGAAATTCTTCGGGAGATGTATTAATACCGCATAATATGGTCCGGTGGTTTAATTTATTCAGGGAGTTCAGATAATTTACCGTATCCCGGAACAAATCGGGAGAATCATAAATAGTATTGCTGATCAAAAGAACTTCCGTATGAGAGAAATCTAATTGCTTATCTGAGTGAAGCCCGTATTCATAAATCAGATTGGACAGGGAATCGGCGTATACCTTATCTGTTACCGAATCTCCGTTGCTGTCATGGGGAAATACCAGAGACATGGTATATTGACCGGAATCCTTATCATGGCTTAATATGACAGCATCGGTATAGATTCGGCTTTCGATATCCGAACGGTTCTCACTGGTAAAACGGGCGGTTGTAAATTCCGGCGCCATATGAAATATGGCAAGGGAACAGAGATATACTCCTGTCAGCGTGACCATACGGGTAATTTTACGCTGAGCGGAAAACCGGCCTGCCAGTTTCAGGATTGCCAGAGTTAAAACAGACAGTGAAAAAAATATGCTGAGTAAAAAAAACAATAAAAGGATATCGGATATCCGGATACGGTTCAATAACTGCATGGTAGCGGGAGTATTCCGATCCGCATAAATACCGTTTATACTCAGTACACCTACATTTACAAGATAATAGAGCAGGTTAAAAATGTAGGTAATCGTAATTCCCTGGAAACAGCGGCATTTTATCTGTTTTCTTTTCTGAAAATCACCAGCATCAATCTGATTGCTGCCGTATAAAATAAGTTCCATAGGTGAAAACAGCAGAAAAATCCATAAGCTTCCGCAGAACATGGAACCAGTGGAAAAATTAAACAGAGGAGCAATGTAAAATTTATCAATTGCTTTTATGTTTAACACTAAGATTAATAAAAGCACGGCCAGAGTAACCACATAGAGACACTGAGCCAGACGGCCGATGGCTTCCAGACCCTGAACGGCCAGATAGAGGCTGAGCAGCACCACCGGAAGCATTACAAACCAGATGGGCCGCTGCATGATCAGGGAAATTCTGGACAGTTTTACAAAAAAGCAGACAGCCGGAATTAATAAAAAAATATATTTTACTATAAATATCAAACTTAAAACATTTGTAAGTCTGTGACCGGCATACTTATCCATATGAGAAAAATAGTTCCATTCGGTTTTATCGCATAGATATAAGATGAAACCGGTATATAACAATGTGAATACATATGCAAGCAAAATACAGAAAATACCGTCACGGACGGCATAGTCTGCAGCTATTCCGGTGGTCATCATGGAAGAGATGCCCACGGTGGACAGTACCAGAATCCGTTTTAACTGGACGGAGGAAATTTTATTATTGGTGGCAAACATAGGAACATCTCCTTTTCAAATGTTATCTGCGGTTACGAAACCGTCTTCGGTTGGAGGAGCGGGAGAAGATCGGGCGGAACGGCATATGCATATATGGAAACCGCACAATAAAATCCCGTTCTCCGTGATACTGGTCGATATCGCCGGCAGCCATGGGACCCAGATAAGGAAAACCATAGCTTTTCAATCCGCATAAATGTACAAGTACGCTGAAGATGCCAAGCATATATCCGTATATTCCAAAGACGGCGGACCAGAGGATCAGATAATATTTTAACAGCCGGAAAGCGGAACTGAATTCATCATTTGGAATGGTAAAGGAACAAAGAGCTGTCAGTGCAACAACGATTACAATGATGGGACTTGCAAGAGAAGCATCCACGGCTGCGGAACCCACGATCAGTCCCCCTACGATACCAATGGTATTACCCATTGGGCCGGGAATGCGGACACCAGCTTCCCGAATCAGCTCAAATGCAATTTCCATTACCAGAACTTCCACCACTACCGGATAGGGAATCCCATCTCTGGAAACGGAAAAGATGGATATCAGGTCGGGAGGCAGTATTTCCGGATGAAAATTCATTATGGAAATGTACAGCGCCGGAAGGGATACTGCAAAAAATATAGCAATATATCTTAAAATTCTTACAAAGGATACAATTTCAAAACGGTTATAATAATCATCCGCAGCTTTTAAAAAAGAAGAAAAATTTACCGGAAGGATCAGGGCAACCGGAGAGTTATCAACCAGGATCACCACATGACCGTTTAATAAAGCCAGAGCGGATTTATCCGGGCGTTCGGAAGTCAGGTATTGTGGAAAAGGGGAATATTCATTATCCATGGTCAGTTGTTCAATGACTCCGCTGTCAAGAATACCGTCGGTTTCAAACCCTTTCAGCCTTTTTTTTACTTCGGCAAGCACCTCTTTCCGGACGATGGTATCCATATATAAAAGGGCGATTCCGGTTTTGGTCCGCTTGCCGGACTGCAGTTCCTCAATCTTCAGTTCAGGGGTCCGTATCCGTTTCCGGATTAAAGCCTCGTTGGTCTTATAGGAGTCGCTGAAACCTTCATTTGTGCCACGCAGTACTTTTTCGTCATTGGCTTCCTGTACCCCCAGACCCGGATAACCGGCGCTTCTGATTTTTAATGCGTAATTTTTCCCGTCTATGATCAAAGCGGCATTTCCTGTCATAATGGTACTGATCACATCTTCCATGGTTTCCAGTGGAAATACATCGGACAGACCCAGAACCACTTTACGGATTGTGACATTGCTGACCGCAGATTCCACAAAATAAATTTTTCCGCGGGAATCTCCCATATATTCCAGATTCAGCTCCAGACTGATGATATCCGCACAGTTTTCAAAAGCATGATCTAGATATTTAATATTCTCTTCAAACGAACACGATAAAAAAGCCATAACAACAACCTCCCTGTGTTATTGTTATAGCCTTTGCAGTTTAAAAAAAAATATTCATTATTTTATTGTAACATGGGTAAGACCTAAGTCATCCACGGAAACGGTAGTATCGCTTATCAAAAGGATGTTATCCTCTGCCAGCCGCCGGTAGACCGTATCATAAACCTCAGGAGTAAACCGGCTGAAATTTTCATTGTCATAAACAAATCCGATCCAGTTGCCTCCGGTACCGGCTGTAATGGTTTTTCCACCGGAAATATCATTGGCATAAAAGTTTTTTACGGTATCCGCAACGGAAGCAGCAATATCTTTATAGGAAAGCGCCAGGAACTCGTCGGAATCTTCATAAAAATCATAATAATTTCCGCAGGAAACCACATAAGAATTATGTTCGGAAGCAATTTCAATCAACGGCTTTATGATGTCATCTCCCACGGCAGTGATCACCGGAATTCCGGAAGAATAATATTTTTCAGCGGTCTTTTCGGCATCCGTGGTATCTTCTGCATAGTAGTAGCTGATATCCACATTGGTAATATTACATTCCTGCGCAGCATAATCTGCACCCTGTAAGAAACCGTATCCGTAATGAATGACACTGGAGGCACGGCTGTCTCCGATAAAGGCAAGGGAAGTATATCCTTCATAAACCAGGGCATAGCCTGCAAGAAATCCGATTTCCGCTTCATTATAGCTGATAGGAATGACATTATAATTAATGGTCTGGTCCGAATGGTCCGAATTATGGGGAACTCCGTCTACAAGAATAAAGTAGGTGTTAATATAATCTTTTTGAACGGCATAGAGCGTTTCGGCATAAGTAGAATCCGGACAGATGATCAGTCTGGCGCCGTCATTTACGGCATGTTGTATCATTTCGGAATATTCAGCCTTACCGGTGAAGGCGGAATCATCATTTTTGTAAACAGGCTCTTTCTGGATATTGGTGGGACTGTCCTGGGGAATGGCAGCAGTCTGCTGTATGACTCCGCTGTCAGAAGGAACAAAATAAGTATTGAAATTTTTCTCCAGTTCTGCAGATACGGCGGAAACACCGTGATATGCCTGAAAATTTGATGTAGAGGCGGATATCTGAGGAGTATTTGATAAAAAGGCGATGTCATATGAAGTTGTTTCCTTACCGGAATCTTTTTTGCCGGGATTATAATTTCGGTAGCAGATAATGATGATAACTGCGGTGACGGCGAAAAAAATTATCAATAGAGAATTTCTTGTATTGGGATTGGGCTTCATAAATGTCCTCATTTCTATATATTATGTTAATAAAATATAACATTAATATTAAGTTTTTAAGACATTTTACACCATTTTTTAATGAAAGACAATATAATAGCACAAAATTATATCATTTTTATACCTTTTTGATTAGAATTATGCTATAATCGGATGGTTGAATGCCATTAAGAAATGAGGAGTGCAATGAAGTATGATAAAGTGAACAAGGATTTGGCAGAACAGATACTTTCTGACCGGGAACATCATATCAGGAACCCTTATGCATGTACGGGAGATAAAGTCATACGGAGGGATAACAACAGAGACAGGGAAAATTTTCACCGGCCGGCTTATGTAAGAGATATCGAGAAGATCATGCATTGTCCCTATTATAACCGGTATACCGATAAAACCCAGGTGTTTTCTTTTTATAAAAACGATGATATCAGCAGAAGGGCACTGCATGTACAGCTGGTTTCCAGAATTGCCAGAAATATAGGAACTGCCCTGAATCTGAACAATGATCTGATTGAGGCCATCGCGCTAGGCCATGATATCGGACATACGCCTTTCGGACATGCAGGAGAACGTATGCTGAGCCGGTTATATCATGGTAATACCGGCCGGTATTTTAATCATAATGTACATAGCGTCAGAGTTCTGGACCGGCTGTTTTCGAGAAATATCAGCCTTCAGACCCTGGACGGAATCCTGTGTCATAACGGAGAGTTTGAAAAACAGGAATACATTCCCAAACAGGAAATCGGTTTTAAAGAATTTGATGATATAGTGGAAAGCTGTTATCAAAATGAAAAAAATATTGGAACGCTGATACCCATGACCCTGGAGGGCTGCGTGGTAAGAATCTGCGATATGATCGCATATCTGGGTAAAGACAGGCAGGATGCCAGGCTTGCCAATATCATAGGTGCCGATACGGGATTTTCCGATAACGGCATAGGTGTGGAAAATGCAGAAATGACCAATAACCTTGTGGTTAATATTATTAATAACAGCTATGGCAAAAACTATATACGTTTGGATGAGGAATATTATGATGCCATTAAAATGGCTAAAAAAGAGAATTATGAAATCATTTATTTTAATGAACAAACGGAAGTTCAATATAAGAAGTATCTGGAACCCATGTTTGAGGAAATCTACGACAGGCTTCTGAAGGACTTAAAATCCGGAAAAAGAGATTCGGTTATTTATACCCACCATGTTGATTTTATTAATCAGCACCGGCGTTATTATGATAACGGGATTGATTACGGAACGGAACAGCCGGACGATATAGTGGTAGATTATATTGCCAGTATGACCGATGATTATTTTGTGGACCTATATGATTATCTTTTTCCCGACGGGAAAAACATGATTCGGTACATTCCATATTTTAATATAAATTAGTTTGAACATTGTGTGAAATATCTTATATTTGCTTTTCATTTAGTGTGAATTATGATATAAAATATAAGATACGAATATTATAAAAGGCTATCCTGCCGGTTATGTATCCATAAACAGGCAGAAACATTTAAAAATCTGAAAGGAAATGAAGTAATGAGAAAAAAACTTTTAATATTAGGAATGTGTGTGGCTATGGTTTTTTCCATGACTGCATGTAAATCAAGCAGCAGCGGTAAGACTGCTTCCAATGGAGAACTTACAGATAATTCCAAAGCCGATATGCAGGGAACCCTGTATAAGACAACCGTTAAACTGGGACAGTATAAAGGTCTGAAAGTGGGAGAGTCCAATGCAAAAGCCACGGAAGAGGAAATTGAAAAAGCAGTACAGAATGTTTTGGAAAGCAATGCAACAGATAGGAAATATGAAGAGGGTGTCCTTGAACTCGGTGATACGGCCAATATTGATTTTGAAGGAAAGATTAACGGAGTTGCCTTTGAGGGAGGAACCAGCAAGGGATATAATTTAAAACTCGGCGGCGGCGGTTTTATCAAAGGTTTTGAAGACGGATTAGTGGGAAAGAAAGTCGGAGAAACCGTAGAACTGAATCTGAAATTCCCGGATGATTACAAGAATTCTTCTACTGGTGAATTATCTGAACATGCCGGAAAAGACGTAATCTTTACCGTTACGATCAATTGTTTTAACCGCTCAATAGTTCCGGAACTGACAGATGCTTTTGTTAAAGAGTACTGCACGGTTTATAAGGTAGAGACAGTTTCGGAATTAAAAGAATATTTAGAGAAACAGCTGGTACTGAATAAGAAATTATCTGCAATCTGGCAGACTTTGCTGGATTCGACGGAGATTACTTATAACAAAGGGGAAGTTGCCGGTCTGGTAGAGCAGATGAAGAATCAGTATGTTCAGTATTATAATGCTTATGGTATGAAGTTGAGTGACTATCTGGAATATGCAGGCATGACGGAGGAAGAGTTTGATCAACAGATGGATACGTCGGTCAGAAACAGTCTGAAAAATATTGTGATCGCCATGACGGTTGCAAGGGAAGAAGGGCTGGAAGTTACGGAGACGGAATATCGGGAAGAGGTAGATCCGGATGTGGAAGCAGGTACCTTTGATTCCTTAGAGGAATTTCAGGCAATGTATCCGAAGCAGGATACCGTAGACAGTCTGTTATATTATAAGGTTTTAGAGTGGATCGCAGATAAGTGCGAGGTAGTTCCGGATACAGAAATTGAGACAACAACCAAGGAGCCGGAAACCACAACTGCGGCTGAATAAAAATAAACGGAATGAATATTAAAGAAAACTGCCGTATCAGAGAAGAAATTTCTGATACGGCAGTTTTCTTTTTTGTTTGTTGATAAAATAATGGCAGAAATTATTTGGCATTAAAACTACTGCACAGGAAACCGGAGATTTTTGGGAGGAGCAGCGTGATTCAGCTCCAGTTCCACCCCGTTCATTTCCGCAATATCTGTCCGGTCGTGGGTCACCAGAATAATTATCTTATCCCTGCACTGCCGGCTGATATACCGGATCACCTGCTGTTTTATATGCTCATCCAGTCCTTTAAAGGGTTCATCCAGCAATAATATGGGAGCATCGCTTAACATGGCACGTACAATAGCAATACGACGTTTCATACCGCCACTCAGCTTATTTACCGGTTTTTGTTCATAATCCGTTAATCCCACCGCTTCAAATTGTTTTCGAATAAAATTGATATCATAGGTTTTTCCGTAAACTGCCTGAATATTTGTATAAGCATCAAAAGTTTCCAATAACCGGTCTTCCTGAAATACCATAGAAACTTTAGCGTTATCCAATACAGATTCCTCTGTCAGAAAATGTATAGAGCCGGAATCGGAAGAACTGATACCAGCAAGAATATTCAGCAGAGTTGTTTTACCAATGCCGGAACTGCCCAGTATACAGGTTGTTTTTTCGTTTGAAAAAGTATGTGTAAAATTAGATAAAACCTTTTGGGATTCATAAGTCTTTGAAATATTTTCACAAATGATTTTGTTTACATGATAACAGTTGTTTTTTTTGTGTCTGTAACCAGAATAACGAGAACTCATTGACATTACAGCCTGTGCAAGAACATGTATGATTTTCATGCAGATAAATTCATAGAGTATGCTGACCAGAACGATAACAATGGTCCATGCAAATAATTCATCCGTCATCAGGTAAAGTTTAGCTTTGTATAACCGTTCACCGATGGATCCGGCAGGCAGGCCGATAATTTCAGCCGCAATTCCCGATTTAAAACAGAAGCCAAGCCCGATACGGCAGCCGGATATGAGAAACGGAAGAATATGCGGGATATAAATAAAGCAGACACGCCGGATACGGCCCATATGAAATACCTTTGACATTTCCAGCAGCCGGACATCCACACTTTCAATTCCCTGCAGTACATTGATATATATAATGGGCAGAACCATTAAAAAAGATATCAGAACCGAGAGATTAGAAGAATGAATCCATAACAGTGCAAGAATAATAAAAGATGCCACCGGGATTGATTTTATCAGTTTCAGGACAGGCAGAAAAAGCATTTTAATAAAATCCGACAGCGAACTGACAACAGCCAGAATGGTTCCGAAGAACAACGCAAATAAAAATCCCTTTGAAATTTTACTGAGTGTCCGGAACAGAATATAGAAAAAATCTTTAGAGACTATAAGCTTTTGTAATGCCTTCCAGGTATCCGTCACGGAAGGAAGGAAAAATACCTTGTCAATCCGCAGGGCGGCATATTGCCAGACAGAAAGCCATATGCATACTGCAATCATTACGTATATGGCTTTTTTGATGTGATGCATATGGCGGTTCATAGTGGCTCCTTTCAAAAAATTACGGCATATAGAAGAAGTTATCGTCCGGAAGGGTACCGCCTACAGAAGCAGGGTTGGCAGTATGTAATACTTCCAGATAAGCATTGATATCCTTTTTCATTTCATCTCCGGTCTTAAAGGTAATATTGCAGTAAGGAATCGCCTGTTTTGCCACATTGGCAGCAAATATATCATGGCCTTCCACTAATGCAGCAGCATCATCTATATTGTCGTTTACATAGGCCGTAGAGGTCTTATAATCTTCCATAAGGGAATCAAAAGCATCCTTATGTTCGTCTATAAAAGCCTTTCTTACCACTACCACACCTGTTACAAGAGAAGCGTTATCGGATACCTTTGACCATTCCTCAGTCATGTCAAAAATGATTTTGGCATTTTCATTTTTTAACAGAACCGTAGTGACATATGGCTGGGGCAGCATTGCGATAGCATTATTGTCTTCACTGAGAAGAGAGGCAATTTCAGCCGCTTCAGATTTATATTCAACAGTGACATCTGTTCCCGGAGTAAGTCCGTTTTGGGTTAAAATATAGTTTAAAGTATATTCCGGTGTGGTACCCTGACCGGTGGAATATATGGTTTTGTCTTTTAAATCAGTAATGCTGCTGATTTCCTCACCGGTGGTTACCATATATAAGACACCTAATGTATTGATAGCCGCTACCTGAATTTCTCCATTTGTTTTGTTATATAATACAGAAGCAAGATTACATGGAACGGCAGCTACATCAATATCACCTTTGATGATACCGGCGCTGATTTCGTCGGCAGCACCATATGCAGTTACCTTGTAATTGTTAGAAGCGGTTCCTTTGTCACTGTCTTCCCATGCTTTAATGAAACCGATTGCGGTAGGACCTTTCAGAACTGCCATGTTAATATCAATTTTTTCCTTCTGCTGACTGTTGTCGGCAGTGGTAGTTTCATCCTGGGAAATCGGAGTGGTAGTTTCTGTTTTGGTGTTGTCTTTGCTGTCAGAGCAGCCGGTAAATACTGCAGCAGAAAGTGCGGCAGCCAGTAATAATGATAATATTTTTTTTCTCATAATTGCAATAAACCTTTCCTGAATTATTTTATTTTTTTGAATAAACCGTTTTAACGGAGATACCCTTAATCATGCCAAGTTTTCCGGAAAGTGAGCTGATTGTATTATTATCTGCATCAATAACGATACTAATAATACTGATATTTTTTTGTCTGTGAGGAATACCCATTCGTCCGATAATATAATTACTGTATTCATGAAGCAAATCGTTAATTTTATCTGTGGAATCCGTATCTTCGACAATGATTCCGATAAGTGCTATGCGGGTCTCCAATGAAATTCACCACCTTTCCAAAGATATCGGGAGTCATATAATGAAAAAGAAAACTCCATGCAGAAGCACAGAGTAAGGGACTAGGTATACAGACATATAAAATGAAAGTCATCACCTATCGCCTTATCACTCCGGAATGACCGGAATAGGTCAGCACGATTAAGTATATTATCTGCGCATTTTCGTCAGAATTATTATGAATAAAAACTTCCGAATTTGTGCTATGCTATTATAGCATTTTGAAGTAAATATGACAAGGACAGTAATGCAATATATTTGCAAAAAAGAAAGAATAAGAGTGAAATTACAGGGAAATTGTGGTATAATTAAGTAACAAAAAATTCATATCACTCATAATTTATAATCAGCACCATTTAAGCGCGTGTAGAGAAGAGGTGTTTTTATGACAAGAATGTGGAATCAGGGAACCGATTTATTTACAATGCAGCAAAATATAAAATCCATCATTCATAAAAGTATGCGAATTAATGTAAGAATGGTGGATGTTATTGAATTGACGTATGAGGATTTCGAACTGATCTGTAATAAAATCAGATGCATCAAAGGTGCAGAAGAGATAGAGAGATACGGAGTATCCATTATTACTGCATGGGTGGTGTCCTACAAATACGGAAAAGAGGACATGGTAAATGACATTCTGGTGGGAATATTCCATAACCTTCCGCAGCACCAGACAAAATATGTGATGGAATCCATTACTACCATATTCTTTGATTATCAGATTGACAGTTTCGGATATCAGATTATGAGGTTAGAGGATTTGCGTGAGATTGTGGCAAGACACGCAGGATGGAAAAATTAGTTAAACATATGACCAAAAGAGTATTTTTAAAAATATTGGTTATAGTATGAGTATCTTTAGAAATTGTATAGACGGCTGCAGAGCATATGCTTTATAAGTATACGTTCTGCAGCCGTCTAAGAAATTATACAGGAAATTTATAAAAGAAAGGAATCAGTATATTCCCACATTCGCCAGGAATATGGGAATATAAAGGGCCAACGCATGATATATACCGTCACATTTAATCCCTCTCTGGATTATGTTCTGAATCTGGATGAGTTCAGGCAGGGGGAAGTGAACCGAACAACCGAAGAACAGATTCTGCCCGGAGGAAAGGGACTGAATGTTTCCCTGGTACTTACCAATCTGGGGGTGGAGAATACGGCATTGGGGTTTATTGCAGGATTTACGGGAAAGGAAATTGAACACAGAGTTTTAAAACACGGCTGCCGGGCAGACTTTATTGAAATTCCGCAGCAGGCAGGAGAATCCTTTTCCAGAATTAACGTCAAGCTCAAAGCGGATGTGGAAAGTGAAATCAACGGTCAGGGACCGAAAATCGGTAATGGGGAAATAGAAGGATTGTACCGGAAGCTGGATAAGCTAAGGGAAGAAGATGTACTTGTACTGGCCGGCAGTATTCCGGCATCCCTTCCGGAGTCGGTCTATATGGAAATTATGAAACACATAAGGGATAAGGGACAGAAGACAAAAATCGTTGTGGATGCCACAGGCAGTCTGCTGTTTTCGGTACTTAAGTATCAACCTTTTCTGGTTAAGCCCAATAAATACGAATTGGGAGAAATTTTTGGCGTAAATATAGAGACCGAAGAAGATATTGTCACTTATGCCTCCAGACTGCAGGAAATGGGAGCGGAAAATGTACTGATTTCTCTGGCCGGTGATGGGGCATTGCTGATGAGCAGCGACGGGAAAGTCCGGAGAATGCAGCCTCCGCCGGGGAAAGTCGTGAATTCGGTGGGGGCCGGAGATTCCATGGTTGCCGGTTTTCTGGCCGGCTTTCTGGAACAGGGAGATTATGAATATGCTTTAAAGATGGGTCTGGCATCGGGGAGCGCCAGCGCTTTTTCGAAATATCTGGCAACGAAAGAGGAAGTAATGAAATTAATAAGGGAAGGATGGTAATATAAATTGAGAATTGCAGATTTATTAGACCGGAGAAGTATTGATCTGTATGGCAAGGCGGCCACAAAACAGGAAATTCTGGATACGATGATTAATCTGATGTGTGCTGCGGGAAGAATCTCGGATAAAAAGATTTATAAAATGGGAGTCTATGCCAGAGAGGAGGAAGGCACCACGGGCATTGGTGACGGAATTGCGATTCCCCATGCGAAAAGTGAAGCGGTAAAAGAACCGGGACTGGCGGCAATGGTAATCCGGGAAGGAACCGACTTTGATTCTCTGGATGGAGAGCCGGTGTATCTGCTATTTCTGATAGCTGCACCGAATACAAAAGAAAATGTTCATCTGGATGTTTTAAGTAAATTGTCTGCACTGCTGATGGACAGTGAATTTACCATGGCACTGCGGGAAGCCCAGTCCATTGAAGAATTCATTAAGGTGATAGATGATGCGGAGTCTGCCCAGGAAGCAGAGCAGCGGAAAAAGGAGCGGGAGGAGGCTGATGATGACAGCGCTTCAAAGAATTTCAGAATTCTGGCTGTCACAGGCTGTCCCACGGGAATTGCCCATACCTATATGGCGGCGGAAGCGCTGGAACAGGCTGCAAAGCAGGCAGGCTGTTGGATCAAAGTTGAAACCAGAGGCTCCGGCGGAGCTAAAAACGTGCACACCGGGCAGGAGATTCAGGAAGCGGACTGTATTATTGTGGCGGCTGATACCAATGTACCCATGGAGCGTTATGTAGGAAAGAAGGTAATTCAATGCCGGGTATCTGCCGGAATCAGTAAAGCCGGACAATTGATAGAGCGGGCTGTATCTGGTGATGTTCCGGTGTATGCAGGAGAAAGTAATCATGAATCCGGAAAAAAAGAGGAGAAAGCAGCGGCTGAAAAGACAGGAACGAAAGATGACGATGCGATTGGAGCGGAAAGTTTCTGGCATGTGATTTATAAGAACCTGATGAATGGTGTATCCCATATGTTGCCGTTTGTGGTAGGCGGAGGAATTCTGATCGCACTGGCATTTATGTTTGACGGATTTCGTGTGGATATCAATGCACTGACGGAAGCGGAGCGTGGAAATTTCGGTTCCATAACTTCACTGGCGAAGACGTTTAAATCCATTGGTGACGCAGCGTTTGCTTTCATGCTTCCGATTCTGGCCGGATATATTGCAATGAGTATAGCGGACCGTCCGGGACTGGCTGTGGGAATTGTGGGCGGTTATCTGGCGGCCAGCGGCAAGTCGGGATTTTTAGGCGCTTTAGTCGCAGGATTTGTTGCCGGATATCTGATTCTTCTGCTGCGGAAAATTTTTCAGATATTGCCAGAGAGTATAGAGGGCCTGAAGCCGATTTTACTCTATCCGCTTCTGGGTATTTTTATTATGGGTCTGCTGATGCAATTTGCCATAGAGCCTTTTGTAGGCGGAATTAATACGTCGTTAAATTCAGCGCTGAACCATATGGGCGGGACAAGCCGGATTTTACTGGGAATTCTTGTGGCAGGCATGATGGCAGTGGATTTGGGTGGTCCCATCAATAAGGCAGCATATGTATTTGGAACCATGTCCATAGCAGAAGGAAATTACGATATCATGGCGGCGGTTATGATAGGCGGAATGGTGCCGCCCTGTGCCATCGCACTGGCAACTCTGATATTCAGGAATAAGTTCACTTCTGAGGAACGGAAGTCGGGTCCCGTAAACTTTATTATGGGATTGTCTTTTATCACGGAGGGTGCCATTCCTTTTGCGGCGGCGGACCCGCTGCGTGTAATACCGGCCTGTGTCATCGGTTCCGGTGTGGCAGGCGCGCTGTCCATGGCGTTTAAGTGTACGCTGATGGCGCCTCACGGAGGAATCTTTGTATTTCCGGTGGTGGGAAATACGTTGCTGTATTTGCTGGCGCTGGCGGCAGGTACGGCGGCAGGGGCGATGATGCTGGGGCTGTTTAAGAAATCCGGAGCATAGATAGTTGAAGATTTTTAGATTGTGATGAAAAACGGAACACCGGAAATTAAAGTCAAGTTATAAATATCGAAATTTTAATGATTTATGGCAGTTCCGTCAATACCTACAACGATTACCTGCCATGGTATCATCTTGCCGCTGGCCTGTAAGGCTTTTTTTACGGCAAATTCCATTCCGCCGCAGCATGGTACTTCCATACGGAGAACAGTAACGCTCTGAATATCATTGTTTGCAATGATAGAGGTTAATTTGTCGGAATAATCAATGGCATCTAATTTTGGACATCCGATCAGTGTGACACGATTTTTAAGAAATGTGTTTCGGAATGATTCATCGGAATTGCCGTACGCATAAGCGGTACAGTCAGCTGCTACCAGTAGGTTTGCATTTTCAAAATAAGGGGCAGTGACCGGGGCCAGTTTAATCTGGACCGGCCAGTTCCGGTATTGTAATGCCTGTCTGGCTTTTACTGCGGCTTCATCATAAGCGGCGGCTTCCCGTTCTACAAAGGATATGGCGCCTGTGGGGCAGGCAGGCAGACAGTCTCCAAGTCCGTCACAGTAGTCGTCCCGAAGAAGCGCGGCTTTTCCGTTGACCATGCCAATGGCTCCTTCATGGCAGGCTGAGGCACAAAGACCACATCCATTACATTTTTCCTGATTTATTTCAATAATTTTACGTATCATTTAGAAACCTCCGATTTGTTTTGTTTGATTTTATATGGAGATAATACTATAATAAATTTAAAATGTCTGTTGTTTTTGCAACAAAATCGGGAGATATATGAAATGGAAAAAATTGAATTGTTCGACGGAATGAACCGGGAAGAACAAGAAGCCATATTAACCTGTCTGGATGTCCGGAGCAGGCTATATGAAGAAGATGAAATACTGACGGCTGATGATATGGAAACAGGAATCATCGGGATTGTAGTCAGAGGAAGCATTACCATTTATAATGAAGATTTCTGGGGAAACAGGAACATAATCGCCAGATGCGGAGAAGGGGATATCTTTGGTGAAGCGTTTGCAGGGGCGGGGGAGTCTCTGGAAATGGATATCTGTATGGAAGAGAAAACAGAAATAATGTATATAAAATACGAAAATATCATACGGCCGTGTGAAAAACATTGTGAATTTCATAAATTGCTTATTGCAAATCTGTTAAAGATTATCAGTATTAAAAATATCTATCTGACAAGAAAGATAAAACATTTATCAAAAAGAAACATACGGGAAAAAATTTTATCTTTTTTATCGGAACAGGCCCGGATTAACCAGAAGAATGAGTTTGAAATAGCGTTTAACAGACAGGAACTGGCGGATTATTTATCCGTAGACAGAAGCGCCATGTCAAGGGAATTGTCAAAATTGAAAGAAGAACAGCTTCTGGATTACAGAAAAAACAATTTTCGACTTTATTTACGGAAATGATTAATGAAATATTTACTTTTTGTTCAAAATTTGGACATAATTAAGGGGTATAGTATTAACATACTACCGACGAGGTAGTAGACAACTTAACATTTTCATAACTCAGCCTAGTAGCTTTGCTACTAGGCATCCCCCAAAAAGATATAGGTATTCAGGTTTGCTTGAATATCTTTTTTTATGTATGTTTCTGCAGATACTTTTCTCTGGTAGCGAGACCGCCTCTTATGTGTCGTTCTGATTTGTTGATATCTAAAACCTTTCTGGCTTCCAAAGCAAGAGAAGGGTTGATATGATTCAGCCGTTCGGTTACGTCTTTGTGTACGGTGCTTTTGCTGATGCCGAATTGTTTGGCGGTTTGGCGGACAGTGGCATTATTTTCAATAATATATGCGGCCACGTTGATCGCTCTCTCTTCAATATAATCTTTCATGTTGTATCCTGAATTAATTTGTTTATACAAGATATGAAGATTGAAATGTAAATATGCAAAAATATTTTTAAATGAGTACCTGTTGAACAGAATTTACAGCAGGAGTTATTTGTATTGTGTACGACATCACAATATGAAAATAATTCCTGCTGTATTTAAAATACCAAGGGCAGCCGATGGTTGAGGTTCCATCGGCCAAAGTATATATTGGTTGTCCAATTAGGGGGATTGGACATGATGTACTGTATTTTTACAGTACACAGATAGTATAACGATTAATTGTGATGAAAATGTGAAAAATTGATATTTTTTGCAAAAAAAGGAAATTTTAGGTATTTGTCTATTATAATTAAGTAAAGCAGCAAAAATGCCGATATAAATTTCAGCATGTTAAAAATAACAGCCATACTTTTAACAATTACATATTAAAGTACCAAAAAAAACATATCAGTGTCTGTTTATTTAAGCATTTTGTAAAAAAAATGAAAATCTCAAAAAAAGTTCTTCCATATTTTCGTGATATTGTTTATAATATAGCAAGGTATTGCCCTGTTAAAATGGGATAGTAAAAAAACGAGACTTTTGGCAGAATTTGAAGAATATGCCGTGGAATAGATGAGCATATAGTGAAAGGAGATTTACATGTTAAGTACAGATATCGGTATTGACTTGGGAACAGCCAGCATTTTGGTATATATTAAAGGAAAAGGTGTTGTATTAAAAGAGCCTTCCGTAGTGGCTTTTGACAGAGATACAAATAAGATAAAAGCAATTGGCGAGGAAGCAAGACTGATGATCGGCAGAACGCCGGGAAATATTATTGCGGTAAGACCGTTGAGACAGGGTGTGATTTCAGATTATACCGTTACGGAGAAAATGCTGAAGCATTTTATTCAGAAAGCGTTGGGAAAAAGAACACTGAAGAAGCCGCGTATCAGCGTATGTGTGCCGAGCGGAGTTACGGAAGTGGAAAAGAAGGCAGTTGAAGATGCTACTTTACAGGCAGGGGCAAGAGAGGTTGCCATTATCGAGGAACCGATTGCTGCAGCCATTGGTGCAGGCATTGATATTACCAGACCGTGCGGAAACATGATCGTTGATATCGGCGGAGGTACCACGGATATTGCAGTTATATCGCTGGGTGGTACGGTTGTCAGCACATCCGTTAAGGTTGCCGGAGATGATTTTGATGAAGCTATTGTCAGATATATGCGTAAGAAACACAATCTTTTAATTGGTGAGAGAACAGCCGAAGAAATTAAAATAAAAATAGGTTCTGCTTATAAGAGACCGGAAGTAATAACACTGGATGTCAGAGGCAGAAATCTGGTAACTGGTCTGCCGAAGACTATTACCATTACTTCTGATGAAACCGAGGAAGCTTTAAAAGAAACCACTTCCCAGATTGTAGAAGCAGTACACGGCGTTCTGGAGAAAACACCGCCAGAACTGGCGGCGGATATAGCTGACAGGGGAATCGTACTTACCGGAGGCGGCTGTCTGCTTCAGGGACTGGAAGAATTGATAGAAGAAAAGACGGGAATTAATACAATGACGGCAGAAGACCCTATGACCGCAGTAGCCATAGGAACCGGAAAGTTTATTGAATTTCTCAGTGATGGAACAGTAGATTAGAAAATTGCCTGAACGGGCAGAATGGAGAAGGACACAGTATGGTCAGAGGACTTTTCACGGCTTATACAGGTATGCTGAATCAGCAGTATAGGCTGGACACGATTACAAATAATCTTGCAAATGCCGCTACTACCGGCTATAAAAGAGAAGGTGCCACATCACGGGCATTTGATGATGTATTGGGCGTTAAGATTAAAGACAGTTCTGTAAGTTATGTGATACAGGAAATCGGAAATATGAACCTTGGTGTAAAAATCGGTGAAAATTATACGGATTATAAACAGGGCTCCTTTAAAGAAACCGGCAATACGTATGATCTTGCATTGGCCGGAAACGGATTTTTTGCCATATCTTTTACCAATAAAAATGGTGAGGAAATGACAAAGTACACCAGAGACGGCAGTTTTACCACAGATGTGGACGGAGTGCTGAGGACGAAAGACGGTGATTATGTACTGAACGACGGAGGCGGTCAGATTACGATCCCTACGGATGCCGCGGATGTTGTAGTCGATGAGATGGGTAATATATATGCGGACGGCGATTTGGTGGATACCCTTGGGATAACCGATTTTGAAAATTACGATTATCTGGAGAAGTATGGTGAAAATATGTACACTCCTGTAGAGGGGGCTGAAGAAATCGAATCCGTTGCAGCCGTACGCCAGGGATATCTGGAAATGTCCAATATCAATGCGGTATCGGAAATGGTGGAAATGATAGCCATCACCCGGGCGTATGAAGCAAATCAGAAGGCAGTGCAGACGGCTGACAGCATGATTGAAAAATCAGTCAATACCGTAGGCAGTCTGTAAGATAAAATTATACATATTATTTTGTTTTTTGAAACAAGGGAGGCTTTTACTATGATGCGATCATTGTGGACTGCGGCATCAGGTATGATTTCGCAGCAGACAAATGTAGATACGATATCCAATAACATTGCAAATGTTAATACCATCGGATATAAAAAGGAAACGGCTGAATTTAAATCACTGTTATATCAGACCATACAGGCGAAGACTACCAGCGCCAACGGCGAGACAAAACCGATCGGGGCACAGGTAGGTCTGGGTGTACGGAATTCTTCCATCACATCCATATTCAGACAGGGAAATATAACCGAAACGGAGATTGGTACGGATCTGGCAATTGACGGTAAAGGATTCTTTCAGATCATGGGAGCGGATGGTGAAACATATTATACCAGAAACGGCAAATTTGGATGGGCAGTCGGAACCAATGGTATGCTTCTTGCCAATTCCGACGGACATCCGGTACTGGATACATACGGAGATCCTATCGAATTGGATGCCGAAGAATATGACCTGACCAAGATTACCATAGATTCCAACGGAAAACTTAATTATCCGAACGCCACCAACAATGACGAACCTCTGGATATTCAGATCGGACTGGTACAGTTCTCTAATCCGGCCGGTTTAAATAAGGAAGGAGACACGCTTCTGGCAGCAACGGAAGCTTCAGGCGAACCGGTTTTGGAAGCTGAAAGCGATACGGTAGAGAAAAGCGTGATCAGACAGGGCTGGATAGAATCTTCCAATGTGCAGATCGTGGAAGAAATGGTAAATCTTATTGTGGCACAGAGAGCGTATGAAATGAATTCCAAGGCGATCGTTGCCAGCGATGAGATGCTGCAGCAGGCAAATCAGCTGAAGCGGTAACATAAACACCTGAGAAACGAGGTATTGATATGAGCATTTCTATTGATAATTATTCAGAGAATTTTCTTGATATATATTCCAATAAGAATTCTTCAGCCGGAAAACTGGAAGAATCATTGGGAAAGGACTTTTCTGAGGCTTCTGATGATGAGCTGATGGGAGTTTGTAAAGAATTTGAAGCGTATTTTGCCGAGCAGATTTTTAAGGCGTTGCAGAAGATGGTGCCGGAGAGTGAAGAAAAATCCTCTTCCAGTACATTGGATTACTTTAAAGATATGATGGTTCAGGAATATGCAAAAAGCGCCACAGAGGGAGAAGGTCTCGGACTGGCGAAGATGCTGTACGAATCCATGAAGAGAGACTATAATACATAGGATGACCCAGAGGGAACGGCAATGGAAGTGATACAGGGATATATTGAAAAAATAGTATACAGAAATTCAGACAATGGCTACACGGTTATGGAACTTGCTGCTGAAAGCGGGGAAGTGACCTGTGTAGGCATTTTTCATTTTATAAATGAAGGGGAATATATAGAGGTCCGGGGCGATTATAACGAACATCAGACCTATGGCGAACAATTAAATGTCAGGGAATATGAAATAATAGTTCCGGAAGACGAGATATCCATGATACGTTATCTGGGTTCCGGTGCCATTAAAGGAATTAAACTGGCCACTGCAACCAGGATTGTAAATAAATTTAAAAAAGATACGTTTCGGATAATGGAGGAAGAACCGGAGCGGCTGGCAGAAGTCAAAGGAATTACTTTGAAAAAGGCAATGGAAATATCTGAGCAGATGGAAGAGAAGAAGGATATGCGGAAAGCCATGATTTTTCTTCAGCAATATGGTATCAATATGTCTCTGGGTGTGAAAATATATAATTTTTATGGTCCGAGCATGTATGACGTGATTAAAATGAATCCCTATAAAATGGCGGATGATATAGGCGGTATAGGTTTTAAGATTGCAGATGAAATTGCTTCCCGGGTGGGAATCAATTCCGATTCCGATTTTCGTATTAAGAGCGGGCTTCAGTATGCGCTGCTACAGGCATCGGCCGGGGGACATGTATATCTTCCCTACGAAGAACTGCAATATAAAGCCAAAGAACTACTAAATCTGACGGATGTGGATCTGGACAAACATCTCATGGACCTGGCGATTGGGAACCGGATCGTCATCAGGGAAGAAGACGGTGAGAAACATGTTTATGCCAACAGCTTTTATTACTGTGAACTGGGGATAGCCAGATATCTCTCTGATTTGAATATCAGTACGGAAATTGATGAACCGAAAGTCAGGGAGAAACTGAGAAAAATAGAAGACAGGGAGGGTGTAGTTCTGGATGAGCTGCAGGAACAGGCGGTGATGGAAGCCATTCGCTGCGGTCTGCTGATCATCACGGGAGGTCCGGGAACCGGAAAAACCACAACCATAAACACGATCATTAAATTTTTTGAAAGTGAAGGAATGGAAATCTTGCTGGCAGCGCCTACCGGACGGGCTGCCAGACGTATGAAAGAGACGGCCGGCCGGGAAGCCAGTACGATTCACAGACTTCTGGAACTGAACGGAGACCCGGAAAAAGGCGGGAGCGGCGCATTTGAAAGAAATGAATTAAATCCGCTGGAAGCGGATGTCATTATCATAGATGAGATGTCCATGGTAGATATTTTTCTGATGCAGTCTCTTTTAAAAGCTGTGACGGCCGGAACCCGGCTGATACTGGTAGGAGATGTCAATCAGCTTCCTTCTGTGGGGCCTGGAAATGTTTTAAAAGATATTATTCGGAGCGGGACTTTTCATGTGGTCCGTCTGACTAAAATATTTCGGCAGGCGGCCACCAGTGATATAGTAATCAATGCTCATAAGATTAATAAGGGTGAGGCTGTGGATTTGGCCAAAAGAAGCAAAGATTTTCTGTTTATAAAGAGAAACGATGCGGATTCCGTTATATCAGCAGTTTTAACACTGCTGAAAGAGAAGCTTCCTCCTTATGTGGAGGCGGACATTAATGAAATACAGGTATTGACCCCTACAAGAAAAGGGGTACTGGGAGTGGAAAGGCTTAACACGATTCTGCAGAAATATCTGAATCCTCCGGAGCGGAACAAGATAGAGAAAGAAGTATCGGGAACCGTTTTTCGGGAAGGTGACAAAGTCATGCAGATTAAAAATGACTATGATCTGGAATGGGAAATGAGAAATAAATACGGAATTTCCTGTGAAAAAGGACTGGGAGTGTTTAACGGAGATATGGGAACCATACGCCATATAAACACTTACACCGAATATCTGGAAGTGGAATTTGAAGAAAATAAATTTGTAACTTATACGTTTAAACAACTGGACGAACTGGAACTGGCCTATGCGGTTACCATTCATAAGTCACAGGGAAGCGAATATCCGGCAGTGGTAATGCCGATGTATCCGGGGCCGCGCATGCTGATGAACCGGAACCTGCTGTATACGGCGGTGACCCGGGCGAAAAAATGCGTATGTCTGGTAGGTCTGCCGGAAAGTTTTGTGCAGATGGCGGAAAACTATAGTGAACAGAAGAGATACTCGGGACTGAAACTGAGAATACTGGAATTAAATGCGGAGAAATCGTAATGTATGAGAGAGGAGGAGTTTATCTGGATTTATTAGGGGTATTATTTCCACGTACCTGTCCGATGTGCAAGAGGATAATTACCGGCGCTTATATCTGTGAGAACTGCCGGACAAAATTACCGTATATTACGGGACCGCGCTGCTGTAAATGCAGCAAACCGGTTTTGAAGGAAGAAGGAGAATACTGTACTGACTGCGGCAAAGGCAGACATAAATACAAGAAGGGACTGGCCGCTTTTTTGCATACGGGGGAACTGAAACAGGCGGTATATAGTATGAAATATGACAATAAACGGGAATATGGAGACTTTTTTGCGGAGGAAACGGTAAAACGCCATCGCAGGGAAATCCTTTCCTGGGGATGTGACTGTATTATTCCGGTTCCGTTATTTAAAAAGAAAAAAATTAAAAGAGGATTTAACCAGGCGGAGGTTATAGCTGCGAAATTATCCCGAAGGTTACAGATTCCATATAATGCCAAAATCCTGTACAGGGTTAAAGATACAGAGCCTATGAAGCAGCTGGATCATATACACCGAAAGAAAAATTTAGAAAAGGCTTTTAAAATAAGTGAAAATATAGTAAAATTAAATAAAGTTTTATTGGTGGATGATATTTATACAACCGGAAGCACGATTGATGAATGTAGTACGGTGTTGTTGGCGGCAGGAGCAGAAGAAATATATTTTATCTGCTTAAGTATAGGAGTCGGATGTTAGGAGGAAAACCATGGAAGTGAGAAACTGTAAAGAATGTGGGAAATTATTTAATTACCTCGGCGGTCAGAGGTTATGCATGAGCTGTAAGAATAAGCTGGAAGAAAAATTTGATAAAGTAAAACGTTATATTTATGAAAATAAGGATGCAACGCTGGCGCAGATTTCGGAAGAAAATGAAGTATCGGTTCCACAGCTGAGACAGTGGATTAGGGAAGAACGCCTGAGTTTTACAGCGGATTCCGTGATAGGACTGGAATGTGAGAAATGCGGTGCGATTATCAAAACGGGACGTTTCTGTGATAAGTGTAAAAAAGAAGTGGCAAACAATCTGGAAAGTGTATATAAGCATGAACCAAAGCCAAAGCCGGAAGTGAAAAAAGATGCACATGAGCGTGCGAAAATGAGATTTCTGGATAATTAATCAAAGATTTTCCGAATCTCCAAAAGTCCGGAAACCGATGATACGGTTTTCGACTTTTGGAGATTTTTTGATTTTTTTCTAATATTATTGGAAAATTAACCGATAATTAAAGTATAAAGATTGTGATTTGGCTTTTAACAGGAAAAATCATTGAATTAAATTATGCAGGGAGGCGTGTGTTATGCGTATAGATGCTTATAATCAGATCAGCCAGATTTACAGTGCTGATTCTAAGATAAAGACACAGAAAGCATATAAAACAGCAGACAAAGACAAGGTAGAGATATCCACATTTGGCAAAATCTATCAGACTGCGAAAAATGCAGTGAATGACGTGCCGGACATCAGGGAAGATAAAGTGGCGGATATCAAGGCAAGGATTAAAAACGGAAGTTATGATGTCAGTCCGGAAAGTTTTGCAGATAAGCTGTTAGAGGGCTATAAGGCATTTTAGCAGGAGGAAACATAAGTGGCAAGCTTAATTGAAGTATTGATTAACACTTTGGAATCAGAAAATTCTGAATATGAAATCTTACTGAAACTCTCAAAGGAAAAAACACCGATTATCATAGAAGGTAATATTGACCGGCTGAGAGAAATAGTGGCAATGGAACAGGTGCATACGGATAAAATAGTTGCATTGGAAAAGAAAAGGACCGAAGCGGTAAAAGATATTGCCACAGTGTTGAACAAGGACGTTAATACACTTACAGTTAAGACAATCATTGGTTTATTAAAAGGACAGGACGAGGCACAAAACAAGTTGTCTACCGCCCATGATAAACTGAAAAGAACATTAAATGACATGGTGGTCGTTAATGAGATTAATCGGGAATTGGTTCAGGATTCACTGGACTTTATTGAATTCAATATTAATTTCCTGAGCGGAATATCACAAATGCCGGAGACGGCTAATTATTCAAACAAGGCATATAATGTTGAGGGATTTGCAAGACCGAACTTTGATGCCAAAAATTAATTTTATGCGATGGACATTTAATGTTTTATGCAGATGCAGGGAATGGAAAGGACGGTATTAAAATGAGCGGTATGACAAGTATATATGTCGGTGTGTCGGGAATCCATGCGGCACAGACGGCGCTTAACACAACTGCGCATAATCTTGCTAATGTTTATACCCCTGGGTATACCAGACAGTTAGCATTTTCAAGCGATAAAAGATACAGTACGTACAGTCGGAATTCCAACGGAATCATGCAGGTGGGACTTGGTGTAAACGCCTCTTCCACCAGCCGTGTACGTTCATTGTTATTAGATTTAAGATATCGGAAAGAGGTTGGACGTCAGGGATTTTATGACGCCCAGTATGAAGCGGTCAGTGAAGTTCAGACTCTGATAGGAGAATTGGAAGGTGTCAGGTTTCAGGAATCACTGGAAAACCTGTGGGGAGCCATCAGTGAAATGGCAAAAACACCGGACAGTCTGGTATACAGGTCTGAGCTTGTTATGAATGCGGAAATGTTTCTGGACAGAGCAAAGTCCATTTATGATGAACTTATCGGATACCAGAAAAATCTGAATACAAAAGTTCAGGAAACCGTAGATGTGATCAATGCTTATGGTGAAGAGATCAATGAATTAAACAAACAAATATCCGGATATGAAGCGGCAGGGGAAGCTGCCAACGATTTAAGGGACCGGAGAGATTTGTTGTTAGATAAACTTTCCAATCTGATTAATATTTCATATGTGGAAGAAGAAAACCATTATGTGACCGTTAAAGCGGAAGGCGTTCCGTTTGTAACGGAAGGCGGTGTCTTCCATATGGAAACGGCGGAACTGGACGCAGATAAAGGTTCGAATTATCTTTCCTGTATATGGCCGCATTTGGATAATCAGGAAGTATTCAATCTGACAGAAGAAATTTCTACGGCAAATAAAAACGATATCGGAACATTAAAAGGTTATCTGCTGGCCCGGGGAGACTTTGTCGGAAAGTACACGGATGTAGATGCAACGAAACAGGAGAATTATGATCTGACCACACCGCAGGGGCAGGCCGATTATCAGGCTGCACTTGATTTTTATAACAGAAACGTGGACTGTTCCGTGATAGTAAAGACACAGAGCCTGTTTGATGCCCTGATCAACGGAATTGTTACAACCATCAATGATATTTTATCTCCGACTACGACAGAGGTACCGGACGGTGTTACATCATTTACGGATGCAGACGGCAATGTATATCAGGCAGGAACGGTAAAGATACTGGATATGAATACCTCTACCGGAGATGATGGAAAAATGCCGCCGGAAGAATTATTTTCCAGAGCTGAGACAAAACGATTTATTGAAGTTACCGGTGATGATGGAAATACATATTATATGTATAATGAGTATAATACCTTTGGAAAAGAATCATTATATACCTTATCCAATATATCCATGAATCAGACGATTGTGGAAAACTATGATAAACTTCCGTTTAAAACACTGGAAGGCGACAATGATATGGCAAAGGGACAACAGCTGGTAGAAGCCTGGGATTTGAAATTTGCAAATCTGGACCCGGATAATACAACAAAGCTTACGTTTAAGGAATACTATAAGGAAATGATGTATTCAATCGGAAATACGGGTAATTTATATCAGTCTATAGCTTTGAACCAATATACAACAGCCAGTCAGGTGGACGAAGCCAGAACACAGATTACCGGTGTTTCTTCCGAAGAAGAACTTGCAAATATGATACGCTTTCAGAGTGCATGGGATGCTTCTTCCAGATATGTTACAACCATAGCAGAAATGCTGGAATATATTATAGAAAAACTGGGTTAATGCGGAAAGGAGAATACTATGCCATCAACATTTTTTGGATTATATATATCAACATCGGGAATACTTGCAGCACAGGCAGGTCTTCAGACAACTTCACACAATACGGCAAATGAAAATACGAAGGGATATACCAGACAGGTTGCAACGATGCAGGCTTCCAGTCCGGCAAGAGCATATGCCAGATACGGAATGATCGGTTCCGGCGTGGATGTTATATCTATTGATCAGATGAGAGACAGCTATTATGATGTAAAATACAGAAGTAATGAAGCGAAACTCCATGAATTTACAACAAAACGGAATTATACATTACAGATTGAAGACTATTTTAATGAAATTGATACGGACGGTTTTACTACAGAGTATAAAAATATATTTACAACATTAAAGTCTTTGCAGGGAAATCCTTCCAGTCTGAATTACCGGACGGAGTTTCTGCATTATTGCAACAGCGTTGCAGATTATTTTAATGAAATTCAGACAAATCTTGAGGGACTGCAGAGAGAATGTAATACGGAGGTCAGCAATCTGACAGGAAGAATCAATAACCTTTCTTCACAGATTGCTTCCCTGACAAAGCAGATTAACACGGTGGAACAGACCGGCGCCGCAGCCAATGATTTAAGAGACAAGAGAGAATTGCTGCTGGATGAGTTATCGGCAATCGTTCCGATTGATATTTCGGAAAGTACGACTGTGAACGGTACGACTCACTATCAGGTTAAGGTAAACGGATTTATACTGGTAAACGATTATGATGCCCATGAACTGGTAGTGGTAGCACGGGAGAATCCAAATAATAAATATGATTCGCCGAATTTATATGATGTTTATTATTATTATAATGAAGAGCTGGGTTCGGGAACGGAATTTAATGTGCAGTCCATGGGATTGTCAGGAGAACTCAGATCGACTCTGGATATGAGGGATGGAAATAACGGAGCAGCCAATCCGAATCCGAATGCTGAGATTAAGTATAAAGGAATTCCTTTTTATTATGAAAAAGTACAGGAATTTAAGGAGACAATGGCAAAAGCCTTCAATGATATTCATCAGAAAGCTACTATTATAGATGAAAACGGAAATGAGGTACCGGCCAATTACAATCTGGAGAATAAAACCACCGAGGATATTCCGATTTTTGTATTGTCACCAAACGGAAAACTCAGTGTGAACCAGGAGTTGCTGGACCATCCGGAACGGATGGCAGTATCAACACATCCGATTCAGGATGGTGTGGATAATGCCGGACTGCTGGACCGGTTCCTGAAGCTGCAGGATGCACCGATTTATCGCAACGGCAAGGCCACCGAGTATCTGGAAAGTATCACCACCGAGATATCCATAGATACCAACAAGGCAAAAACATTTGAAAAGAATTATGAAAATATACAGAAAAGTATTGAAAATCAGAGGATGGCATATTCCGGCGTGGACGGTGATGAAGAAGGTATGAATATGGTAAAATATCAGGAAGCTTTCGATCTGTCATCAAAAATGATATCCGTTATGGCCCGGATTTATGATAAACTGATCAATGAAACCGGCGTATAGGCGTTGAGAATGAGGTGATGATATGAGAATAACAAATGGAATTTTAATTAATAATTCGTTGACGAATATTAATGCAAATAAATCAAAGATTGATAATCTGCTGACACAGCTGACATATGAAAAGAAAATACAAAGACCGTCCGATGACCCGATCATAGCCATCCGGGCGCTGCGTTTTCGCTCCACTCTGGCAGAAATTGACCAGTATCTGTCTAAAAATATTCCGGATGCGGATGCCTGGCTGACCGCCACCGATGATGCCATGGGAAATATTTCCAAGGTCCTTGGTGATATTACAGAGTATTGTAATGAGGCTGTCAACGGTTATTATGATGAAACCAATAAGAATACAATTGTGGAAGAACTGAAGGCATTCAGAAGTCAGATTTATAGTGATGCCAATGCAGATTGTGCAGGCAGAACCATATTTACGGGATTCAAGACAGATTCCACATTGACGTTCCTTGAAAATAATTCAAATAAGTATCAGATTACACAGGAATTTAATGCAGATTCCTTTGACAAGGTCAGCAAAGTATACAACAGTTTGGATATAACAGGAATAAACGGCACCAATGTGGGGGGAGTGGATATCGATGCAATTAAGGTACCGGAAACCGTCGATGCCTACAGGGTCAGACTGGCATATGACGGAACGCTGGAAGAAGACGGACTGGTCATTACATCACAGAATCCGGCACAGACATATACAACAGTATTAAAGGATTCTTCCGACCCGTCTGCGTACAGACCGGGAGACAATGAAGTCTTTTATCTGGCGGATACCGGAGAACTGATTGTCGGTGCGGATGTTTATAATGATTTAATGACAGCGGAAGGCTTCAGTTTTACATATACAAAAGAAGGCTTTAAGAAGGAAGAGCTGGATCCGACACAGTATTTTGACTGCGTGGATATCACAGACCCGGCCAACCCTGTTACTTATACAAACAGAAACCAGGAAATCAGCTATGAAGTAAATTTCAATCAAATGTTAAAAATTAATACACAGGGAAAGAATGTCTTTACTCAGGATATGACCAGAGATTTGGATGATATTATTAAAGTAGTTGACCAGGTGATTACAGTTACCAATAAAAAAGAAAATTTGCAGAAGCTTTATGATGAAACAGAAGAAGGAAGTACAGAGCGTGAAAAAGTACAGAAGCTGATGGATTTATGCGATAGAGAGCTGGATTTTGTTACGGAAAATGTCAAAAATGCATTTTCCAAGGGTATTACCTTATATCAGAAACATCAGGACATGGTAGGTCTTGCCAGAGCCGATGTTGGTGCGAGACAGAATAGGCTGGCGCTCTGTGAAAGCAGACTGGAAGCCCAGAGGTTGACCGTAAAAAATCTTAAGAGTCTGAATGAAGATGTAAATGTAGCAAATGTGGCAGTGGAATTGGACCAGGCACAAAGTATCTTTGATGCTTCACTGAAGTCTGTTGCCCAGGTAGTTCAGAAAAAACTTTTAGACTTCTTATAAAAACGATTATGAAAGGGGGCAAAAATCATATGAATATTATGACAAAGCTCTTTGGAGAAATTGGTATTGATATAAATAAAGTTATTACATTTAAAGCGGGACTGATTGGTTTTAAAGAGTATAAACAGTTTATGATCATTCATGATGCAGAGGGAGAGGAATCAAAGATTTTATGGCTTCAGTCCATTGATGAACCGGAGCTGGCGCTTCCGATCATAAATCCTCTGCTGATCAGACCGGACTACAATCCGGTGGTTGAGGACGAGCTGTTTAGAAATATAGGAGAACCTGATGAAGAGGAGCTGATGGTTTTTGTGACTCTTACGGTTCCGGCAGATATTACTAAAATAACTTCAAACTTAAAAGCACCCATAGTCGTCAATCCAAAAACCCTGAAAGGGTGTCAGCTCATAGTGGAAAATGACGAATATCCGGTCAGATATCCGATTTACGAAATATTAAACAATAAGGAGGGGAATTAGGATGCTGGCATTGTCAAGAAAAAAAGATGAGGCAGTAATCATTAATAATGATATTGAAATCACTATTATTGAAATAAAGGGAGATCATGTAAAACTTGGAATTACAGCGCCTAAATCCGTACCGATATATCGGAAAGAGGTTTATCTTCAGATTCAGGAATCCAATCAGGAATCTGTAGATGTTCAGGGTATGGAAGCTTTAAAGAAATTACTTAAGTAGGTTAATTTTTCTGCGCAATTTGCCGATAAAGAACGTAGAAGATAAAATTTTATTTATTCACATGGAGGTGGAAAATATGGCTATTGATGGAGTAACAGGCGCAACGGCCACATATCAGGCGCCATTGGCTAAAAAGGTGGAAAGTTTGGGCACGACGGAGCAGGTTCGAACGAGTACGAATTTTGGAGAAGATGGTATGGTAAGCGAGATTTCCAAAGATACCAGAATTATCCGGCAGGCGAAGGATTCTGCAGCAGAGGATGGAAGTAATGAAGGGAATCAGAAACAGCCGTCCGATGAAACGATGAAACAGACTATCAGTGATATTAATAAGAGACTGACCAATAATACGGAATGCATATTTGGCGTCCATGATAAAACTAATAGGGTAATGATTCAGATTAGAGACAAGGATACGAAGGAACTGATTAAAGAGGTTCCTCCGGAAAAAACTTTGGATATGATAGCCAAAGCCTGGGAACTGGCCGGTATTCTTGTGGATGAAAAACTATAGGAGGTGTTCATATGGGTGTATCATTATCAGGACTTGCATCAGGCATGGATACAGATTCGATTGTTGCGGCTTTGGTATCGGGATATAGTATTAAGAAAGACAAATATGTAAAAGCCCAGACAAAACTCGAATGGAAAATGGATGCATGGAAAGACTTGAATACGAAGATAAAGAATTTTTATCAGAAGTATCTGAGTGATATGCGTTTTTCCACAGCATTTAATAAAAAGAAATCAGCAGTTTCAAGTACAAAAGCCACGGTTTCTGCCAGCAGCAGCGCCGTAAACGGTACTCAGAAGTTAAAGATCAATAAACTGGCTACTTCCGGATATCTCACCGGCGGCGTAGTTTCCAAATCAGACGGCAAAAATATTCAGGGTTCCACAAAGTTATCGGAGCTTGGAATTGAAGATGGAAGTAAGATTACGGTCAATGCCGGCGGCAAAGAGAAAAGTATAACCGTAAAATCATCTTCAACAGTAAATGAATTTGTGGTTGCTTTAAAAGAGGCAGGTGTAAATGCCAGTTTTGATGAGAAAAATCAGAGATTTTTTGTAAGTTCAAAAGTAAGCGGTGAAGCAGGAGATTTCAGTCTGATCGCGGATAATGAAGCTGGTGCGGATACCTTGCGGTCACTGGGATTGGCTATGACGACAGAGTCAGATATGGAAAACTATCGTTATTATGCCGGTTTATCTTCCGATGAGCTGGATACCGTTATTGAGACGGCTTTCACAAAGCAGAAAACGGCATTCTATAATCCTGAGGATGCTGCAACCGTAAAGAAACTGAAAGACGGTTTAAAAAAGGGAATTGAGGCAGACACAAAACAGGTGGCAGCATTGGAAGCGGAAAATGAAAAACTGGATTACAGACTGGCTGCCGTAGCAACATATGATTCTGAATATGGTAATTTGTCAGACGAGGATCGGACTTCTTTTATGGTGGAACTTAACAGGCAGATTAGTGAGTTAAGTGAAAAGACAGACCGTACGGAAGACGAAGAAGCAGATTTAAAGAGATTAAAAGAGAAAAACAATGTTTATGTTACGTTAAGTGCAGAAGATGCAGATAAAGACAAATACCTTGAGGATTTGAATCAATCCAAGGCGGATACCGTAACGAAGATTGAAGAATTAAATGATGGAATTACTTTAGCAGAAGAAGCATTGGCGGATGATGATAAATTTAAAGATTATGTTCAGGGATTAAACGACAATATTCAGGCATCGAATGATGCATTAAAGGCAAGACTTACGGATTATTATAGTACAAAGCAGGATATGGCTCAGAAGTATGTGGATGCATATGATCTGGTTCATACTGACGGAGTAGATACTACTTCGGCAGCATATAAGGAGGCCGCTGCTTTGCTGGGGGATACAGGTTCCCAAAACGGGCCGACCCGTATTGTGGGTAAAGATGCAGAGATTGAATTAAACGGAGCAACCTTTGTTTCGAATTCCAATACATTCCAGATTAACGGTCTGACGATTACGGCAAATGAACTTACCGGCGAGAACGAAGAAATCACGCTTACTACAGAAACGGATTCACAGGCCATTTATGACATGATTAAGAATTTCTTTACTGAATACAATACCCTGATCAATGAAATGGATAAATTATACAATGCCGACTCTGCAAGAGGATATGAACCGCTAACGGATGAAGAGAAAGAAGCATTGTCGGATAAAGAAGTGGAGAAGTGGGAAGAAAAAATTAAAGACTCCCTTCTTCGCAGAGATTCCACACTGGACAGTGTCTCCAGTGCAATTAAGATGTCATTTCAGTCATCCTTTGAAATTAATGGAAAGAAATATAGTCTGGCATCTTTTGGCATTAAGACTCTGAGTTATTTTTCATCTTCTGATAATGAAAAGTCGGCTTTCCATATTGACGGAGATAAAGATGATATTTATACATCCGGCAATCAGGATAAACTTATGGCGGCTATTGGCTCTGACCCGGATACGGTAGCTACTTTCTTTAATAAACTGGCACAGAATGTATATGATACTATATATAAAAAGATGAAAACTTCATCTATAAGCAGTACCAATACGGTATATAATGATAAAGTCATGAAAAGAGAGTATGATGAATATACAGACATTATCAAGAAGTGGGAAGATAAAATAGAAGCTTATGAAGCGAAATACAGAAAGCAGTTTACGGCAATGGAAAAGGCTCTTGCAACACTTAATTCACAAAAGTCTTACTTATCAGGCTTATTCGGATAATTTTTTTGAAACATATGTCATTTATAGTGACACTAGGAGGAAATCAATATGGCTTTACCAAATGCGTATTCTAATTATACAAACACGAAGATACAGACTGCGTCACCTGCCCAGCTGACACTGATGTTGTATGATGGGGCCGTGAAGTTCTGCAATCTGGCAATTAGTGGATTAGATGAACATGATTACTTTAAAACCAACGAAAATATCAAAAAAGTTGAAAAAATAATCGAAGAGTTTCGGGCAACATTAAACTTTAAGTACCCGGTAGCAAAAGAATTTGATAATGTTTATGAATATATTAATCAGAGACTTTTGGAGGCCAATATTCGGAAAGACAGGGAAATACTGGCAGAGGTATTGGAACATCTCAGAACGATGCGTGAAACATGGGTTGAAGTCATGAAACGCGGGAAAGTACAGTAACCGGCGTTTGTACGATTAGAAAGGTCTGATATATGGATAACTCTAAAAATTATATTACTATATTGGTTGACAGTCTGAATAAGAAAATTAAGCTGTTGGAGTATATTCTTGTAGAGAATAAGAGGCAGCAGTTATCCGTCAGCAGTGAGAAGATGGATGAAGAGCTTTTTGAAGAAACCATGGCAAAAAAGGAAGACTATATCAATCAGATCAATGAAATCGATCAGGGTTTTGAAACGGTATATCATCATGTTCAGGAAGAACTTTCGGTGAATGCCGGGCAATATAAAGATGAAATATCGGAATTAAAAGAACTGATTTCGGTGATTACTCAAAAATCCATGGAAGTCCAGCTTAGTGAAAAAAGAAATGAGCAGCTGATTACAAAGAAATTTTCGGATATAAGAAAAGATATACATAAGTCTAAAAATGTAAGTAAAGTTGCAACGGATTATTATAAAGCAATGTCTAAAACCGGTGTGGTTGAGCCTCAGTTTTTAGACAAGAAAAAATAAATTCAAAAAAATTAAAAAAAATTGAAATTTGGTATAAAGTATTCGGATTTTAATCCGATATAATATACAAGTAAAACAAAAAATAATTTACTTATTTGCGACTGACCCCAAGGAGCGTACGGCCGAAGGAGAGGTTGCAGAACACATTATTTAAAATCTAAAAACAAGTCATAGTAGCATGGATGTTACTAAAAGTTCAAGGAGGAAAACATTATGGTAGTACAGCACAATCTTTCAGCAATGAATACTAACAGACAGTTAGGTATCACAATCAACGGTCAGGCTAAGTCAACAGAGAAGTTATCTTCTGGTTACAGAGTTAACCGTGCAGGTGATGATGCAGCAGGCTTAACAATTTCTGAGAAAATGAGAAGCCAGATCAGAGGCTTAAACAAAGCTTCTTCCAATGCACAGGATGGTATTTCATTAATCCAGACAGCAGAAGGTGCTTTAAACGAAGCTCATTCTATTCTTCAGAGAATGAACGAGTTAGCTACACAGGCAGCTAACGATACTAATACTTCTTCTGATAGAGGAGCTATCCAGAAAGAGATTAACGCTTTAGTATCAGAGCTTGACAGAATCGCTTCTACAACACAGTTCAACACAATGAACTTAATTGATGGTTCTTTCTCATCAAAGAATCTTCAGGTTGGTGCTTTGGAAGGACAGAAGATCAGTATCTCTATCAAGGCTATGAATGCATCAGCTATTGGTGTAACAGGCTTAAGCATGGGATCATTCACATCTGCTGGTTCAGCTATGACAGCTATTCAGGGAGCTATCAGTAAAGTATCTGCACAGCGTTCAGCTCTTGGTGCTCTTCAGAACAGATTAGAGCATACAATCGCTAACCTGGATACAACATCTGAGAATACTCAGGCAGCAGAATCACGTATCCGTGACGTTGATATGGCTAAAGAAATGGTTGAATACAGCAAGAACAATATTCTTCAGCAGGCTGGTCAGTCTATGTTAGCACAGGCAAATCAGTCAACACAGGGTGTTCTTTCAATCTTAGGCTAATAATAAGATGGACTATCATAAAGGAGGCAGCTACATTTGTAGTTGTCTTCTTTTTTGTATTGCACAATGCTGAACTCTAACGTTTTTAACTTCCTGGCAGAAATTGCATATGAAGCCGGATTTCGAGAGTATTCAATAATAAAATATAAATTATCTTGGTATAACCGGGAAAATGTATTATAATAAAACATACAAAATATTTGGTTATAAAAGATGGAGCAGATATAATGGAACAGAATGGATATATTTATATTGCGGATGGAAATGAAGAAATATATAAAAAAATAACAGAAAATAAAAAAAGCGGCAGCTATATAATGCTTTCAGATGAAATGCTTTTTGATAGAAAGGAAGCATTGCCGGATAAGGAAATCTTTGCTGATATAATAAAAGAATATTATCGTCCTTTATTGGAAAAACAGGATATTTTATTAATTAATAGTGAAAAACGTGTAGTTGAAGCTATTTCTTATCTGAAAACAGAGAAAGAGGATCATATTCGGATGTTATTGGAAGCGGCGGAGGGGTTGACATCCAATCCGGCAGTTGGAAGAATTTTAAATTATATAATTGCTTATATGACATCAAAGAATCTTACGTTATTAAAGAATATTTATTCAGAATGTGTAAAAGGGAAATTTCAATTAAATACATTGATCTTAAAAAAGATGGCGGAGTTTTTTTCGATGACTGTTCCGGAACGGGAAAAAGCGAAGATGATTCTTGTGATGCTTCGGGATAATATATCAAAGAATGAAGAGAATCGCGAAAATCAGTCAGACAGAAATAAAAAGTATGATATTTATAATTCGCTGCAATGTCATAATCAGGAATTAACTGCTTATAAACAGCGGGCAGTAAAAAAAATTGAACAGGATAATAAGCAAAAAAATTTAATCGTATTTCATCTGGAGAGTATATCCAATGAAATCTTTGGTAATCATAGATATGAATTTAGAAGCATTGAAAAACTTATGAACAATTCTCTGAATCTGGGAAAATTCTATTCTTCAGCAACTTCTTCAGCCATGGCTATTTCAGATTTCATTCATGGAAACGACTTTGAAATGGACAGATTTACAAATTTTCATTCCATGATGGTAGAAGGAAAATACGGAAAAGGATTGTATAAAATTTTAGAAGAACGTGGATATGTGACTTTGGGTATTGGTTACAACTATTTTCCTAAAACGGAAGAGGTCAACAGCCATGGTATATGGGACTCGGAATGCGGTTCATATAAATGGATTGATGATTATGAGACTTTTATGACACAGCTTACAGGATTTATTGAAGAACAGAAAGACAGACACTTTGCTATTCATGTATGGAACCTGATGCCACATGTGGGACAGAAATGTCAGGATACCGAAGAGGCGGCAAATTTTTATGACAGAATTAATATGGCATATGAATCATTAAATATGACAATTGAGGCAATCTGTGATATACTGAAACGGAATCAATTAATGGAACAGACGGTAATGGCCGGATATGGAGATCATGGGGATGATAAATGGACAAGAAGCATGAATGCCGGATTTACCCATACCATTGAACCATATCACAATATTATAAACACGCCGGCATTTATATATGACAGCAGGCTGGAGCCTTTGTATTCGGACGAGCTGGTGAGTCTGGTAGATTTGAAACCCACACTGCTATATCTTACCGGTAATGAAACGGAAGAAGAATTTGAGGCAGGGGGGATTAATCTTTTTAAAGAAAGCAACACCTGTGTGTTTTCCAAGAGATTATTTGCAAATCAGCAATATTATGAGGATATACAGGCATATTCCATGATGAAGCTGCATGATTTTTCGGACAGGGAATTCCGAAATCCGGCATATGCCATAATAAGTAAAAAGTATACCTTACTGGTCAGTAATCAGGGATGTGAGATGTTTATGAACCAGTTAGACCCGTTTTCCTATAATAACGTGCTGAATTTTTACCGGATGGATGAAAACGGAGATTTGGTATCTTTTGATAACCAGGGAGCCTGGCGGGGGCATTTCAGAACCATTATGATGCGGGAGGAGCAGGTGTATGATGTGGTTTCTGCTTTTTATGACTTGTCTGCAAAATTAAAAGACCGGATTCAACGACATGAGGCTATGGTCGGAGAAGAATTAAAATATGCATTTGATAAAGGGAATTTTTGTAAAATACGCAGGCGCGGTTTTACCAGGTTAGATGAGAAAGGATAAACAGTATGAATATTGCATTAATTATTGCCGGAGGTTCCGGACAGAGGATGAATCAGGATATTCCAAAACAGTTTTTAAATGTTCAGGATAAGCCTATTATTATTTATACTTTGGAGGCATTTCAGAAACATCCGATGATAGATGTCATAGAAGTGGTCTGCCTGGAAGGATGGCATGAAATACTTTGGGCATACAGTAAGCAGTTTGGAATAACCAAACTGGAGAATATTGTTTCAGGCGGAGAAAATGGACAGGGCTCCATTCGGAATGGTGTTTTTGATATTCAGTCAAGACATGGGGAAAATGATATCGTTCTGATTCATGATGCCATTCGGCCGATGGTATCTGAAGAAATCATATCGGATTGTATACGTGTATCAAAAATGAATGGAAATGCGATAAGTGTGATTCCTTGTGCAGAAGCAATGCTTTGCACGGATGACGGAGAGACATCAGAAAGACAGATAGCCAGAGATAATTTAAAGCGGACACAGACTCCACAGGGCTTCCGGCTGGGGGATATTGCGGAGGCGCACAGGGAGGCATTGGAGAGGGGAATCACCAATTCGGTTGCTTCCTGTACCCTGTATGTTGAACTGGGCAGAAAACTTTATTTTTCCATTGGTTCAGAGAAGAATGTGAAACTGACCACACCGGATGATATAGAGATTTTTAAAGCCCTATTAAATTCCAAAAAAGCAGATTGGATGAAGTAAGCGAGGGATTTATGGATTATCAGAACATTATAGAACATAAATTTTATATAGAAGATTTAAAATATATATGTGAGTTTTTGAATGCCCATACGGATAAGATAAAGGGAAAACGTTTTGTAATTACGGGAGCCGGCGGATTGATTGGCTCCTGTATGGTTGATGCGTTGATATACCGGAATAGTTTTTGTGCGGATGAAAGTGACAGGGTAACCGTAGCGGCTGTTGGAAGAAACGCACAGAGATTAAGAGAGCGTTTTTCTTATGTATTGGATAAAGAGGATTATAATCATCTGAAGTTTGTGGAGCAGGATTTGGGTGTGGATTTTAATCTGGCGGAAATTTTGGATTCTGTACTGGATCGGGATGCAGACTATATCATTCATGCGGCCAGTAATTCAGACCCTAAAAATTTTTCTCTTCATCCCGTGGGAACCGTTACAGCTAATATTACAGGTATGAACCGTATTCTGGAGTATGCAAAACAAAGAGATACCAGAGTGGTGTATGTGTCTTCCAGAGAAGTGTATGGCTTTATTGCGGATAAGACGGCTTATGAGGAACAGGACTATGGACTGGTTGATTTTAACGGGCTGCGTTCCTGCTACCCGGAAAGCAAACGGGTGAGCGAACTGTTGTGCCGGGGTTATGCAGAAGAATTCGGAGTCAGTACGGCCATGGCGAGGCTGGGATATGTCTACGGGCCTACAATGTTGATGAGCGACAGTAAGGCGATTGTACAGTTTATGAAAAAGGCGGCGGCCGGTGAAAATATCGTGATGAAAAGCAGAGGAGAGCAGGTACGCTCCTATTGCTATGTTGCTGACATTGTGGACGGATTGTTCCGGATTCTGCTGGATGAGCGAAAAGGAGAAGCCTTTAACGCAGCCAACAGAAATGCGGAGATATCCATTCGGGAGCTGGCGGAGAAAATAGCCGAATGTGCCGGAGTCCGGGTGGTGTTTGAACTGCCGGATGAGGTGGAAGCAAAGGGGTATTCTGCGCCTCAGGATGCCATTATCGATGAGAAGAAATTGAGAGAAATCGGTTACATGCCGAGATATGGGATTGAGGAAGGCATCTACAGGACTTATGAAATATTGAAAGCGTTATGGAACAATTGATTTAAGTACTTTATTATATAAAATCTTCAGTTTTATTGTAATAACTGGAGATTTTTAGTTTCTAAAGAAATCTATGTGTTTGGTCGATATATAAAGTATTAATAGTATGTTTATGTTAAAGGACAGTGAGGAGGACAATCCATGTATCATGTGATTGTATACGGAATTAGCGGAACCCTGGAATTAAATGAAGATTATATTGAAAAGCGTTTTAAAGTTGTGGGTTATTCGGATTCAAACCCGGAAAAGAAGGCAACATTAAAACAGCCGGAGATGTATATTTGGCCGGCAGACATTGTAAAAGCTGATTTTGATTATATTCTGATAACCAGTATTTTTGATGAGGAAATAAAAGAGTCATTGGTTAGTAAATACAGTGTCCCGCAGAATAAAATACTGTTGTTTGATGAATGGCAGGGACTCAGATTTCAGATGCAGTTGGGAGAGAGACATCCGGACAAGACTTTTTATGTATTATCCAGATTTACAAGATACAGAGACGGATTGTTTTCTCATATATATTCATATTTGGAACAATTACTCTGGATAGATAAGCATGATGTTATTCCGGTAGTGGACATGATGAATTATCGAAATCAATATTTGGAAGATGATAAGTTTGGATTGGAAAATTCCTGGGAATATTATTTTGAACCGTTATCAGACATTCCTTTGGAAGAGGTGTACGACAGCAGAAATGTTATTCTTGGGTATGATAAGCGTTCGGATTTTAGTAATTTATCCAATGAACTGGAAAGCTATTCCATGGTATGGAAGAAATATATTCATATGAAACCGGATATTGAAAAGAAGATTAATGCTAAAATAAAAACTTTATTTGACGGAAAAGAGAGAATCCTGGGTGTGTTATACAGAGGAACGGATTACAAGCAGCTGAAGCTGAAAAAAGTTCCCGTTCAGCCGGATTTACCGGAATTGTTTGAGTTGATAGATGCAGAATTTGCAAGGGGCAGTTATGACGGAATATTTGTCAGCAGTGAGAGCGAGTACGCATTAGAAGAGTTTAAGAACAGATATGGAAATAACGTTATTTATACGGATCAGAAAAGATTTTCAGATACAAAAGGAAAATGGCTGTCGGAAATTGAGTTTAATAGAAAAGATGACAGGTATCTGCGGGGATATGAATATTTGGAAACGATTATGATATTATCAGAGTGTACTTCGCTGATTGCAGGGATCTGTCATGGTTCTATATGTGCTAAAATAATAAATGGTGGAAAATATGAAAATGAACTGTTGATAGAGAAGGGTGTATATTAGCATAGAAGTATATTTACGACACTATCGGAGGTAATATTTTGATTTTCGAAGAATTAAAATATCAATACAAAAAAATAATCGGCTGGGGAACCGGCGGCGCTTATGATAAGCAGGGCAGAATGTATGAGGAATATATAGATTATATGATTGACAGTAATCCGCTGAAATGGGGAACAGAAATCGGTTCACTGTCCATTCAGTCACCGGACCGGCTTTTATCGGAAAACAGTGAAGAGTGTGTGATAATTATTTTTTCTTCATTTGTGGAGGAAATACATGAAGGAATAAAGTTAAAGGGGAATTTTGATGTAGTAGCCGGAAGTGTTGTGAATTATTTTTGTGAAGCAAAAATACAGTTGTCTCAGAAAAAAGAGTTGTCAAAGGTGTTTTCAGAATTAAATTGGAATCAGACTGTTTGCTGTGTAAGTACCATGGCTTATACGACTTCCGTTGGAGGTGGAAATAAATTTGTTTTCGAACAGAATAAAATTCTAAGGTCCAAAGGATATGAGGTACTTCATATCGTACCGTTGCAATATTACTGCTCATTTTGTGAAGACGGGATGATATGGCTTACCTGTAATGAAAAGACATTAGGAATTTATTCATTAAGTGAGATTCTGATACATATGGACAGATGCAGGAGCATGATCATTCATAGTCCGTATTATGCGGTTCGGTCGATTGGAAAAATATATAAGAAAATGAAGGCACTCAGGTGGTGCTTGTTTTATTTACATGATTTTGCCTGTGTATGTTCGAAGAGGTTTTTGCCCGTTGAGGATAAAGAGTGTTTTGAGGAATTGAAAACGGAATGTGTGAACTGTGAAGAAGGAGAGAACAGAAGGAAACTGTCTCAGGAATACCAAAAGTTATTTTATAATGATAATGTGTTATTAATTGCTCCATCCCGGATTGTAGCGGATAAAGTATCGGAAGTGTATCCAAAGGCCCGTTTGGAAGTGGTACCCCATTATGTGTATGAAATAGAAGAAACACAGAAACAGGTAAATCAGAAATTAAAAATTGCTTTTTTAGGAGCGGCAAATAAAACAAAAGGGTATGAGGAGTTTAAAAAAATTGTTTGTGAATTGAATCATCTGTTTGAGTTTTATTGTTTTGGGAGATGCAGTGATAAGGATAAAATAGAAGGCGTAGAATATGTTGAAATACATATGGAAGGAAATGATGAACATTTATGTATGAAAGATGCGTTGATTCAATATGAGATAGATATGGCGTATTTAGGTTCCATATGTTGTGAAACATATTCGTTTACATATATAGAGGCATTTGAAAGCGCCGTTTATGTTTTGACAACAGAAATGAGCGGAAATATTTGTGAAGCCGTAAAAAAGAATAAGAATGGATATGTGGCAAAAGATACAGATGATTTGATTTATTTTTTAAAAAAGGAAGACTTGGAATTAAAAGATATCCTTTTGAAACAGAATAGGAAAATAGTAAAAAAGCATAATAATTTAATATTTTTAGACTATATGTAGAGAACTTCAGGAGGATATAGGAGAATGAAGGAAAAATGTATTATTTTTGGAGCTTCACAATATGGACATCGAGCATATAAGGTTTTGAATGAAATATATGAAATCATAGGATTTGCAGATAATGATTCAAAAAAATGGGGAAAAGAATTTTGTGAAAAGATAATATATAAACCGGAAAAATTGCTGGATATGCAAGATTTGCATATTGTTATTGCCAGCCAGTATTATTCAGCTATTAACAGTCAATTACACAGTATGGGTCTGAAAAATATAAAAGTATTTTATTATTGTGGAAAGGTATTGGAAGATATTGATAATAAAGGGTATAAGATTTATTCTATATCTGAAAAAAAATTATTTCAGGATTGTATTTTTGATAAAGAAAAAATCAGAAAAGTTCGGGATAATTTTTCGGAGAATTATGAACACATAGGTGAATTAAAGAAAATCAGGCTGAAGGAAACAAATAGAAAAAAAGTATTGTTTTGTGCATATAATTTTCCACCGACAGGAGGCTCCGGGGTGCAGCGTTCATTGAAATTTGTTAAGTATTTAATAAAATTTGGATATGAACCGATTGTATTAACTGTGGGTGAGCATGAGCATAAATTTGGCGAGGATTATACTTTATTGGAAGAAATAAAGGGGATTCAGGTAATCAGAATCGATAATGTGAACTTCATACCGGAGATATTATCTAAAGATGAGCAACAGGAGATATTTAATTTATATGCAGGAATTGTTCAGAGTGAAGATTGGATAGATAATTATTTGGAAGTAATAAAAAGTGATGCTAATTTGAAACTGATTCCGGATAATCGAATTTGCTGGGTAAACGAGTGTTTAAAACAAATAGAAGGTATATTGGACCTGACAGAGATTACTGCTGTTTATACAACAGGAGAGCCTTTTAGTACTTATATCTTAGGATTTTATTTGAAACAAAAATATGGAATGAAATGGGTTCAGGACTATCGTGATCCGTGGATGACGAATAATCATTATATAAGAAATTATTATAAAAATGACGCTTCTACCATGGAACTGCAACAGATTTTAGAAAAAGAATTAACACGGGAAGCTGATGCAATTATTGTAGTTGCAAAGGCATTTATGGGGGAATATACAGAGAGATACGGAGTGGATAAAGAAAAGATAATTGAGATTACAAATGGGTATGATGAAGAAGATTTTCGGGGTATTGAGGTTCCAATAAATAAAAATAATAAGTTTACATTATGTTATAATGGAAGTCTTTATGTGAACAGATCGCCATTGAATTTGTTGAATATTATTAATGGTTTGATTGAAAATAATAAATTAAACAAAGATGAAATTTTATGGATATTTAATGGAACACTTGAAAATCAATGGAGAAAAGAATTAGAGAAAAGAGATAAATATAAAATTATACAATATAATGGTTATTTAAATCATATAGAGAGTATAAAAGAAACCATGCAGGCAGATATTCTGGTGCTGTTTGGCGAAGAAGGAGAAGGAACATATTTTGTATACACAGGTAAAATTTTTGAATATATCAGAATGAAAAGAAAAATTTTGAGTTTTTCGTCAAAAGGTGGTGTCTTAGAAGATATATTAAATAAAACCAAGACAGGAAAGAATTTTGAATATGATGACTTTGATGGTATTTCCAAGTGGTTAATGGATAATTATACAGTGTGGAAAAATGAAGAAAACCGTTCAGTTTTTGGAGATGATATCGTAATTAAAAAATATAGCCGGGAATATACAACAGGTCAGCTTGCAAAAGTTTTTGACAAAGTATTAGAGAGGAATTAATATGAAAGTGATGCATGTAGTGGGAAATCGTCCGCAATTTATAAAATTAGCTCCGGTTTCCAGAGAAATGAGGAAAAGAAACATTGAAGAGATAATTATTCATACAGGCCAGCATTATGATAAAAATATGTCGGATATCTTTTTTGAAGAACTTGGTATTCCGAAACCTACCAGAAATTTAAATGTTGGAAGCGGGAGTCATGCACAGACTACAGCGAAGGCAATGATAGCTTTAGAGGAGGTAATGACAGAATATAATCCGCAATGTGTGATTATATATGGAGATACAAATTCCACATTGGCAGCAGCATTGACTGCGGCAAAACTATGTATTCCCATGATTCATGTTGAAGCGGGAATTCGCACAAACAATAAGAAAAATCCGGAAGAGTGCAATCGTATTGTAGCGGATCATTTATCCGGGTATTTATGCACACCGGATAGAATTTCTGTTGATAATCTTAAACAGGAAGGTATTGATGAAAAGAAAATTCATTTTACAGGGGATGTAATGTTTGATGAGTTTTTGTATTGTGCTTCACAGGAAAATGCAAGTGAATATTTAAAAAAATACCCAAAAGATTATATTTTAATGACCTGGCACAGGCAGGAAAATACTGACAGCAGGGAACGAATGGAAAAAATCATAGATTTTATAGAACAGGTAAAATATCCGATTGTCTTACCATTGCATCCAAGAACAAAAAAGAAAATAGTTGAATATGGCTTTGAATCCAGAATTCAGAAAAACTCAAATTTAATTATAACGGAACCTGTAGGATATTTGGAAATGGTTTCTTTGTTAAAAAATTGTAAGTGCATTATTACGGATTCAGGCGGAGCATCAAAAGAAGCTTCCTTTGCCGGAAAAAGGTGCATATTTCTACTGGATTTGGAAGTATGGCCGGAATTAATTGAATCAGGATGGATTCAGATTTTGAACTTTAAGGATGCCAATTCCGTTAAAACCAGTATGGAAATCATTTCTGCTGCTCTAAATTCAGATAATAAGAAAGATAAGGGCGACTTTTTTGGTGATGGTAATGCAGCAGAAAAAATTGTTGATATAGTAGAAATGATTTTAAATTAATATAAGCTGAAAACTTCATAAAATGGAGGATGAAACGTGAAAGAAAAATTATTAAAAAAGATAGAAAATAAAGAAATTATAGTAGGAGTCATTGGTCTGGGGTATGTTGGTCTGCCGTTGGCGGTAGAGAAAGCAAAAGCCGGATTTCAAACCATTGGTTTCGACGTGCAAAAAAAGAAAGTGGATATGGTGAATCAGGGACAAAACTATATTGGAGATGTAGTAAATGAGGATTTATCAGAACTTGTAAAATCGGGTATGTTAAGAGCAACCGATGATTTCAGTTTCGTTAAAGACGTGGATTTTATTGCGATTTGTGTTCCTACACCATTGGACGAGCATCAGCAGCCGGATATCAGCTGCGTAAAAAATTCCACAATTGAAATTGCAAAGTATCTTGCGAAAGAAACGATTGTGGTGCTGGAATCTACTACATATCCGGGAACAACAGAAGAATTAATAAAACCTTTATTGGAAGAAGGTTCGGGTTTGAAATGTGGAGAGGATTTTTATCTGGCGTTTTCACCGGAACGGGTAGACCCTGGGAATTTAATATATAAGACGAAGAATACGCCAAAAGTAGTAGGCGGAGTCGGAAAAGATGCTACTCAGGTAGCAGCGGCTATGTACAGGGCCGTACTGGAGGGGGATGTGTTTGAGGTATCCAGTCCGGCAGTTGCAGAGATGGAGAAGATTTTGGAAAATACATATCGGAATATTAATATAGGAATGGTAAACGAACTGACCATGCTTTGCAATGAGATGGGAATCAGTATGTGGGAGGTTATAGAAGCTGCAAAAACTAAACCTTACGGATATCAGGCATTTTATCCGGGACCGGGACTGGGCGGTCATTGTATTCCGCTGGACCCGTATTATCTGAGCTGGAAAGCAAGAGAGTATGGATTCCATACTTCCATGATTGAAAGTTCCATGATGATAAATGATAAGATGCCGGAGTATTGTGTGGAACGGGCAGGAAAGATATTAAACAGATATAAGAAAGCGCTGAATGGTTCCAGGATATTGGTATTGGGCGTGGCATATAAACAGGATATCGATGATTACAGAGAGAGCCCTGCATTGAAAGTAATAAAGATTTTAGAACAGGAAGGTGCAATTGTAGACTTTTATGACCCCTGGATTGCGGAATATAATTACAAGGGAGATAAAAAACAAGGTTTGTCCAGGATTGACGACGAAGTGATTCGGAACTATGACCTGATAATGATTACAACGGCACATACGAATGTGGATTATGAAATGATACAAAGAAATGCAAAAGTAATCTTTGATACCAAAAATGTGACAAAGAATTTATCGGATCGTCAGAATATTGAAGTATTATAATATGGTTGATGAAAGGAAAATATTATGAGATATGCATTAATTGGCTGCGGAAGAATTGCAAAAAATCATGTTAAGGCAGCGGTAAACAATCAACTGGAGTTTGTGGCGGCCTGTGATCTGATGAAAGAAAATATTGCAGATGTTTTGTTGCGGGGGGAATACCCGGCGCCGGAAACCGTAAAGCAATATACGGATTATAAAAAAATGATTGAGGAGAATCGCATTGACCTGATTGCCATAGCAACCGAAAGCGGTTCTCATGCGGAAATTGCCCTGCATTGTATTGAACATGGGATTCATGTGATTATAGAAAAACCAATGGCCATGTCAATAAAAGATGCAGATGAAATCATAAAAAAGGCAGAAGAATATGGTGTGAAAGTATGTGCATGTCATCAGAACCGTTTTAATGTAGCCGTTCAGAAGTTAAGACAGGCAATAGAACAAAATCGATTCGGAAGGCTGTCTCACGGTTCTGTGCATGTCAGATGGAACCGGAATAAAGGTTATTATACTCAGGCGCCCTGGAGAGGAACCTGGGAGCATGACGGGGGAACCCTGATGAATCAGTGTATTCATGGAATCGATTTACTGCGATGGATGTTTGGAGAAGAAGTAGAGGAAGTGTATGGTGCTGCCAGACAGCAGTTCCATGATTACCTGGAGGCGGAAGATGTAGGAATGGCGGTTGTTAAGTTTAAGAATGGCGCCATTGCAACCATAGAGGGAACTACAAATGTTTATCCGAAAAATATGGAAGAAACTCTTTATGTGTTTGGGGAAAGAGGAACGGTTAAAATTGGCGGTACTTCTACCAATAATATAGATGTATGGGATTTTGATGAAGAAACAGAGGAAGACAGAAATAACAAAGGATTAGAAGAGGCCACCAGTAATGTATACGGAAACGGGCATACCAGCCTTTATGCAGATATGATGGAAGCCGTTAAAGAAGACCGGGCGCCTTATGTGGATGCAAAAGCGGGGAGAAATGCAGTAGAAATGATACTTGCCATTTATAAAAGCCAGAAAGAGGGAAAACCGGTGAAATTACCGTTAAATGACTTTTCCACACTGGATATGACCGGAGAATTTGATAAAGATGAATGAGACAGCTTTAAGTAGTTTGGAAGAGAAATTTTTGATGAAAGTAATGCGCGATGCCGTGATTAAGTCAGCAGGTTTTTTAGATGCTGTTTATGGAGACAGTAATTTTGTCTTCCTGAGGAATGAGAAATATATTTCATCAGTACTTAATAATCCAGATATTTCAGCGGTATTTACAACTGAAGAAATAGCAGCCCGGATTAAAAGTGATAATATTGGAATTGTTGTCAGCGATAATCCTGAAAAACTATTTTTTGAAGTGCATAATTATCTGGTGGAAGAAAAGTTCTATGGTGAAGATATTGAAAATTCCATAAGCCGGACTGCAGTAATTGCGGATAATGTATATATTGCTTCCAATAATGTAATAATTGGTGAAAATGTGGTGATAGAACCAAATGTAAGCATACTGGGACATGTGAAAATCGGAAATAATTGTTACATTGGTGCAGGTACGGTTTTGGGAGGCCGTGGATTTAAGTATTATAGAGATGCCGATGTTACCATACATATGCAGCAGGCAGGCTGGACGGATATCGGAGATAATGTGGAGATTCTTTCAAATACCTGTATTGAGCGGGGAATTATAGACGATACCGTTATTGGAGAGAATACAATGATCAGTTCTCATGTAACCATTAGCCATGGCGTTAAGATTGGCAGAGGATCCGCCATATCGGCAGGCGCAGCGCTGGCCGGGGCCGTGGAAGTGGATGATGGTGTGTGGATAGGATTAAATGCTTCTGTTAAACAAAAAGTCCGTATTGGCGAAAAAGCATATATTTGTATGGGGGCAGTGGTAACCAAAAATGTAGAACCGGGACAAAAGGTATCCGGTAATTTTGCAGTAGAGCATGAGAAAAATATAGCAAATGTGAAACAAATAGCGGGACTGCAATTATAAGACAGAGCGGAAAGGAAATAATGCGGCAGTATTTCAGGGGCTGCTATATGCATGGGTATAGTCATGGAATTCAGAGATTTGAAAAGACAGTATAATGTTCTGAAGACTGACATAGATAAAGCAATTGCCGATACTTTGGAAAGAGGCGATTTTATATCCGGTCAGGCAGTAAAGGAATTAGAACAGGAATTGGCAGAGTATGTTGGAGTTAAATATTGTATTAGCTGTGGTAATGGTACGGATGCACTGACAATTGCCCTGCGGGCATGGGAGACGGGAGCCGGTGATGCAGTGTTTGTTCCTGATTTTACATTTTTTGCTTCCGGCGAGGCGCCGGCTTCTCTGGGGGCGGTTCCTGTATTTGTAGATGTGGACAGACGTACGTTTAATATGATGCCGGACAGACTGGAAGAGGCAATACAGGCAGTACAGGCGGAAGGTATCTATAAGCCAAAGGTCATTGTGACGGTAGATTTATTCGGCCAGCCTGCGGATTATAACGAAATCCGAAAAATAGCGGATAAATATGAACTGAAAATACTGGAAGACGGTGCACAGGGATTTGGCGGACAGATTGGTGAAAAAAAAGCCTGCGGATTTGGAGATATCAGTACAACTTCTTTTTTTCCGGCAAAACCGTTAGGCTGTTATGGCGACGGCGGCGCCATTTTTACCAATGATGCGGAAATGGAAAAACTAATTCGTTCGATCTGTGTCCATGGAAAGGGAATAAATAAATATGATAATGTCCGGCTGGGAACAAATTCCAGGATGGATACCCTGCAGGCGGCTATCCTGCAGATTAAACTCAGGGCTTTTCGGGAATACGAATTGCAGAAAGTAAATGAGGCGGCAGATTTATACAATAAATATTTAAAAGATTATGTAAAGACACCTGTAATCCGACAGGGATATTATTCCAGCTATGCACAATATACGATTATAGTGGACGGTCCTGGAAGCCGAGAGCAGATTCAGGAGGCATTAAAACAGAAGCAGATACCTTCCATGACATATTATGTAAAGGGAATGCATGAACAGTTGGCATTTCAGAATTGTATACGCAGGGATTTATCATATCCGAATACGGATTATTTGAAAGACAGAGTAATTTCGCTGCCGATGCATCCTTATTTAACAGAAGAAGAGATTGAACAGGTTTCCCGCATAATAATAGAGAATATATGACTTTGGCAGCATAGAGTATTGAACTGGAAGAAAGGACTGATATGGTGGAAAACAATATTTTTCAAAAAAATGTGCAGGCGCTGGCGGATATTTTTCCGAAATTGGTACAGCAGGTTGCAGATTATCTGGAACAGTATGATCCGGAAAGCGGAAATGCATATTTGGATACATCCGTTAACGGGGAGCCGATTATTGCGGTTAAGGAAAATGAGCGTTTATGGTATTTAAACAGCAGATATAGTGCGGCAGACAGTTCCTACAGATGGGCAGAGCAGTACAGGGATAAAAACAGACTCGCGGTATTTGTATTGTATGGATTATCGGACGGAAGCCACATCAGGGAATTGTTAAAGAATACCTGTGAGACCAATTTCATCCTTATATATGAACCGTATACGGATGTATTTATGAAAGTTCTTATGAATATAGATATTTCGGACCTGATTTACAGTCAGAGAGTGGTAATAGCAGTTAATAATATCAATATGGAGGCAGCATATGAATTTGTAACCGCAGCAATTGATTACAGTAAGATTCGGCTGGTAGAGTACGGAAGTCTTCCAAATTATAACAGTATTTATCCGGAAGGATGGGCCGAGCTGATACGGCTGGTAAAAAATGCTGTAGAAGTGTTGGTTTTGGATAGAAATACCCAGATTAGTTTTTCACATGAATTTATTTTAAATATGCTGTCAAATTTTGATGATATACCGGAACAATATGTTATTAATCAGTTAAAAGAAAAATTTGATACCTGTGATATAGCAGATATTCCTGCCATTATAGTATCGGCAGGTCCGTCATTAGATAAAAATATATCCGAATTAAAAAAGGCAGAGGGAAAAGCATTTATTATTGCGGCAGATACTGCATTGAAATCAGTTCTGAATGCAGGTGTAACTCCTGACCTTGTAATGACGGTAGATCCGCATAAACCTGCATATTTGTTTGCACACAGCAAAATGATTCATCTGCCAATGGTAGTATGCCCGCAGTCAAACAAAGAATTGTGGGGAATTCATTATGGAAAGAGATTTTATTTTGTTGATGATAAATCTTATATCAGTGATTTATATATGAGATATGCCGGCATTGAGGCGGCACCGTTGGAGACCGGAGGTTCTGTTTCTAATAATTGTTTTTCATTGGCACAGTATTGCGGTTTTAAAACGCTTATCTTAATCGGTCAGGATCTGGCATTTACAAATAATAAAAAGCATACTGTTGCAGCGTATGATGGAGCAGATTTTGATAAAATGAAATCAGATGAAAAATATGTAGAAGTTGAGGATATTTATGGTGGAAAAGTTCTGACCAATAAAGGAATGGAAGCGTATTTGAAGTGGTTTGAAAAGCAGATACTGCGATATCCGGAATTAAAAGTAATCGATGCAACGGAAGGTGGTGCAAAGATTCGGGGAAGTGAGATTATTACTTTTAATGAAGCAATTGAACGGGAATGTATAAAATCATTAGATATTAAGGAGATAATAGCAGATATTCCACCAGTGTTTGATGATGAAACAAGGAGAGCTATTTATAAAGAATTTGCGGAGCTGTCAGATGATTTGCAGGAATTTAAGAAGAAAATTAATTTAGGGATTAGGGATTATAATAAATTATATGAATTGTTCCGTAAAAATAAAACAGCTTCTAGGGAATATGAAAAATGTCTGAAGGGAATTGAACAGATAAATTATGATGTTGAACATGTACCATTTATGGAACTGGCGGCAATATATAACCGGGAAACAGAATATGAGATTCAGGGAACAATGAATGACGAGCGTGAAGACCAGTTGGATGAAATCCGGAGTATTGTGGAATCAGGCAAAAAACTGCTGAATTCATATAATGATGCTATTGACCAGCTGATTGGCGATCTGGCAGAAAAAAGGAGGATTAGTATGCGTGAATTGTATGAGAGTTTGTCACGTGTCCGTTTCCGTATGAACAGAGTGGTTAATTATTACAGGGTGGATGATTATTTAAATGGGAATATACAATTTAGGGGGTTTATTGATCATCTGACAGAAACCATTGATTTAATCAGAATATATGAGAATTCGGAAAACAAACCATTTGAAATTGATTTAAATATTTTTAATTCCATGCTTAGTAATATATTATATGCACAAGAGAATAAGGACTATCTTTATGTTGCTGATTTAATGGAAGGACAATATATATCTTTTATTAATGGAATAACATTGAATTTAGTAGAGCATGGATTAGTTCCGTTTGAGGAATATGAAATGGAGAATATAGAGGCTCTTAGAGTAAGATATCCGGAATTATTGGAAGAATTAATGAAGATTGACACAATAGATGAGAATAAGTATCAAATCGCCGTTACTTATGCAGGAGGTGTGACAGTCAGAATTAATTCAAAAATTACATATGAGGGAACCATTGATCCTTATGTGGATGCAGTACAAAAGTTTGAAAAAAGTATTGAACCTGGAACTCGTGAAAATATAATTGTTGGTTTGAATTTTTCATGGGTACAGGCGATTAATAATCTTGATAAAGGAAAAGAAATTTATGTTTATGAACATGATATAAAACTGTTTAAAATATTTTTTAAATTTCGAAATCTTTGCGGGATTATAAATTCGCCGAATATCCATTTGATTTATGATAAAGACTTTTCAAAGCTTTCGCAGCATTTAAAGGAGTTTAAGGGAAAACTTTTGATTCATCAGCCATGTATTGCCAATATAGAAAATCCGGAATTAAGAAGAACTCTGCAGCTTGCGTTTACTTCTATCAATTCTATCTATAGTCAAAAGAAAATGCTGGAAAAGAATTTTATAGAAAATTTATTGCTGGGACCAAAGGTCATTGATGAAATCAGGCAGGAATTCAAAGAAAAAGATTTAATTTTTGTCGCAGGCGGCCCTTCTTTGGATAATGATATGAATGTATTGGAAACGATGGCAAAAGACGGAAATTATTTAATAGTGGCAGCAGGGACTGTTTCGAAGAAACTATTGAAAAAGAAAATCATACCGGATTATATTATTTTATCAGACGCCAAGGATTCTATTATTGAACAGATAAGAGGAATTGATGAGGAGTCGATGAAAAATATAAAACTATTATATTTATCTACAGTGTCTTCTTCTGTTGTAAAATATTGGATAGGAAAGAAATATATGTTATTGCAGATGGACTTCGATAAGTCAGAAACATATGCAGCCAATATTGGAGCGGATTTATTTGAGACGGGAGGTTCTGTTTCTACTCTTGCAGTAGATATGGCAATCCGTATGCAGTGTAAAAGTCTGATTTGTGTAGGACTGGACTTGGCTTATACCAATGGAAAAATTCATGCCAGTGACTGCAAAGAAGAACATGATATAGGAGAGTTAAATGATGAATTTTTAGTGTCTTCCGTAGATGGTTCTGAAATAAAGACAACTAAGGTTTGGGAAATCTATCGGAAATTTATAGAATCAAGAATTAACCGGCCGGATGTAAAAATTAATATCTATAATACAGCAAAAGGGGCTGATATAAAAGGGATGAAACATGAGAGCTTGGAGGATTTGATATGCAGAAAATAATTGAGAAGGTTAGGAATGTTTTGGTCAGGACAGACGGTATATACGAAATGTTGTGTAAAAATAATACAAATTCCGCAATGAAGGCGATTAATCAGATTATGCCGGAGTTGAATGAGATCATTATGAAACTGATATCAGAGATTCCTTATTACCGGAAGCAGGGAGTGGATTTGCCTGAAGATGTGATTTTGGCACAGCTTCAGAATCTTTTGGAAGCATTTGAACATAGTGATATAGTAATGCTGGCAGACACATTGAAATATGAGCTTACGGATACATTAAAGGTATATGAGGAAATATTAGTACAATTAGAGGCAGGCTCTTAATTTATTTTCAGATTGAATATTTTCAGATGACATTGAATTTGAAATACGTTATAATAACGTACAGTCAGACTAATATGTATCAGATAAATGATGATTAAAGAAAGTTTTTTTAAAACAGTAATTATATGGAAAACGAGGGATAGAATGACATCAGAAGAGTTGATTGAAAAATTTTTAGAAATAGAAGACCAAAACCATTTTTTTGATTTGAAAATAGGTAACATTAAATTTTGGCTGTATATTAGATTTGATGTATATACATCATTGATGGAGAACTATGGGCTGTTTAATAAAAATACTTCAATTAATGAAAAATTTGATAATCGAATTAATTTAATGGAACTGATAAATCGTATGACAGTTAAAAATCAGTTTTTCTTGTTTAAAAAGGAAATTTTAATTTTCAGTTCGTCCAGAAAAGTAAAAGAAAATAGCAGATATAGGTGCGTATATACAGATTTACTTTCCGAAAATTTAGATAATTCATATTATATTTTTGATAACAGTACTGATGGCTTTTTTTATTACCCAAGATATGTTTCAAGAGTGAAAAATTCTGATATAAATTCCTTTAAAGCATTATGCAAAAAGAAGGATAAAATTGTATTTGACGGACGTATGTTGGAAGAACGAATATACAACATTTTAGAGCAAAGTTTTGAAAATTCATTGACAACAAAGCAAAAAGTAAGAATAAATACAGCCTTAGTCAATATTTTAAATGAAAGAAATTATTATAGGAGCTATTATCATTTTATATTAAAAAGAATAAAACCAAAAGTGATTGTAATTGTATGTTATTATGATTTTAGAATGATGATATTGTGTGAAGCGGCAAAAGAACTGGGGATACCGGTGATTGAATTGCAACATGGAGTAATTGGGAAAGAACACATATCATACAATTTCTTTAGAAAAAGGAAATTAAAAAGTTTTCCGGACTATATTTTTACATTCAGCCGTGAAGACAGGGAAACGGCCAGATTTCCGTTAAGCAGAAGCAGGATTTATGCTGTTGGTTATCCTGAGATGGAATATAAAATAAGAAAATATGAAAAATTACGTTTGAAAGCCCGCAAAAAGAAAAAAATATTATTCATTTCACAAAGCATTAAAGAAATATTTGAATATGCAGCCGAACTATCCAAACGGATAGATTTAGACCAATATGAAATCATCGTAAAATTACATCCGAGGGAGTTTGGCAATTGGAGAAAAGAGTATGGAAAGCTTTTAGAAGATGCAGATGTTACGATTATAGACAATCTTGACAGGGATATTTATTTTTATCTTGCCCAGGCGGATTATGTGGTGGGGATTTTTTCCACGGTAATGTTAGAGGCTACGATGTTTGATACAAATATAGTAATAATAAAAAAGGCTTCTTATACATATATGAAAAAATTATATGAAAACGATATGGCGGTATTGATTGACAGTGTAGATGAATTACAGAGGATTGTTGTCAATAATATCAGCACCGGTAATTCTGAAAAGACGTATTTTGAGAAAAACAGTATTTCCAATATGAAAACGGCAATCCGGGAAATTATGAGAAAGGATGAATAATAATATGAAAATGAAAAAGATTATCAAACCGGTAGCAGAATGTTTGATTTTATCTGCGGCCGGATTAGGGATATATAATTATGTTACAAAAGCCAGGGCAAAGGATAATTTATTGCTGAAAAGGTATAAAAAGTATTATGGATTAACCTCTTCATGGCTGTTAAAGGATTTATCAGATGAGGATTCGGTGAAGAAATATTTAGAACAGTCCGGTTATAAGAAAATTGCCGTATATGGAATGGGAAGTATTGCAGAACTGTTAAGTAAACAGTTTGAACGGTATACCGACATAGAAATTAAATATTATATTGACAGAAACGGCAGGGAATTGGTATACGGACTGAACGGACTGGAAGTTGTTGATATTGACGGAATGGCTGAAATGGAAGAAGTGGATCTGGTGATCGTTACAGCAATTGCAGATTATGATGATATTTTAGCAGAAATAAGAAATAAATTTAAGACTCTGAAAGTAGTTTCGCTGGAAGAAATCATTAATTAGAGAGTTATGATTCAAATTTTCAATATGGGAAGTTTTGCAGACAAATCGGTGAAACCCATAGAGATGAGGTTAAAATGAAAAAAATATTGGCAGTGATTCCGGCTAGGGCCGGTTCCAAAGGAATACCTAAAAAAAATACAAGAATGATGGCCGGAAAGCCGTTAATCTGCTATGCGATTGAAAATGCATTGAATTCAAAGCTGATTACAGATATAGCGGTTTCAACCGATGCCGAAGAAGTAAAGGCAGTCGCTTCGAAGTACAATGTGGAAGTAATCGACAGACCGGCAGAGTTGTGCGGAGATGATGTGACTTTAGACAGCGTGGTTTTTCATACATATTGTGAATTACGAAAAAAACAGGATTACGATATAGTCATAACACTTCAACCCACCTCACCGCTTCTGAAAGTTGAAACCCTGGATGCGGCCATAACAGAACATATTGAAAAAAAGGCGGATACGACCATTGCAGTGGTCAATAAGCCACATCTTGCATGGGGGATGGAAGCAGACAAAATCGTTCCGTTATATGAAAAGAGAGTTAACAGACAGTATTTGCCGCCCTACTACAGTGAAACCGGAGCATTTCTCATCGCAGATTCCCGGTGCGTGACCGAAAACAGCAGATTTGGAGATAAAATCGGTGTTTTTGAAATGAATGAAAATGAGTCGGTTGATATAGATACCAGACAGGACTGGGTTCTGGCGGAAGCAGAATTATCCAAGAAAAAGATTATTTTTCGGGTGGACGGGTATAAAGAAATTGGACTGGGGCATGTATACCGGGCGCTGCAGTTAGCTTATAATCTAACGGAGCATGAAGTATTGTTTGTTCTTAGTTCAAAAAGTGACTTGGGAATTGACAAAATCAGCAAGAGTTTTTTCAGATATGAAATCATTCATTCTGATGAAGAGATAACAGAAATAATCAAAAGAGAAAATGCCCGAATTCTTGTCAATGACATATTAGATACACGGAAAGAATATATGAAACTGGTAAAGCAGCTTGGAATAAGAGTGGTTAATTTTGAAGATTTGGGAGAAGGAAGGCAGTATGCGGATGCAGTGATAAATGCATTGTATGAAACAGAAGAAGAGAAAAATGTTTATTGCGGTGAGAAATATTACTGTGTACGGGATGAATTTATACTTTATAATGAGAAAGAATTCAGTGAAAAAGTAAATAATATGCTGATTGTTTTTGGAGGAACAGACCCTGAAAATCTTACCATGAAAGTAATTGAGGCAATTGAAAAAACGGGTTATAAAGAAATAAAATATACATGTATATTAGGTATGGGTTATGGCGATGAAACACCATTGCTGGAAAAAATAAAGAATATGGATTATAATATTCAGATACTGAGAAATGTAAGCAACATCGCCGAGTATATGTATAACGCGGATATTGCAGTTTCTTCCCAGGGAAGGACCATGTATGAGCTGGCATGTATGCGGGTTCCTGCAATCATCATTGCACAGAACAGGAGAGAACAGGCACATACTTTTGGGGATATAGCAAATGGATTTATTAATCTGGGATTGGGAACGGAAATAGATGAGACAACAATAGCAGAAACATTACTGTGGTTGATTAAGAGTGATGTGATGAGAAAAAATTTATATAACAGGATGAGAAATAAAAATCTCATGCAGGGAATAAGAAGAGTCAAAAGGATAATTCTGGGAGATTGAGAAAAAATTGTTTTGACCGGGCAGAATGGAGGATTGATTGAAGTATGAAAGGATATTTTGAAGCGCTGGAGGAGCAGGGATATTATCTGATAGCGGAAATAGGTGTAAATTATTATGATATTGCGGCTAAAAACGGAATATCATTATTGGATGCCGCAAAATTGATGATAAAAGAGGCGAAAGAATGCGGTCTTGATGCTGTTAAATTTCAATCCTATAAAGCAGAAAAACTGGCAGCAAAGATTTCTCCTTCTTATTGGGACCTGAGTGAAGAAAGTACAAGATCACAGTTTGAATTATTTAAAAAATATGATCTGTTTGGTGAGAATGAATATAAAATCCTGAAAGATTACTGTGATGAATTAGGAATTATGTTTATGTCTACGCCATTTGATTTTGAAGCGGCAGACTATCTGCAGGAGCTTGTGGAGGTATATAAGATATCATCTTCCGATATTACAAATCTCCCTTTTTTGGAGCATATTGCAAAGAAAAATAAACCGGTGATCATATCCACCGGCGCTTCAAATCTGGATGAAATTCACAAAGCCGTAGAAGTAATCAAAAAATATAACACACAGCAGCTAACAATTATGCATTGCGTGCTGGAATATCCCACTCCGCTGCAGCATGCCAATCTGTTGAAAATTCAAAGCCTGATGAAAGAATTTCCGGATGAGATCATTGGTTATTCCGATCATACAAAACCAATCGGTGATGCCATGGTACAAACGGTTGCATTCGGTATGGGAGCCCTGGTTATTGAAAAGCATTTTACACTGGATAAGTCGTTAAAAGGAAATGACCATTATCATGCAATGGATACCGGGGATGCAAGAAAGATAATCCAAAATTTAAAGCTGACAAAACAAATAAAAGGTGATGCTGCTATATCCTGCTTGGAAAGTGAATGTCTGGCAAGAGAAAATGCCAGAAGATCCATAGTAGCTAAATGTGATATTAAAGCCGGAACAGAAATTAAAAAAGAAATGTTAACATTTAAAAGACCGGGCTTCGGAATTTCGCCGGACAGACTAGCAGATATCATTGGGAAGCAGGCAGCTGCCGATATTGAAGAAGATACGATATTAAAGGAAAATATGTTTAAATAGGAGAAAAATATGATAGATATAATTTTTCCGGCAGGCAAAATCAAAAAGGGCAGCCGTATCGTTATATGGGGAGCAGATATTACAGGAATGTGTTTCTGCGAACAGATTATGAGCCTGCAGTATGCGGATATCGTTTCTTTTATTGACAATAAGATTGAAACAGGCTATAAAAATATAAACATAAATAAACCGGAATGGCTGAGAACAAATGATTCAGGTTATGATTATATACTGATTGGTTCTGTTAATTTAAAGTCCATGAACGAAATAAAGAGAATATTGACAGAAGAATATAATATTTCTCAGGATAAAATAATAGCCGAAGGATATATACCGTTTATTAAGTCTTCAGGAATTGCAGATATAAATTCTTCGTATGAGATAACAGAAATGATACGGAAATTTGGGGATAACAATGAGATTTCAGGGAAATCCGTACAATATATAATTGATAATGTGAAAAGTCAGGAAGTGATTGTTGCCATTCGAACCCTTTTTCATAATGCAAAATCAATAAAGACCAGATTGACCTGCGCATATATTTTATTTTCGGTAAATGCAGGTGACGGTGAATTGCTTGAACTGACATATAAGGAATTGGATAAGTGTTCAATGAGCAATCCGATATGGTTTCATTATTTTATGTTTAATTTTTTGAATTATGTTGTTATGAAACATCCTGAATTTCGATATTATAATTATTACTTAGACATAAGAAAGATTATGTGTGATATATCTGATTCGATTTACAATAATAAATATAGAAAAGATTCAGTGGAAAAGAAAAAAATTGCAATTGCTTCTTCTGCCCCGTTGTTAGGCGGAGACTGGCATATAACCAAACTGGTTGCCGGACTGGCAAATGGTTTGAGCAGCAGCGGATATGAAGTAGCCGTTTTTATTGAATCAAGAGTATATTCGGAAGAAGACTTTTTTATCAATACATATTTTGTTAAAACCGACGGGCTTTCAGGTTATGCACAAAGTAACAGAAAAGTATTTGATGAGGCTATCCCGGTTCTTTATTCAGAAGGGAACTCGATGAGTGAACATGCAAATGATTATGTGGATAAAATAGTTGATTATAATCCTGAAAGTATTGTATTTTTTGGCGCAAATGGGACATGTGCAACAAGAGTTTTATATGATTTATTTCCAATTGTATTTATTCCAACTGTTACCGATGGTTCTATTGCATTTTTTCATTGTATGGTCTGCACAAGAATCAGTTCATTTCTAAATATAAATGATAAGTTTCCTTGGAAACTGGAGAAACAGGAGTTAATGGAATGTCAGCCGTTGCTTATATTACCTGTTTGTGAAAATGTATATAAGCGTGAGGACAGGGGATGGAAAGAAGAATTTATAGTAGTGACGGTAGGAAACAGATTAGAATCCGAATTGAATAATGAATTTATTGATGCAGTTTGCAAGGAAATAAAAGATAGAGAAATGTTAAAATGGGTGATTATCGGAATATCTTCGATTGCATATATTAATGAGAAATATGATGAACTGGTAAAAAAGAAAAAAATTGAATACATAACTTATGAAAAAGATTTGTCAGCGCTATATAAAATTGTGGATGTATATCTTAATCCGGACAGAATTGGAGGGGGGATGTCAGTTGCATGGGCAATGCTGGAAGGTGTACCGGTGATTACATTGGATTCAGCATTGGACGGTTGTAATTGGGTAGGCAGGGAAAATGCTATTCAGGGAGATTATGCTGCGCTTGTAAATGAACTGAGAAGATTGCAGGATGATGAAGAATATTATATGAATAAAAGTATAACGATGAAGAAAAATGCTCAGAAGCGAAGCAGTAAAGCACATATTAGCGGGGTTATAGAAATAATAAATAAAGCAGTTGAGATTTTTAATCAACAAAAGAAAGAAGGAGAATAATGATACCATTTAATAAAGCAGTATATCTGCCGGCTGCATTTGAACACGTGGCAGACGTTGTTAAATCAAGTAAGATTGCAGGTGATGGGAAATACACAAAATTATGCAGTGAATGGATGGAAAAACGGTTTTGTGCCAAAAAGGTATTAATGACGACTTCCTGCACGGCAGCATTGGAAATGACTGCTATCTTATTAAATATACAGCCGGGTGATGAGATAATAATGCCGTCTTATACATTTGTTTCTACTGCGAATGCTTTTGTACTCCATGGAGCCAAATGTGTTTTTGTGGATATTCGTCCGGATACAATGAATATTGACGAAAAATTAATTGAAAAAGCAATTACGGAAAAAACAAAGGCAATTGTTGTCGTCCATTATGCAGGTGTTGCCTGTGAGATGGATACAATTATGGAAATATCAAAAAAATATAATATACCGGTAATAGAGGATGCGGCTCAAGGGGTGATGGCTTCCTATAAAGGCAGAGCTTTAGGAACGATTGGCGATTTCGGATGTTATAGTTTTCATGAAACAAAAAATTATACCATGGGAGAAGGAGGGGCGTTGGTAATTAATAATGAAGATTATTTAGAGAGAGCGGAGATTATCAGGGAAAAAGGAACCAATAGAAGTAAATTTTATCGGGGGGAAATTGACAAATATACCTGGGTGGATATAGGTTCTTCTTTTTTACCAAGCGAGTTTAATGTTTCGTACTTATATGGACAATTACAAATGGCTGACGAAATAAATAATAATCGAATTGAAAGCTGGAGATTTTATTATGATGGCTTGAAAAAATTGGAGAACAAAGGGATTGTTGAATTACCCAAAGTACCATCGGAATGTATACATAATGCTCACATGTTTTATCTTAAATGGAAAAATGTGGAGCAGAGAAGTGATTTTATCGATTATATGAAAGGAAAAGAAATTAGTTGTGTATTTCATTATGTACCTTTACATTCGTCGTTTGGAGGCAATAAATATGGCAGAATGTACGAAAAAGATAGATTTACTACAGCAGAAAGTGAACGACTGGTACGTTTACCAATGTTTTATAAAATGAAAAAAGAAGAGTGTGAATATATTATAGAGTCGATTATTAATTTTTCTAATACATGATTAAGAAAATCAGCAGTGATCATCTGATTAAAAACAACTTTTAGAAAGGAGTAAGTCATATATAATATATCTGACTATTACAAAGAATCAAAATTATTTTCAGCTGGAAAACAGCAGAATATAGTAGAACAAGGATTTGTTTTAGTTGATGTTATAATGTGACCGTGATGTCAAAATGAAATGGGAGAAATCAAATTTTAATTATAATATAGATGTGGAAGGATATAATGGTGCGGCAACGCCTTTTGCTTTTCCTATTGAAGGCAGTAAATATCGCATATACTATACATCTAGAAATGAAGAAAATCAATCTAATATTTTTTATTTGGAAATGGATGTAGAAACCGAAGAAATATTATATATTGAAAAAGAGCCGATTTTGAGACCGGGTGAATTAGGCAGCTTTGATGATAGCGGTGTGATGATGTCCTGGATCGGCATGGTTGATAATAAATATTATTTATATTATATAGGGTGGAATTTAGGAGTTACAGTACCGTTTCGGAATTCCATTGGCCTTGCAATAAGTGATGACGGAATTCATTTTGAAAAAATGTATGATGGACCTGTTTGCGATAGGACAAAAGAAGAACCTCATTTTTGTGCAAGTCAATGGATCATTAGAGAAAATGATTTGTGGCGTATGTGGTATCTTTCCTGCGTTGGATGGAAAAAAATTGGAGATGAGGTAAGACATTGGTATCATATTAAATATGCCGAATCACAGGATGGAGTGAATTGGATAAGAAACGGAAAGGTCTGTATTGATTTTAAAAATGATAAAGAATATGCAATTTCAAGGCCTTGTGTACAAAAAAGTAATGGAATATACAAAATGTGGTATTCTTATCGGGGAGAGAGTTATAGAATTGGTTATGCTGAATCACAAGATGGAGTAAATTGGATAAGAAAAGATGAGGAAGCTGGAATTGATGTATCGGCAGATGGTTTTGATTCAAAAATGGTATGTTATCCATGTGTATTTTCATGTAATGATAAGTGGTATATGTTGTTTAATGGAAATGGGTATGGAAAGACCGGTTTTGGAATTGCAAGATTAACAGAAGGTGAGATCTAAAATGAAAAAGTTGATTATTTTTGGAATTGATGATATGGCGGAAGTTGCAAAGTTTTTTTTCGACAATGATTCCGAATATCGGGTGGAAGCATTTACTGTGGATCGGGAATACAGGAAAAGAGATACATTTTGTAAATTACCGGTTTTCGATTTTGAAGATATAGAGAATAAATTTCCTACAGATGAATATGAGATGTTTATTGCAATCGGTTATTCTCATGTAAATAAAATAAGGGAAGAAAAATATAATGCTGCAAAGCAAAAAGGGTATAAACTCGCCAGTTATATCAGTTCACATATTACCTGCTGGATTGAAAAAGAACAGATTGGAGATAATTGTTTTATTTTGGAGGATAATACGATTCAGCCGTTTGTTCAGATTGGAGACAATGTTGTTTTATGGAGTGGGAATCATATTGGTCATCATGCCAGAATTGGAAACCATGTTTTTATTACATCACATACAGTGTTATCCGGTAGAACCTGTGTCGGAGACAATTGTTTTATAGGCGTAAATGCAACCGTCAATGATCATGTTACAATAGCTGATGGTTGCGTGATAGGTTCAGGTGCGTTGATTACAAAAGATACGGAGCCGGGGGCTGTTTATAAAAATCAGTATACACCTAAATATATTAAAGAGAGCAATGAACTTAATTATTTTAAAAGTCATAACGAGTAGGATTTGTATTTAAAATATATTTAAATTACGAATTCTGTTTTAAGGAGAAATTTCATGAAAAAAGTGGCGATTTTACAGTCAAATTATATCCCGTGGAAGGGATATTTTGATATGATTAATATGGTTGATGAGTTTGTTTTGTATGATGATATGCAGTATACAAAAAGGGATTGGAGAAACCGGAATATAATAAAAACATTTCAGGGAATGCAGTGGATCAGCATTCCGGTTGCGACAAAAGGGAAATTTTATCAAAAGATTAATGAAACAGAGGTAATTTCATCTGAATGGGTGGATGAGCATTGGAAAACATTACAGTATAATTATGCAAGAGCTAAGCACTTTGATGAATATTCTGAAACAATAAAAGAATTATATGAGAAGTGCAGGGAAGAAAAATATTTAAGCAGGATTAATTATATATTCCTGAAAAGCATATGTGAGATATTAGATATTAATACAAAAATAACATGGTCATCGGAATATAATTTAATTGACGGAAAAACGGAAAAACTGGTAGGAATATGTAAACAAGCCGGTGCAGATTGCTATCTGTCAGGTCCGGCAGCCAAAGACTATATTGAGAATGAATTGTTTGCTAATGAAAGTATTGCACTGGAATATATGGATTATTCAGGATATAAAGAGTATTCTCAGCTGCATGGAGAGTTTCTGCATTCCGTTACTATTTTGGATATGATTTTTAATCTAGGAAAAGAGACTAAGAATTTTATGAAAAGTTTTTAAGATAATTGAAAATTTATTATTCGAAAGGAAATCAGGTCCATGAATATACTTTTTTTAAGCAGTGAAGCAATAAAATTATTTGATTTACCCTGGGCATTTATGGAAGCCGGTCATACAGTGGAAAGTATTGACGCTATATATAAATTTAACGAACACAACAAAGAAACAGATGAACGGTTAATTCAGAAATTATCTGAGACAAAATATGATTTTGTAATGAGTTATGATTTTTTGCCTGTGATTTCCGATATATGTAATCGAATGAATGTAAAATATGTTTCATGGACATATGATTCTCCGTTATATACATTATATACACCGGAATCCCGATATTCCTGTAATTATATTTTCGTATTTGATAAAGCACAATATGAACGATTGAAGAAATTCGGCATTCCGCATTTGTTTCATCTTCCAATGGCCATCAATAAAACCAGAATCAGTGCGATTGATATTACACGGGAAGATGAGATAAAGTTTCGGTCTGATATATCTTTTGTTGGGAATTTGTATCATGATAATTTATATAATCAGATAAAACCTTATTTAACTGAGAATAATCAACAGTACTTTGAACAGATTTTAAACCATATATTTAATGATTTTCTGGAAAAAAATATAGAATCTTATGTGGGAGATGAAATAGTTACTTTTTTGAACAATGCCTTAAATCAGGAATCGAGAAACCAATATCTGATGACTGACCGATACTATTATGCAGACCAGCTTTTTTCGCGAAAAGTATCTGAAATGGATAGAATCGAAATGCTCAATCGCTTGGGAAAAAAATTTCAGATTCGATTATATACAGGTAATGACACTTCCATGATTCAAAATGCAGAGCTGAAGCCGGCGGTCAGTTATGAAAGTGATATGAACAAAGTATTTTATTTATCAAAGATTAATATTAATCAGACTATTCGTTCCATTGAAACAGGATTGCCTCTTCGTATTTTTGATATAATGGGAAGCGGCGGTTTTCTGTTGACTAATTATCAGGAGGAGTTAGAGGATTATTTTAAAATAGATGAGGATTTAGCTGTTTATCGTTCATTTGATGAACTGGAAGATAAATGTCAGTATTATCTTACACATGAGAGAGAAAGACTGCAGATATTAATAAATGGGTATCAAAAAGTATGTCAAAATCATACATATAGGCATAGAGTAGAGCAGATTTTAAAGTTTATAGAATAATTAAAATTTAACGAAAAGGGTTAATAAATATACTATTTGTTTTTTTGAAAATTTGAGCAATTGACTAATTGGTTCAGACAAATTATTTTGAAATATAAGAAATCCCTCTAAAGGAAACAGGTTTTATTTTTAAAGTTATTCCCTTTAGAGGTTTTTTGTACCTAAATTAGTATATATACTTAAATCAGGAGGCTACAATTACTCAAACCAGATTGAAATGGCCAAAAATATGAACAAATTATGATGGTAATATATTATATAAAAATTATAATGAAAAGGAGAAACTATGGAAATATAGGAAGAGGAAATATATGATGAAAAAACTGGCTATAATCGGAAATGGTACATATGCCAAAATGATGAAAATTTATATTGATATGACTTCTTTCGGTCAGGTACTTTCCTATGTGGCAGATAAAGAATTTATTTATGAGTCCGAATTAGATGGAATTGAAGTGATTTCGTTTGAAGAACTATTTGAGAGATTTTCAGAAAAAGAGATAACATTGATTATGGGGATTGGCTATACTCAGATGGGGAATGTTCGAAAGAAAATTTTTGAACAATGTAAAGCAAGAGGATATAAATTTGAAAATTATATACACCCTACAGCGATCATTGCGCCGGATGCCAGGATTGGTGAAGGCAATAATATTTTGGAAGCTGCTATTATCGAGGCCGGAGTTACGATTGGAAATGCAAATCTTTTTTATGGAGGAGTTATAATAGGACATGATTCAAGTATAGGAGATTATAACACATTTTCTGTTAAAGCGGTGACAGCAGGTTTTGTTACGGTTAAAAATAATTGTTTTTTTGGTGTGGCATCTGCTTTAAAAAATGATATAATTATACATGATTATGTATTGGTTGGTGCAATGGCATGCGGATATAAAGATATGGAAGAACATTCCGTGGTTGTTCCGGCCGGAAGTGAAGTTCTGCAACATAAAAAAAGTACAGATTGTCATCTCTAAAATGAAAGGAATAAAGTTATTCAGGAAAATTTATAGGAGTAAAGAAAATATATAGAAGCCGCTGCATATACATAAGATTAAACAGATAATAAGTTATCTGGAGGGAGAACCGTAAATTATTAAAATGAAGGAAAAGGGTTGCAATGAGTAAAACGGCAGAAAGAATTGATAATATACAAGAGGAGATTTCGAAAGCAGATACCATATATGATATATTAATTGTTCTGTATAAAGAGCTGGATACGAGTGACAGTCCCCAATATATCAGGAATTATATAGAATCTAAGACGGTTGAAAGTGTTTGTATGACAGAGGACTATATAAAAACAGGGCAGCTTATAGATGAATTATTGAATTTGGGAATAAGCTTTGAAGTATTTAAAAGTAATCTGAAGGTAATTTTGGGGCAAAGTGAAAATTGTAAAAATATATGTATTGATATTTTGATTCTATTTGACCAAATATTGGCAGAGAGAGAAAATTATCCTTTTTTAAAGCAAAATAACAAGATGGGTTTGAATAAATTATATTTAAAAGGGCCGTTAAATCAGGAACGTTTGAAATATGGTTTATATTTAATGCCTGAAAAAGGAATTGCAGATATGAGCCCGGTTTTTAAAAATAATAGAATTCAACGTTTTGTTGATGAGTCCAAAGTTAATTCGTTATTACGAAATTATACCATAGTCAGAAACAGGGACGGAGAACCGGAAACGTTTATTAAGGGTTATAATAATTCCGGTTTTGAGCAATGGGTTCTTAGAGAAAATTCAATGATTAAAATTGCGGTAATTCCTTTCTATAATAGTAAATGGTATAAAGAACATTATGAATGTTATAAAGGAAGAAATTACTTTGCAATAGAAGAGGACACTGCATTTACTGATGAAATTAATAGGGCTTATATTCATATCTTAGAAGAAATGAATTGGCAGGGAGTAGATATTGTAGTATTTCCGGAACTTGCAATGGCAGGTTCTACAAAACAGACAATACGGAACTGGCTGGCTGAACAGTGTTTTAGGAATGGAGATTTTAATATAAGGCTGGTTTTTATGGGTTCTCACTGGAATTATAATGGGAGAAGTAATTGCTGCACTTTATTATCAGCGACAGGAATACCGCTGATAGAGAATCATAAGAAAATAGGTTTTAATCTTAAAGAAGACGGAATTAAATATTATGAGGATTTACGACAGCGTCCGGAGAAACTTGAACTTTTGAATCGGCAATGAAACGCTTTGCACAGACGCACAATGGGATATCGGTTGTGGCAAATTGTTGTGAAGCAAGGAAGAAAACAAAGAAAACGGGATTTGTTTCATTTCCGGCTACAAATGTGAATTCCGGAAATAATATTGTAGAAGGATTGATTTATTATTACGATAATAAACACTCTTGTGAGGAGTGCCGGATAGGAAAATGCCAATGTATTTATACTTTGTACCCTATGGAAATGTCTGAATATAATGGTTTTAAAACAATTCGAATCAATAAAGATTGGAATTATTAATAGTCAAAGACTTGATGTTTGAAGGAGATTTTAGTATAATGTATATAGGTTACGAATGTGTTACGAATGATAGGGAGGTGTTCTCATGAATAATGGAATGTTTATAAAAGATTATTTTGCTGAGCTTATGAGGAACACGATGGAAGATGATACATTAAATGAAATGGTGGAAAGGGCAAAAGATATTCTCGTGTCTGCCATTGAGAATCAAAACATTTGTGAATGTTTGGGAGAATTGTCAGTTGATGAACGCAGGGTTGAAGCTTTGGAAAATTATCTTCATTTATTTGAGAGCAGGGATCATCAAAGGGTTTATTATTATACTGTAGTTAAAACCATATCAGAAATAATGAAAGAGTTGGCAAAGAATGAGAAGGAATATCAGGAATACAGCAGTATAAAAGGATATAAATACCTATATCCAGTACTGGAGCTATTGTCTCAAAATAATATAATGGAACAGAACCGTATTGCAGCGGCATTAAATATTTCCAGTCAAAGTTTATCAAACTTCTTTCGAAGAACCAATCATTTTAATTACTGGAGCAGGAAAAAGGTAGGAAAACAATCGCTGTATATTATCACTGCACAGGGGAAAAAAGCTTATCGTTTCTGCAAAAAGCATTATTTATGTATCGAGAATTCACACCAGTTAGAAGGAATATTGGCAACAGCATTTACGGAGACTGCAAAAGTAATAAAAAAAGGGAATATTGATGGAAGCGATTACGTACTTCATTCACTAAATAGCAGATATTCCAGAGGAACCGATTTATTTAATTCACAGGTGTTGAAACAAAGTCTGGATTCTGTTTTTTATAATGCAAGAGAATATGGCAGAAATAATCTTCAGGCCAGATGGGAAGAGCTTGTACAGCAGGAACAGTATATGGATGATGTGACAAGTGTATTGCGGACAAGTGAGTATTATGAAATTGAGGAGATTGGATAAATGGATCATGTAATCAGTGAATTAATTAAAACATTACAGGAGGATAAACCGGAAGATATATCTGTGACAGAGATTCAAAAAAAGATATGTGAGAATATCATACAACAGGTAAAAAAAGAAGAGCAGGAGTTTGACTTTGATGAATTAAGAAAGGCATATCCGGATAAGAATTTTTGGGATGTAATAGAAAGAAGAGTAATACGTCAGACAAAAAACTATATAAAACTTTCTTTATTTCGGCAGCTTGGGAAAGAGTCCAGAGTCAAGCTATGTAGTGAAGTTTTTGAAACGGTATATTTTGAACGGGAGAATGTATCCTATGTAGTTGAGTTTTTAGGATATACGCGAGATTTGGCAGAGGCAGCAGACTATTTACTATACTTCAGTGAAGATATCATACTCAATAAATGTTTTTCGAAGCGAAGATATATGGACATTTCAGCTGAAATTCTTGGTATAGAAGATAAGGATGCGGAATTCATTTGGGATTTGTTTAATGAACATAAAGCGGATATATCAGATATTGTGCAAGCGAGGAGATTAAACTTTATTGAGCAAAAAATAATCATACTCAGTCAAAAACTTGATATGCTTCAGGAAGAAATGGAATATTATTTATTGAATGAATAAACAGTTATTTAAAATATTAATAATAACACATATATCGGCAAATGTTGTATAATGGTTAAGGCTTATACAATTTTTGCCGATATATATTTTAGTCGGTTTTATAATAAAAGTCCGTAGTATTTACAAAAATAATAAGGTTTAATATAAGATAAAAGGAGACAGGTCATGTTAAACAATAAAACAATCTTAATCACAGGCGGTACAGGTTCATTCGGTAAAAAGTTTCTGGAAATGATATTTGCAAATTACAAACCTAAAAAAGTAATCATTTATTCCAGAGATGAATTTAAACAGAGTGTAATGAAGAGCGAATATACCGGAAAAGTGGATATGAGCAGAGTCCGATTCTTTATCGGTGACGTGCGGGACAGGGAACGGCTGTACAGAGCTTTTGAAGGTGTGGATTATGTTATACATGCGGCGGCCATGAAACAGGTACCTACCTGTGAATATAACCCGATGGAAGCCATCAAGACCAATATACACGGCGCCCAGAATGTAATCAATGCAGCGCTGGATAAAGGTGTAAAAAAGGTGGTTGCCCTGTCTACGGACAAGGCGGTAAATCCTATCAATCTGTATGGCGGCACGAAACTGGTATCCGATAAACTGTTTATTGCAGCCAATGCTTACAGCGGTTCTTCAGGAACCGTATTTTCCGTAGTAAGATATGGTAATGTAGCAGGAAGCCGGGGTTCCGTTATTCCTATTTTCCAGAAAATACTAGATGACGGAAAAAAGGAACTGCCGATCACAGACCTTCGGATGACAAGATTCTGGATTACTCTGGAACAGGGAGTACAGCTTGTATTTAAGGCATTGGAGGAATCCAAAGGCGGAGAGACCTATATATCAAAGATTCCGTCCTTCCATATCGGAGATCTGGCAAAAGCCATGTGTGAAGATTCCGTAATTAAGGAAATCGGTATCCGGGAAGGAGAAAAACTGCATGAAGTCATGGTAACAAAAGACGATTCCCGAATGACTTATGAATATGACAAACATTATATTATATATCCGAACTATACATGGCACAATGAAAGCATGATATTACCGGGAGGCGTTTCGGTGGGAGACGGATTTGAATATAATTCCGGCACCAATAAGGAATGGCTGGATGTGGAAGAACTGAAAGAAGCATTAAAGCATATGTAAGAATGTGTTATATAAAATAAACGGAGACGGAGAAAACAGAAATGACAACATTTTATTCACCGGAAGAATTAAAAGAACTGGGTATAAAAGAATTTGGAGAAAACGTGTTAATCAGCAGAAATGCAATCTTATACTCACCGTCCACACTGACCATCGGACATGATGTAAGAATCGATGATTTCTGTATTTTAAGCGGAACCATAGTTCTGCACAATTTTATTCATATTGCACAGTTCTGCGGATTGTATGGGGGAGACAGCGGAGTGGAAATGATGGATTTTACCTCACTTTCTTCGAAATGCTCCATTTATGCGGTATCCGACGATTATAGCGGAGAATCCATGACAAACCCCATGATACCGATGAAGTACAAACCGGGCTCTATTGACAGTAAAGTTACAATCGAAAAGTATGTTGCGGTAGGCGCTTCTTCCGTTGTGCTTCCGGGAGTGACTCTGGCCGAGGGCAGTTCTTTTACCGCCATGAGCCTGTGTGCAAGAGATTCGGCGGAATGGACGGTAAATGCAGGCGTTCCGGCAAGGCGGGTGAAAGACAGAAGCAGGAAACTATTGGAACTGGAACAGGAGTTTTTAAAAGAAAGAGGATAAACCTGCAGTATGCGGAGGTATATATATGCAGTTTTCAGATTATCTAAAAACTTATCGACAATGTATAAAGGAAATGCCACAGAAGAAAATTCAGGTGGCATTTCTTTCCATGTTTACCATAAAGGGCTTAAAGGAAGTTTTAACGGTGAAAGCCTTTGAAGAAGGCATCGGTATCGAGTGCTATGAAGGCGCTTACCGGCAGGTGGTGCAGGAGGCCATCGGCTGGAACCGGGAAATCATGAAACCGGATATTACATTCGTGTTATGGGATGCAGAAAGCCTTCTGGGGGATTACTATGTGGATGCTTATAAGTATACGGTTACGGAACGAAGGGAATATGTGGAAGACAAATGGAAAGAATTTCAGCAATATGTAACTCTGCTGGAACAAAATATACCGGGAATTATTGTTTTTCATAATTTTGAATATCCGGCCGTTTCGCCGTTGGGAATCATGGAGACAAAGCAGGAATTCGGACTGATGGAAAGCCTGGAATATCTGAACCGAAGTCTGGCAGAGTACTGCAGGAATAAAACATCGGTCTATATATTTGATTATGCGGGTTTTAAAAGCCGTTACGGCGAGGCAGTTTTAAGGGATAATAAAATGTATTATCTGGGGGATATGAAGATTTCCATGGAAGGATTAATTTTACTGGCAGATGAATATTTATCTTATATCCGGGCGCTGGCAGGAAAAAGCAGAAAATGTCTGGTGCTGGATTTGGACAATACGCTCTGGGGCGGAATTATCGGGGAAGACGGCATGGAACATATAAAGCTGGGACCGGATTATGAAGGAAAGGCATATCGGGAATTTCAGATTTATATTAAAAGTCTGCTGCACCGCGGTGTGATTCTGGCAGTAAACAGTAAGAACAATTATGAAGATGCCATGGAGGTTATTGAAAACCACGATTATATGGTTCTTCGGAAAGAGGATTTTGCGGCTTTCAAAATTAACTGGCAGGATAAGGTCAGTAATATGAAAGAGCTGGCTGCAGAACTGAATATCGGACTGGACAGTATGGTGTTTGTGGATGATGACAGGATAAACTGTGATATGATGGAGACGGGCCTGCCCATGGTAAAAACCATTCATCTGAACGGAAATCCGGTGACGTACGTAGATGTGCTCAGGGGTCTGACGGATTTTAACATGCTATCGTTTACGGAAGAAGACAGAAAAAAAAATGAACAGTACCGGAGCCAGGTTCTTCGAAATGAACTGAAAAGCAATGCCGCTACGCTGGAGGATTTTATTAAGAGCCTGGATATCCGGACAAGGTTTGAGGAAATGAATGATTCCAATATCGGGCGAATTTCCCAGTTAACCATGAAAACCAATCAGTTTAATCTGACCACCAGAAGATATACGGAAAGTGACCTGAACCTGCTGGCGAAGTCCGGATATAAAACGGTATGCCTTCATGTTGCTGACCGTTACGGAGATAACGGAATTTGCGGGGTATTGATATTTAAACCGGAAAAAGGGGAAATTATGATTGATACCATGCTGCTGAGCTGCCGGGTGATGGGAAGAAAAATAGAAGAGCAATACTTTGAATTTCTGGAGGAAGTCGCAGAAAAAGAAGGGGTATCCGTCATTACCGGAGAGTATATACCTACTCCGAAAAACAAACCGGTGGAGGGCCTGTATCGGGAACAGGGGTTTGTCTGCACCCTTCACGATGAACACAGACAGATTTGGAGAAAAAATATAAAAGGAAAGGAAAATGTAGTACTACAGTAAAAATTGCAGTATTACAGGTAAATCGGAATGGAACAGATTATAGAGATATTAAAGAATGCTTTGGGAACAGACAATATCAATGAGGACACTACAAAAGAAAATTGTGAGGAATGGGATTCTTTTAATCATCTGGTGGTGGTTGCGGATTTGGAGCGTGAACTTTCCGTGGAATTTACCATTGAGGAAACCGAAAGGATGGACAGTGTAAAAGACATTTTTGAAATAGTCAAAGCAAAGGCTTAGGGCAAAAGTTGTCGAAAATTGGAGGAAATTATGAAATTACATCATATTGGAATTGCTACAAAAGACATAAAGGTTACAAAAGACTATATTAAAAACCTGTATCCGATCGTAAAAGAGACAGATATTATTTATGATGCAAATCAGGATGCGGAACTCTGCATGCTTACCTTAGAGGATGGTCTGGGTTTGGAACTGATCATGGGAGAAAAAGTAAACAGTTTTGTGGATAAAAAACAATATATATACCATTTGTGTTTTGAAGTGGAAGACATTGAGGAAGCAATTTCCGAATATCGGAGGTGTCGGGATATAATTATGACAAATCCAACACCGGCAGTATTATTTGATAACCGGCGGGTGGCATTTGTATTTAGCAAAATAGGCATCATTGAGTTAGTAGAAAAATAAAGGAACAGGTACAATAAATGACGAATCTGGAAGACGGAAAAGAATTAATTGTAATCTATAGGGGGGATTCCAAATATGATACATTATGTGTATTCTCCGATGAACTGGGAAAATCATTGGAAAGGCTTGGGTATCAGGTAGTAACTGTTGATTTAAATGACGAAACGGATACCAATCAAAAGATTAATATGCTTGCCAGTGTCCGGGTTAAGGCATTTATCGGATTTAACGGAATCGGGGCAGGAGTGCGGCTCAGTGACGGAGCGTACCTTCAGGATGTGTTAAACGGGCCATATTACGGATTTTTTGTTGACCATCCCGTGTATCAGTACAATCGGCTTGCAACACCGATTCAGAATATGAATGCATTTGTTGTGGATGAATCACATGTTGATTATATTCGTCTGCATCACACGGATATTCAGAAGGTACAGATGATTCCACACGGAGGGATCGTGCAGACAGAGATTCAGCCGTATGAGAAACGGAAAAAGGATGTGGTTTTTTTTGGTTCCTTTGTCAGACCGGAGAAAATACTTGAGCAGGTAGACCGGCTTCCGGAGCAGGGATTAACGGATATTGTCTATAACGTGATTCAACGTATGCTGACGGATTTTCAGATAACCATTGATATGGCATTTGATGCCATGTTACAGGAAAATGCCATCAATCTCAGCCCGGAGGATTATCATTCCTTTATGTCTTATATCCGTTTGGCTGATACCTATGTGAGACAGTATTTCCGGTATCTGATCATTAAAACGATTGCAGAGGCGGGAATAAAAATAGAATTATATGGAGAAGGCTGGTCCGACCTTCAATGTAATGCAAAAGAGAATCTGATCATTCATGAACCGGTTTCCTGCCGGGAAGCCTGCGAAATTATGAATGACAGCAAAATTGTATTGAATGTGATGCCCTGGTTTAAAAAGGGCAGCCATGAGAGAATATTTATGGCCATGTTATCCGGGGCAGTCTGCATTACGGATGAGAGTACCTATATTGATCAGGAATTTGCAGATAACGTTGAGATTATTACATACTCTTTAAAACGGCTGGCGGAATTACCGATGAAGATAGAATATCTTCTTAAAGATGCCGGCGCCGCCGGAAATGTTGCCGAAGCAGGAAGAAGAAAAGCGGAAGAATTTCATACATGGGATAACCGGGCAGAAAAAATCGTGAGTTATATGGAGCAGGATTCAACGGAAGCATATATGGCGGAGATAACGGAAATCCTTGCTTCATTGGAAAATACTAAATACAATCTGTTAAAGTATAATAAACTGCAGGAGATGTTTAACTGTCTGGAACAGATGTATCAGAAGCTGACGGAGGCAGACAGGAAAAAGATATTCTCATCATTGGAGAACAGACAAAAAAACAATTCTCCGGCGGCTCTGGCATTAAATTCCTTTGCAATGAAATATTTTGGAGAACCGGAATATACCATAAAACTTATAGATATGGTAAGTGACAGTGAAAAATACCGTTGGGAAACGAAACTGACCGTATATTGGTATATTGTACAGTATTCTTTTACAAAGAGTTCGATCATGAATGCAGAAGCAGGAAGAAAACTTCGGGAATTATATGGAAATGTTGTTTATGATATAAAAAATGAATGTCATTTGCAATACGAATTCCGAAATAAAGAGAAACGGAATTCCAATCAGGCAGTAGTTCTGATTTCACAGTTTCTTACGATGGAACATGGTCCTACAAAGACGGTTCTGGACAGATGCCAATGTCTGATGGAAGACTATGGCATGGAAATTGTATTGATCAATACGGCAGAATTTATGTATAATGATAAAATGCTTTGTTTGTATGATATGAATGGCGGTTCTTATAATGACGGCCTTTCCGGTAAAAAAGAAATAGAGTATATGGGACATATAATTCCGTTTTATCAGTGCTCTGAGAATATGCCATGTGCAGAGGAAATATGCAGAATGGCAGAACTGATATATGAGACAAATCCTTATTTCATATTAAATATCGGCGGAAACAGCCCGTTGACGGATATCTGCAGTGATTTTTGCCCTACGCTGACAATCTCTACGGTACCGTCTTCTATGGCAACAACCCTGGGACAGTTTCAGGCGATTGGAAGACAGATAACGGATTTTGACAGAGAAATCTTAAAAGCAAACGGAAAATCCGAGGCTCATATCATAGAGAGCCGCTTTACCATGTCTGTAAAACCTCAGGAATCAACGCATTCAAGAAAGGAACTGGGATTGCCGGAGGACAAGTTTGTAGTTGTTCTGGTTGGCGGAAGACTGACGGAAGAACTGGAAGACGAATTGCTGGACAGACTTTTGTATGATACGGATAGCGACACGGTGGTGGCGCTGGCGGGCTGTTATGATAAATATAAGGTAAAAGCGGCAGAGATTCAGGGGTTTACTGATAAAATCGTGAATCTGGGTTTCCAGAATGATATGCTGGCAGTGTTGGACTGCTGTGACCTGTATATCAATCCGAGACGGAAAGGCGGTGGAACTTCCTCATTTGAAGCCATGTATAAGGGAATTCCGCTGATTACGCTTCCGATGGGAGATGTGGGGTTGGCAGCAGGACCGGATTTTCATGTGCAGGACTATGACGAAATGATTCAGACGATTTCAAAATATAAGTCGGACAGGAACTATTATGAAGAGCAGTCCCGGAAGGCGCGAAATCGCGGGGAAGAACTGATGGATACTTCGAAAGAATTCGGAAAAATAATTGATGAAATGATAAACAGGATGGAATAGGTGTACCGGATTGGAGGCTATTATGAAAATATTATGTATCATTCAGGCACGAATGGGTTCCGAGCGTCTGAGAGGCAAAGTAATGAGGGAAGTTATGGGAAAACCCATGGTATCTTACACCCTTGACCGAACCTTAAAGAGCCGCTATATTGATCAGGTGGTTTTGGCCACATCGGATAAAGACACGGAAAATCCAATGGTGGAATATCTGACGGAGCATGGATATAATGTATTTCGTGGAGATGAAAACAATGTGCTGAGCCGTTATGTGGAGGCAGAAAAAGTCTATGGGGGAGATATCATTATGCGGATAACCGGAGACTGTCCGTTTATCGATCCGGTGGTTATTGATGAGGTAATTACTTATTTTCTGGCCCATGATTTTGATTATGTCCGGGTGGATGTACCGGACAGCTTTATCCGGGGGTTTGATGTAGAGATATTTACAAAAGAAGCCTTGGAACGGGTATATGAGATTTCAAAAGGAATTCCGGGAGAATCTCCATATAAAGAACATGTTACTCTGTATATGTACCGACATCCTGAAGAATTCTGTGTCAGTACGTTTCAGGGAAGTGAGCTGTATAACCGGAACTACCGTTTGTGTGTGGACACGCCGGAAGATTTTGAACTGGTGACAAAGATATATGAACATTTTAGAGATGCTTATGTAAGTGGAAAAGATGTTATTCATTTTCTGGACGAACATCCGGAAATAGCCGGGATTAATCAGAGCATTGAACAGAAACATGTTTAAAATAAAAGCTGTGATGCAGAAATAGTCGAAAAAGGAATGGGTATGAAATGAAAAAAGAAATTGTTATCGGAAATACAATGATCAGTCCGAAAGAAAAAACATTTATTATAGCGGAAATGTCTGCCAATCATCTGATGGATTATGACCGGGCAGTACGTATTATGGATGCTGCAAAGGAATCTGGTGCGGATGCCATAAAAATTCAGACCTATACGCCGGATACCATTACGCTGGACTCCGATAAACCCTGGTTTCAGATTACCCAGGGAACCATATGGGACGGTGTGACGCTTCATAAGTTATATGAATCCGCCTATACGCCGTGGGAATGGCAGCCAAAGCTGAAAGAGGAAGCACAGCGGCTGGGTCTGGAGTTTTTTTCTTCCCCCTTTGATCTGACTGCCGTGGATTTTTTGGAGGAGATGAATATCAGTGCATATAAGATTGCATCCTTTGAAATCACGGATATTCCATTGATCCGGAAGGCGGCAGAGACAGGAAAACCGATTATAATCTCCACGGGAATTGCTTATAAAGAAGATATTGAGGAAGCGCTGAAGACCTGTGAGGAAGCAGGAAACAGGCAGGTGATCCTTTTGAAATGTTCATCGGCCTATCCGTCTCCCTATGAAGATATTAATTTAAAAAGTATTGAAAAGATTGCGGAGGATTTTCAATGTATTACGGGACTTTCCGATCACACCATGGGTTCGGCAGTTGCAGTGGCAGGAGTGGCCCTTGGCGCCAAAGTAGTTGAAAAACATTTAACGCTGAACCGGGCGGACGGCGGACCGGACGGGGCATTTTCCATGGAACCCCGGGAATTTAAGGAAATGGTTGATAATATACGGATGGTGGAAAAAGCAATGGGAACTGCCACATATGATTTGACTGAAAAACAGAAAAGCAGCCGGGAACATTCCCGTTCGCTTTTTGTGGTGCTGGATATGAAAAAAGGTGATATGATTACCGGTCAGAATGTGCGTTCCATACGTCCGTCCTGCGGACTTCATACCCGGTATTTTAATACCATTCTTGGAAAAAGAGTGAACCGGGATTTGGAATCCGGCACTCCGATGTCTTTGGATTATCTGGAGGATCAGCCGTAGAATTAATCATAATCGGAAGCGGCAGGAGAGGTAAGTTATGCTGTATATAAGAGTGGATGGAAATGAAAAAATTGCCACCGGACATGTGATGAGGTGTCTGTCCATAGCAAAAGCCCTTAGAAGCCTGGGGGAGGAATCCGTATTCATACTGGCAGAACCTTATGGGGTGCCGATTATAGAAAAAGAGGGATTTCAGACAATCTGTCTCAACGGAAGATATGATAAGATTACCGAAGAAACAGAGAAAATGGATGAGATGATTGCACAGCATCAGATTAAAAAATTGCTGGTGGATTCCTATTTTATAGATGAAACATATTTGGAACATTTACGTCGGAACAGTTCATTGATTTATATTGACGATATGGGCGAAAGGATTTATCCTTCTGATGTATTAATTAATTATTGTAATTATTATGACAAATTTCGTTATGAAGAACGATATGGGAACACAGGTACAAAACTGTTGCTGGGCTGTTCCTATGCTCCACTGCGGGAGGAATTTTCCGGCCGCAGGGAGCGGCAGTTTGATGAATTTCGGGAAATTCTGATAACTACCGGAGGAACGGATACTTACAATATGGCATACAGGATTGGAGCAGCCATGGCAGACTGTCCGCACCTTCGGAAAATAAAGATCAATATTGTTTCCGGGCGGTTTAACACTCATCTTTCGGAACTACGGGAATTGGAAAGCCGGAACGGAAATATTGTAATACATCACAATGCCGGAAACATGGCGGAATTAATGATGAATTGCGATGCGGCGGTATCGGCAGGCGGAACCACCCTGTATGAAATCTGTTACTGCGGACTGCCCACGGTCTGTTTTGCCTTTGCAGATAATCAGCTGGACGGAACCGGAACCTTTGGAGAACGGGAAGTCATGATAAATACAGGAGATATCCGCAGGGACCCGGACCGGGCGGTAAAGCAGATTGTGGATAACGTCTGCCGTCTGGCGGAGGATTCCGGATTGCGCAGGAGCTTTTCGGATAAAATGCGGAAGCTGGTAGACGGAAACGGAGCTCTTCGTATAGCAGAAGAGATACAGGCTTTATAAGACGGAATGAGAGATTGATATGCTATAAATTTACCGGTTCAGGAACAAGGAAAGAAAGGAATAAGGATATTATGAGTCAGACAAGATATATTCCCTATGGAAGGCAGTGTATTAATGAAGAGGATATTCAGGCAGTGATTGAGACGCTCCGCTCGGATTATCTGACCACAGGGCCGAAGATACAGGAATTTGAACGGAAAGTTGCCGGTTATTGCGGCGCTCGGTATGCGGTGGCGGTATCCAACGGAACCGCCGCCTTACATATTGCCTGCATGGCGGCAGGAATCGGTGCGGGAGACCAGGTGATCACCACTCCGGTTACTTTTGTGGCCTCTGCGAATTGTGTGTTATATTGCGGCGGGACACCCGTCTTTGCAGACATTGATCCTAAAACCTATAATATTGATCCGGAAGACATCCGGAGGAAAATCACAGACAAGACAAAAGCCATCGTGGCAGTACATTTTACCGGACAACCCTGTGAGATGGATGAGATACGCCGGATTGCGGAAGAATATAACCTGATCGTGATTGAGGATGCCGCTCATGCGCTGGGAGCAGACTATAAAGGAAAGAAGATTGGAAGTATTTCGGATATGACAACCCTGAGTTTTCATCCGGTGAAGCATATTACTACCGCAGAGGGCGGAATGGTGCTGACCGATAATGAGGAGTTATACCGGAAGCTCTGTCTGGCCAGGACCCACGGTATTACCAGGGATACTGCGCTGATGGAATCCGGCAGGGCAGACGAGCCATGGTATTATGAACAGATTTCTCTTGGATATAATTATCGTATCACGGATGTACAGTGTGCTTTGGGAATCTCCCAAATGAACCGGCTGGATGAATTTGTGGAAAAAAGGCGGAGACTGGTTCAGCGTTATAATGAAGCGTTTCAGGATGTTTCAGGAATCATCACGCCATATCAGAAGGAAGGATGTCACAACAGTTATCATCTGTATGTAATACAGATCACGGAGGAATCAAGAAAAGAAGTATTTCAGGCGCTCCGCTCCGCTGGAATTGGTGTAAACGTCCATTATATACCGGTGTATACCCAACCATATTACAGAAGTCACGGATATGCAGATGTATGCTGTCCGAATGCAGAGCAGTATTATCAGCGGGCCGTCAGCCTGCCGCTGTATCCGGAACTTACTGATGAAGAACAGGATTATGTGATTGAACGGGTATTGCAGTGTGTCGGAAATCAGTTGGTAAAATAAAGGAGAACTTTTATGAACGGTGCAGAGAAACATATTCTGATTTATGATCATAAACATTATGGCGTTCCGGATATCCGGGAAGCATTTGAAAAGAAGGGGTATCGGATTGATATCTTCAGCCGGCCGCTGAAAGATAATCTGAAAGATAATGAATTTGAACAGGCATTGGAACAGGCGGTTGAAGTCTGTTCGCCTGTGTTTATGTTTTCGTTTAACTTTTATCCGATCATTTCAAATATCTGTAAGAAAAAGGGTATTCCTTATGTATGCTGGGTATATGACAGTCCTCTGGTTTCGTTGTATTCTTATACGGTTATTAATGATAATAATTATATTTTTCTCTTTGACAGTGAACAGTATAATGATCTGCGGAGAAAGGGCATATCAACGGTTTATTATCTTCCGCTGGCCGCCAATGTGAGCAGGCTCAGTGGATACCGGTCCGGAGAGCAGAAATATTCATCTGATATTTCCTTTGTAGGTTCCATGTATGATGAGGAAAAACATGCATTATATAAACGTCTGTATGAGGGATTAAGCGAATACGGCAGGGGATATCTGGACGGTGTGATTCAGATACAGAAGAATATATACGGAACCTCGGTTCTGGAAAGTGCCATTACACCTGAGATATTACAGATTATGCAGGCTGCGCTTTATGTAACAACAAATCCGGACGGCGTGGAATCGCCGGCATATACGTATGCCAATTATTTTCTGGCAAGGCGTGTAACAGAACTGGAACGGCGGGAGGCCGTGGAACGTCTTGGAGAACTGGGACACTTTAAATTGTATACCCGGAATTCTTCGTTTCAGTTACCGGGTATAAAGAATATGGGTCCGGTGGATTATTATAATGATATGCCTCATGTATTTAAACATTCAAAGATTAATCTGAATATCACGCTTCGCAGCATTGTTTCGGGAATTCCGCTGAGGGTCTTTGATATTATGGGATGCGGCGGTTTTTTACTGACCAACTATCAGCAGGATATGTTTGAATATTTTGTGCCGGAGGAGGATTTTATATTTTATTCCGACATGGAGGAGTTATCGGATAAATGTAAATTCTTTTTGGAACATGACGATATACGAAAGAAAATTGCTGGGAATGGATATGAAAAAGTGAGAAAATATCATACCTTTGATATAAGAATTGAAGAGATATTAAATACGATAAAAATCTGATAGAAAGGGCGGGTGAACACACCCAAAAGTGAAAGTTTAAAGATGAAGAAAGAAAAGAGAAATTCGTTTTCGGGTTCCATCGGTTTTGTGCTTGCAGCAGCAGGAAGTGCAGTAGGACTGGGAAATATCTGGAGATTTCCGTATCTGGCAGCAAAAGACGGGGGAGGACTATATCTGGTAATGTATCTGATATTGGCGCTTACATTTGGTTTTACCCTGCTTACCGCGGAAGTAGCCATTGGAAGAAAGACAAAACAGAGTCCGCTGACGGCATACGGAAAATTAAAATCCAAATGGGGATTTTTGGGAGTACTGGCTTGCCTGGTACCGATCATCATTTTGCCGTATTATTGTGTAATCGGCGGCTGGGTTGTGAAATATTTTCTGGCATATCTGACGGGAAAGGGTACAGAGGCAGCAGCTGACGGGTACTTTACGGAGTATATAACGGGAGAATGGCAGCCGGTCTTACTTATGGTGTTGTTTCTTGTTGTTGTGGCGTTTATCATATTCCTGGGAGTGAATAAAGGAATCGAGTCATTTTCAAAAGTACTCATGCCGTTATTGCTGCTTCTGGTTATCGGAATTGCGGTCTTTTCTCTGACCATTCATTATAAAGATGATGCAGGTGTAACAAGAACAGGTCTGGAAGGTTTTAAGATATATATAGTGCCTGATCTGGATGGAATGACGGTAAAAGGATTTTTCACGGTTCTGTTGGATGCCATGGGTCAGTTGTTCTTCAGTTTAAGCGTTGCAATGGGAATCATGATCGCTTACGGTTCCTATGTCAGGGATGATGCCAATCTGGGAAAATCCATTAATCAGATAGAAATTTTTGATACGGTAGTTGCATTTCTGGCCGGGGTTATGATCATTCCGGCGGTTTATACATTCATGGGAAAAGAGGGCATGGCAGCTTCCGGACCAAGTCTGATGTTTGTTTCACTGCCGAAGGTTTTTGCCTCAATGGGGAAAGTCGGAAATCTGGTCGGTTTTCTGTTTTTTGCCATGGTCTTATTCGCGGCTCTGACCAGTGCGGTATCTGTTATGGAAGCTGTAGTATCCAGCTTTATGGATAAATTTCATATGTCGCGGGTGAAAGCGGCCGCCATAGAAACAGGCATTGCTCTTGCGGGTGGAATTTTAGTATGTCTGGGCTATAATAAACTGTTTTTTGAAATTAAACTGCCGAATGGAGCGGCGGCACAAATTTTGGATATTATGGATTATATAAGCAATAATTGCTTGATGCCGTTAGTGGCAATCGGAACCTGTATACTGATTGGCTGGATTCTGAAACCGAAAATCATTATTGAAGAGGTGGAAAAGTCAGGATGTAAATTTGGCAGAAAGAGATTATTTGTTGTAATGATCCGGTATATTGCACCGGTACTGCTGGTGATTTTATTACTGAAATCATTGGGAATTCTAACAATGATATAAGTGCAGGATTGTCCACGCAGTGAAACAGTGCAGATGAAAAATTGATTTTAAAGGAAAGAAAACTGCCCCATAACCTTTTTATGGTTATGGGGCAGTTTTTTAAATATATCCGTTATACATCATTCCGCTGTAGATGGATGTTACATAAGGATTTGCAAATGATTTCTTTGGATTCGGATAGGAAATCATAACCTTTTTCACATATTTCATTGGGTTAATGGAAATATCGTCTGCTTTTGCCGCCAGACCGTTCTTAAATTCCCGGAGATGGTTCAGGCTTTCAGAAATTGTTCCTTCGCCAGCGGACTGAAGAATCAGGGATTCGTCAAAATTAAGATATCCCTCTTCCGTAATATTTAATCCGATACTTTCAAGGTCATTCTTATATCGTTCGGTCATGCGTCGGATTTCTTTCTGCAGGGAATGGGTTTGATCGCTTTCACGGGTGGTTTTATTGGCTAAATCTACGATATTGTTATAACTGTCAGCCATGCCTTTGATGGAATCAATGATGGAAATAATATCATCCTGATATTTAATATGGGAAGGATTGTCTTCCCGGCTGATTCCTTTTAAGGTGACCTCCAGATTTTTATTGATAGTAAAGGTGTTGCTGGCAGAAGTTCTGTTCACACCGTTTATTCTGAATTCCGCATTGGAAGACATCTGGCTTACATTGTTTAATCCCAGCCGGTCAATGGTGTTGTCGTCAAGCTGTTCATGGGTGTTGATGACGGAAAATATCGTTCCGTTAAAAGCAGTGCCGGTTTTATCAGAAGTAAGCTTCAGTGCTGATTTATTTGCATCGTTGGTAATGACTTGTGCTGTTAAGCCGATATCGGAACGGTTGATCAGACGGGCCAGTTTTTCCTGAACGGATTTGTTGGTATCCTCCGGTTGAACCGAAAACTGGAATTCATAGGAATAATCACCAATGTCTACTTCAAAAGCATGGTTTCCCGTAGATATGGAAGTTCCGTTTGATTTTAAGAAATTTCCGGTATTAACCTGTGGTTTTGCAAGAGCATCCACCTGAAACTCATAAGATAAAATGGAATCGTTCTGTTCTGATTCCGGTATACCCATGTAATTAATGGATAACACATCTTCATCAGAGGATATCAGTTTCTTACGTATGCCATTGTCAGAATCATTAAAAAATAAGTCGGTCTTTGATTTGATAAAGCGAGCATTTTCTTTTAAATCAATGGCATACCGTTGGATATTCTCAGATACGTCAACCTTATATAAAGGGGACTTTTTACTGATTTTAACAATTGTATTATAAATATTCCGTAGTTCACTTTTTTTATGAGTATCGGAACGTGTTGCCGGTTTACTGGCATAAGTGGTTAGATAATAATCGTATACACTGCCAATCATAATGCTCACCTTCTTTTGAAAAAAAATCTTGATATTTAGTATTATTATACCACAATAGATTTATGTTTTAAATAGAAAGTTTAAGAAAAATTTATTTTTTAAGGTTAGGGATGGGAAATTGGCTGGCCGGACGCAGAGTCGGAAGTCTTCAGGCACAGACCGTCTCCTCTCCAAAAGCTGGCGGCCTGTGCCCAAAGGCTTCCGACTCTGCTGTTCGTTGTACAGATTTACCTGCATTTCTCTCTATTTTCGTTATATTTGAAAAAAATAAATATTTCATATGATTATAGCAGAGTTGCCAAAGAACAGCAGATATGTCCGCTTAGTCAATCCATTGCCAAATATCACATGATTTTTACCGAATATCACATCTGTATTGGATTTATTTTCAAAAAATGGTAAGTATTAATGGGGATAATTTATCATATATAATCCGGAACAGAAAGGAAAGGCAATATGAAACAAAAGATGAAACGAACAATTGCAGGAATTCTTGCAGGTATTTGTTTGGCATTTAGTTCTGTAAGTGTATTTGGAAAATATACATTTTCTGTAATATGCGAAAAACAAGAAAAAACTTATTGGTGCTGGGTAGCAACAGCAAGAGGAATTGCAAGAGGAGAAAAAGTTGTTCAAAAGACACAGAGTGATGCGGTGATTGCAGTAAAAGGGAAAAATGTAAATCAACCAGGAAATGTAAAAGAACTGGAAGCAGCAGCTGAATATTTTGCTCCCGGAGTTAATTTTACTATACGTTATAAACCTTTTACTTTTAACGAAATTGTAAAAAACATTGAAGCGGGACATATGGTAGGAGTAAATTGGGGGTATTACTATGGAACGGTAAGAAATGGTGGACATTCAGTTTTTATTGTGGGATATAATTCAAATGACGGACAACAGTTAGTGGTTTATTGTGAGACATTATTAGGTGAAATTATTCATGAAAATTATGATAAATTTGTAAGCAGATCTGAAACAAATTATAATGTAAAATATGAGCAAACAATTTATGCTTCATATAAATAATTTTATCTTCGCAATATTTTGCATTATGAGAGAAGAGAAAGGAATGGATATAACAATGAACAAATTAGTTGATTTAAAAATAATATTGGTACTATTAATATTTGCAGGTGTATTGACCTTTCGAACAGATTCAGCTCATGCGGATGATGCAATCAGATTAACGGAAGAGGAAGTGAAAAGGGAAATCGAAGATTACATAAAAAAGGAACAAAAAGAAGAAGCATCAATGTTCACACCTCATGAATATGATATGGAGGAGTTGTGTGAACTTAATGAAATGTTTTTTATGATAAATGATTATATTGAGGGGAAGGATTTAAAAACAATTATAAAAGGAACGGAGTTATCTGGTGGCAGTCAGGAAGAAGAACAGGTTAAGGAAAAACATAATGTGAGAAAATGGTATTTACCGTTTAAAAATATGTCGGGAAAAACAGGGTATCTGATTTTTGAAGAGAAAAACGGGGAAATAGAATGGAGTAAAAGCAGCATTGAAACATCGCAATATTATGATATGAAGGTTCGGGAAGGAAAATATGAAGGAATTATTTTGGATGAAGTAGAAGAAGAAATTTATTGTAACAGTGCCGCATATGGTTTTAAGTTCGCTTATATTAAGATGAAAGACGGAAGAGAATATGTGATTCCGTTTATCAGTGAAAATGTCAGCGAATGGAATTCTTTAGTTTGTAAGAAAATATATACGGTTCAGGAGTTTTTCACGATTATGTACCGGTATTATGATGAACCTACTTTGGAGGAACTGATAGAGCAATCGGAAACTATGGATAATACCACTACCGGTATCTCCTATTTTAGGGAGGTACCTTTGGGCAAGGACACTGTTCTTCCGGGAAGCCCGTCGAAACGTACAGAGTTAACAGAAAAAAATATATTTAAAGTTGCAGCCGGCGGAGCGACGGGTATTGGTATCATATGTTTCATAATAAGAAAAAAGAGGAAATCTTATTAATTCACATTATAGATTTTCGCCTGTTTCAGGCATAGCGTGATTGTGAAGATATTATCAGCAGTGTTAATATCCATCGTTCCGTTATATTTTTCCGTAATTTCTCTTATATTCATTAATCCCAAACCGTGATTGTTTTTATCGGATTTTGAAGAAAGAAATTTTGTATCCTCGGACGAATGTTTTGTACGGGGATATAATTCTTTATATGGGTTGGAACATACAATGGTTATGCGGCTGTCATAACATCCGATTGCAAAGCGGATGATTCGAAGAGATGCAGGTTCGATCTTCATACAGGATTCAATTGCATTGTCCAGCAGGTTTCCCAATAAGATACTTAAATCAATGGGAGCAACAGGTATGTCTTCATATTCCAGATGATATTTAAACAGAATCTGATTCTGCCGGCAGACAGCTCTCTTATATGTTAGCAACGCTGATACTACCGGATTTTTGGCATCGATAAAGGAATCGGTCTTGTTCAGGGATTCTTCCAGTCCGGCTAAATAAGAGGACACCTGCGGGAATTTTTTCTGTTCCAGCAGTTCTTTTATGGTGATCAGGTGATTTTTATAATCGTGGCGGATTTTTTTGATTTCTTTTAAATTTTTGCCGGAATCTTCGTATAATTTTGCCTGGTATTTATGATATTCTAATTGTCGGTTCATATTCAGGGTTTGATGATAAACGGCAATACTTTTTTCATACATCATAAAAATACAGAAAAAAATTAAAGCAGAAAATGCATAAATAAAATGTAATTTATTAAACATTTCCTTATCGATTGAAATTTTACTGATATAGGAAAAATAATAATGCATCATAAACTGGAATATCAGGATTAAAAATATAATTGAAAAAAAGCAATTTACAGCAGAATACTTTTTGTATCGGCTGTATTCCTCCATAATCAATATTATTGAGTAGGAAAGTATCAATACCGTAAAAAAATTGATATAGGTGTTGTTTTTATATATATCCAGATTGTTAGGCAGACCGCTCAAACCATTTACCGCACTTAAAAATGAAATCTCCGCGGCGGGTATAAAAACGGTAATTAATATATATAATATAGCTTTTTTAATGATATTCCCTTTGAATAGTATAGAAATAAAAATAATATCTAATATTACTTCAAAAACAGAGGTTAAAACAGAACTGTCTATGTCAAAACTGCGGTTGTTCGCAATTCTGGCAGCAACACAGAGCAGACAATAGGAAGAAATGACCAGAGTCAGCCGGAAGCCTTTCAATCTGCAATCCAGAAAGAAATGAAACCATTTATATAATAATATAGAAAATAATATGATTGACAAAAAAATGATTAAAAAGCGTTCCATTTCTTTTTCCTTTGTATACTGATATAATTTTTACATATTATATCATAGATAAAAAATAAATAAAATAAGGAATTGTTTTACATGAAAACAGATGATATAATATACATTATTGAACTACGGGAGCGATGGGCTTATGGTATATCGAATCGCTTTATGCGAAGACGAAGAATTTTACCGGAAGGAACTGGAACAAATGTTAAACCGGTATTCGGAAGAAAATCAGGATTGTTTTGAAATATATTCTTTTAAATGTGGAGAGGAATTGCTGGAGCGGTATTCGGAAGTTTATTTTAATATTCTGTTTCTGGATGTGGAGATGGAGGAATTATCCGGAATCGGGGCTGCGGAAAAAATCCGGGAACAGGATGAAAATGTAGTGATAATTTTTGTGACTGCATATGAAGATTTTGCATTGGATGCATTTCGTGTATCTGCATTCCAGTATATAGTGAAGCCGGTGAAATTTGAAAATCTGAGTTTGATTCTGGATCGGGTACTTAATCAAATCAAAATCAATACCATACATAATGAATTAACGGAACAGTTTATTTCTGTTGAAACAATTAACGGCATTATACAGTTGAATATAGATGATATAAAATATATTGAAAAGATAAAGAATCGAATTGATTATTATACGGTACATGGCATATATCAAAGCTATGATACGGTTAAGTCGCTGATAAAGCGGCTGAATCCCTTGGATTTTGTACAAATTAACCAGGGAGAAATTGTAAATTGGAATAAAGTAAAAGGTATTTCGGATAATATTATTTTTGTGGAAGATGTGGAGCTGCAGATTAGCCGTAAGAATAAGGGAAAATTAAAAGAGAGGTATGAAAAGGATATTATGAATATGATGGCAAAAAGTTTAATGAATAGATTTGAGTAGTTACGCCATCCCATGATTTCGGGCATAAAACTTGACAAATTCTAAATGACTTATTATTCTTCAAAAAGGGAGGTCATTGCTCTTTTTATTGCAAACTCCCATAAAATTAAGGTTTAAACAATAAATAAGGTAGTTATATTTGACACTACCGAAAGTAAAGGGAGGATAAGGAATGAAGGTAGGAAAAATGACAGCCATAATATTATCTCTTTTTATGGGAAAGTCAAACAAAAGAGTAGCTAGTTTTATTTTGGCATTAACTGTTTTAATAACATGTATTGGTGTAGAAAATATTACATATGCTAGTGAAGAAAAAACAAATTTAACTATTTATTTTATTGACAATTCAGAGGAGAAATGGGTTGAAAATGATAATGCACAAATGCAGCTGGTAGATAACACGAATGGTCATGATTGTTATAATATGACTAAAATTGATGACATTACTTGGTCAGTATCTGTTCCATCAACTGCTTATAACATTACTTTTAACAGAATTAGTCCTGATAAGAGTATACAGTGGAATTCATGGAGCACTGGTGGTAGAGATAGTAATAATGCATATTATGCTGATGGAGCTGAATATGGACACTGGGATTACAAAGAAGAAATTAAGGAAAATTATTTCCATGCGGGTGATATAGTATATCTTGACTTAGGCAATTTAATTTCTTGGGAACAGGCAACGGCTCAGTTTTATGTTAATTTTGCAGATATCACAAAAGCAGATTTTGATGGAAAGAAAATAACATTTCCTTCTGATAATGAATCAGTAGACCCAAAATTATATGATTATCAGGTAGCTGACCATATTTATGCTTATGTTGTAACAACTGCTGACGCTGGAAATAACATTTTGAGATTTTGGAGAGGAAATGAAACAACTCTTTGGAACTATACAATAACACTTAAATATAGTGATTATTATAGTGGATTAAATTGTATAAAAGTTTCAGATTGGAATAATAGCGGAGAATTAACAAATGTTGATTATGAGCCGGATTATTCAGTTGATTCTGATGGTGATGGACTTGCTAACTATTTTGAAGCAATTATTGGAACAGACAAGAGAAATAAAGATACTGATGGAGATAGTTTAAATGATTATTATGAGCTTAATGAAGTTGAATCAAATCCATTGGTATTTGACTCAATTACACCGGGAATTTCAGATGGTGATGTAGACAGTGATGGTGATGGTTTGTCTAATGCAGTTGAATTTATATACAGCTCTGACCCTAAGAAAGTTGATACTGATAGTGATAAATTAAATGATTATGACGAAGTACACACATATAATACAAAACCAACTGACCCAGATACTGATGATGATGGAATTGAAGATTACGATGAAATTGCATTAGGTTTAAATCCTAACAAAAAAGATACTGATGATAATGGAATTGAAGATTCTGAAGAATTTATTGAACAAATTATTAATGATGACAGATATGATTCGTCATTGCTTGAGGATAATATTGCAATTCCAAATATTACTTCAATCTCTGCTAAGAACAACGTGAATACTCACATTAATATCAGTGAATATACAGGTGGCCTTAAGGGGGATGAAAGAGCTTATGTTGGCAAGGTTATAGAAATATCAGGTTCAGAGATAAATTCAGGAAAAATTGAATTTACACTTAACAGTAGTTATACATTAAAAGAGTATACATTTGGTGAAACAGTAACAAATGGTTTAATAATTTGTTATAACAATGGGGAAAACACAACTCCTTTAGAGAGTTCATTTGACGAAGAAACTAGAACGATTTCAACGATTATCGGTGGTAGCGGTATTTATTTTGTTTTAGATGTTATGAGTTGGCTGAATTCAATGGGAATTGATTCAAATACATTTGAGAGTGAAGAAACAAATGAATTATCGATGGCTATAACAGATTTTGATGGTGATGATACGGAAAAATTGACAAATGAATATGATGACGTTATTCTTTCTAATGTTAAAATCAGAGGACAGGTTGATATCATATTTGTTGTTGATACGACCGGTTCAATGTCGGGTTATATCAGCAATGTAAAAAATAATATCAATAGCTTTGTAAATGAAATTTCTGCTGCTGGAATAACTCCTAATTTTGCTTTAGTCGAATATAGAGATATTACATGTGATGGAACGGATTCAACTAAAGTTAAAAAGAACTCAGATTCTTTGAACTGGTTTAATAATGTAACTAATTTTAAAAATGAAATTTCCAAATTAACTGTTAGTGGTGGAGGAGATGCACTTGAAACTACAATTGATGCCTTGGAAATGGCAAGAGAATTAGACCTTAGACCATCATCACAAAAATTTATTATTGTTGTTACAGATGCAGGATATAAAGTAGATAACAATTATGGTATCGAATCAATGGATGAAATAATAGCTCTTTTAGTAGAAGACGAGATTAACGTTTCTGTTGTATCTAGTTCATCTTGTAAATTAACTTATAAAAATTTATATGAAAAAACAGGTGGTGTATTTGCAACTGTTAACAGTAATTTTAAAGATGAATTGTTAAAGATTGCCGATTTAATAAATGAAGAAACAAATAGTGGATGTTGGATAGCATTAAATGGTCTTATTCCTCAGATTGTTAAATTAAAAGAGGCTCCATCTTTAACAAGTATATCTGATACAGATGATGATGAATTACCTGATAATAAAGAATTAGCAGATGTAACACCAACAAAATACATAAATATTGCTCCATATCTGTATTTATTAGGACTTCCTAAGGATTATTCAAAAGAGGTTATACCTGTATACGAATTTAATAGTAATCCAACTAAGAAAGATACCGATGGCGATGATATCAGAGATAAAGTTGATATAGAACCTAAAAAAGCAAATGATTATGCAGGTATAATTAAAACTTATATTAATGATGAATTGGCAGATATGTCTACAATAAAAGAAACCACAGATGATTTTTTGATTTGTACTACTTCCATAGCGGATATATTAAGTAATGCAGGAATAACTGAAATTAACGATGGTAAAGAAATGCTTAATGTACAAGGGTATTTTGATGATTGGTATCTGTATGTAATAAACAATTCTTCTCCAACATTTGGATTATTTAAAATGCGCGAGCAGGAATTTGATTCTGACGATAATAACGACCCTGGCGTAACTATTTCGTTTATTGATTTTGATATCAGCAAATTAAATGATGCGCTCTATTCTGGCGATACTAGTAGTGCGTTATACAAAGAAATTGATGATGTAGTATACTCAGGCAACAAACATTGTTCAACCATACAGGAATATTTTTCAAATGTGGCTTCAGATGGTTCATACATTATTGCGGAAGCCTATGCGGATAAGATTGCCGAATTATCAGGCAACAATATTTCTTTTCCGACTGCCCTTGTAACAATATATGCAGATATTGCTGAAATCGATGAGATTCTTGATAGTGTTATTTATGATTCTTATTCTTATTCAATTTTGTATAAGAAAAAATCTTCGTTATCAAGGGTACCTAACAGGTTAACAAAGTGTAACGAAGATGCGGGAAAAAATTTTATCGATTTTACTAACCACAAAATTAAAGTCAGCGACATCAATGCGCTTACATATAATGAGCAGATTGCAATATTAGCTTCTTTTACGGCTGATAGTTCATATAATATGTTTGCTGCTGAAGTAAAAGCTCATTCTGATTATTTAGTTAATTGGATAAGTAAATTCAAAGATTGGCCAATTGTTGGAGGGTTTGTTGAAGATAAGTGGTATTTGAGAGCAATTAGAGCTGACATGGCAATCGGAGAAGAATACGAAAGTGGATTTTTTGATGAGTATTACGACGAAGATGGTAAAATGGTGAAGGAGCAGATTGAATATCATGGTGAAAAATAAATTTCCTAAGAAATTAATAGTTATTATATCGATTATATTTGTAATTATAATCGCAATGGGATTATTCTATTTTTCTCATTCAACATATTGGAAATACAATGATTGGTGGATAGTAGGAAATGATATTGATTCTGTCAAAAAAAAGTATGGAGAATTTGACATTAATCTAGAATATCGAAAAGCATATTACATTGGAAAAGATAATTCTATCGTAATGCCTTCGCATTTAGAACAATATTATTGGATTGAAATTGATGATAATGGAATTGTTACGAATGTATATAAAGGCGGTCCGATAGGTGGGTGATTATATTTATCTGCCAGAAATTAATACCATCAAAAGACAAGTGTGTCAGTCCTTTATGCTTGGGCATAAAGGACTGACTTTTATAACCGGGTATTGGAAATATCCGTATTGTCTTGTTAAATCAACATATATCTGATAAGTAATAATCTCACAGTTAATTAGTAATCCATCAAATTGAAAAAAAATGCCTTGATCATAACAAGACCTTCTTTTGTCTGTTTTCTATTTATAAATGTTGTTATAGTATCAAATTTTATACGTATAGCATAAAGAGTATTTAAATGTTAAAAGATGTGGTGGATTCAATAGCAGCCTTAACTTTTCTATAAGACTATATTTAGATACAAAAATATTGAAAAGCGCCGAGAAAATCGGCACTTTTTGCTGTATGACGGGCATGCTCGTGTTCTGTGGTGGAAGTCCACTTAGGCGTAGCTACCAACGAACTTTATAGCGATTCCAAAGGTTTGGATTGTCAACACTTTTTTAGACAACTTTTTTAAGATTGTTTTCCCTGTATTGTACAGGGGTTTCATATCCTAAAGAGGAATGTATCCTATGAAGGTTATACCAGTGCACATAATCCCATAACTTCAGTTTCGGTTCCGAAAAATCTGCAAATGTTTCATTCCATACGAATTTCGTTTTTATGATCTTGAATGTCGCTTCTGCCATTGCATTATCGCATGGACATCCTTTATGGCTTAGTGAACGTTGCTGATACAGAGTATTTGTGAGCGTTTGCCTTAATCACATTTACTTTCGTCCTAAGATCAGCGCCACCTGTTTTACCCATTTGTCAAACGGGGAACGGGCAATATCGTATTCCCGGCAGATATCGCATCTTCGCTTGCTAAAATGGTATAAGTCTACGAACTGCTGTTTGAATTCATCTGTATACTTACGTAGTTTTCTTTTCTGTTTTGACCATATTGGCTGCTCCTTTGTTTATTGGTTTTATATTATATGACCTTAAAAAATTGTCCAGTTTATTATAGCCTATCCACTTAAAAAGTCAAAGGCACACTATGCAGTGCTCAAGTTTGAGATATACGATGATTATACAAAGACAAATATCACTCGTGAGCAGATGGCAAAAAAGATTGCTGAAGTAAAGCAGAAAATCGCAGCGATAGAAAGTCTAATTACAGAGAAGCAGGAAACACTTGATATCAGATGGAAATTTGATGACTCTCATGCTGGATGATGGTATAATCAGTAGCAATAGCGAGAAAACAAAATCATGAGAAATCTTGCTAAAGGTTCCCTATTCATAAAAAATAATTTTTTGTTTTTTACTTGACACGAGCAGAAACTCATTTTGACAGAGCAGTAATTTATGGGGAAGAAGCCTGTCCGCAGCGGAACATTTCGGCAGGCTTCGCTCCAAAAGGAGGCGTTTAACCGGACGCATAAAAAAATGTTGACTTACCATGATTTGTATGCTATATTAATGAAGCAAAGGAAGAAGTCTTTTTTTTTTGCTTTAAATTCCGGAAACGGATTTGAAGCGGCACAAGCTAGAAATTGAAGTGGAGGTGGACTGTTGTGCGCGTAAAGATAACATTGGCATGTACGGAGTGTAAACAGCGTAATTATAATATGACGAAGGACAAGAAAACACATCCGGACAGAATGGAAACAAAGAAGTATTGTAAGTTTTGCAGGTCTCACACATTACACAAGGAAACAAAGTAGTCAGGTTTGATTAGGAAAGAGGTAACTATGGGAGAAGCTAATTCAAAAGTAGCAGACAAAGCTCCGAAGACGAGCTGGTTCAAGGGCCTTAAATCTGAATTCAAAAAGATCATCTGGCCTGACAACGGTTCAATTGTCAGACAGACAACGGCTGTAGTTGTTATTTCTGTATTTTTAGGTGCAATAATCAAGGTTCTGGATATGCTCATTCAATTGGGTCTTGATTGGATAGTCTAGAAGGAGAAAAGGTGATTGTATGTCAGAAGCAAATTGGTATGTAGTTCATACTTATTCCGGCTATGAGAATAAGGTAAAGGCTAACATTGAAAAGACAATTGAAAACAGAAAGCTTCAGGACCAGATTTTAGAGGTTGCAGTTCCGATGCAGGATGTAGTCGAGGTTAAGAACGGTTCGAAAAAGCAGGTTTCCAAGAAACTGTTTCCGGGATATGTTCTTATTAATATGATTATGAATGATGATACCTGGTATGTTGTTCGGAATACAAGAGGTGTCACTGGATTTGTGGGTCCGGGCTCGAAACCGGTTCCGCTTACGGAAGCTGAGATGAAACCACTTGGAATCAAGGTTGACGAAGTAGTGGTTGATTTTGATTTGGGCGATACGGTTACTGTAACAAGCGGCGTTTGGGAAAATACTATAGGCATTATAAAGCGTATAGACCATCACAAACAAATCGTTACAATCAATGTTGACATGTTTGGTCGTGAAACACCGGTAGAAATAAGTTTCACAGATGTAAAAAAGATGTAAAAGATGAATATCTGCTTATTGCAGAAGGACGTGGGAGGATAAGCCTTTCGAAATCCAATATGATTTTGGATGATTTCTTCCGATAATACCACAATATTAGGAGGTGCCATAATGGCTAAGAAAGTAGAAGGATATATTAAGTTACAGATTGCAGCTGGTAAGGCAACACCAGCACCACCGGTTGGTCCTGCGCTTGGACAGCATGGTGTTAATATCGTACAGTTTACAAAGGAATTTAATGCAAGAACAGCAGACCAGGAAGGAATGATCATTCCGGTAGTCATTACTGTTTATTCGGACAGAAGCTTCAGCTTCATTACCAAGACTCCGCCTGCAGCGGTATTGTTAAAGAAAGCCTGCAAGATTCAGTCAGGTTCAGGCGTTCCGAACAAGAATAAGGTTGCTTCCATTACGAAGGCTGAGATTCAGAAGATTGCCGAACTTAAGATGCCGGATTTAAATGCTGCTTCTGTTGAGGCTGCAATGAGCATGATAGCAGGTACAGCCAGAAGTATGGGAATCACGGTAGTTGATTAATTCTTTTTGCAAATTATAAACAGTGGGAGGAGTCTTCCGCTAATACCACTAGGAGGTTTTTAGAATGAAACGAGGAAAGAAATATGTAGAAGCAGCAAAGGCAATTGACCGTGCTACTTTATATGATACAGCAGATGCAGTGGCTTTAGTTAAAAAGTCTGCAGTTGCTAAATTTGATGAGACAATTGAAGCTCATATCAGAACAGGATGTGACGGACGTCATGCAGACCAGCAGATTCGTGGTGCCGTAGTACTGCCTCACGGAACCGGTAAGAAGGTAAGGGTTCTTGTATTTGCCAAAGGTGCAAAGGCTGATGAAGCAACGGCAGCAGGTGCGGAATTTGTCGGAGGTGAGGAATTAATACCGAAGATTCAGAACGAAAACTGGTTTGAATTTGATGTTGTTGTAGCTACACCGGATATGATGGGTGTTGTGGGACGTCTGGGACGTGTACTCGGACCAAAGGGCTTAATGCCGAATCCGAAGGCCGGAACAGTTACAATGGATGTTGCAAAGGCTGTTGCTGATATTAAAGCAGGTAAGATTGAATACAGACTTGACAAAACAAACATTATCCATGTGCCAATTGGAAAAGCTTCATTTACTGAAGAGCAGTTAGCGGACAACTTCCAGACACTTATGAATGCAATCAATAAAGCAAAACCTAACACATTAAAGGGCCAGTATTTAAGAAGCGTAACGCTTACATCTACCATGGGTCCGGGTGTGAAGTTAAATGTTGCCAAACTGGCAAATTAATCACCGGTTATTCGGATTGTTTTAATTTTGCTAAAAAGTGATTGACAATATATCTATGGATATGCTAGAATGCATATCGTGTAAAAAAGCCGAAGACAGCAGGTGCATTCGCTTAAATCATTGCCTGCCGAGGATAATTCAAAACATGAATATATGCCTCTCTGTCTGAACGGACAGGGAGGCTTTTTAGATATCAGGATATTGGAATCCTGCCATATATCTGTGTTTTTTCGGCAACACTACTAATATAAGGAGGCAACAATTCATGGCTAAGGTAGAAGTGAAACAACCTATCGTTGATGAAATTTCTGAATTACTTAATGGCGCAAAATCTGCTGTTTTAGTAGACTACCGCGGTCTTACTGTTGAACAGGATACAAGTCTTCGTAAGCAGTTAAGAGAAGCCGGTGTGGTATACAAAGTATACAAAAACACTATGATTAATTTTGCTATTAAGGGTACGGAATTCGAAGAATTAGGAAAGCATTTGGAAGGACCTACAGCGATAGCGATATCAAAAGAAGATGCTACGGCTCCTGCAAGAGTATTATATGAATTCTCTAAGGGTGCGGAAGCGCTTGAACTGAAAGCCGGTGTAGTAGAAGGTACTTACTATGATGCTGACGGAATCAAGGTTATTGCTACCATTCCTTCAAGAGAAGTGCTCATTTCCAAATTACTTGGAAGTATACAGTCACCGATTGCAAACTTTGCTCGTGTTATTAAGCAGATTGCTGAAAAAGACGAAACGGTTGCATAATTAGAAATCAGTAAAAAATAAATCAGCCCTTCTGTCAGAAGACGAAGCGGAACAAAACAGGTACGAACGTACAAAAATTGAAAAATGGAGGATATTAAAGATGACAACTCAGGAAATGATTGATGTAATCAAAGGTATGACAGTTTTAGAATTAAACGATTTAGTTAAAGCTTGTGAGGAAGAATTCGGTGTTTCTGCAGCAGCAGGTGTTGTAGTTGCAGCAGCAGGCGCAGGTGCAGCAGCAGCTGACGAGAAGTCTGAATTTGATGTTGAGTTAACATCATTCGGCGAGAAGAAGATGGATGTTATCAAGCTTGCCAAGACAGTATTAGGCTTAGGCTTAAAGGAAGCTAAGGAAGTTGTTGAGTCAGCTCCGAAGGTTATCAAGGAAGCTGCTTCTAAGGAAGAAGCTGAAGAACTTAAGACTAAGTTCGAAGAAGCTGGAGCTACTATTACATTAAAGTAATCCTTATGGAATTGGTAGTGAGGGATTTGCCGGGGCAGCCGGCAAATCCTTTTTTTGTAATTAAACCAACTAATATATGATTTGATGGGTATTAAAACTTTTAGCTGCTAATAAATAGAAATATTTAAAATGAAAAATGGGTTTAATAAAATTGGCTAAAAAGTAAAATGGGGTACTATTTTATTGTTTCATTGACATTTTATGATATAATATAAGCATTTAATGAATATATATATGAAATAGGGGAATATTTAAAACAATGATAAGAAAAGATGAGGATAGGCTCAAAAGAATGTTTCCGGCATATTTTGAGCTTTTTTGATTTACCGGAAGGAGCACGGGAAGAGAATATCACTGTTTATAGGGCTTGCAAGACATGGAAATGTGATAAGGAATCTTTTACTCCAACGTTTGAAGAATAAGGCTGTCGGTATTTAGAAGGTGATGATCCAAAAGATCCGGGATTATATTCTTTATCCACGACTGAAAATATTATGAAGAATATAAAAGAGGTGGGAAATAATGGGAAAATTCATGGGGATTGAGAAATTAGGAATGCTGGAAATTGAAACTGTATTGGTAGAAATGAATGAACCAGTGTTTTTTATATGCAAAAATGAAAAGGAAGATTTGTTTTTGTGCTCGTGCTGTCAGGCGAACAAAAATGGTAAAAAGTGGTTAATAACAAAGACGTCACCGGATATAATTGTTAAAATATTAAAAGATGAAATTACATTAAGAGAAGCATTTTATGTATTTAAAGATATTCAGATTTCGGTGTATGCATTTGATGGTGACATAAAGATTACGGAACATGAAGTTGTGGATTGGGATTATGAAAACAGTATTTTTCTTCCGGATAAAGAAGAATATATGGAGGCGGAAGAAGATGAATTTTTGGAAGAAATATCATATTATGAAGGGAAAAAGATTGAAACATACAAAGATATAAAAATAGAAAAAGTAGTTAAATGTTCTTCATTAGATGTTAAGACGTTCCAGATTGATGAAACAGAGGGAACGGAATTATTTGATTATAGTTTTCTGATTAATGAACAAATATTTGAAAAAATGAAAATATTTAACCGATTGCTTGAAAGTAAGTTTAAAATTGGACTAAAAGAACGGAAAAAATATGAATTTGATTATGATAATAACGGAATGGAATTGAATGAAATAAGAATGTCGTTAGAATATCCGGATTGTGTTTCAAGACAAGGCTATATGATAAACGTGACTGGTCAGTGTACAATCGTTGATGTTGCGTAAATGAGGTGAATGATGAAAAATATTGCAAGTGTTTTAACTTTGAACAAACTCGTATTTGATAAGATAGAGTTTAACAGAAAAGGATTCAAAAATAAAAAATGAAATAGAAATGGGTATAGAAGTACAAATCAGCAGAGGAATTGATGATATCAGTAAAGTTACTCTGATTTTAAAAGGGAATAAAGAGGGAGAATATGATTTTATAATCAGTTTGTCCGGTTATTTTTCCTTTGATGTGGAGATTGAAAACAAACAGGCACAAGATTTGATAAACAAAAATGCAGTGGCTATACTAATGCCGTATTTAAGAAGTGAAGTATCATTACTGACTGCGCAACCAGAAACAGAGTGTGTTGTGCTTCCGCCGTTTAATATTAATAAGATGTTAGAAGAGCAAGGTGATTGATTAAAGACCCCTGAGAGCAGGGGGTCTTTTTTGCTTTGTGAAAAAATATTACAATAAATCCAAATTTTTCTTGACATAAAATTTGTAAAATGGTACAATGGACAATGCACTATTGTGTGAGATAGGCGAATTATGCCTAAAAACAGATACCTTCGGGAATGGGGATATCCTGCCCCATTCTTAATATATTATGATGCAAGGGGTGAATGTCGATGGAGCAAAACAGAATGCGTCCGGTCAAATCAGGAAAAAGCGTTAGAATGAGCTATTCGAGGCAGAAAGAGGTTCTCGAGATGCCTAACCTTATTGAAATCCAGAAGGATTCCTACCACTGGTTTTTGACTGACGGACTGAAAGAAGTGTTTAACGACATCTCACCAATTGAAGACTTTACAGAGCATTTGAGCTTGGAATTCGTAGATTTTCAGTTGTGTGAAGATGAAGCAAAGTATTCTATTGAGGAATGCAAGGAAAGAGATGCAACTTACGCTGCGCCGCTGAAGGTGAAGGTAAGACTCAATAAAAAAGAAACCGGAGAAATCAGTGAACATGAGATATTCATGGGTGATTTGCCATTGATGACCGCTACTGGTACATTCGTGATTAACGGCGCTGAACGTGTAATCGTTAGTCAGTTAGTTCGTTCCCCTGGCATCTATTATGGTATAGCGCATGACAAGATAGGTAAAGAATTATACTCATGTACGGTGATTCCGAACAGAGGAGCATGGCTGGAATATGAAACGGATTCCAATGATGTATTTTATGTTCGTGTGGATAGGACAAGAAAAGTTCCGGTTACTGTGCTGATTCGTGCATTGGGATATGGAACAAATGCTGAAATTATTGATTTGTTCGGAGAAGAACCGAAGATTTTAGCAAGCTTTGCAAAGGACACTTCTGATAATTATCAGGATGGTCTCTTAGAGTTATATAAGAAAATCCGACCAGGCGAGCCGTTAGCTGTTGAAAGCGCGGAAAGCCTTATTTCCAGTATGTTTTTTGATGCCAGACGTTATGATCTGGCTAAGGTGGGACGTTATAAATTTAATAAGAAGCTTGCTCTTAAAAACAGAATAAAGAATCAGATACTGGCGGAATCCGTAGTTGATGCGTCAACCGGTGAAATACTTGCGGAAGCAGGCACAAAAGTAACCGAGGAACTGGCAACAGCAATTCAGAATGCGGCAGTACCATTTGTATGGATTCAGACTGAAGAAAGAAATGTAAAAGTTATTTCTAATATGATGGTTGATATCAGTTCTTATGTGGATTTTGACTGCAGGGATTTAGGAATAACGGAACTGGTATTTTATCCGGTATTAGCTCAGATTCTGGCTGAGAATACGGAGGAAGAAGATTTAAAGGCCGCCATTAAAAAGAATATTGCCGAACTGATTCCGAAACATATAACAAAGGAAGATATCATTGCTTCCATTAATTATAATATGCATCTGGAAGGCGGCATCGGTAATTCTGATGATATTGACCATTTGGGTAACAGACGTATCCGTGCGGTAGGTGAATTACTACAGAACCAGTACAGAATCGGTTTGTCCAGAATGGAGCGTGTGGTTCGTGAACGAATGACCACCCAGGATATGTCAGATGTATCCCCACAGGGACTGATTAACATTAAACCGGTAACTGCGGCGGTGAAGGAGTTTTTTGGAAGTTCCCAGCTGTCCCAGTTTATGGATCAGAATAATCCGCTGGGTGAGCTGACACATAAGAGACGTTTATCTGCATTGGGACCGGGCGGTCTGTCCAGAGACAGAGCCGGATTTGAGGTCCGGGACGTACACTATTCCCATTATGGAAGAATGTGTCCGATTGAAACACCGGAAGGTCCGAACATCGGTCTGATCAATTCACTGGCAACCTATGCAAGAATTAATGAATACGGATTTATTGAAGCGCCGTATCGTGTGGTAGATAAGATAACGGATCCTAAGAATCCTGTTGTTACCGATGAAATCTGGTATTTAACGGCGGATGAAGAGGATAATTATATCGTTGCACAGGCAAATGAGCCGCTGGATGCAGAAGGTCATTTTGTGAATGCCAATGTTTCCGGCCGTTACAGAGAAGAAACCTCCGAGTTCCAGAAACAGAATGTTGACTTGATGGACGTTTCGCCAAAGATGGTATTCTCGGTAGCAACATCCATGATTCCGTTCCTGGAAAATGACGATGCAAACCGTGCGCTGATGGGTTCCAACATGCAGCGTCAGGCAGTGCCGCTTCTGACTACGGAAGCGCCTGTTGTAGGTACCGGTATCGAGCATAAGGCAGCGGTTGATTCCGGCGTGTGTGTATGTGCGAAAAAAGCAGGTGTGGTGGAACGTTCCACATCAAAGGAAATATCTATCCGCTATGACGATGATAAACAGTTAGAGACTTACAAGCTGATTAAGTTTGCAAGAAGTAACCAGAGCAACTGTTATAACCAGAAGCCGATTGTATTCAAAGGTGAACATGTGGAAGCCGGACAGGTGATCGCAGACGGGGCATCTACTTCAAACGGCGAGATTGCACTGGGCAAAAATCCGTTGATCGGTTTTATGACCTGGGAAGGTTATAATTACGAAGATGCGGTACTTTTAAGTGAAAAACTTGTTCAGAATGATGTATATACATCGGTTCATATTGAAGAATATGAAGCGGAATCCAGAGATACCAAACTGGGACCGGAAGAGATTACAAGAGATGTTCCGGGGGTAGGCGATGATGCCCTTAAGAATCTGGATGAGAGAGGAATCATTCGAATCGGTGCGGAAGTAAGAGCCGGAGATATTCTGGTAGGAAAGGTTACTCCGAAGGGAGAGACAGAACTGACAGCTGAAGAGAGACTGTTAAGAGCTATTTTCGGTGAAAAGGCAAGAGAAGTCAGGGATACCTCTCTGAAAGTTCCTCACGGTGAATACGGTATCGTTGTGGATGCCAAGGTCTTTACAAGGGAAAACGGTGATGAACTGGCGCCGGGCGTTAATCAGACCGTCCGCATCTATATTGCGCAGAAGAGAAAGATTTCTGTCGGTGACAAGATGGCCGGTCGTCATGGTAACAAGGGTGTGGTTTCCCGCGTGCTGCCGGTAGAAGATATGCCGTTCCTTCCGAACGGACGTCCGTTGGATATCGTTTTAAATCCGCTGGGCGTGCCTTCCCGTATGAATATCGGACAGGTGTTGGAAATTCATTTAAGTCTTGCGGCAAAAGCCCTTGGATTTAATGTGGCAACTCCTGTATTTGACGGTGCAAAGGAAAATGATATTATGGATACCCTTGATCTGGCAAATGATTATGTCAATACATCATGGGAAGAATTTGAAGAAAAGTATAAAGATATTGTGAATCCTGAGATCATGCAGTATCTTTCAGATAACAGAGCACACAGAAAAGAGTGGGCAGGTGTACCGATCACCAGAGACGGTAAAGTTCAGCTCAGAGACGGACGTACTGGTGAATTCTTTGACGGCAAAGTTACCATCGGACACATGCACTACCTGAAGCTTCATCATTTGGTTGATGATAAGATTCATGCCCGTTCCACAGGTCCTTACTCACTGGTTACCCAGCAGCCGCTGGGCGGTAAGGCACAGTTCGGCGGTCAGAGGTTCGGTGAAATGGAAGTTTGGGCGTTGGAGGCATATGGCGCATCTTATACGCTGCAGGAGATTCTGACGGTAAAATCCGATGATGTGGTAGGTCGTGTGAAGACTTATGAAGCTATTATCAAAGGTCGCAATATACCGGAACCTGGTATACCGGAATCCTTCAAGGTATTGTTAAAGGAACTTCAGTCACTGGCATTGGATGTGAAGGTATTGCGGGAAGACAATACGGAAGTTGACATGAAGGAAAATATTGATGAAGCAACGATTTCATATAATTCCGTAATGTCGGAAGATAAGAATTATAACCAGAATAATAATGAAGATTTTGGAAAACTTGGATATCAGACACAGCAGATTTCAGAGGACGGATTCGAAGATGTGGCACCGGAAGAAGATTTGGACGGTGAATTTGAGGAAGAATTAATCTTGGATGAATCCTACGATGATTCAATTGAAGAATAGAAGGGAGTGTCTTGGATGCCTGAAACAAATAATGAAACATATCAGCAGATGACATTTGATAAGATCAGAATTGGTCTTGCATCTCCTGATAAGATCAGAGAATGGTCTTATGGTGAGGTAAAAAAACCGGAAACCATTAATTACAGAACATTGAAACCGGAACGGGATGGTTTATTCTGTGAGAAAATTTTCGGACCAAGCAAGGACTGGGAATGTCACTGTGGAAAATATAAGAAGATCAGATATAAAGGTGTGATTTGTGACAGATGTGGTGTAGAAGTTACAAAGGCCAGTGTGAGAAGAGAGCGTATGGGCTCTATAGAACTTGCGGCTCCGGTATCACATATCTGGTATTTTAAGGGAATTCCGAGCCGTATGGGTCTGATTCTTGACCTGTCTCCCCGTACGTTGGAGAAGGTATTATACTTTGCATCCTATATCGTACTGGATGCAGGTGAAACCGAACTGATGTATAAGCAGGTTCTTTCTGAAAAGGAATACAGAGAGGCATATGATAAATATGGTTCCGCTTTTAAAGTGGGAATGGGTGCGGAAGCGGTACTGGAACTGCTTCAGGCCATTGATCTGGATAAGGAATCCGAAGAACTGAAGAGTGCATTAGAGGAATCCACCGGTCAGAAACGCGCAAAAATTATAAAGAGACTGGAAGTTGTTGAGGCATTTAAGGCATCCGGAAATAAACCGGAGTGGATGATACTTCAGGTCATTCCTGTGATTCCGCCTGATTTAAGACCTATGGTTCAGCTGGACGGCGGTCGTTTCGCTACTTCCGACTTAAATGACTTATATAGAAGAATCATTAACAGAAATAATCGTCTGGAACGGCTGCTGGAGTTAGGCGCACCTGAAATTATCGTTAGAAACGAAAAGAGAATGTTGCAGGAAGCAGTAGATGCACTGATTGATAACGGCCGCCGGGGACGTCCGGTAACGGGACCGGGAAATCGTGCCTTGAAGTCTCTTTCCGATATGTTAAAAGGTAAACAGGGACGGTTCCGTCAGAATCTGCTGGGTAAACGTGTGGACTATTCCGGACGTTCGGTTATCGTAGTCGGACCGGAACTTAAGATATACCAATGCGGTCTGCCGAAGGAAATGGCCATTGAATTGTTTAAACCGTTTGTTATCCGCCAGCTGACCGCTAACGGAACGGCGCACAACGTAAAGAGTGCAAAGAAGATGGTAGAGCGGTTGCAGACGGAAGTATGGGATGTTCTGGAAGACGTGATCAAAGAACATCCGGTTATGTTAAACCGTGCGCCTACACTGCACAGACTTGGTATTCAGGCATTTGAGCCGATTCTGGTAGAAGGTAAGGCGATTAAGCTGCATCCGCTGGTATGTACAGCGTTTAACGCCGACTTTGACGGTGACCAGATGGCTGTTCATCTTCCGTTATCCGTGGAAGCACAGGCGGAGTGCAGGTTCCTGTTACTTTCACCAAACAACCTGTTAAAACCGTCGGACGGTGGTCCGGTTGCGGTTCCGTCTCAGGATATGGTACTGGGTATCTATTATCTGACACAGGAAAGACCGGGTGTGAAAGGTGAAGGAAAGATATTTAAGAGTGTAAATGAAGCGATACTTGCATATGAAAACGGTGCGATTACCCTTCATTCCAAGATATTTGTAAGAGTGACCAAGACAACTCCGGAAGGAGAAGAGGTTACGGGTATTATCAATTCCACATTGGGAAGATGTATTTTTAACGAAATACTTCCGCAGGATTTGGGACTTACAAAGCGGGAAAATAAAGAAGATTATTTAAAGCTGGAAGTTGATTACCATGTAGGTAAGAAACAGTTAAAAGGAATCCTTGAAAAAGTTATTAATATTCATGGCGCAACCAAGACTGCAGAGGTTCTGGATGATATTAAAGCAATGGGATATAAGTATTCTACCCGTGCAGCCATGACGGTTTCCATTTCCGATATGACCATTCCGGAGGAAAAGGCTCCGCTTTTGAAGGAAGCAGAGGAAACCGTGGAAAAGATCACAAAGAATTTCCGCCGCGGTTTTATTACTGACGAGGAACGTTATAAAGAAGTCATTAAGACATGGCAGACAGCTGATGATAAGATTCAGAAGGCTCTGATGGCAGGTCTTGACCCATACAACAACATTTATATGATGGCGGATTCCGGTGCCCGTGGTTCGGATAAGCAGATTAAACAGCTTGCCGGTATGCGTGGTCTGATGGCAGATACAACCGGTAAAACCATTGAATTGCCGATTACTTCCAACTTCCGTGAAGGTCTGGACGTATTGGAGTACTTTATTTCCGCCCACGGCGCAAGAAAGGGTCTGTCCGATACGGCACTCCGTACCGCCGATTCCGGTTATCTGACCAGACGTCTGGTTGACGTATCACAGGATTTGATCATTCGTGAAGTTGACTGCTGTGAAGGAAAAGAAATTCCGTTTATGGAAATCGGCGGCTTCCAGGAGGGTGCCGAAATAACCGAAAGTCTGGAAGAGAGAATTACGGGACGATATGCGGCTGAAACCATTACCGATGCCGAAGGCAATGTAATTGTTAAGGCGAATCATATGATCACACCGAAGCGTGCCGCTAAGGTTGTGGCAACCGGAAGGGAACGGGTTAAGATTCGTACCATTTTATCTTGTAAATCCCATATCGGTGTGTGTGCGAAATGTTATGGTGCCAACATGGCGACCGGTCAGGCCGTACAGGTTGGTGAAGCTGTAGGTATTATTGCGGCCCAGTCCATCGGTGAGCCGGGTACACAGCTTACCATGCGTACCTTCCATACCGGCGGTGTTGCCGGTGGCGATATCACACAGGGTCTTCCTCGTGTGGAGGAACTTTTCGAGGCAAGAAAACCAAAGGGACTTGCAATTATCGCTGAATTTGGCGGTAAGGTCGAAGTCAGGGATACGAAGAAGAAGAGAGAAATTATTATCACCAACGAGGAGACAGGAGAACAGAAGGCATATCTCATTCCTTACGGTTCCAGAATTAAGGCCCGTATTCAGGATGGTGTTGTTCTGGAGGCCGGAGATGAACTGACGGAAGGTAGTGTAAATCCTCATGATATTCTCAGAATCAAAGGCGTTCGTGCCGTTCAGGATTATATGATCCGTGAAGTTCAGAGAGTATACCGTCTTCAGGGTGTGGAAATCAATGATAAACATATTGAAGTGATTGTACGTCAGATGCTGAAGAAGGTTCGAATAGAGGATAACGGTGATTCCGAATTCTTACCGGGTTCACAGGTAGATGTTCTGGACTTCAATGAAATAAATGAAAAGCTTATTGAAGAAGGTAAAGAGCCGGCAGAAGGCAAGCAGATTATGCTGGGTATTACAAAGGCCTCTCTGGCAACCAATTCTTTCCTGTCAGCAGCTTCGTTCCAGGAGACCACAAAAGTTCTTACGGAAGCAGCTATCAATGGCAAGGAAGATCCGTTGATTGGTCTGAAGGAAAATGTAATTATCGGTAAGTTAATCCCTGCAGGAACCGGTATGAAGAGATATAGAACTGTCAAACTGGATACCGATATGAATGAAATACAGGTATCGGAGGAGGATGATATTATGATATCAGAGGATGATATGTTTTCGGTATCAGAGGAAGATGACATTATAATATCCGAAGAAAATACGGAAGAAGCTGAAACATTCAGCGATATTCTGGAATAGAAGAATTATTAATAAAAAAGAAATGACTGTTTAAATGCTAACGCCATATTAGGAAGTAATTTGAAACCATTATTGAAATACAACTTATGGGTGTGGCAAAGGCAAACGACACGAAAGACAGCGTAGAAGGCAGAAATGCTTTTTACGCTGTCTTTTTTATGCCCAAAACAGAGCTTGCAGATACCCCCGCAGAAACCAAACCATACAGAAGAGGAGTTTTTGCATATGCAATGCTGTTGATAGAAGTGGAAATAACGGGTATAATTATAATCACCTAGCCTGAAATTGTCGAAAATCTGTCTTTTATCGGCTATGATAAAGGGATTAACTGATAAGCGATGATTTATGTTATTACCAAGTATCTTCGGGGAAAGTCTGTTGGATGAATTTTTTGACTATCCGCACCAGAGAACCCATTTCCAGTCCCATGCGTCTGAGATGATGATGACAGATGTTAAGGATTTGGGAAATGTTTATGAGATGACCATGAATCTTCCCGGTATAAAAAAGGAGAATGTAAAGGCAGAGTTGAAGGATGGATATCTGACAATCAGTGCCACATCAGCTTCCCAGAAAGATGAAAAAGACAGTGACGGAGTATATATCAGGCGGGAACGTTACGCAGGCACCTGTAGCAGAAGTTTCTATGTAGGGGAAGATGTGAAGCAGGAAGATATCAAAGCCCGGTTTGAAGATGGCACTTTGAAACTGCAGGTTCCGAAAAACAAGAAAGAAGTGGTTGTGGAAAATCCAAATTACATCACTATTGAAGGCTGAGGGATTTTTTTCACAACAGACAGGCTATTGATACATCAAACGAAAAAGTGATATGGGTACTTTTCAGTATCCATATCGCTTTTTGCGGTTAATTGTAGGATGTATTTGTTGCAAGAGAAACAATTTTTTTAAGAAGAGGGCTTTGTGAGCTTTTCTTAAAAAAGAGGCCGTAGGATAAAGGCTCGCTGTCCTTTAAGGGAATAGAACAGATATCTGAGTTTACAAAATTCATTTGTGGAAGGACGGAGCAGCCATAGCCGGCCCTTACAAGCGTGAGAAGTACCTGCAGATTTTCGCACATGTAGGTGGATTCCGGTAAAATGTGCTGTGAAATCTGGTTTTGCAATTCTGCGGCACTGGAAGGTATCGCATAGGAATTACAGACAACGATATTCTCCAGATATAATTCCTCTTTTGCAAGTTCAGACCTGGCAGCATAAGGGTGTGTGGCGGGAACGATACAGCATAGCGGTATATGGAATAATTCTTTATAAATCGTGTCGTTTTTTATCGGGATATCATCCTGAAACCCAAACAGCAGGTCCAGTTCATCCTGGTAAAAAAGATTTAGAATAGACCTGTGAGGGATTACTTTCAAAAACGGATAAAGTTCAGGCATTTGTTTCCTGCAGGAGTTCAATATTTTGCAAAGCAGGTCCAGGCTGGCTTCGTTATGGCATCCGATGGTTAACACCTGCATATTTGCGCTTTGATGGCGCTTTAGTTTCTGTTCGGCAATCTTTAGCCTGCCCATAATATTTTTTGCATCTTCCAGGAAGCTGATCCCGGCAGGGGTAAGGGTGACTGTCCGGGTGGTGCGGTGGAGAAGTTTTGTTCCCAGTTCATCCTCCAGTGAATGGATCTGCCGGGAAACGGCTGACTGGGTAATCTTTAAAATTTCAGCAGCTCTCGCAAAATTCAGGTTTTCGGCAACCTGGATAAAGCTCTTTAACTGGTCTGTATTCATGGGTTTCACCTCGATTATTGCGTTTTCGTCTATTTGGAATTGAGAAGTGTGTTTCTATCATTGAAGATGCTTATAGGGCTATGCATCCGGTTTCGTAAAAAGGAATGGTAATAAAAGATTATTTTAGAAGAAAACAGGAGGCATTTATGTTTAAAACACTTTTGAAACAGATTGGAGATTATAAAAAAGATGCCATCCTCACTCCTGTGTTTGTTATTCTGGAAGTCGTTATGGAGGTCATTATCCCACTCATGATGGCCGCAATCATAGATTACGGATTGTCCAAACAAAGCCTCAAGATGGTTTGCCTGATTGGGGCGGCAATGATCGTGATGGCCGGGCTGGCGCTATTTTTTGGAGTGGAGTCCGGGACGACAGCCTCCAGTGCCAGTTTCGGCTTTGCCATGAACCTGAGGCAGGCTATGTATGAAAAGATACAGAATTTTTCTTTCTCCAATATAGACAAGTTTTCCACGGCAGGGCTTGTGACCAGAATGACGACAGACGTGATGAATGTACAGCAGGCATTTCAGATGTCAATCCGCATCTGTGTGAGGGCACCGATTATGCTGGTCAGCGCTATGTTGATGACGTTTCTGATTCATCCCCGCTTCGCATTGATTTTTCTGGTGGTGCTCATCGTCCTGGCAGTCGTGCTTGCCTTGATCTCATCAAAGGCAAACCCGATTTTAAGAAGGGTGTTTCATGAATACGACGAACTGAATGCAAAGGTGCAGGAAAATGTAAATGGGATGCGGGTAGTCTGACAGAAGGACAGCTTATGAGTATGTTTACATATGTCATCAATATCCTGATCAGTCTGATGATGGTATCCATGACCTTTGTAATGATTATTATGTCAAGGGCATCTGGAGAAAGGATTTCAGAGGTTCTGGCGGAAGAACCGGATTTATATAATGTTCCCCATGCAATCAGGGAGGTTATGGATGGTTCCATTGATTTTGAACAGGTAGGTTTTGCATATCCGTCCAATCTATCAGGCAGGGAGAGACCATTGGCATACTCGGCGGCACCGGGAGTGCGAAGTCGTCCTTTGCCGCACTGATACCAAGGCTTTATGACGTCACAAGAGGCGAGGTGCGGGTTGGCGGTGCTCCTGTGAAGGATTATGATATGGCCAGCCTGCGGGACAATGTGGCGATAGTTCTTCAGAAAAATGTGTTGTTCTATTTCAGCAACAGCAAATTGTTCTAAGATTGTCATATGTTTTTGTAGTAAAATATCGCAATCTGAGTTCTGTCCCTGAGATTCAGTTTTTCCAGTATCACACTAATGTAGTTTCGAACAGTCCCTTCACTTAAAAATAATATATCTGCAATTTCCCTGTTGCTCAGTCCGTCTGCAATCTTTGTAATAACCTGGATTTCCCGCTCGCTTAAATCATATTTTTCAAGGGTTGGAGCAGAAGAATACAGGGAAGGCAGTTTATTTATGATATTATCCCCGAACACACGCTGGCCGTTCATTACGGCATCTATGGAAGGTAAGATACAGTCAAAATTTTGTTTTAGTATATAACCTTTTGCTCCCAGTTTCAATGCTCTGGCAATATATTCATCATCTTCAAAGGTGGTTAAGAATAGTATCTTTGCATCCGGAAAGCTGTTTAAAATGCTTTCTGCGGCATCCAGTCCGGTAAATTCGCCCATACGGATATCCAAAAGCATTAAATCCGGCCGGTACTGCTTATATAGCCGGACGGCTTCATGTCCGTCATGACCCAGCGCCGGAATCTCGATTTTATTGCCGGATTTCAGGATCATTTCCAATGCCGTGCAGACCAGATTATCATCATCGGCTATAATTACTTTATACTTTTCTGACATTTTAAAACTCCTTTTCTATTTCTGTTCGGTAATTTTTGTTTCAACAGGAATTGTAATATATATGCGGTATCCGTTGTCCCTGGTTATATTTATTGTTCCTCCCAGAGAATTGATCCGGTCGTACATACTTACTGTTCCCATTCCGGCTGTAACGGCGGAAGAGGAAAAAGCGGTGCCGTTGTCATGTATGATAATTTTATAAAAACCGGGCAATTCCGATATGTTCACCAGTACATGGGTTGCATTGGAATATTTCATTATATTGGTCAGGGATTCTCTGACAATATATATTAATGCATATTTTGCTTTGGAAGAAAAATCCCGCTCCACATCATAGATGTAATCAATGGGGCAGAAATCAAAGGAATTCACCATCTCCGCAATTTTCAGGTTCAAATCCACAGATTCCTCATGGATATTATGAATACTGTTCCGTATGCTGTTCATGCCGTCTGTCAGGCGTTCGTTTACTTCTTTTAAATGAGAGGCAATCTGCTCGTCTCTGACTACGGCAGCCAGAGCGGCAATCTGAAGGATGGAACCGGACAGGGTATGTCCGATGGAATCATGAATCTCTCTGGCAATCCGGTTTCGCTCATTTAAAGTGGCATTGGTAACTTCGTAATCCTGTTTTGCGATTAACTCCCTGTTTTTTAGATTTAAGTTGGTATTATAATCCTTTAAATTCTGCCGTATTTCTTCAAAGTGCCTGTGTTCCCCCATATAGTTGTCCGTACGGAATTTTAAGATAAAAGACAGAACGGATAACAGAACAATGAAGGCGGCTGCAAGAATATTTAGTTCATTATGATGTTGATATAAAACAAATACGGCCGGAATACAGACATAGGTATATGAAGTATGAAAAAAAGGATAGCAGAATAATGGAATAAAATAGGAAAGAGTATTACTGAACAGGCTGAATAATAATACAGCCAGAAATAAAAACAGATTTACAATAAATTTATCAAAATAGATTGTCAGACAGGTATAGATAATGGAGATACAGATACTTACAATCATCATTTTATCGGTACTAAAAGAAAACAGAAAAACCAAGCAGCAAATAAAAATTATAATATTGTCTAAAATACGTTCCATGTTTACACCATTGACCTGTATGTTTTTTAATCGTTATATAAAGTATACATTAATTAATAAAATGAATCAAGTAAAAGGAAGACTGAAAATGAAATCGTATATGACAAATGTCATGCTATCTGATATCAAAAGTCACTACACAGAAGAAGAAAATAATATTATAATTGGTCATGCTTAAGGTAAAAAGAATGAAAGGAAAATTCAGTATGAGCAATAACAAAGAAAACAAGTCAGATATACCGGTTATAAGTAATATTGTTGAAATTGAAAATCTTACAAAAGACTACGGAGAATTAACGGCAGTAGACAATCTGAGCCTGAATATCCGGGAGGGAGAGGTTTTCGGTCTGCTGGGACCTAACGGTTCCGGAAAGACCACCACGATAAATTGTATGTTATCTCTGATTAATTATAACAGGGGGAAAATAAAAATATTTGGAAAAGAAATGTCAGCCAAGGCATATGACATAAAAAAAGATATTGGAATCGTACTTCAGGATGTGGCAGTATTTGAGGAACTGACGGTAGAAGAAAATATCCGGTATTTCTGCGGATTGTATATAATGGACAAAATGGAACTGGACCGCCGTGTGGAAGAGGCGTTGAAGTTTGTGGAGCTGACGGATTTCAGAAAATTTCGTCCGAAAAAACTTAGCGGAGGTCTGTTAAGAAGGCTGAATATAGCCTGTGGGATTGCCCATAAACCTAAACTTATCATATTGGATGAACCCACAGTTGCTGTAGACCCCCAGAGCAGAAATAATATATTGGAAGGAATCACGGAACTGAACCGGCAGGGAGCAACCATTTTGTATACTTCTCATTATATGGATGAAATAGAACAACTGTGTACGGATATTGCCATTATGGACAGAGGAAAGATTATTGCCAGAGGTACCAAAGAGGAAATAAAGGCAATGATAGGAATAGAAGAAAAGATAGAAATCCATATTGCGGGGTGCGATGATATGGAAGCATTAATTAAGACATTAAAAGGAATGCCGGCAGTTAAGAACGCCGAGTTCCGGGAAGAAACCCTCTATGTTGTGTCGCAGAAAGGAAAATACTGTCTTGCAAAGGTACTGGGAGTTCTGGAAGAAAAAAAAATAAGGGTAAGAAAAGTAACGTCAAAGGAACCGACGCTTAATGATGTATTTTTAGAGATTACAGGTAAGGAGTTAAGAGACAATGTTTAGCAGAATATTTAAGTACAGGATACTGACGCTCCTGCATTCAAATGACAGTATTTTCTGGCTTCTGCTGTTTCCTATATTGTTATCCGTATTATTTAATCTGGCGCTGAAAGATGCCATGTCCGGTGAGGCTTTTGAGAATATACATATTGCCGTGATTGATGATGAAAATTTCAGAAACGAAGTGGTGATGAAGAATATTTTGGAAGCGGTATCGGTAGAGGATGAATCGGCAGCGGACGACAATACCATGTTTATGGTACGTTATGTGGACACAACAGAAGCAGAAGCGTTATTGGAATCTGAGGAAATTGACGGGTATATTTATTTTTGGCAGGGCAGTCATCTGGTGATCAGGGAAAACGGAATCAGCCAGACAATCATTAAAACATTTTTAGATATTGCAGAGCAGAAAAAAGATATATTTCAGACCATGCTGGAGAAAAATAATGGCAGTATCAGTGTGGAACTGATGGAATCCCTTTCTGAATCAAAGGAATATATTTTAGATGTGTCCAACGGCAGGGATGAAGCAGATACCTCATTACCGTTTTTTTACAGTATTCTGGGTATGGCATGTCTGTACTCGGCGTCCATCGGTTGTCTGGGACTGTTAAATATCCAGATTAATCAGTCACCGGTTGCGAAAAGAAACTGTATGGCGCCGGTTAAAAAAATAAAACTGATGCTAAGTGATTTCGCTGCCTATGGTGTAATGTGTAATTGTATTATACTGATTATTTTTCTGTTTATTTCAAAGGTTATCAGAGTTGACTTCGGAAACCGGCATGGCCTGATTCTGTTAACCAGTCTGGTGGGTTCCTATACAGGACTGAGCTTTGGCTATTTTATCGGTGCAGTGATTAAAAGCAATATGAACATAAAATTTTATCTGGTCACGGGCATTTCCATGCTGTGGTCGTTTATGGCAGGTATGATGTCAAATACCATAAAATATATGATTAACCAGCATGCATGGATTCTGAACAGGCTGAATCCGGTGAATTTAATAACCGAGAGTTATTATAAGCTATATTATTACAAAGACCTTGATAAATATTATGAAAATTTGATTCTTTTATTTGGAATGATCGTCTTCTTTCTGGCGGGGACAGCATTGGTATTGCGGTATCAGGAGCGTAATATTGTCCGGAAAGAAAGAAAAGAGGTGGCGGCATGACGGATTTCAGGATGTTTTTAAAGATATTAAAAAGTAAGATTGTAATAATCATGGTATATGTTGGGATTTTTACGGTCATGATGGCTGCCGGAATAAATGATGATAATAATAAGGGCGGGATTTCCTATTCGGCTTATAATTTTGATATAGCAGTTATCGATCATGATAACAGTACTTTTTCAAAAGCCATTACTTCCTATATAGAAAAGAATATGTCATTGACTGATATCATTCAGACAGAGGAAGGAATGGAAGATGCCCTGTTTGAACGGATTGTCGAATATATTCTGATCATACCGGAACATTATCAGGAGGATCTGCTGGCGGGAAAGACTCCGGTAATGGAGAGCAAAAAAGTTCCGGATGCATATGGGGCTAAATTTGCGGAAACGGTCATCAGTCAGTATGTGGATACTTTTTATTTATATCAGAATCAGTTTGACAGTATAAATGAGCAAACAATGGGAACCGTACTTGAACTGACGAATCAGAGTGTGGAAAAGGGAACCGATGTAACTGTTAAAAAGCAAAGTATTTCATCTGAAAAAAAACATATGACAGTTTCTTTTAACTTTGCGGCCTATACGATTTTAGCCTGCGTCATCTGGGTGGTGGGGGAAATACTTTCCATTTATTTTGAAAAAAATATCAGCAGACGGATGAGTGTATCGCCAATCTCGCCGATGAAGCAGAATATGGCTCTGATTACCTACAGTTCGGTAACCATGCTGGTTGTCTGGGGGATTTCAATGGTGATAAATCTGGTGTTGCTGGGGGAAGCCTTATGGAGTCTGTCCGGATTACTGATGACGATTAATATGTTTTTGATTTCCCTGATTGCACTAGCCTGTGGATTTGCAATTGCAGCGATATTCCGGACAAAGAATGCCAGAAATGCAGCGGCCAATGTGATCGCTCTGGCATTTAGTTTTATCAGCGGTATATTTGTGCCGTTGTCCATGCTCAGCAGCGAGGTAAAAAGCGTAGCGGCTTTTACACCAACTTACTGGTATGCACTGGCCAATGAAAAGATTGGGGAATTAAAAGGATTTTCCCTGCCACAGTGTAAAGAAATATTTCAATTTTTTGGCATAGAATTACTGTTTTTTGTTATGGTAATATCTGTAGGACTGGTTTCAAAAAGACAGGGACAGAAGGACTAGACAATCTGCCGCACAAGATGTTATTATTGTAATGAAAATTATTATAAAGTCAGGTGACGATATGAGAGATTTAACCAGAATAAAAAAAATAAAACTTCTTGTGTGTATTGTGGTTGTATTTATGGAGATGGTCTTACCGTTGAACCTGTTATATGCAGCACCTCCGGAGGATGGAGAAAACACATATCTGATTTCTGTCAACCGGGCACAAAACTGTGTGACCATTTACAAGGGAAATGAGGCAGGCGAGTTCCGGGAGGCAATCCGTTCCATGGTATGTTCCACGGCTGCGGACGGAGTCAGTACACCGCTGGGGTCTTTCACTCTGAAAGACAGAAGAGACTGGGGCGTATTAACGGATGGCGTATATTCACCCTATATTACCAGGATAGAGAGCAGTGTGCTGTTTGTGGGTTCCGCATATTTTTCAGTGGGGGATTTTCCGAATAATGTTTCGGAGCTGGATGCGGAAACATATAACCGTCTGGGAGAAGCGGCAACAGGAAACGGATGTATCCGTCTGACGGATGCAGATGCAAAGTGGATTTATGACAATTGTCCGGCAGGAACCCGTGTGGAAATTTATGATGATGCGGAAGTAGCAGGACCGCTGGGAAAACCAGAGGCGATTAAAATACCGCCGGAGCATATGTTTGCAAACTGGGACCCGACGAACCCGGATATTAATAATCCGTGGCTGCAGATGAAGGCACGGATTGAAGGTATATCGGATGTGGAAGTGGAGGCGGGAGTTGAGTTCAGCCTGCTTTCCGGTGTGACCGCATATGATACCTGCGGAAATGATATTACATCGAAAATTGTTATTATGGGCGAATATGATTTTGAAAAGCCGGGAACGTATACGATAACCTATATTGTGGAAGATGCGGTGGGTTCGCGGTTTAGTGAAGACATTACGGTTACGGTTAAAAGCAGGAATCAGGTTCCCACAACAACGCAGGAACCGGAATCGGTTATAAACCAGAAGAAGGTTGAGGCAAAGGAAAGAAAGAATAAGCTTGTTTCGGTTCTGGCCTTGGGATTTGTGACGCTTCTGATGGCTCTCACCCTGCTTCAGTGGTCGAAACGGGATTGAGATGCCTTATGGCACCGGTTTTGGTTTATTTTTAGAAAAATATCTTGACATTGGGTTTACTCAAATATATAATAAGAAAGCGTGCATACGGAGATATTCTGTCTTTGTGTGCAATTCAGCCTGTAAACAGGCATAGGCATAGAGAAAATCTATAAACAATATTCTAATCAGGAGGTGAAAATAATGCCTACATTTAACCAGTTAGTAAGAAAAGGAAGAAAGTCTGCTGAAAAGAAGTCAACTGCACCGGCTCTTTTAAAGGGTTACAACTCTTTACAGAAGAAGGCTACGGATACAGCTTCTCCACAGAAGAGAGGAGTTTGTACAGCAGTTAAGACAGCTACTCCTAAGAAGCCTAACTCAGCTCTTAGAAAGATTGCCAGAGTTCGTCTTTCCAATGGTATCGAAGTAACAAGTTATATTCCGGGTGAAGGTCACAATCTTCAGGAGCATAGCGTTGTTCTTATCCGTGGCGGCAGGGTAAAAGACTTGCCGGGTACAAGATATCATATTGTAAGAGGTACACTTGATACAGCAGGTGTTGCAAAGAGACGCCAGGCTCGTTCTAAATATGGCGCTAAGAAGCCAAAGGACGCAAAATAGGAAAGTAAATCACAGGTTGAATGGATTTAGTGCCGGGAATTAGAAATATTGTTTATAAGTTAATCATATATGGATTTAATTACGACAATAACTTTTTACCGCACGAAACACAACATAAGTGAGTACCGATGAATTAAACAGATGGCAGCATAGAGCTGACCAAACATTGTTAAGGAGGGAAGAACCGTGCCACGTAAAGGACATACTCAGAAGAGAGACGTATTAGCGGATCCGTTATACAATAATAAAGTGGTTACAAAGCTTATCAATAACATTATGTTAGACGGTAAGAAAGGTGTAGCACAGAAGATTGTATATGGAGCGTTTGCAAGAATTGAAGAGAAGGCCGGAAAACCGGCAATCGATGTATTTGAAGAAGCAATGAACAACATTATGCCAGTTCTTGAAGTAAAGGCAAGACGTATCGGCGGTGCAACTTATCAGGTACCGATCGAAGTAAGACCGGACAGAAGACAGGCATTAGCGCTTCGCTGGCTTACATTGTATTCACGCAACAGAGGCGAGAAGACAATGCAGGAAAGACTGGCGAATGAGATTCTTGATGCATCCAATAATACAGGTGCATCTGTTAAGAAGAAAGAAGACATGCACAAAATGGCAGAGGCAAATAAAGCGTTCGCTCATTACAGATTCTAATAGAACGATGGTTAGGAGGAAGAACCTTGGCTGGAAGAGAATATCCATTAGACAGAACGAGAAACATTGGTATTATGGCTCATATCGATGCTGGTAAAACAACATTAACAGAGCGTATTCTTTATTATACCGGTGTAAATCATAAGATAGGTGATACACACGAAGGTACTGCTACCATGGACTGGATGGCTCAGGAGCAGGAAAGAGGTATCACAATTACTTCAGCAGCTACAACCTGCCATTGGACTCTTGAAGAAAATGGTAAGAAGAAGGCTGGAGAACCGGAATATCGTATTAACATTATTGATACACCGGGACACGTAGACTTCACAGTTGAAGTTGAGCGTTCGCTTAGAGTACTGGACGGTGCCGTAGGTGTATTTGATGCACAGAACGGTGTTGAACCACAGTCAGAAAACGTATGGCGTCAGGCTGATAAGTATGGCGTTCCGCGTATGGCGTTTATGAACAAAATGGATAAGCTGGGTGCAGATTTCTTTGGTTCATGCGAACAGCTTATTACAAAACTTGGAAAAAATCCTGTACTTGTACAGATTCCAATCGGTAAAGAGGATTCATTCCAGGGTATCATAGACTTATTCGAAATGCAGGCATACATTTTCAATAACGATAAGGGTGATGATATCACTATTGGTGAGATTCCGGCAGATTTGAAAGATCAGGCTGAGGAATATCATGATAAACTTATTGAACAGTGTGCAGAGCTGGACGAAGAGATCATGGAAAAATATCTGGAAGGAGAAGAAATTACAATTGCAGAACTTAAGGCAGCATTAAGAAAAGGAACTATTTCAGGTGATGCGATACCTTGTCTTTGCGGAACAGCTTATAAGAATAAAGGTATTCAGAAACTTCTTGACGCTGTACTCGAGTATATGCCGGCTCCTACAGATGTACCGGATATTACCGGACAGGATGAGGATGGAAATGAAGTAACAGTTAAGTCTTCGGATGATGAGCCATTCTCAGCACTGGCGTTTAAGATCATGACCGATCCGTTCGTTGGTAAACTGGCATTCATCAGAGTTTATTCCGGTACATTAAACTCAGGTTCCTATGTACTGAATTCTACAAAGAATAAAAAAGAAAGAGTTGGACGTATTCTTCAGATGCATGCCAACAACAGAAAAGAGATAGATAAGGTTTACTCTGGCGATATCGCTGCAGCAGTAGGTCTTAAAGTTACCGTTACAGGTGATACAATCTGTGATGAACAGCATCCGGTAATCTTAGAGTCCATGGAATTCCCGGAACCGGTTATCGAGCTTGCTATTGAGCCTAAGACAAAAGACGCACAGGGTAAGATGGGTGAAGCTTTGGCAAAACTTGCTGAAGAAGATCCGACATTCAGAGCACATACAGATAAGGAAACAGGTCAGACAATTATCGCTGGTATGGGTGAACTTCATCTTGATATCATCGTAGACAGACTTCTGCGTGAGTTTAAGGTTGAAGCTAACGTAGGTGCTCCGCAGGTTGCATATAGAGAAGCAATCACAAAGGCAGTTGACGTTGACAGTAAGTATGCAAAACAGTCAGGTGGACGTGGACAGTATGGTCACTGTAAAGTTCATTTTGAGCCAATGGATGCAAACGGAGAAGAATTATTTAAGTTTGAATCAACGGTTGTCGGTGGTTCTATTCCTAAGGAATATATCCCGGCAGTTGGCGAAGGTATCGAAGAAGCTACACAGTCCGGTGTACTTGCAGGATTCCCTGTTGTTGGTGTTCATGCTACAGTATTTGACGGATCATATCATGAAGTCGATTCATCCGAAATGGCATTCCATATTGCCGGTTCCATGGCATTTAAGGATGCTATGCAGAAGGCATCACCGGTTATTCTTGAGCCTATCATGAAGGTTGAAGTAACTACACCGGAAGAATATATGGGTAACGTTATTGGCGGTCTGAACTCACGCCGCGGACGTATTGAGAGCATGGAGGACATCAGCGGCGGTAAGATGGTTAAAGCATATGTTCCGCTTGCAGAAATGTTCGGATATGCTACAGTACTTCGTTCGGATACACAGGGACGCGGTAACTATTCTATGTTCTTCGAGAAGTATGAGCAGGCTCCAAAGAACGTTCAGGAAAGCGTTATCTCGGCAAGAGGCAGATAACAGATAAAACATTTGAGCAGGCAGTTGCAATTTGAGATAAATTGCTAAATTAATGCTTGAAAATATTGTGTTTATGCAATATAATTTAAAATAGCCTAGCCCGATTCGGGCATAATAAAATTTGGATTTGTAAGGAGGATTTACGCAAAATGGCTAAAGCTAAATTTGAAAGAACTAAACCACATGCAAATATTGGTACTATCGGTCACGTTGACCACGGTAAAACAACATTAACAGCAGCTATCACAAAGACACTTTCTGAAAGAGTTGCCGGTAATGCTGCCGTAGATTTTGAGAATATCGATAAGGCTCCGGAAGAAAGAGAAAGAGGTATTACAATTTCTACAGCTCACGTTGAGTATGAAACAGATAATAGACATTATGCTCACGTTGACTGTCCGGGACATGCTGACTACGTTAAGAACATGATTACCGGTGCTGCACAGATGGATGGTGCTATCCTTGTTGTTGCTGCTACAGACGGTGTTATGGCTCAGACAAAGGAACATATCTTACTTTCCCGTCAGGTTGGCGTTCCTTACATCGTAGTATTTATGAATAAGTGTGATATGGTTGATGATGACGAATTACTTGAATTAGTAGAAATGGACATCAGAGACTTATTAAATGAATATGAATTCCCGGGTGATGATACACCTATTATCCAGGGTTCTGCTCTGAAAGCTCTTGAAGATCCTTCAGGAGAATGGGGAGATAAGATCATGGAACTTATGTCAGCTGTTGATTCATGGATTCCTGATCCTGAAAGAGATACAGATAAGCCTTTCTTAATGTCTGTTGAGGACGTATTCACAATCACAGGTCGTGGTACAGTTGCTACCGGTAGAGTAGAAAGAGGAACACTTCACCTGAATGACGAAGTTGAAGTTCTTGGTGTACATGAAGATGTACGTAAGACTGTTGTAACAGGTATCGAAATGTTCAAAAAGCTTCTTGATGAAGCTCAGGCTGGTGATAACATCGGTGCTCTTCTTCGTGGTGTTCAGAGAACAGATATCGAAAGAGGTCAGGTTATTGCTAAACCGGGTTCTGTAACATGCCATAAGAAGTTTACAGCTCAGGTTTACGTTTTAACAAAGGATGAAGGTGGACGTCATACTCCATTCTTCAACAACTATCGCCCACAGTTCTACTTCAGAACAACAGACGTAACAGGCGTTTGTGAATTACCGAAGGACACAGAAATGTGCATGCCTGGTGATAATGTTGAGATGACTGTTGAGTTAATTCATCCAATCGCTATGGAGCAGGGTCTTGGTTTCGCTATCCGTGAGGGTGGTAGAACAGTTGGTTCTGGTCGTGTGGCTACGATTATTGAGTAATTATAATTTATTTAGTAAAATCAAGGCTTTCGGGGATTTCTCCGAAAGCCTTTTTACATGAAAAATTACTTTATAAGGTGCGTATGCTTCTATAATGCTTCTAAAATATTCGAGAAATGATAAATTGTAGAATTGTGCTTCTATTATTGAATTAGTATTTTTGATAGATTCACAATATTTTATCTCTGAATATTTGTGCCTGATCTATTCATTATCTTCATCTTCAGACCATGATGAAATCATATGGATATCACCTGAGTCCATATCCATTGCCATGTTGTCGGACATTCTCATCATCATATTTCCATCGGAGTCCATTCCCATATTATTGGAAATAGAAAATCCAAATCCACCATTGTCATAATCGAAAAACATTTTTCCCATAAAAGTTACCTCCTGTTTATTGTAATGAATTATTGTAAATACATTTGATTATACACGTTATTGACTGCCTCAGCATAAAGGGAGAATGAATGTTTTTTATTTCCCTCATTAATATTTTTCAGTAGTAGATATTCTTCTTTAATGTAAGACCATCCATCATCTTCAATAATATCATGCACTTTTTCGTCTATATCAGATGATAATGATCGAAAAACGAATTGATAAGATTGTTGCTCTTTATTGTTTCTTAGATAATAATATCCATTATTGCTGTCATTGCTTCCATAATATATAATAGCAAAGTCGCAACGGTAACGTATTTTCTTTTTTTCTTTGTCAATTACCTTTATGGTAATAGAAGATGTTGAATCCTTTGGAAATGAGTATTTTGTTCCTTGCAAAGCTGTTTTTAAAGCTGTCATAAAATTTTGCTTGATAATCTTAGCATCATAACGATAACCATTGCCAGGAGGGGAAAGGATTAAATTATAATCGAAATCGTATCCATTATTCCCACCCTTAATTCTAGTTACAAGATGTCTTTTTCCGCTTCCAATTAGGTGGAACTGAAATGTTAGTCCATAGTTTTTCCGCATCTCAATTTGAGTACGCTTAATAATCTGCTCAAGTTCTTTTCTGACAGGGGCATACTCGGATTTTTTAACATATTCGTACATATTCTATTTCTCCTTTCGCCCATGCCTCCATACAATCTTAATAATTGTATCGTTATAGAATATCATATATCCATTAAATGTCAATATTTAAAATATCTTTTGTAATGAAATTTTCTACGCGAAAATTTTCAAGGTAAATGCAACACCCTGTTGCGCTTACTCTGAAAAGCCGGTCTGTTGCACTTACCCTGACAGATATCCCCTCTCAAACATCCCAAGCTCATATCTGCTTGCTTTTCCTCCCGTTTTTCCATGCAATAAGAGATGTTGCTTTTATTTTTCTGAAAGGAGCTCTTATTATGCAAAAGAAAAAATCTACCCACCTGACTGCGGACGACCGTATCCGCATTGAAGCACTACTCCGCGAAGCGTGTTCCCTGCGCTATATCGCCGACAGGCTCGATAAGTCACCTTCCACGATATCCAGGGAGATCTCCAAACATACCCAGACACATACCCCTAAGTGCTGTGACTGCCTCAACTCCCCCGGCTGCACTCTCCATCATGTCTGTGGTTCTTCCGGATGCCGCAAAAAGTGCAAAGCCTGCCATAAGGCAAAATCTTACTGCAATGATTATGTAAAGACTCAGTGCGACTCCCTTTTGAACTCCCCGGTCCATCTGTGTAACTCCTGCCACAAACAACGCTACTGCCACTTTGAAAAACATCTCTATGACGGCAGGGCAGCTGACAGGGAATACCGCAGTACACTGGTCAGCTCACGCGACGGGTTCGACCTTACTGCCGGTGAGTTCCAGAAGATCAACGGTATCGTCTCCCCGCTTGTTAAGAAAGGCCAGTCCATCTACCACATCGTGAACACCAACCGGCAATCCCTTCCTGTCAGCGAGTCCACCATCCGCCGCCTTTTAAATGGCAGCGAACTTGACATATGCCGCCTTGACCTTCCCGAAGCTGTAAAACGCAGGCCCAGGAAAAAGCCCCCTGCACAATCCGCCCCGCCTGTGTCAAAAAAAGGGCGCCTTTACAAGGATTATCTCGCTTACATACAGTATGATGACATCCCCACCGTACAGATGGACTGTGTGGAAGGCACGCAGGAGGATCAGGACGTTATCCTTACCCTTCATTTCGTCATGTTCCATATGCAGCTCTTATTTATCCTTGACGCACATACCTCCGCTGCCGTGGTCGGCCTGCTGGACATCCTTGAGGAAACCCTTGGCAGGGAACTGTTCGCTTCCTGCTTCCCTCTCATCCTTACCGATAATGGTCATGAATTTTCGGACATTGAAGGAATGGAACGCTCCATTTACGGCGGACAGCGCACCTGCGTCTTTTTCTGTGAACCCAACCGTTCCGACCAGAAAGCAGAATGCGAAAACAACCACCGGCTCCTGCGGGACATTATCCCAAAAGGGACATCCCTTAAGCATTTCATGCAGACGGATATGACACTGGCAGCCAATCATATCAACAGTTATGTCAGGAAGTCCCTGTTTGGCAGGTGCCCCTATGACCTTGCCATGGCAGTGCTGCCGGAAGACTTCTTCATGCTCCTCGGACTGGAACACATTCCTCCCGGTGAAGTCATCATGAAACCCCGTCTGTTAAAGAGGCTAAACCCGGCAGAGTAAACGCAACGGACTGAAGCGTTGCATTTAACCTGAAAAATCCCTTTTCAGGTCTGGTTTGTGTACCCTTTTTTTCATAAATAGGTGGCGTATCCCTAAAATCAGGATACAAACCGCCTTTCTTTTTGCTCCCTGGAAGTCAAAAAAAGTGTTGCTTTTCGTTATTTCAAGAAGTGTTGCAGTTACCTTGAAAATCTTGCGAAATTTTCTACGCTTTTGTTCTCTTATCCAAGCAATTCCTTATTTTTCTGAATATATTCTTTCCAGACAGCTTCTCTATCTTTCTTATGTGTGTGTTCATATTTTTCTGTGTATTCATCATGTAACTTTTTCAATTGATCCATTAGTGGTGTATCGTTTGGAACTTTGCCACGCCGGATGCGTCCGTAAAGTTTGTTGTAGGATTTGGTGAACTCCTGATGGATTGGGTGCTGGAACAATTTTTCTTTATAAGTTTTTCTCACACCTACTTCGCTGCAGGTTGCGGAGGTATTTTTATAAATACGGCTGCAATACATCTGATCGGAAGAGTGCTTGGTCTGAAAATATCCATTACATAATTTACATTTCCGGATTACCATTTCACCAGACATCATAATAGACAGTCCAGTATGAAGGAATTGTGCAAACGATGTGATATGGTAATCCTGTGTATCTGTATCCAGTAACTTTTCTGAAAACAAATCAAAGTAGGAACTCCATGCAGGAGTATCATTACCCAAAAAATTCTTTAAGTAATCTTCTGCAATCGGAAAATCAAATGCTTCCATATAAAAATTGGATTTGTTCAACATTTTACAGTATGAATGGTATAAAGCTGCCGAGGTAGTGCTTGGTACAGAAGCATTGTCAGCATATGGTTCAATAAATACGGATTGGGTATATTCCCTTGCCTGTTCATAAGAAGATTTTAAGTGTAGCAGTTCTTGCAGGAGAACTGCTATTTTGGCTGAAAACAGTGACTTAGTTTCTTCATACGAACAGGATTTTTCAGTATAAAGATATAATGAATGGAGCAACGCATAGTAGTGTGGATAAAGATAAGCAAGTACAGGGTGTGGATCAAAGCACTCTTTTAAAATGTCCAAAACAGAGCTAGCGATATCACTAAATGCGTTACCATTAAAATCTTTAATAAAGCTGTCTATCTTATTGATGAGATTATCTTTTGATATATCAGGTTTTATTCCAAATAAATGAATAGATGATAATAGCAGGTCAAACGTTTTGTCAAGCGTTTCTTTGTTTTCCGTATCATAATCAAGAATTTCCAGCCAATTAGAAAGCATAGAACGATTTGAACCCAAAATTTCCTGATGCGGATTTCCGTCTATGTCACTGTAAGTCAATATAAGTGATTCTGAATAATCGGATTTTTTCATGCGGTATACAAGAGGAGAAAATGAAAGCTCTTGTTTTATTGTATTAATAGAATATAAATTCATGTGATTGCCTCCCTTTTGATTTCGTCAAATAATATTTTATCATAAAGATATAAAAATATCAATAAAAATAGCTTGACATTATTTCGGGCAACGTGTATGATAAAACTGTAAGCAAGATATGAATAGCGAACAATTATATCTTGCGAAAGAATCAAGGAAGAAGGTGGCAAGGTGAAAGACAATAATTACATGATGTATGCGGAGGACATTTCAAGAGAGTTAGGTATCTCCAAAGGATATGCATACAAAATCATTAAGGAACTGAACCAAGAGTTAAAAGAGGCTGGATTTATTGTGATTTCCGGCAGAGTTCCAAGAGCTTTTTGGGAAACAAAGTTTTATGGCAACAGGACACAAATTGAAACAGTATAGAGAAAGGAGAAGTTAAGATGCCTGTTTATAAGGACGCAGAGCGTGGAAGCTGGTACTGCCAATTCTATTATGAAGATTGGACAGGAAAGAGGAAGAAAAAGTACAAAAGAGGTTTCAGGACAAAGAAGGAAGCGCAGGATTACGAAAGTGAATTTAAGCGTGTAGCAAATGCAGATATGGATATGTCAGTTGCTTCGTTTGTGGAGGTTTATTTTAACGATAAAAGTGGAGAGTTAAAAGAGCGTTCACAGCGGAATAAGAGGTACATGATACAGTCCCATGTAATTCCTTATCTTGGGGAGAAGAAAATGAATGAGATTACTCCGGCAGATATTATTGCGTGGCAGAATGAAATCCGTAACAAGAACTTTTCTGAAAGTTATCAGAGAATGCTTCAAAACCAAGTAACTGCTTTATTCACTCATGCACAGAAAATCTATAACTTATGGAACAATCCATGTAAAAAGGTAAAGAAGATAGGACGTTCAGATGTGAGGCGGTTGGAGTTTTGGACTTACGAGGAATATCAGAAGTTTATAGCAACCTTTGAAAAAGGGAGTCGATCTTATCTAATGTTCCAGCTTTTGTTTTGGACAGGGATGCGTGAAGGCGAAATGCTTGCACTTTCTATGGAAGATATTGATTTGGAGAATTGCCAGATTCATATTACAAAAACATACTATCGTATGAACAGGACAGATATGATTACGGAACCTAAGACGGATAATTCTGTGAGGACAATAGAAATTCCTGTATTTCTTGCAAATGAAATTCAGTCTTATTGGAAGCGGCTGTATCAGTATCCAAAAAATGAAAGACTGTTTCCAGTGGTTGCAGAGGCAGTGCAGCATACAATGAAAAGGCATATTGATAAGGCTGGTGTCAAGAAAATCGATGTCCATTCTCTTCGACATAGTCATTGCGCGTATCTCATAAAGCAAGGTGTACAGCCGTTGATTATCAAAGAACGGTTAGGGCATAAGGATATCAAGATTACGCTCAATACATATGGTCATTTATATCCAAGTGAACAGAAAAAGGTTGCTTCTTTACTGGATCATCTGATTGCAGATAACAGTGAGGAAAAGGAAAATGCCCCTGCTGGTAACAAGGGCATCTCCGAGTAGTGAAAGCTGAGCTTTCCTATACTCTATCTAGCAAATATAGTATAGCAAAGCTCCGGTCTTTCGACAATGGTGCAAGTGCAATTTCCATAATTTTTTATGGACTGCTTTTTGTACCTAAAATCAAAGGAAGGAGCTATTATTTTGTCCATTTTTAGTGAAGTAAAGGAATATCTGACAGCAAGACAGGCAGCGGAGAGTTATGGTTTGCAGGTTAAAAGAAACGGTTTAGCATGTTGCCCTTTCCATAACGATAAGCACCCAAGCATGAAGATTGATAAAAATTATCATTGTTTTTCCTGTGGTGTCGGTGGAGATGCGGTTGATTATGTTTCGCGTATGTTTGGGCTGTCACAGTATGATGCAGCGTTAAAGCTGATAGAGGATTTTACTCTGCCTATTGATGCGAAGGGAAATGTGGAGTTAAGTGTGCAGGAAAAAGAGCGAATCCGCAGGGAAAAAGCAGAGCGTGAAAGAATAATACGCATTCAGGAACGCTTTGAAAAATGGTGCAATCAGACTGTTGATATATTGAGGGAGTGTATTTCGGAGATTGACAGTGTAAACCGTTTCCTCATTGGGAAACCGCCTGACATTATTTTTTCAGAGGATTATGCGCAGATGCTCCATGCAGAGCCGCTTATCAATTACTGGCTGGATATTCTGTGTATGGGAGATGTGTCAGAGAGGCAGGAGTTATTCCTAAAAGATAGAAAGAAGGTGGAGGAAATTGCAGGAAAAGTCTGCGCAGGCAGAAAACGGATTATGGAATGCAGTCGGGGAAGCGCTTGATACAGAAATGAGTACAGTAGAGGATGTGCTGGAATCGCTTGCGAGAACGCAGAAAGGGAATGTGAAATCTTCCATCGAGAACTGTATGACTATTTTATACAGAGATCCGGTGCTGAAAGATGCCATATGTAAAAATGAACTGACAAACAAAACTGATATTGTAAAGCCGCTATTATGGAAACGAAATAGAAGCTGTGTCACCGATGTGGATATGTACCAGATACAGCGCTACATAGAAACAAATTATGGCATTTCCAATGATAAAGCTATTAACAAAGCTGTCAGTATCGCAGCCAGTGAGAGAAGTTATCACCCTATAAGGGAATTTCTTGAAAACCTGCAATGGGATGGGAAAAACAGAATTGCAAGTCTGCTCCCGCGGTTTCTCGGTGCAGATGATAATGAATATACAAGAGAGATCATGCGGCTTTTGATGCTGGCGGCAGTCCACCGGATTTATGAGCCGGGCTGTAAGTTTGAAATCATGGTCTGCCTTGTGGGTGGTCAAGGTGCAGGAAAGTCTACATTCTTCCGTTTTCTTGCTGTCAATGATGAGTGGTTTACGGACGATCTGAAGCGTATGGATGATGAAAATGTTTATAGCAAGATGCAGGGGCACTGGATCATTGAAATGTCGGAAATGCTTGCCACTGTCAATGCAAAAAGCATTGAGGATATTAAATCGTTTCTGAGCAGGCAGAAAGAGACATACCGTATTCCGTATCAGACTTATGCAGAGGACAGACCAAGGCAGTGTATCTTTGTCGGCACATCAAATAATCTTGATTTTCTTCCGCTGGACAGGACGGGAAACAGAAGGTTTGCACCTGTTCTGGTTCATCAGGAACGTGTGGAAAAACATATCTTAGAGGACGAAACGGAGTCGAGGGAGTATATTGTGCAGGCATGGGCTGAGGCAATGGTTATCTATAAAAACTGTCCGCATGAGCTGAAACTGTCAAGAGAAATGGAAGAATATCTGAAAGAGATGCAGAAACAGTTCATGCCAGAAGATACAAAAGTGGGCATTATTCAGGCTTGGCTGGACGATTGTACGGAAGAATATGTATGTAGCGAGATGATCTACAGGGAGGCACTGCGGCATGAGTATGAAGAACCGAAGCAATGGGAGATTAAGGAAATCAACAGTATCATGAACACCTGTATTGCAGGGTGGGAAAAGATCAGTTCCCATAGGTTTGACAGGTATGGATTGCAGCGCGGCTGGAAACGTGAAACGGATGCACAGGGATTTACAGCACTGCCAGATAATGTGCAGTTGCCTTTTAAGTAAATGGATGTATGTTTTGAACTCTTTTTTATCCGGTTTACATGGCGCGTTTACATTTTTGTAAACGGTGAGTTTACAGTGGAATGTAGGAAAATCAAGGATTTCCGCCATTTGTAAACGGTGTAAACAGAAAAATAAGAAAACGCAAAAATAAGATTAATAACGATATGGAGGGAATTTATTATGCAGAAATATAACAACAGTACAAAAATAATTATTGGCTTGGATCATGGCTATGGCAACATGAAAACGGCGCACAGGGTATTCCGGACAGGGGTGGAATGCTTTGAAGAGGAACCGATAGTCAGTATGAATTACATCAAGTATAAGGATAAGTATTATGTAATCGGAGAAAATCACTTGATTTATCAGGGCAACAAAACGGATTCGCAGGACTTCTTTATTCTTACCCTGGCAGGATTGGCGGAGGAATTGAAATTTAGAGGGATGCATGAGGCAAAGGTAGTTTTAGCGGTCGGACTTCCCCTTGCATGGGCGAAAAGTCAGGCGGCAGATTTTAAGAAATATCTGATGCAGGAGCAGGAATTATTTTTCTCGTTCCGTAAAGAAAGTTACAGGGTGCATTTGTGCGGAGTGGAAGTGTTTCCGCAGGGCTTTGCGGCGGTATGTAATGCCGGAGCGATGAAAGGCTTTAACATGATAGCGGATATTGGCAATGGAACTATGAACGTGATGCAGATTGTTGATGGCAGACCATTGGAAAAAAGCCTTGTGACGGACAAGTTCGGCGTTTCAATCTGTATGAAGGAAATACAAAAAGAACTGTCCAAATCAGCAGGGGAAAACATACCGGAGGTTCTGATTGAGCCAATGCTGATAAACGGACTGCAGGGCAGAGCAGATGCAACTGCAAAGACTGTAGGGCGTATTGCTACAGGATATGCAGAGGATATCTTGAAACGATTGGTTGATTACGGATATAAAGAAAATCTGGTGCATCTATATGTTATTGGCGGAGGCGGCTGTCTTCTCAGACATTACAGCGATATTGCTTCAAAGGGAAATGTGACTTTTGTTGAGGACATCTGTGCAAACGCAAAAGGTTATGAGTACCTCGCAATGCAGAAACAGCGCAGGAAGGCGGTGTAGAAATGAGGTTATGGAATGAAAAAGGCTTATAAATGCAGCAACATAAAATTCTGCATGGAAGATGAAAACCAGCGCAGGACGTGGGAATATTTGCAGGGTATTACACGAAAAGACGGTTCTTACGGGAAGATACTTTCTGATGCGTTTGTGGCGGCTCTTGACAGGCAGATACAGGCTGTAACTGATAGGGCGGTGAGTGATTCTGTTATTCCGCTGGATCAGGATATGGATATTCTTGAGAAGATGCTGGACAGGGTGTTGGATCAAAAATTTCATGAGATGCTCAAAGAGTTACAGAGAGTCTTAACAGAGCAGATCAACAACAACTTCAGTGAATATGTTTCCGCAGTTCATTTCAAAGCAGAAAAACTTATGGAAAAGACTGATGCGGAGGAAATGGAGCAGATGCAGGAGACAGAATTATCCGAGGATATGATGGCGTTTGCATTTGCAATGGGCGAATAGGCGGTTCCGAATTTTTATATTCGGTACTCAATTTCGAAAAGGAAGCCTATGGAACGGTGCCGAAAAGTCTTTATCCAGTACCGTCGCTCATAGCGAATGACGGCGGTATTTTGCCGGAATGAGCAGTCTGGCGGATGTGTTTTGCGACAGACCACGGATGCCGCCAGGCAGACGGTATTTGCCAGCGGCAAATACTACCCTCGGAGAGCGCCTTACTTCTGATACGCCAGTGTCAGAAGTAATAAGGCGTTACTTTTGACAAAAGTAACAAAGCCGTAGCTAGCAGATGTACACAGAAAAAACAGAAAGGAGGCAGGGAATGGCGGGGAGAACCATATCTTTTCCCAAAGGCGACGGGAGTCTTACGCACAACAACAGGGAATTTATAGCCAATAATGTCTGTCAGGAAAGAACAGGCTGGAACAAAACCTATATCAGGGAATCCATAGCAGATGCTTATGAGAAATGCTTTGGGGAAGCTGTCAGGGAGTACAATGCAGGGCAGAAACGTAACGACAGAAAGATCAACAATTATGTGAAGAAGATAGAGAACTCTGATAATGGGGAAAAGGTGTTTTATGAAAATATCGTACAGCTTGGTACAAAGGACGATACGCCCGTTGTGGATGAAAACGGAAATCTGACACAGGCGGCAAAGGAGGCGGTCGATCTGCTGGACGAGTATGTCAGGACTTTTCAAGAGCGAAATCCAAATTTATATTTATTTAACTGTGTCATGCATCTGGACGAGGCAACGCCGCATCTGCATATCGATTATATCCCTGTGGCTGATGGCTATAAAAAGGGCATGAAAACAAGGAACAGCATTTCTAAAGCCTTACAGCAGATGGGATTTGAAAAGGGCAAAGGCAGATACGATAATGAAGTTATCGACTGGGAGGCAAGAGAACGGGATTATTTAATGGGATTATGTCAGGAACGCGGGATTGAGGTAGAGATAAAGGGCGATAAACGAGATAATCTTACCCTGCCGGAGTACAAAGCTGTAATGCGGAAGGTGGAGTGTCTTGAGGCAGAGGCGGAAAAGCTGGATAAGCGGAATGAAACTCTGGAACAGTGTAATGAAAGTTTGCAGAAGCGAGCATCTGACCTGCATGGACAGGTGCAGGAAATGGAAGCGCATAACAATGAACTGGTTTTGCAGGCGCAGGAGCTTACAGAACAGATCGAGGAAGCAGAGGCGAAAGAGAAAGCGGTGCAGGAGGTTCTCGCCAAACATGATCTAAGGGCGGAAACATTTAAAATGATTTCAAAGGCAGTGGCGGCAGAAACAAAAGATATGAAAAGCGCTGCTGTTCCAATGACAAGTCTTTTTGGCAGTGAGGAATATGTCAAAGTAAAGAAAAACGACTGGAATAAAATATTGGATGCTTTCAACAAAGCAGTATCAAGAAATCATCTCTTGGAGAAATATGAGAAGAAGATTTCCAATTTGGAGAAAACAATAGCTATGCTTACTGACCAGGTTGAAAAGTTAAAGCGTTTTATAGCATCAAAAGGACTTGGAGAGGCGTTTGTGGAATTTGTAAAATCGCTTGTGCCAAAGACCATGAAGCAGAAGCTGGAGGAGGCAAAAACCGATGCTGTGGAACATAACCAACAAAGAAAGATCAGCCAGCAGGACAAAGCAAGAAAAAATAGGCAGTGGCAACAGGAAATGTAGATTTTATGGAAAGTGAGGAACAGACAATGAATATAACCTATGAAAAATGTGGAGATTATCTAATTCCGAATTTAATAGCTGATCCAGAGCCGGAGAGAGAGTTGAGGAAATTTGGCCTAATGAGGAAATTTTATTTGAAGAACCATAGGAGAGGTATTTATTCAGGCTTGCTACTGTCAGGTGAATTAAAGAAACATCTGCTCATGATACAGGAGCAGGCAGAGGAAAGGTTCGATTTGTTAGTGGAGCAGATGGCAAAGCAGGAGGAAGTGACGGAAAAGTTAAAGGCGCAGGATCAGATGCTTTGGGTAAGGAAAATGAACAATATTAGGAATACGGCTGAGGAAATAGTGTTAAATGAGATAGTATACTGCTGATAAAGGTGGAGTGGGCGACTGCTCCACTTTTAGAGTTTAACAGGAGAAATGTTAATCAAAAGATATTTTACCATGTTCCTTTTCAAATTCGGCAATATGTTTCTTCATGAGCGGAACGGAAACTGGTATTGTGGTAAATACTTCGTGTTGCGGATTGAATTTAACAACAAGAAGCTCTGTGTATTTGGATATTCCACATTGTTTTATTTGCATGAAAGCAACAAAAAAGGGCAGTCGTTGGGATGAAGGAGAGGGAGACGTTTATTTCTGCTGAAAAGAAATGAACTTTGAGAATTTTAAACGAAATATCAAGCCATTTTTACTATGAAAACAGCAAAAATGGAGCTGTTGCTTTACGATTTTCAAATCATCAAAGCGACAGCCTTTGTTTTGTTATTCGCCGGAAACTTATAGTAGAATCAGTTAGTTCAATTCTCTCTTGTGGTTGAAAATATCCCTCTGTAGGAATATAATAATGGACAGAGAAATAAGGCAGTTTTTGTAAAATCATGGAGAACTTTAACTGCAAGCGAAATGGCAGAAACGTGGAATATTTCAAGAAAAAGGGTATCGTTGTTGTGAACCCGGAATTGTATAGAGGGTGCGAGATTAAAGGGAAATGTATGGTTGCAACCAGAAAATGTATAAAAGGTGGGCAATCCTAGATGGGTACGGAAAATGGGACAGGTAGGGGAGTAAAATAGAGATAACTATATAATATTGCAAAGTGATTTTTACAGAAGGAGTTGCTATGATAAATCGGATTACAAAAGGTCTATCGCTGAACGTTATGGAAAAGAATATTGCTGCGGAAATGTCTGGCTTTGAGTTTTGGGGGGATTTGGGGATTTCATTCGAGGAATTTGAAGCTTTAATGGAGAGAGTGAAAGATATTCTTTTTGTTGATGGAGTCGACATAGAATACATATGCAAGAAATATCCTCATGCAATTACCACGTCGCTAGTCTTTTATGCCCGATATAAATACAATACAAACTTTTGGGGTTCATTTTCCAAAGAATTAGGAATTGCAATGCCACAGTATTATCAGGCATATTTAGGTGCATGTGCACGAAAGATGTTTGAGCAGTATGGATTTGATTACTCAGAGACAAAAGAAGAATCAAGAATTAATATTGCACCGATAATCTATGAAGCATGTTTGCCTCCGGAGAGTTGCCTAGATGATTTGTTTTATGTATTAAGTTATGACTCATATGGGATGTTTGATCCTCGAATAGTAATAGAAGAACTGATAGATATGAGGTCATATACCATTAGAAAACCATTGCTACGATTCTTGAGACGTTTCAAGGAGGATCGAGCATTAGATTTTCTTATTGATATACGTGATGCCATTGTAGCGGCAGAGCAAAATACAATGCAGGTATCAAGGTATTCCAATAATTATTCAGAATGGAAACAAAATGAAAAAAGCAAGGCAACCATAGAGAATAGAAAAAAGCAGGAATTTCAAATAAAGCCATATCTTTATTTTGATAATGGTAAAAAAGGCCTTTGTATTATTTTACCACGTGTTGTAATGGAAAATGAATGGGTTGAGGAGGTGGTATGGACGATAGTTGGTAAGAGTGGATTTAATAAAAGCATAAATGCCATGGTACTAGGGGATGAAGGTACTAGATTTATTGATTCAATGTTGATTCCGGTTGTTCCGGATACAAAATACACTATTACATTAACTGACATGGAAGATTTGGATAAATCTTCTGCACGAGCATGGGATTTAGAAGGTGTGGCAGAAGATAAAGTCCTTATATTTAATCAGAATGGAAGACAGATTAATTCTACATACCTTCCTGCACCGTTTAGCATTGCAATTATACCAAATACAGTTAGTATTGAAGCTGCAAATAATGTTGAGTTTTGTGATCAATTTTATCCAACGAATTCAAATGACTATAGGATATCTGCAATAAATATTCTTGGAAGTGATGCATATGTTTCTTATAAAAATGGAACATATATAGAGAAAATTGTTACAAAACCACAAATTAATATGCTATTAATTGGGGAAAAATTGTTTTCTCTTGAAGAGTCGTTTTCGCAAATAAATTTATTTGTTGAAGAACCTAAAGTTTTGCTAGAGTTTGATGATAATATCAGTGCTGATAGTTTGGAAATAAGAGTTGATGGAATTTCTCAGATGGTTTCAAAAGAAAAATGTAGAGATAACACATATTCGTGCTCTTTTGCAGATTTTTTAGGCGTTGAGAAATTAAAATACGGATTGCATAGTGTTAGATTATATCAGTTCGGCAGGTTTTTGAAACAGGTAGAGTTTTCTTTTGTCCCATATATCAAAACAAATTATTCATCTGCTTTTAGTTGGTCTGAAAATAATCAGAGAAAGAAGAAAGAATATAAATTTGAAAAATTATTTGGATGGGAATATGAGTTCAATAATTGTCTAGTGACAGAAGATGAAAATGAATATAGTATAGAATGTTCACCTAATTGTGGTTCCATAGTAATGCAGTTGAAGATGATTGATGAAAATGTAAGATTCAGTTGCTCTACAGAATTACCAATCAATCCTTATGAAATAGAATTGTTGGACTCTGATGGAAATAATGTTGGAACCATTGTTGATAAAAACTTTAAAATATCCAGTAGGGATATAGAAGAAAAACATTATTGGGTGTCCTTAAAAGTATATGGAAAATTTATAGATCATCATTTTCAATTAGAATTAACATCGGTAAATGGATTAGAACAGATTGAAGATGTACGCTTAAATATTAGCGGCGCTGCAAATATTGATCTGGGAGTTTTTAATGATACATTAAAAAATTGTCCTATGCCTGTATGGATTATTTTGAGAGATCAAGATGAGGATAAAATTGGACGGATATTATTTATTAATGAAACAACAGCATTGGAGAGCAGACCTAAATATCAATGCGGTAATGTAAAAGATTACATTGTCTTGGATATAAAGGATGATGAGAAGGATTTGGATATTATAAGATTTGGAAATCCTGTAATAAAACAGCATTTGCCGTATGAAAATTCAATCCTTGGAAAGTCAGGAAAGACTAGAGGTTATATATATCCTGATAGGTTAACACAAGGAATATACATAATTCAGGGTAATAAAAAGGATACATTATTTGAGTATGAGGACGAGAATATCATCGACTTGAACTTGGATAATAATATCATGTTGGTTTCTTGTAGAAGTAGAGAACAGAAAGATATTGTAACGGTAAAGCAGTGGTTGGATCTATTTATAAGTGATGTAATTATGACTGATAACAATAGCGATTTTAGTATGTGTCGTTCAGTCAAAATCTTCCAATCGGATGATTTTATGAGGCAATTAGAAAAATCTGCTTTTGATAAATGTGATATAGAAAAGTTGGTTGCAATTGCTTATTTTGCAGCATCTAAGATTTCAAATGAAAAGAAAAAACTCATCATTGATGTCATGAATTATATATCTAGGTATTGTTTAGGGCGTGGAGATAGGTATGAAATTATTTCGTTGCTAGTAGTTTTAAAATGTTCTCAGGAAGTGTTTGATATTTGTTTAAAAGAGTATTCGTTATTGTTGTTTGATGAGAGTGCAGGAAATGTTAAGCAAATTGCGAGAGAGGTCGAAGAGTATTCTACGGAGTTGGCATTTTTATTATTAGTTGGTTGTGATTCACAAATCAAAGACTGCGTTTTAAGGGATAAATTCAGAGATTTAATTGGGAAGGATGCTATAAAAAAATTGATTTCAGTTCCTGGAGAGGAAGATGCCGACAATATTACTTTTGAGCAAAAAAAGTTTTTGAGAGAGCAGAGTGGTTGTAGGGTAAGAATACAATTGGACGATGAAATTTCAGGAAATGAAGAAGCAATTCAGGGAATGATTGGATACGATAAACGTTATAATCCAATCTTTGACATCTCAAAGAAACCGGATTACGGAGTGTATTTTGCTCGTATTAAGTATGTTGACCAGTTTGTAAATTGGTATAAGAATACACATGACAAAAAGCAAGAAATGTATCCTAAATTTAAGCAAATAAAAGATGGTATTGTAAAAAAATATTATACAGAAATAATAAGTGCTATTTTGATGCTAGAAAAAGATGAAGAAATGGGAGAAATTACAAAGCAATACAAGAAGGCTCTAAATAAAAGATGTACAGGTCATATTGCTGTAACACAGCCAAATAATGTTAGTTATCCGCTATATTTTATGACGCAGGGATTAGCTGTGTATTTGGCAAAGCTACCTGCAGACAGAGCCGATTTAGATGACTACAGACATCTTGGAATTAAATTTATGTCAGATGCAAGCAAATTATCTCCACGTATGTCTCAGAGAGATATCTTAATGGCGGCTACATACATTTATCTAAAAAGAAAAGAGGTCAAACTATGTCGATGAATCCACGTGTGACAACGGATAAGATAAGAACAGATTACCAGGACTATATTGCATCCATCTTGAGCGTTAAGGATCCACAAATAACAGATTTAGCGCACAAGGCTGTAACAAAAACAGAATTTGTAAAAGGTCCATATCTTGAGACAACGCTACCTTTTGTTAGCGGTAGTAGTTTGAGAGAACTTGCAGAGGAAGGTTTAGTAAGTAAAGAGTTTCAAAAAATGGGGAAAGCAGCACATTATGATGATTGGAAACTCCGTATACATCAAGAAAATGCACTTCGACATATCATTGAAAAAAAACGGAATATGGTAGTATCTACTGGAACTGGTTCTGGAAAAACAGAGTGCTATCTGTATCCTATATTTAATGCATTAATGAGAGAAAAAGAAGCAGGAACGCTGAATGCTGGTGTGCGTGCGCTGCTTATTTTTCCGATGAATGCGTTGGCAAACGATCAGCAGAAAAAACTTAGAAGATTGCTGAAAGATTATCCCGATATTACTTTTGGGAGATATACAGGTGAAACGGAACACAAAAGAAGTAAGGAAACAGCGGCGCAGGCAGAAAAACGTTTGCATGAAGAATACGATATAGCTCACATGTCAGACTCTGAAGAGGTGTATAGAAAATCGATTCCGAATGAAATGCTATGCAGAGAAATGATGGCGGAAAAACCACCGCATATTCTTTTGACAAACTATGCAATGCTGGAATATATGTTGTTAAGACCAGATACAGCTCCATTTTTTGATAATACATCTGCAACTAATTGGAGATTTATTGTTATAGATGAGGCTCATACATATAAGGGAGCTACTGGAACAGAAATCGCGTATCTTCTAAGACGTATAAAAGAGAGAATAAGTCATAATATGCATGATACATTTAGGTGTATTGCAACATCCGCTACACTGGGTAGCGAAGATGGAAAGGAAGGACTGGCACAATTTGCAGAGAACTTATTTGGTGAACCATTTTCAGCGGAAGATATTATAACAACGCAAAGAGAAGAAAGAACAGAAGGTGATGGTAGTCGAGCTTTTTGGCCTATTGATTATATTGAGCTACATAAAGATATAAAGTCTCTGTCAGAAAGTGAAAAAGGAATATATTTATATGAAAAACTATCAAAGGATTTGCGCCTTTTTAAGGTTTATAATGCTCTGAAAGGTAAACCGGAAAAGATAGAAACAGTTGCAGATTACGTTTTTGATGATATAGAGTCAAAAGTAGAGAGAGAAAGTGCGTTGATTAATTTAATAGAACTAGCATCGGCTGCTAAAAAAAGCGATTTTGAAGCGGCCTTGTTACCAGCTAGATATCATTTATTTGTTAAATCTCTTGAGGGAATGTTTGCACAATATTATCCGGAAAAAAGAGTGTATTTGGATCGTAAGGAGAAAGTCTGGATAGGTAATAGATCATATGCTGTATTTGAACTTGCGAACTGCCAGAAGTGTACTCAGGAATATTTGGTAGGAAAAACTATGTTTGCTGAAAAGGGTAACTACTTCGTTCAAACAAGCAGTTATGATAAGCCAGAATACTTTTTTATCGCAAATGATGATAACGTAAATTTGAGTGAGTTTGATGAGGATGATGCAGTAGAGGAAACAGAAAAAATAAAGGATTTAGAAAAGTATCATCTTTGCCTATGTTGCGGAAGAATAACTCCTTTTGCAGAGGTACATCCACAAAATTGCTGTGATAATTCTGATTCAAAAAAGATAGTAACTGTTTATAATCTGGCATATAGAGGAAAGGATAGTGAATCAAATTGCTGTCCATGTTGTGGTGCAACTAGAAAGGGATTAATAAAGAGATTTCTTACTGCAAATCAACCAGCAACTTTTGCAGTGGCAAAGAGCCTTTATGATGCCATTCCTCCTAGACCAATAGAAAGTAATGGTCAAGGTAATGTTGATGATATCTTTGCTACTGATTTGTTTGATGATTTATTTGATGAAGTTTCCGAAAAATCTTGTTCTTCAACATTAACAGATGAGAGCGGAAGAAAACTCCTTATTTTCTCTGATAATAGACAAGAAGCTGCATTTTTTGCAGGATTTTTTGAAAAAAAATACAATCTTATTATGTGGAGAAAAGTAATATTACAATGCCTTGAGGAAGCTGATAATAATGAGTTAAATGTCGCAGATCTTGTTAATAGAGTTATGATTTCTGCTGATAGGTCGGGGCTCTATTCATTTGATGCGGAAAGAAAAGATGAGCTCACTGATGATCAGAAAAAGGAATTAGCAGCATTGTATGTAATGCAAGAATTCGCTACACCTGATTTACAGACAGGGCTTGAAGGAATGGGATATATACAAATCGAGCCGGAGTATATAAAGTTTAAAGAAGATATAGTAAGAGCTGGGTTATCAGGCAATGATTTATGGAATTTGCTTAGATATATGATGGATACATTGAGACAAAAAGGTGCTGTAACATATCCGGAAAATATACGAGCAACCAATGACTTTTTTGCGCCAAGAAATCATGCGGGATACTTTAGACAGAGTGGATCTAAAACAGAACGTAATGGATATATTTACGGGTTTGTTCCACAGGAGAAAACGGGGAATCGTCGATTAGCATTGATGTTAAAATTAATAGAAGATTCTTCTTTGGACGCGGAGCAAAAGGACAGTTTAGCAAGAAAGAATTTGGAAGAAATTTATAAGGTAATACTACAACTTAAGACGAAAAAATATGTTGTAAATACAAAGGATTCTTCTCATGGAACTGTTTATCAATTGAATTATGCCAAGTGGAAATTTAAGTTGGTTAAGGATTCAGATAAATTATATAGATGTCAAAAATGTAGAAAAATATTTGGCTATTCTTTAAAAGGATTTTGTCCAGAAATGAAATGTGATGGCCACCTTGTACTAATAACAGCGGACGAGGCAAAGAGTGAACCATACTACAGTAATTTATTTAAAGATAATAAACTGATTCCTATGACTGCGAGGGAACATACAGCGCAACTTGCATCTAAAACAGCAGGAGAATATCAAAGGGATTTCGAAGAAGGAAAAATAAATGTTCTTAGTTGTTCTACTACTTTTGAAATGGGAGTTGATGTTGGAGAATTAGAAGCAACATTCCAAAGAAATGTACCACCTGAAACAGCAAATTATATTCAGAGGGCAGGACGTGCAGGTCGACGTACATCATCTGCTGCATTTTCTGTAACGTTTTCACGAAGAAGTAGTCATGATATGACATTTTATCATGATCCAGCCAAGATCATTGCAGGAAAAATAGCACCACCGATATTAGAGATAGATAACGAGAAGATTGCCGAACGTCACCTTAATTCCATGGTGGTTGCGTGGTTTTTCAAGCGTTATCCAGAGTTTTTTGCAGAAAATACAAAGAAGATTGTTTCGTATAATGACAATACTAATATGGCAACAGAATTAGTAAAAGATTTAAGCAATCATCCTAGTGAATTATTAGAGAGTATACATCGAGTTATTCCTGTTGAAGTGTGCGAGGAACTCGGAGTAGATGAGTGGAAATTTATTTCAAATATCGCAGGGGATGAAGGTACATTGACGCGTGCAATCGCCGAACGTCGTGCTGATATTGAGGGTTTGAAAAAATTTGCAGATGATATAAAAGATGACACTAATAGATCGAAGATGTTATATAAAGCGATTTTCGCTGAAAAATTGGTGACAACACTTGAGGATGAGGCTTCAATAAGCTTCCTGAGTGCGAAAGGTGTATTGCCTAAATATGGTTTCCCAGTTGATACTGTTTCTTTGGATATAATTAGCGGAAGTGATGAGGAAGCGAAGAAAATTGACTTATCAAGAGATCTAAAAATGGCAATTAGCGAATTTGCACCACCAGCAAAGATTGTAGCAAATGGCAAGATCTGGGAAAGTTATGCTGTAAATACAATTCCAGATAAGGGATGGCCTGCATATGTTTATTATGAATGCCCGACATGTAAAAAGATATATCATCCAGAAGGTAAAATGGTAGCGGCAAACACTAATCTTGCAGAAGAGCCAAAGAAAAAGTGTGACTTCTGTGGAACTCTGATGAATCCAAGAATATTTATTATTCCGCTATTTGGTTTTTCAACTCAAGTAGATTATAAACCAAAGCAAGTAGGTGATGCTAGGCCAAGCACATACTATGCAACTCAAACACAATTTTGGGGAACAGATGGATTGACTGAAAAGCAAAAGGCAGAAGCAAAAGACACTGTTCTCAATATTAAAGGGAAAAATGTCCATATTACATATTCTCCTGGTGGAAAGTTATTTGTTTTGAATCAGGGTATTAATGGGCGAGGTTTGAGAGTGTGTCCTAGCTGTGGCTTTGCTAACGATCCGGCAACTATATTGAAGGGGAATAAGCATAATACAAAGTATAATAAACCATGTTCTAATAGAAGCATGATTAATGTATCTTTAGGTCATGAGTTTTCAACAGATATTATGAAAATATCGCTGCCCAAGCATGATATTGTATTAGATATACTGAATGAGGTTCAACAAAAGGATCAATTGCTTTCTGTATTGTATGCAATATTGGAGGGAGCAAGCAAAGCCTTAGATATAAGCAGAGATGATATTAGTGGATGTGTAACGGAAAATCTTGAACTAGTATTGTTTGATGATACCGCTGGTGGATCAGGCTTTGTTAAACATATTTATCAGAACTTCGAGAAAGTACTTAGAGAAGCAAGAAATAAAGTTTCAGGAAGATGTGGTTGCGCGGAAGAAACATCTTGTTACGGATGTTTAAGAAATTATTCTAATCAGTATTTTCACGATGAGATATCCAGAGGTTTGGCATTCAGGTATCTTGACTGGTTATTAAATGTGGAAGTTGATGAGGTGGCTGTTACGGTTGAACAATCACAAGTTGTTGAAAATATTGATGAGAAAATTGGTGTTAAGACGCTAAACTATGAAGAACCAGATACTTCATCATATCCGGATACATTATCTCAATTGGAAGATTTGATTTCTAATTTGGATGATCAAAGTGATATTGATGCACTTAATAAGCTTCTTGAAGTAGCTCAGAAGGGAATATATGAGAATCCTATTATTGACGAACAACTTCCTGCTATTGAGGGTGATATTTGGCCTAGAATTTTTTGGCCTAAGAGCCATGTTGCGTTATTTTCAAAGAGTACTTATAAGCAATATAAGACATTGAAGAAGTACAATTGGTATTGCTATTTGTTAGATGAAGATATAAATGCGGCAAACATACTGCAACACATAAGGAAAGAGGGAACGTGATTTATGGCACATATGATACCGCCTGTACCAAAGGAATTTGATCCTAAAAGTGATGAAGGTGTAGTTTTTAATGCGTTAAAAAAATTACCGGATGATTATTATGTTTTTCATAGTGTAAGTGCAACGGTTGTCGAAAATGGTGTTTTGTACGAACGAGAATTGGATTTTGTTGTGGCAAATTCTAAAAAGGGCATACTGTGTATAGAAGCTAAAAATGGCTCTAATATAAATTATGATGGGACAATGCGTGCGTGGAAATATTCATCAGGAAGAATAATGGACCATGACGGACCTTATAATCAAATTGCAACAGCTAAAAGAGCTATCATTGCAAAGATAAAGTCGCACCCTAATGAAGAAGTTCAAAAACTATTTAAAAAGTGTAAAGTTATGCATGCAGTTTTCTTCTTTAAGGTAAGCCAAATTGACTTTGATGAAATAGCGAATAATGGATTGCCAGAAAATGCAGATTCTCAATTTACAATGGTAGCAGAGGATTTAATTAACCCGACAAAAAAGATTGCAGAGATTTTTTCTTTAAAATTGCCGAGCCAGATTAGAAATACTGTAGAAGAAACAAAATTAACAGAGGAAGAGTTTCAGTTACTTATTGATTCTGTTTTGTGTCCGACGTTTAATCTTGTACCATCACCATCTGCTAAAAGTATTGTTATGGAAGAACAGATGAATCAGTTGTTATATGAGCAGTATCGCTTGCTGGATTTTTTAGAAGATCAGGAGACTGCTGTTATTAATGGCGCGGCGGGAACAGGTAAAACAATGATAGCTGCTTATAAAGCAAAACTACATAGTATTGAAGGAGAAAAAGTTCTATTCTTATGTTATAATCGACTTCTTTGTGATAATTTGATTAAGATATATAAGTCCAACCCTATAAAATCTCGTAGAGATGAGTATAAGAATGTTGATTTTATGACTATTTCACAGCTTACACAGAAAGCAACCGGAAACTACAAAGATTATGATGGCCTTATGGAATGGTTGTATGATTGCGTTGATGATCCAGAGAAATTTGGATATAAACATATTATTGTTGATGAGGGACAGGATTTTGGACTAATAGACATATTAGTTGGAATTTCTGCATCTGATGCTGAGAAAAATTGCTCCATAATTGATACACTGCAAGAGGTGGTGCTGTCGAATTCTGGAACATTTTATTTGTTCTATGATAAATATCAGATGATTCAGGGAAGTACAAATGTATATTATAGGCTTCCTGATTGTATTTTGAATAGTGATTGTCGATTGACTCTAAAGAAAAATTGTAGAAATACAAAGGAAATTGCTAGGACATCGGTGACACCGTTGAAGGACCAAAAAAATAAAGCAATTAAACCTATTGTTGCAAGTGTATGGTATGAGCCAATTAAGCCAGTATTACATATTGCAAAAGATGAAGATGAGTCTATTCAAAAGGTACATACTATCCTAGACAAGTATAAAGAAAATCAAGTTGAAGATATTGTTATATTGACACCTGGTAAAATAGAATTTTGTTGTCTGGCAGATAATATAAAACAGGGAGAAGGAGAAAACTCTGGATATTACCTATATGAATACAATGGTAGTGAATATAAAATAACCACATGTAGAAAATTTAAAGGGTTAGAGTCTGAAGCGGTAATTATGGTGGATTTAAATAAAGAATCATTTACTGGGAAAAACGGAATGGAATTTTATGTTGGATCATCACGTGCTAAGCAAAGATTAGACATTGTATGTAATTTGGATGAAAATGATTATTCAGAGTTAATAAGGAAATTGGATGTGAATGCACCTACTGGAGGAACTACTGAAAAGTTGAGAAGAACATTAGGTGCAGTTTTTGCAACCGAAATAGCTGATTAATTGAAAATGACAAAAAGCCTGTACTGTAAGAAAAGAATCTAAAGTGTAAAGACAAATGCGGATGAATTAAAGTGCCTTGTTCTTAGAGGAAAGAATACATCCTATAATTCACGGAATTCTACTTTTAAGGTGGAGGATTTTGCTTTTTTAAAGATTAAGGAAAGCTATAAAAAGTGAACTGGGAATTGCCTTGACAACAAGGATTTGATTTCTTTTGGACTGATAAACGAATATGGAGAATTGACAAATGCAGTGGTATTATTTACCAATGAAAGTCTAATTCTTTGCTCGAATGGATTAAACCAAAACGGTAGTATAGTTAATGATGTCTTGTTTAAAATGTAATTTAAACAAGAATTGATAAAGGGGAGTATAGTTAGGCAGATATCAGTGATTAATATATATCGTATTGTTATGATGCGGTCAATGATAGGCATGGAAAGCAGGTGAAAAGAATGGATTCAAAAAATCAGTATGAATATGCAGTTGTTGCCATAAAACAAGCTGTTGAAAAGAGTAGATTTAGGGCTGCTAAAGTGGGGAATGCGGAATTATTATCTCTCTACTATGGAATCGGAAAGTATGTTTCGAAAAATACAAGAAATGGTGCTTGGGGCACAGATGCGATTAAGACCATTTCCGGCAGACTAAAGTCGGAATTGATGGGAATCAGAGGCTTTTCAGAAAGCAATATTAAAAATATGCGTTTATTTTATGATGAGTGGAGTCCTTACGTAAATCGCCAGCCAATGGCTGACGATTTAGATGTGAATGGTGAAGGCTTGCTGATAGCAATTCGCCAGCCGCTGGCTGGCGATATAGATTGGAATGAATTTATATCACTGGGTTTTACGCATCATATGGAAATATTGTCAAAAACGAAGGATATTTCTGAACGTTTATTTTATATCCATGAATGTGCGGTCAGAGCGTGGGATAAGTATACTTTAAGAGAATATATTAAGTCAGGGTTGTATCACAAACAGGGAAATCTACCAAATAACTTTTCTGATACACTTAATGATGCAAAGTTTGCTGTAAAAGCAACAAAAGCGTTCAAGGATAACTATTTGTTGGATTTCATAAATACAGAAAATCTTGGTGAAGCAAGTGAGGACATTGACGAACGAATAATTGAGAATCAGATTGTAAACAATATTAAAGAATTTATTGTAAGATTTGGAACAGACTTTATCTTTATGGGTAATCAATATAGAATCGAAGTAGCAGGTGAAGAAATGTTCATTGATCTTTTATTCTTTAATAGAGAACTGAATTGCCTTGTTGCAGTGGAACTGAAAACAGGTAAATTTAAACCGTCATATTTAGGTCAATTAAATACTTATCTGACAATTTTAGACGACAAGGTAAGGAAGGAACATGAAAATCCCTCGGTAGGGTTAATATTGTGTAAGGATATGAACAAAGCATTTGTAGATTATGTAATAAGAGATTATGAGAAGCCGCTGGGAGTTGCAACTTATAAAACATATAAAGATATGTCTGATGAAATGAAAAAAGCTTTGCCGGATGTGGATGATTTGAGAAAACTGTTGGTTAGTGAAGTGCAGGAATAAAGGAAAATTTTGGTGAAAATGGATAATATGGTTGATGCAATACAGGAAATGGCATTACAATTGAAAAAACTAAATGAGATTGCCTATAATCAATATAAGCCTATTGCATCTGACCTGTGTAGTAGAGCTGCATCATTACGCGAAGTTGAATATACATTAGATAGGATGCTTGATTTTTGCGGTGATGATGCGGTTTTAGGATTATTTAAGGATATATGCAGACATTATTTTGATATTTATCCGGAAATGATAGCATATCAGATTAATGCATATCGTGAAATATGGGACACAGAATAATCTGTCAATAGAAAATCATGTTATTGATACGGATTCAGTGAGTCAGCAGCATTTGCATTGGGTATTGAAGCGATAGCTTGAGTAAATCTTGAGTAATCTTGGGTAAATTTACTCAAGGTTACTCAAGATTTATTCAAAAGTTATTTGAGGCGAATATATCGCTTATAAGCAAACAATCAGGTGTTTTAAGCGAGTTATGTTTTAGAGGGGGGTGAATAAATTTGTTTCAAATTAAACAAGGTTTAAACAAGATTATCCAAGGTTTATTCAAGAATTATTCAAGCTCGTGCTTCTAAAATGCTTCTAAAATTTTCGATAACCAGAAAAATAAGCTGATATTGAGAACAATATAAATAAAAAAATCCCCATTTTATTATGGTTTGCGATATAGACAAACGCACCGTAGCAACGTGAGGGTGGTAGAACAGTAGGTTCTGGTAAGGTTGCTACTATTATTGAATAATTATTAAAATTCATAATATTATACAAAAGATAAAATGCCGTACCCTTCTTATAATTAGGAGGGGTACGGTATTTGTATATATAAATTTGTAGTAAAAGAAAAAATAAAATAATATATCATTTAATAATTTGTGACATAATATAAAAACAAAGATTATGGGGAAAGCGAGTAACAAAAAGTATTGTGAAAAATAAAAAACCTTTATGGAGATTCACATGATAAGGGCGAAGCTGGAAAGAGTCGAGAGGGACGAATTAAGGAGCCGGACAGTCTGATTGTGAAAATTGTTAATAAAATATATGAAGGAAAAGAAATTTATACAGATAGATTAATATTTAGCCAGAGTAATAAAGAACAGTGTACATTTATAATGTATGCTGTTTTTGTTGTAAATAAAGAACAAAAATGGTATAATCAGATTATTGAATTTGAAACCTGTGCGGAGGTATTGAAATGGAAGGTAGAAGCTTCGGTTTTATTATATGGTGTGTTTTTGGAATTATCTTTCTATGCCTGGCTGTATTTTCATGGTTTTCAAAAAAGCCGGTGGGATTTTGGGCCAATGCGGATGTATGCGAAGTCCGGGATATAAAAAAATATAATCATGCGCTATCCGGATTGTTTAGTATATTCGGTATTGTGACGATCGCTTTGGGAGTTCCTCTGCTTGCGGGACAAAATTCCGCCTGGGTCCTGCTCTCTGTTATGGGAGTCATGATAGAAAGTATTATTGCTATGGCGGTTTATACTCTTGTAATCGAAAAAAAATATAGAAAATAAAAGAAAATGCCGTTATGAATTTGGGGGATAAAGTATCTTAAAAAGGTGATATTGGATATGCAGAAAAGCAAAGAACTTGAACAGAATATAGATAATATTAAATATGATATTGAAACTCTGGAAATGGAAAAGATCGGTTTGATAAGAAAATTTCGTTTTTTAAAAGAAAAACTGGTCATCAATTTTGTGATTTTAATTCTGATTTTTTTATTTATAATATTTACTGTAGGGTATGATCCTTATGAACCCTATTCGATTGCGTTTACTACGGTATTAAGACCTTTATATTTTCTGCTGACAGGGATATATATATTTTTTTTTATTCTAAAACCGATTTGGGAAATATATTTAAATTGTAATCTTGAGGCCGGGAGAAAAGCTGCGATAAAATATGGTGTTAAGTCTATAAGTGAGAATATAGAGATGTGTGATACTAAAATTTCAGCGTTGAATAGTATACTCAGAGATTATAAAGAAACAGTAACAGATGGTGAAAGTATGATTAAGAATAATTGAATTTTGTAAATTACTCTGTAAAAAGAAGGAGCTGTTGCGAAAGCAGGATATGATCTGTTTTTGCAACAGTTTATATTTTTTTAAAGGCAGTTTTTAATATAAATTAAATTATAGAGCAATTAACATGGCATAACGATTTTAAGAATGTTATAATAAGTAATGATGAAAACAGAAAAAGTATAAGGCTGAAAAGAATTATGGAAAGAGAGGAAAATATGAATAATATCGTGAAAGGAATTGTGGATTTTAAAACAGAGTTTACACAGAGACAGAATCATTCCGATACAGATCAAACGGACAGGAAAACATTTACGTTGCTGTTAAGCGGAATCTCCGGCTGCAGAATGATGCCCGGAATACCGGAACATATGGGATATGAATCATTGTATCATTGTGAAAGTCCGGAATTAAAAGAACTGGCATTGGAGCACATGAAACGGCTGTTTGGAATTACAGATAAAGATACACTTTTGGGATTCTGTTATGAGGAATATTCCGGAAGCAATGAGTATGAACAGTTTATGACCTTTTGGAGTAAAGTTCCTCTGTTTGATTTAAAAGAATTAACGGCGGAAGGAAAAGGAGGATTTGAGAAATGTAAACGTTTGGCGGAACATTTTTACCCGATTGTAAAAGAAAAGGGCTTTTATGCATGGGATATTAATGAAAGGATTGGACTTTGCAGAAAAGCGGCGGCATGCGGGATTATTTCGGATGAAGAATTCTGGCAGATTACGGATGAATGGGTGCGTAAGGCGCAGGTATTCTATCATTCCTTTGAAGAATATGCTGTAAGTTGCTTATGCGGCGCCGTCTATTATATGGGGCGCTATGATTCTGATGTCAGCGGCTTTTTTGATATCAATCTGAAAATCGTAAAACATCTGTTGGAAGAAGGAGCATGGCAGAGTGTTGGATGGTATATGCCGAAAGAAAGAGAATGGGCAGAGTTATTAGGCGGCAGTAACCCGGGCTGCTTGATAACGAAAAAAGCTCTGGAACAAAAGAATATCGGTTATATGTACCGCGAAGAGCCGAACGGGGATTATCCGGACAGTGGATGGAGATTTTTTGTGGGGAATGAATCGGATGAATATGTAAATAATGCAGATAATGTCAGTGTCTGCGGATTAAATACCATATGCAATATTCAGCCGGATATACTGGCTTTTATTCATGCGGAAGCCGGAAGGAAATTCGGCAGAGATGAGGATGGATGGACAGAGGAATTTATATAACGGGAGGTAAGAACCATGAAAACAATGAAATTGGGAGCCGGAAAACTGCAGGTTCCGGTAATAGCTTTGGGATGTATGAGAATGAATACATTGGATAACAGACAGACAGAAGCATATCTCGAGAAATGTCTGGAGTTAGGCATTAATTTTTTTGATCATGCGGATATATACGGAAACGGTGCCTGTGAGCAGCGTTTTTCACAGGCATTTCTTTTGAATGCAGCGGTTCGTGAAAATATTATACTTCAGTCGAAATGCGGAATTCAGCCCGGAATTAAGTATGATTCCTCGAAGGAATATATTATATCCGCAGCAGAAGGAATATTAAAACGGTTAAATACGGAATATCTGGATATTTTACTTTTGCACCGGCCGGATGCGTTAATGGAACCGGAAGAAGTGGCGGAAGCTTTTGACGAACTGGAACAGTCCGGAAAGGTACGGAATTTTGGTGTTTCCAATCACAGACCGGCCCAGATAGAATTACTGAAAAAGTGTGTAAAACAGGAGATTCTCATTGACCAGCTACAATTCAGCATTCCGTTTTCGAATATGATCGCCGGCGGACTGGAAGTAAATATGGTTACGGAAGGTTCTGCTGACCGGGACGGAAGTATTCTGGATTACTGCCGCTTAAAAGATATTACGATTCAGGCATGGTCTCCGTTTCAGTCGGGAAATTCCGCCGGATTTTTCATAGATAATGAAAACGGCTGTTATCCCGAATTAAACAATGTCCTGCTGGAACTGGCAAATCAATATGGTGTCAGCAAAACAACCATAGCAGCCGCATGGCTCCTGCGTCATCCGGCCCGTATCCAGATAATTGCGGGAACCATGAATGAAAAACGGCTGGAAGAAATTGTGGATGCCGTAAATATAACATTATCGAGAGAAGAATGGTATCGGCTTTACCTGGCTGCAGGTCATATTTTGCCATAGTCTATGTATAATAATGACAAAAAATTGTATAATAATAACAATTTTTTTGTTGACAAACTATATGTGTATATATCATAATAAAATTAATCTGTGTGGGAAGCAGATAAATTAACGCTGGCAGAAGATGAGATGTTGTTAAAAATAACCAAAATCAAATTCTGCAGCAGTTATAAAAAAAACGGAGGTTTTTACAATGATGGAATTTCTATCAAAAAAGCGTAAATGGTTACGCATGGCTGCAATACTTTTGGTTGCAGTATTATTTGTTCCGATGTACAAACACACATCGGAAACTTTTGCCGGGGGCAAACAGGCAGCAGGGAAGGTAGATTATAAACTGGCGGAGAATGTTCAGGACGGCGTGATTCTGCATTGCTGGAACTGGTCTTATAATAATATTAAAGACCATATGCAGGAAATAGCCCAGGCAGGCTATAGTGCGATTCAGACATCGCCGGTGCAGCAGCCGAAGGATTACACCTATGCCGGAAATGTTGACACGAATGTGGGAACACCTAACGGATGCGGAGCAAATGACGGACAGTGGTGGAAACTGTACCAGCCCGTTACGTTTTCAATCTGTGATAACGGACAGACCTGGCTTGGAACCAAAGAGGAATTTACTCAGATGTGTGCGGAAGCGGAGAAATACGGAGTAAAGGTTATCGTTGATATTGTGGCAAATCATATGGGTAATAACACCGGATGGAAGAATTCCATGAGCGATATTACGGATCAGATAGGAACCTATTGGAATCCGGAAATGCTTATAGACCCTTCTTACTGGCATATAAATGATTTACAGTGCTGGATGAGTGACGGAAGAAATCATCTTACCCAGGGAACCATAGGTATGCCGGACTTAAATACTTCGGATGCCAGGGTTCAGCAGATGGTATTAAACCTTTTGAAAGAATGTGTAGACTGCGGTGCAGACGGATTCCGGTTTGATGCGGCAAAACATATTGAAACACCGGATGATTCGGCAGACCTTTCCAGTGATTTCTGGCCGAATGTAATTAACGGTATCCGTTCATATGCAGATCATGATTTATTTATATATGGAGAAATTCTGAATACAGTCGGAGACAATTTCGACATATCCAGTTACACAAAATATATGTCTGTAACAGATAATGCGACAGGCGACAATAAAAGAAATGATGTTCGTTACGGAAATGCCAGCAGTGCGGCAAACGGAAACTATGCTTATCAGGCGGATAAGGTAGTTGTATGGAATGAATCCCATGATACTTATGTTGGCGGAGGTTCTTCCTATCTGGCAGACGACGATATGATAAAGCAGACATGGGCAATTGTGGGCTGCAGAAAAGATGCTGCGGCATTATTCCTGGCACGCTCTTATTATTCCGATCAGTTATTGGATGAGAATGGCAATAAAAAAGATACATCCAATCTGGTACAGACGGAAATGGGTGCTGTAGGAACCATGACCTGGTGTGACCCGTCTGTATCGGCAGTAAATAATTTTCATAATGCGTTTATCGGACAGAGTGAAAGTTTATCCAGCAACGGCTCCACGGTTTATATCGAACGCGGTACGACAGGTGTTGTTATCGTTAAACTGGACGGACCGGGAGAAGTCAGTCTTCAGGCACGCAGTATGCGGGACGGTACATATACGGACCGTGTGACCGGTAATACGTTCACCGTATCCGGCGGCGTTATCAAGGGAAATGTTGAGAGTGAGGACGGTATTGCCGTTGTATATAATACGAATGTGGTTCCTTCCAATACGGTATCCGTAAAGGGCGGTACCATTACGGAAGATACGGTACAGGTTACACTGGGGCTGGCAAATGCTACATCAGGAACCTATCAGATTGACAACGGAAAAGTACACAGCTATACGGGAAGTACAACTATTACCATTGGTAAAGATGTTGCATATGGAAATTCCATAAAGCTTACCTTAACGGCAACCAATGGTTCTGTAACCTATATTTCGAAACATGTTTATAACAAAAATAAGTTTGAAATCAAAGAAGAGGAAAGTACTTCTGAAAACGAATCATTTGAAAGTCCTGACGGAACATATAAAATATATATGAAAAATACTGCAGGATGGAAAGATGTAACTTGTTATGCCTGGGCAGATGAGAGTACCAGTAATAAGACCTGGCCGGGAGTGAAGATGACTTATATCGGAAATAATACATATTGTTATGCTTCTGATGTGAATTATCCAAATGTTATATTCTCTAATAACGGCGGCAGTCAGACCGCAGACCTGAACCTGCCGGGTAATCATTATTTATATGATAACGGTTCCGGTCAGTGGGAGAAATATCAGGCTGAAGAAGAAACAACCAAGCCGGATGAACCGGAAACCAGTACAGAAGAAGAAACAACAGAACCGGAAACCAGTACGGAGGAAGAAGCAACCGAACCGGAAACCAGCACGGAAGAAGAGACGACCGAGCCGGATACGGAAGAAGAAACAACAACCGAAGATGAACATAAAGGAATGTACCCGGTCTATGTACGTAATGATGCAGGATGGTCGGATATGTATTGCTACTCATGGCTGGATGATAATACCAATGCAGCGCCTTGGCCTGGAGAGAAAATGGAATATGAAGGCGGCAATGTTTGGAAATATTGGGTGAATAAAGATTATAAAAATATTATCTTTAACAATGGAACGGGAACACAGACTTCGGATCTGAAAGTTCCGGGATACGGATATATTTATAATAATGCCGGCGGAAACTGGTCCGAATATGCGGAAGAACCTACAACTGATGAGAAAGAAAGCGAAGAAGAGACGACATCTGCATATGTAAAAGTCTATTTGAAGAATAGCGCAAACTGGTCAACCGTTAACTGTTATATGTGGAACGGAAACGGAGACGTTCAGTCATGGCCGGGTGTGAAGATGACATATGAAGGCAATAATATCTGGTCATATATTGTGCCGGACGGATATGATAACATCATATTTAACAATGGAGCAGGCTCACAGACAGGAGATATGACGTTTAAAGGTAATGGAAGTCTTTATGACAATGGAAACGGACAGTGGTCCTCTTATCGTTAATTATCGAATGTTAAATTAAAAAATAGAATCTGACGGGGAATAAATGTAATGAGTTCTCCGGTATCAGGCGGTTGTCTGATACCGGAGGACTTTTTGTATGAGGAAATATTTTTAGAAAATATGTCAACTGATTTTTAATAACCGGTTGACATGTGCGGATAGCCATTTTATACTATACGGAGCAGCAGACAGATTCGTTAATCATACGGATGAATTTAAACAAAAAATTACAATAAATTAAAGAAGGAAAATTATATGAACAAAGAAATGAAAACGAAAGATTTTGTTATTGAATTAAAAAATAAGATACTAGAGGGGTATTTAATAAATAAATCAGAGGCGTTAACACTGGTCCATGCTGATTTAGATATTTTGTGCGGTGCGGCCGATGAAATCAGAAAACATTTTTGCGGAAATGATTTTGATTTATGTACCATTATTAATGCCAAAAGCGGAAAATGCTCCGAAAACTGTAAGTATTGCGCCCAGTCTGCGTTTTATCATACCACAGCGGAAGAATATCCCCTGTTGGAGCAGGCGGAAATTATCAGGCAGGGAAAGTATAACTGTGAACGCGGTGTCCGGCGGTACTCCCTTGTGACATCGGGAAGATGTCTGAATAAGACCGAAGTTGAACAGATGTGTAAAAATATATCAGAGCTGAAAAAAGAAGTGAATATAGAGGTCTGTGCTTCTTTTGGACTGCTGGATGAAGAATCTTTTAAACAGATAAAAAAAGCAGGAGTTTCCAGAGTACATAATAATCTTGAGACATCACGGAACAATTTCCCCAATGTATGTACGACGCATGGTTATGATGATAAAATAGCAGCAATCAGGGCAGCGAAACAGGCAGGACTTACGGTGTGCAGCGGCGGCATTATGGGACTGGGAGAAACGATGGAAGACAGGATTGATATGGTTTTGGATATTCGTGATCTGGGAATCCGTTCCATACCGGTGAATATGCTGAATCCGATTCCGGGAACACCTTATGAAGATAATCAAAGGCTTACCGTATCGGATATGAGAAGAATTGTGGCAATTTTTCGTTTTCTGGTACCGGATGGTTTTATCCGGCTGGCTGGCGGCAGAGGACTGATGGAGGATAAGGGCAGGAAGTGCTTTGAGAGCGGAGCCAACGCGGCAATATCCGGAGATATGCTTACTACGGCGGGAATAACCATTGAAAATGATATGAAAATGCTGAAGGAACTGGGATTTGAATTATAAGGCATTTTAGTTAGCAGAAGATGAAAGATTAAATAATACAGTTATTGACAGGAGAAGTAAAATAATTTATACTGTATTTAGTAACATACGTAAAGGTTTTTGGAATGGAGGAAAATAGTATGATAAGGAAGAAAAAGGGAAAGGGAGATTTCTTTGCTCATAATGGTATATATTTTATATCTATAAGAGCTATATTATATATTCTTATTTTGGCAATTATATTGGGCTGTATACCAATGAACTGCTTTTATACAAGTGCGGCAGCTTCGTCAGATATGGTAACCATATTTTTTATTGATAATACCCGGGAAAAATGGATTAAAAATGATAATGCGGTTATGGAATTAGTGGATAACACAAACGGACATATTCGTTATGAAATGATAAAGCAGGATTCGGTTACCTGGAAAGCAAAAGTGCCGGAAAGTGCCTGCAACATTACCTTTAACCGGTATGATGCGGAAAAGAATAAACAGTGGAATTCATGGAGCGCAGGCGGCAGGGCTGCGAATAATGCCTATTATGCAGATGGCAGCGAGTATGGTCATTGGGAGGTTTTTGAAGAAAGCGAAGAGCATTTTCATGCTGGGGATGTTGTTTATCTTGATATATCGGAATTTGACATGTGGAAACAGGAAAATGCACTTCTGTACGTGAATTTTTCAGCGGCCACTAAGGCGGAAAATAATGGTAATGATGTGGGTCTGCCGGCGTCAGAGATGTCATTTTACCAGCCGCGATTAGTTGAATGGGAAGTAAAAGAACATATTTATGCATACATAGTAACAATGGAAGAGGAAGGGGCGACGGAATTAAGGTTTTGGAGAGGAAACAATAATACTTTGTGGAATTGTTCTACCTTGCTGAATTATGATGATTACAGGAATGGAAAAAACTGTGTGAAAGTCAGAGACTGGAATAATGAAGGTGATTCCACTGTAAGCAGGTATACGATAGATTATGAAAAGGATAGTGACGGAGACGGTTTATCCGATTACCATGAAATTTTGCTTGGATTTGATGAAAAAAGCATTGACAGCGATAACGACGGTCTCACCGATGCACAGGAAATCTATTTTACAAAAAGTAATCCAATGAAATATGATTCACTGGTCAGCGGAACAACCGACGGGGAAGTTGATAATGATAATGACGGTTTGAGCAATCGGGAAGAAATGATTCTTGGAACCGATCCCTGCAATGCGGACAGTGATGAAGATGGTCTGACGGATGGATATGAGGTTTCTGTTTCAGGTTCCAGTCCCATTAATAACGATACGGACGGAGATACATTAACGGATGGTGATGAGATAGCATTAGGATTTAGTCCGCTGTTGCCGGATACCGATGATAACGGGATTCTGGATTGTGATGAAAAGATATATCAAAATTTAAATGCAGACATATCCAATAGAGAGAAAACGGAAGTATCCCGTGTTGCTGTATCTTTTGAGGGTACGGGATATATAAACAGTACAACATCGATTGAAGATTTGTATGGAAAAGATATGTTTGTATCGGAAACTGCAGGGCTGGTAGGGGTTCCGGTTGAAATAACAAGTACATCGGAGTTTGATACTGCAATCATCAGTTTTTATCTGGCTGAAAAAGATATTGTATTATCAAATCTGCTGATCGTATGGTATGATGAAGAAAATGACAGATATGTGGAACAGGAAACGGTTGTAGATGAGAGAAACAGAACCGTTTCGGCAGAGGTCAGTCATTTTAGCAAATATATGATTGTAGATAAAACGGAATGGTTTGAAGCCTGGAGAACGGAAATTGATTATTCCGGTCCTTCGGATAGTGTGTTTGATACCATAATAGCCATCGATTGTTCCGGCAGTATGAGCAGAAATGATCCGAACTTTGAATATATTGTAAAGAATAGCCTGTATCCCGGTTCTGCTTATTCTAAGATAACATGCTATAGAAAACTGGCGGCGGAAAACTTTGTGGAAGCACAGAGAACAAATGACAGAACCGGAATCGTTTTATTTGACTCAACAGCCGGTGTGGCCTGTGAGTTAACGGATTTCTTGCCGGATTTAAAATCTGCGATTGAAAAAATATATTCCAGTGGAGGAACCGGTTTTAATCAGGCGGTTTCCGTGTCTCTTGATTTGTTGGATGCAGCAGAACGTGATTCGGAAAAGATGATATTACTGGTAAGTGACGGACAGTCTTCCATTAATACTTCTGTAATAGAGGCAGCCAAAGCAGGAGGAGTAGTGATTAATACCGTATATATTGGCAGCTCATCGGATAATGTATTACTGCGTAATATTGCAGCGCAGAGCGGAGGAGAATATTTTAAGGCAGTTACGGCAGAGCAGTTGGTTGATATATATAACGATATAATTATAAATCAGAAGATTGACAGCCGTGACAGTGATCAGGACGGTATTCCGGATATTTTTGAAATATCTGGAATGAAATTGTCAAATGGTACGGTTATTTACACAGATCCGTTCAATCCGGATACCGATAATGACGGCTTGCCAGACGGCGAGGAGATGAATGTGGTGCCGACGTTCTGACTGAATACGGTATTTGACCAATTTAATATACCTGTAAAAGTGAAGGCATATATTTTTGAAATGAAGAGTAATCCGAATCTGAAAGATTCGGACGGAGACGGTTTGCTGGATGGCCAGCCGGTTATGAAGGGAACGGAAAAGATTGCACCGAAGGATCCGGAACCGATGATTGTGAACGGGCCGGCAGGATTGTGGAAGGAACAGATCAGACAGGTGCGATCAGGGAGCAGAGTGGCGCATGATCTGGATTCCTGGTATGAATTTGATCCGGGATTCAGTTGGAATATTCTTGACTGGAACTGGAGTGAAATATTTACGGGATTAGGATCGAGAGCGCTGATGTTTCGGATGGATGAAAAGGGGATTGCCGTTCATTCGCAGTTTAATACATGGCAGTCGATTGGGGGGTATAATGATTTGTATGATTTAATATTTCACATTGGTACTGCTGGAAATATGAGACAGAAAAAACTTGAATTTAGCTGCAATGGTGAAGACTATATGATTTGGGCATGGCGGGGAGATTATTTGAATCTGGGAAGCGGTGCTGAGATAGGAATATATACGAATCCTAAGCGATTGGAAATTCCGTATACGCCTATTGGAATGGACCATTGGGAGGTGGATAAAAGCTGTGCTTTGTCCATGAAGTTATATTTATATAATTATTACAGTTCTACAGACATCGATAACATTTTCTGTTGGGAGCCGGAGGAACCGCAATGGTGGATTACCGGATTTAATCCGGATTTTGATAAGCCGAAAGCAAAGGATATGATTTTGATTGGAGAGATTGATTTTAAGGAGGATATGGAAATGTATGAGGCACTTGAGGTTGCTATAAGTGATAATGATGATGAAAATACTAATACAAAATATTTAATTTTTGATGAAGATGGTCATACAGTGTGGTTTATGTGGGGGGATTATTGATGAAAAAATATTTAATTATTATTATGATATGTTTTATTGGAATTAGTAGTTCGGGTTGTGCAATGGTGGAAGCGTTAGACAATAGGAAGGAGAATTTAAAGCATGCTGAAAAAATCAGTAAGGAACTCATACGTTGCATAAATGAAAAAGATGTAGATGGAATAGAGCAATTGTTTAATCGATATTCTCAAAATGAGGAAAATTTGCGGGATGACATAGAAGATTTTCTTGATCATATCGATGGTGAAATTTTGGATTATATTATTACTTGGGGAGAGGTCAGTCTTTCTATTGAAGATGGAACATGGACAGAGCAGAAGACGGAAACCAAGATTGAAAATATCATAACTGATACAGGAAAAAGATATCATATTCGATTTAGGGAATACATGATTTATACGGAAGATAAAGACAAAGAAGGAGGGATATTACTTTTGTTATTATATGATGAGAACAAAAAAAAATTATGCCGGATATGCTATATGTAAAAATTATTCTTAGATAGTTCAGAACAGAAAGGTTGAAAGAAATGGATTTTCAACTTTTCTACTTGTGCAGCATTCAAGCAAAATGGAAATATGCAGAGGTGCATGAATGAAAAAGTGGTTATTCGTGATTTTAGCTTGTCTGTTAGGTGTTAGTAGTTCAGGGTGTGCAGTGTCACAAGTGCTTGAAAACAAAGCAGATAATCAGAAACACGCTGAGGAAGTCAGTAAAAAACTCATACGATACATCAATGAGAAAGATGTAGATGGTATTGAACAATTGTTTAATCAGTATTCTCGCAATGAGGACAAATTACGGAAAGATATAGAAGATTTTTTTGATTATATTGATGGAGAAATTGTGGATTATGATATTAATTTTAGAGGAGAAGTTGGTTCATGGATAGAGGATGGAAAATGGCTTGAACAAGAGATTCAGACAAACCTTGAAAATATTATAACCGATACGGGAACAAAATATTATATCGATTTTGGAGAATATACGATTTATACAGAAGATAAAGATAAGGAAGGAATGGTATATTTGAGGTTATGTGATGAAGATAAAAAACTTATATTTGGGATATGCTACACAAGTAGAAAAGTAGAAAGAAATGGATTTTCAACTTTTCTACTTGTGTAGCATTGCAAGCAAAATGGAAATATGCAGAGGTGCATGAATGAAAAAGTGGTTATTCGTGATTTTAGCTTGTCTGTTAGGTGTTAGTAGTTCAGGATGTGCAGTGACACAAGTGTTTGAAAATAAAGCAGATAATCAGAAACACGCTGAAAAAGTCAGTAAAAAACTCATATGCTACATAAATGAGAAAGATGTAGATGGAATTGAACAATTATTTAATAAATTTTCTCAAAAGGAGGAAAAATTACGGGAAGATATAGAAGATTTTTTTGATTATATTGATGGTGAAATCGTGGATTATAATATTAATTTTAGAGGGGAAGTTGGTTCATGGGTAGAGGATGGAAAATGGCTTGAACAAGAAGTTCAGACAAATCTTGAAAATATTATAACCGATACAGGAACAAAATATTATATAGTTTTTAGAGAGTATATGATATACAAAAAAGATGAAACAAAGGAGGGGCTTTGTTTATTAACGTTAAGAGATGAAAATAATCACGTATTGTTTAGTATATTTTATGACTAATCATAACAGACTTTAAGTAGAATTTCAAGTAAAAATCGAAATATTCAGAGGTGTATGAATGAAAAAATATTTAATTATTATTTTGATTTGTCTGATTGGAATTAGTAGTTCGGGGTGTGCAGTGACACAAGTGCTTGAAAATAAAGCAGATAATCAGAAACACGCTGAGGAAGTTAGTAAAAAACTCATACGATACATTAATGAGAAAGATGTAGATGGTATTGAACAATTGTTTAATCAGTATTCTCGAAATGAGAAAAAACTACGAAAAGATATAGAGGATTTTCTTGATTATATTGATGGAGAAATTGAGGATTATGATTTTAATTATAGGGGAGAGATTAGCTCCTCAATAAGAGATGGAAAATGGACAAGGCAGAAAACCCAAACCAAACTTGAAAATATTATAACTGATACAGGGAAAAAATATCATCATATTTCGTTTAGTGAATATGTAATCTATACTGATGATAAAGATAAAATAGGAATAACAATTTTGACACTACATGATGAAAATAACAAATTACTATATCGGATATGTTATATGTAAAAAAAGCTATGAAAAGTTCTCATTATAAAAGTTTAAAAATAGATCTGGACCGTCCTGCCCGTGCTGTATTGTAAGCAATATTGCAATACTGCAGAAATATGCATGAGAAAATAAAAATAAATAAAAAAACACTTGATTTTTACAAAACTTTCATATATACTATTACGTGCTGTGGCATTGATAGCTGTGAAGCGTGAGGTTGTTGCATATGATTGCAGGTTTTCCGTGGAGCGAATGTCAAGTTAGGAAACTGACGGCAAGTCACTGTACAAAATAATCGTCCATATCATATGGAAACAACGTGTAGATGAAGTTCTTTTCAGATATTTAAGAGCGACACACACGGAAGAGTGTACAGTCACCGCTTGTCGTACTGATTCGCAAAGTACGAAAAGGAGGCGACTTTTTTTATGGCAAGTCAAGTAATGAGAATCACATTGAAGGCTTATGATCACAAATTAATCGATCAGTCAGCCGGAAAAATCATCGAAACTGTAAAGAAGACAGGTGACCAGGTTAGCGGTCCGGTACCTCTTCCTACCAAGAAGGAAGTAGTTACGATCCTGAGAGCAGTACACAAGTACAAGGACTCCAGGGAACAGTTCGAGCAGAGGACTCATAAGAGACTGATCGATATCATTTCACCATCACCGAAGACGGTAGATGCGCTGACAAGATTAGAAATGCCGGCAGGTGTGTATATCGATGTTAAGATGAAGACAAAATAATTCATCAGATCTGACAAGTATTTATCCTGAAGGGTTTAGATATAGAAGCAACACTCCAATAATATAGTGTTCCACTTATATTAAGGCTGTTCTAGGATGTTTTCGACAAACGTTGAAAACCGCTGTAGATTTAACCAGGAGGTAAAAGAAATGAAGAAAGCTATATTGGCAACAAAAGTCGGAATGACTCAAATCTTCAATGAAGACGGTGTATTGACACCGGTTACTGTACTCCAGGCAGGACCATGTGTGGTAACACAGGTGAAAACTGTGGAAAACGACGGATACAGTGCGGTTCAGGTTGGCTATGTGGATAAGAGAGAAAAATTAGTAAACAAGCCAATGAAAGGAATGTTCGACAAAGCAGGCGTTTCATACAAGAGATTCGTAAGAGAATTTAAGTTTGAAAATGCAGAAGAATATTCAGTAAAAGACGAAATCAAAGTAGATGTTTTTGAAGCCGGCGACAAGATTGACGTTACTGCAATTTCTAAAGGTAAGGGATTCCAGGGCGCGATCAAGAGACACGGACAGTCCAGAGGACCGATGGCTCATGGTTCCAAATACCACAGACATGCTGGTTCGAACGGCGCTTGTTCTGATCCTAGTAAAGTATTCAAGGGAAAGAAAATGCCGGGACATATGGGCGCAAAGAAGATTACAATTCAGAATCTTGAAATTGTAAGAGTAGACGCAGAAAACAATCTGCTGTTAGTAAAAGGTGCTGTACCGGGACCTAAGAAAGCATTAGTAACAATAAAAGAAACAGTTAAATCCGGCAAATAGGTTTTTCTAAGGAAGGAGGAACACACAGATGGCAAAAGTATCTGTTTACAATATGGAAGGCAGCCAGGTTGGAGACATTGAACTTAACGATGCTGTATTTGGTGTTGAAGTAAACGAACACTTAGTACACATGGCAGTTGTCAGCCAGCTTGCAAATAAACGTCAGGGAACACAGAAAGCCAAGACCCGTTCGGAAGTCAGCGGCGGCGGAAGAAAGCCATGGAGACAGAAGGGAACCGGTCATGCAAGACAGGGTTCAACAAGAGCTCCGCAGTGGACCGGCGGTGGTGTGGTATTTGCACCGACACCAAGAGATTATACAATTAAGCTGAACAAGAAGGAAAGAAGACTTGCACTTAAGTCTGTATTGACATCAAGAGTTCAGGAAAATAAATTTATCGTTGTTGATTCTATTATAATGGATGAGATTAAGACAAAGACATTTGCAAATGCATTAAACAACCTTAAGGTTAACAAGGCATTGGTTGTATTAAACGAAAATGACCAGAATGTAGTAATGTCTGCAAAGAACATTCCATCCGTAAAGACAGCATTAACAAATACAATTAATGTTTATGATATATTGAAATATGACACAGTAGTCATTGATAAAGCTGCTGTAGCTACCATTGAGGAGGTGTACGCATAATGGCAAATATACAGTACTATGATGTAATCCTCAAGCCGGTTATTTCAGAAAAAAGTATGAATGACATGGCAACAAAGAAATATACATTCCTTGTTCATACAGACGCAAACAAGACCATGATCAAAGAAGCGGTTGAAAAAATGTTTGAAGGAACAAAGGTTAAGAGCGTTAACACTATGAACTTAGAAGGCAAGAAGCGTAGAAGAGGAACTACTGTTGGCAAGACAGCCAAGAGAAAGAAAGCCATCGTTCAGTTAACGGAAGACAGCAAAGATATTGAAATCTTTGAAGGCTTATAAGATTAAGTGAATAATCAGGATAAGCCAGATATACGCAGGCAAGCGTGATAATAAACATTTGAAAGGAGAACCAAAATGGGAATCAAAACATATAACCCATATACACCTTCGAGAAGAAATATGACAGGTCTTGATTTTTCTGAAATCACAAAGTCAAAACCGGAGAAGTCATTAGTTGTATCTTTAAAGAAGAACTCAGGTCGTAACAACCAGGGTAAAATAACAGTCAGACATCGCGGCGGCGGTGCCAAAAGAAAATATAGAATTATTGATTTTAAGAGAAGAAAGGATAATATTCCTGCAAAAGTTACTGCAATCGAATATGATCCGAACAGAACAGCAAATATCGCTCTGATCTGCTATGCAGACGGACAGAAAGCATACATCATTGCTCCGAACGGATTAAAAGTTGGAATGACAATTATGAGCGGTGAAAATGCAGAAGTAAAAGTCGGTAACTGCTTACCGCTTGCAAATATACCTGTCGGTACGGAAGTACACAACATCGAGTTATATCCTGGAAAGGGCGGACAGCTTGTACGTGCAGCCGGAAATTCAGCACAGCTTATGGCTAAGGAAGGTAAATATGCAACACTTCGTTTACCATCCGGTGAAATGAGAATGGTGCCAATCATCTGCAGAGCTACCATCGGTACAGTCGGAAATATTGAACATGACCTTGTAAATATCGGTAAAGCAGGACGTAAGCGTAACATGGGTATCAGACCTACCGTTCGTGGTTCCGTTATGAATCCAAATGACCATCCGCATGGTGGTGGTGAAGGTAAGACAGGAATCGGTCGTCCGGGTCCTTGTACACCTTGGGGTAAACCAGCTCTTGGTTTGAAGACAAGAAAGAAGAACAAAGCTTCTAACAAACTGATTGTAAGAAGAAGAGACGGCAAAAACATGAAATAAAGGAGGTTCCACCTATGGCTCGATCATTAAAAAAAGGACCATTTGCAGATGAAAGTTTATTAAAGAAGATAGACGCTATGAACGCATCCGGTGACAAGTCGGTTATCAAGACATGGTCACGTCGTTCTACAATCTTTCCGCAGATGGTTGGACATACAATTGCAGTTCATGACGGCAGAAAACACGTACCTGTTTATGTAACAGAAGATATGGTTGGACATAAACTTGGTGAGTTTGTTGCTACAAGAACTTACAGAGGACATGGAAAAGACGAGAAGAAGAGTAAGTCTCGTTAGTTTATAGGATATTTGAAAGGAGGTCACATCCATGGCAAAAGGACATAGATCCCAGATAAAGAGAGAAAGAAATGCAAATAAAGATACCAGACCATCGGCTAAGTTATCATATGCCAGAGTATCTGTTCAGAAAGCATGTTTCGTATTAGATGCCATCAGAGGAAAGGATGTTCAGACAGCACTTGGTATTTTAGCATACAATCCAAGATATGCATCTTCACTAATAGAAAAATTATTAAAGTCAGCAATTGCAAATGCTGAAAACAATAACGGTATGAGCGTTGATAACCTTTATATTGAGGAATGTTACGCAAATAAAGGACCTACAATGAAGAGAATCAGACCGAGAGCACAGGGCAGAGCTTACAGAATCGAAAAGAGAATGAGCCACATTACAATTGTGCTGAATGAAAGATAATAGACCTGATATTAGAAAGGAGACATATAATGGGACAGAAAGTTAATCCTCACGGCCTTAGAGTCGGAGTTATTAAGGACTGGGACTCAAAATGGTATGCAGAAGCTGATTTTGCTGATAATCTGATTGAAGATTACGAAATCAGAAAATACCTGAAAGAGAAATTATACAGCTCAGGCGTTTCAAAGATTGAAATCGAAAGAGCATCTGACAGATTAAAAGTTATTATTCATACAGCTAAGCCTGGTATCGTAATCGGTAAGGGCGGCGCTGAAATCGAAAAGCTTAAGAAAGAAGTTCAGAAGTTTACAAGCAAAAAACTGTTAATCGATATTAAAGAAGTAAAGAGACCGGATAGAGAAGCACAGTTAGTAGCTGAGAATATTGCACTTCAGTTAGAAAACCGTGTATCTTTCAGAAGAGCTATGAAATCTACCATGTCAAGAACCATGAAGTCAGGAGCAAAAGGTATTAAGACAGCAGTTTCCGGACGTCTTGGCGGTGCTGATATGGCTCGTACAGAGTTTTATAGCGAAGGAACAATTCCACTTCAGACATTACGTGCTGATATAGATTATGGATTCGCTGAGGCAGATACCACATACGGAAAACTCGGTGTTAAAGTATGGGTATACAAAGGCGAGGTTCTTCCAACAAAAGAAGTTAAGGAAGGGAGCGATAAATAATGTTAATGCCTAAGAGAGTAAAGCGTCGTAAACAGTTCCGTGGTTCTATGAAAGGTAAAGCTTTAAGAGGAAACAGAATCACAAACGGTGAATATGGTATTGTCGCTTTAGAGCCAGCATGGATTAAATCAAATCAGATAGAAGCTGCCCGTATTGCTATGACACGTTATATCAAGCGTGGTGGTAAAGTTTGGATTAAGATATTCCCTGATAAACCAGTAACAGCAAAACCAGCTGAAACTCGTATGGGTTCCGGAAAGGGAACATTGGAATACTGGGTAGCAGTCGTTAAACCAGGTCGTGTAATGTTCGAAATAGCAGGAGTACCAGAAGAGACAGCTAGAGAAGCTTTACGTCTTGCAATGCACAAATTGCCGGTTAAGTGTAAAGTTGTTTCTCGTGCAGATTTAGAAGGCGGTGATAACAGTGAAAATTAGTAAGTATGTAGAAGATTTAAAGGCAAAATCAGCTGCAGAATTAAACGATGAATTAGTAGCTGCTAAAAAGGAACTTTTTAATTTGAGATTTCAAAACGCAACAAACCAGTTAGAGAACACAAGCAGAATTAAGGAAGTCAGAAGAAATATTGCGAGAATTCAGACAATCATTGCACAGAAAGCTGACTAATTAATATGCATTTCAATTATCTATGAAAGGAGGACCTTGTTGTGGAAGAAAGAAACCTGAGAAAGACAAGAGTAGGTAAAGTCGTTAGTGATAAAATGGATAAAACAATCGTAGTTGCTGTTGAGGACCACGTTAAGCATCCTTTATATAAGAAAATCGTAAAGAGAACTTATAAGTTAAAGGCACATGATGAGAAGAACGAATGTGGTATCGGTGATAAAGTAAAAGTAATGGAAACAAGACCGTTGTCTAAGGATAAGAGATGGAGACTTGTTGAAATTATAGAGAAGGCAAGATAGTAGAAAGGAGTATCATTATGATTCAACAGGAAAGTAGACTTAAAGTTGCTGATAACACAGGCGCTAAGGAATTACTTTGTATCAGGGTAATGGGCGGTTCTACTAGAAGATATGCTAATATAGGCGATGTAATCGTTGCTACTGTTAAAGATGCAACACCAGGCGGTGTTGTTAAAAAGGGTGACGTTGTGAAAGCCGTTGTAGTTCGTTCCGTAAAAGGCGCACGTCGTAAAGACGGTTCTTATATAAAATTTGACGAAAATGCTGCTGTTATCATTAAAGATGATAAGACCCCAAGAGGAACTCGTATATTTGGACCAGTAGCCAGAGAGCTCAGAGATAAGCAGTTTATGAAGATTGTATCTCTGGCCCCTGAAGTGTTATAGGGAGGTGTAGGCATGGCAACAAGTAAAATTAAAAAAGGTGATTTAGTAAGAGTAATCGCCGGTAAAGATAAAGGCAAGGAAGGAAAAGTTATTTCTATCGACAGAAAGAATGAAAGAGTCCTTGTGGAAGGCATCAATATGATCACCAAGCACACAAAACCAAGTGCACAGAACCAAAACGGCGGAATCATCAATCAGGAAGCACCGATCAGCATCTCCAATGTAATGTATGTTGTAAATGGAAAGACCACAAGAATCGGTTTTACTGAAAAGGATGGCAAGAAAGTACGTGTAGCTAAGGCTACAGGCGAAGTAATAGATTAATTTTTGACAGAGAGGAGGTCCGGAGAAGTTGAGTAGACTTAAGGAGACTTACAAGAATGAAATCGTAGATGCGATGATGAAGAAATTTAATTACAAAAATGTCATGGAAGTTCCAAAACTTGATAAAGTTGTTATAAATATGGGCGTTGGTGAAGCAAAAGACAACGCAAAAATCTTAGAATCAGCAGTGAAGGATATGGAAATCATTGCCGGTCAGAAGGCTGTTTTAACCAAGGCAAAAAATTCAGTAGCGAATTTTAAGATAAGAGAAGGACAGGCTATTGGATGTAAAGTTACTCTCAGAGGAGAAAAAATGTATGAGTTCGTTGACCGTTTAATTAACCTTGCATTACCTCGTGTACGTGACTTTAGAGGTGTAAATCCTAATGCATTTGATGGACGTGGAAACTATGCCCTTGGTATCAAAGAGCAGATTATCTTCCCAGAAATCGAATATGATAAGGTAGATAAGGTCAGAGGTATGGACGTTATATTTGTTACTACCGCTAAGACTGATGAAGAAGCCCGCGAATTATTGGCATTATTCAATATGCCATTTCAAAAATAGTTAGGAGGTAATCCCATGGCTAAGACTGCTATGAAATTAAAACAACAGCGTAAAGCAAAGTTTTCAACTCAGGAATATTCACGTTGTAGAATTTGTGGTCGTCCGCATGCTTATTTAAGAAAATACGGAATCTGCAGAATCTGTTTCCGTGAACTGGCATACAAAGGACAGATACCTGGTGTAAAAAAGGCAAGCTGGTAGGATAAGTTAGAAAGGAGGCAACTTTTAAATGACAACAAACGATCCAATTGCAGATATGCTTACAAGAATCCGTAATGCAAATACTGCTAAACATGATACAGTAGATATTCCTGCATCAAAAATGAAGTTAGCAATTGCTGAAATCCTTTTTAATGAAGGCTATATCAAAAAATATGAAATAATTGAAGACGGTAACTTTAAGACCATTAAGGTTACATTAAAATATGGCAAGGATAAAAATGAGAAGATAATTACAGGTATTAAGAGAATCTCTAAACCGGGTCTTCGTGTGTATGCCGGCAAGGATGAACTTCCGAGAGTTCTCGGCGGTCTGGGTATTGCTATCATTTCAACAAATAACGGTGTTGTTACAGATAAAGAAGCAAGAAAATTGAACGTAGGCGGCGAAGTTCTGGCATTCGTTTGGTAAGCTGATTTATTGTATTTCAATATAAAATATTATTAATCCCAATTAGGAGGTGCACGGCATGTCACGTATAGGAAGAATGCCTATCGCTATCCCGGCAGGTGTTACCGTGGATATAGCAGAAAATAATAAAGTGACTGTAAAAGGACCGAAAGGAACGCTGGAAAGAGTGTTACCGGAAGAAATGGATATTAAGTTAGACGGGGAAACAGTTGTCGTTTCCAGACCAAATGACTTAAAGAGAATGAAATCCCTTCATGGTCTGACAAGAACACTGATTGCCAACATGGTAAAAGGTGTAACTGATGGTTATGAGAAAGTTCTTGAAATCAACGGTGTTGGTTACAGAGCGCAGAAGCAAGGAAAGAAATTAGTGTTATCCCTTGGATATTCCCATCCTGTTGAAATGGAAGACCCGGAAGGTCTTGAGACAGTTGTGGAAGGTACAAACAAGATAACAGTTAAAGGTATCGATAAAGAAAAAGTAGGCCAGTTCGCTGCTGAAATCAGAGATAAGAGAAGACCGGAGCCGTATAAGGGCAAAGGTATCAAGTATGCTGATGAAGTTATCAGACGTAAAGTTGGTAAGACTGGTAAGAAATAATTGAAGGAGTGACAGACATGGTTAGTAAAAAATCAAGAACAGAAGTTCGTTTAAATAAACATAGAAGATTACGTAATCGTTTTACTGGTACTGCAGAAAGACCACGTTTAGCTGTGTTTAGAAGTAATAATCATATGTATGCTCAAATTATTGACGATACAGTTGGAAATACTTTAGTGTCAGCTTCAACTCTTCAGAAAGATGTTAAGTCTGAATTAGAGAAGACCAATAACGTTGACGCTGCTGCATACTTAGGAACGGTAATTGCTAAGAAAGCGTTGGAAAAGGGTATTACAACAGTTGTCTTTGATAGAGGCGGATTCATATATCAAGGAAAAATCAAAGCATTGGCAGATGCTGCCAGAGAAGCTGGATTAGAGTTCTAAAATTCATATTCAATATTTGAATGTATCCCATATAAGGAGGAAAACACATGAAACGTACAATCGTTGATGCTAGTCAGTTAGAATTAGAAGAAAAAGTAGTATCAATTAAGCGTGTTACAAAGGTTGTTAAAGGTGGACGTAACATGAGATTCGCAGCACTTGTTGTTGTCGGAGACGGTAACGGACACGTTGGTGCAGGCCTTGGAAAAGCGGCTGAAATTCCGGAAGCTATTCGCAAAGGCAAAGAAGATGCCATAAAGAAGCTTATAACAGTAGCGGTTGATGATAACGCAAGTATTCCACATGATACAATAGGAAAGTTCGGCAGTGCGGAAGTATTGTTAAAGAAGGCTCCGGAAGGTACCGGTGTTATTGCCGGCGGTCCGGCACGTAACGTACTGGAACTTGCAGGGATTAAGAATATCCGTACCAAGTCATTAGGCTCAAACAATAAGCAGAACGTAGTTCTTGCTACTATTGAAGGTTTGGCCGGCTTAAAGACTCCGGAAGAAGTAGCTAGACTTCGCGGTAAATCTGTAGAAGAAATCTTAAGCTAATAGGAGGAAAATAAGATGGCAGATAAGTTAAAAATTACACTTGTTAAATCAACTATCGGCGCTATTCCAAAGCATAAGAAGACCGTTGCTGCTTTAGGCTTAAGAAAGCTGAATAAGACAGTTGAAATGCCTGATAATGCGGCAGTCAGAGGTATGGTTCAACAGGTAAAACATTTAGTTAAAGTAGAAGAAATATAATCACAGATAAGGAGGTGCAACGATGGAATTATCTAATTTAAGACCTGCAGAAGGTTCAAAGCACAGCGATAATTTTAGAAGAGGTCGTGGACACGGTTCTGGAAACGGAAAGACAGCCGGTAAAGGACACAAGGGACAGAAAGCTCGTTCCGGAAGCCCAAGACCAGGCTTCGAAGGCGGACAGATGCCTTTATATAGAAGAATTCCTAAGAGAGGTTTCACAAACAGAAACTCTAAGGAAATCATCGGAATCAATGTTAGTGCACTGGAAAGATTCGAAGATGGAGCAGTTGTTACTGTTGAGACCTTATTAGAAACAGGAATTGTAAAGAATCCGAAAGACGGTGTTAAAATTCTTGGATATGGAGATATTACTAAGAAGCTTACAGTGAAGGCAAATGCATTCAGCGATGGTGCAAAGCAGAAGATTGAAGCTCTTGGTGGAACCTGTGAGGTGATCTAATGCTAAAAACACTGCGTGATGCATTAAAAATCAAAGAGATAAGACAAAGATTATTTTATACGTTCTGTATGTTGGTTCTTGTCAGGCTGGGCAGTCAGCTGCCTCTTCCTGGCACCACTGCCGAATCCATTGCATCTGTAACAGAGCAGTTCAAGAATGGAGCATTTGGTTTTTTTGATGCATTGACAGGTGGTTCTTTTGAACAGATGTCATTATTTGCATTGAATATTACACCGTATATTACGTCTTCCATTATAATGCAGCTGCTTACAATTGCCATTCCGAAGCTGGAGGAAATGCAGAAAGACGGAGAAGAAGGCAGAAAGAAGATTACTGAAATAACCAGATACCTGACGATTGCACTGGCACTGATTGAAGGTACCGCAACGGCTATCAGTCTTGGAAACAAAGGACTTTTTGGTGCAACAGGCAATATGAGCACATTTGAATATGCATCATTCATTATTGTTGCCGTAGCAACGATGACATGTGGTTCAGCATTACTTATGTGGATGGGTGAAAACATAACCGAAAAGGGTGTGGGTAACGGAATATCCATTATTCTGTTAATTAATATCATTTCCAGAATTCCAAATGATATTGCGAATCTGTTTAATCAATTTGTTATAAATGCAAGCTCTGTAGGTGGAAAAGGCTTAGGTGCGGTAATGATTATAGCAATTATTGTGGTTATCATAGCATTTGTAGTTGTACTGCAGGCTGCTGAGAGAAGAATACCGGTACAGTATTCCAAGAAGATGCAGGGAAGAAAGCTTGTGGGTGGAGCTTCCTCTCATATTCCTCTTAAGGTAAATACTGCCGGAGTTATTCCAATCATTTTTGCACAATCACTTCTGACATTCCCAAATGTTATTGCGACAATGGTTACCGGTTCAACACCGGAATGGACAAAATATCTGTTGTCACAGTACTGGTGGAATCCGTCAAAAATAAAATACTCTGTAGGATTTATTGTTTATATCATAATGGTTGTGGGATTTGCATATTTCTACACCTCTATCACTTTCAATCCAATGGAAGTGGCAAACAATATGAAAAAACAGGGTGGATTTATTCCGGGTATCCGGCCGGGTAAACCGACGCAGGATTATTTAAATACCATATTGAATTATATTGTATTTATCGGGGCCGTTGGTCTGTTGATTGTAGCAACGATACCGATTGCTTTTTCCGGAATCTGGAAAGCAACCGTTTCCTTTGGCGGAACATCATTGATCATTATCGTAGGTGTTGTAATTGAAACACTGAAGAAGATAGAATCCATGATGCTGGTTCGTAACTACAAAGGATTTTTAAATGACTAAATTCCAAAGTAATAATATGATTAGACAATGGAACAGGGCGCTGTCCTGTACCATTGTCAAAATTGCTTTAAGCATTAAACAATAAAAGAATGGAGATTTTTTTATGAAGATTATTATGTTAGGTGCGCCTGGTGCCGGCAAGGGAACACAGGCAAAAATGATTGCAGATAAGTATTCAATACCGCATATATCTACCGGAGATATTTTCCGGGCAAATATTAAAAACGGTACGGAACTGGGCAAAAAAGCCAAGGAATATATGGATCAGGGATTACTGGTACCTGATGAGCTTACGGTAGACCTTGTAATTGACAGAGTTGCACAGGAAGACTGTAAGAACGGATATGTTCTGGACGGTTTTCCAAGAACCATTCCACAGGCGGAAAGTCTGGATGCTGCTCTTGAGAAGCGCGGCGAAAAAGTAGATTATGCAATTAATGTGGAAGTACCGGACGACAATATTGTAAACCGTATGTCCGGCAGACGTGCATGTGTTGCATGCGGTGCGACATATCATATTGTTCATATACCGACCAAGGTAGAAGGCATCTGTGACCGCTGCGGCAGTGAACTGATCTTAAGAGATGATGATAAGCCGGAAACGGTTACAAAACGTCTGAATGTATACCATGAGCAGACACAGCCGTTAATCGACTACTATAATGGAAAGAATGTTTTGGTAGAAGTAGACGGAACCAAGGACATGAAGGATGTATTCGGCGATATCGTAAAGATATTAGGAGCTTAAAAAATGGCAGTAACAATTAAATCTCAAAAAGAAATTGAATTAATGCGTGAGTCATGCCGGTTGTTGTCAATCGTGCATGATGAACTTGGAAAGGCATTGAAACCGGGAATGTCAACGTATGAAATTGATAAGCTTGGCGAGGATATGATCCGGAGTTTCGGATGCGTCCCGAATTTTAAAAATTATCACGGTTATCCGGCTTCCATCTGTGTATCCGTGAACGACGAGGTTGTACACGGAATTCCAAGCAAAAAGAGAATATTGCAGGAAGGCGATATTGTAAGTCTGGATGCGGGTCTGATATATAAAGGTTATCATTCGGATGCGGCAAGAACCCATGGTGTGGGAACCGTCAGCCCGGAAGCCCGGCAGTTGATGGATGTGACAAAACAATGTTTTTTTGAGGGCATTAAGTATGCGAGAGCCGGCTGTCATTTACATGAGATATCAGCAGCAATCGGGGCATATGCCGAAAGCTTTGGTTATGGTGTTGTCAGGGATTTGGTAGGACATGGAATCGGAACCGAATTGCATGAAGATCCGCAGATACCGAATTTTGCCCAGAAGAAGAGAGGCATTAAGTTACAGGCAGGAATGACTTTGGCAATTGAACCTATGATTAATGCAGGAACTTATGAAGTTGTTTGGCTTGATGATGATTGGACGGTTGTTACGGAGGATGGTTCATTATCCGCCCATTATGAGAACACGGTTCTTATCACAGATGGTGAGCCGGAGATTCTTACCCTGCGAAGGGACGTCTGAGTAGTGGAAAGGCATAGGGATTTAGATGGTAACATGTAAGATTGGTGAATTTGCAAAATCAAAGGCAGGACATGATAAAGATGAAATTTTTGTCATAATTAATATAGAAGATGAATATGTATATCTTGTTGACGGAAAGAACAGAAATATTGAGAAACCCAAAAAGAAGAAAACGAAGCATATTCAGCTGATTCATTATATTGATTCCGAACTGCAGAATAAATTAAATTCAAATGTGAAGCTACAAAATGAAGATATCAAGAGAGCTTTAAAATGCTACAAGGCAAACAAGGAAATATAGGAGGTTGTTAGAATGTCAAAAGCTGATGTAATAGAAGTAGAAGGAACCGTATTGGAGAAATTACCGAATGCCATGTTTCAGGTAGAACTGGAAAACGGACATAAGGTATTGGCGCATATTAGCGGAAAGCTGAGAATGAATTTCATTCGTATTCTTCCGGGAGACAAAGTTACCATTGAGTTATCACCATATGACCTGACCAAAGGCAGAATAGTATGGAGAGACAAATAGAATAGGAAGAAATTAAATTATTCCTGAAAAATTTTCCTTGAAAAAATTTTCCTTGAAAATTGGGAAAATGTATGTTATAGTTATAGTCGGACTTTTTTGAAAGGAGGATTCACTGTGAAAGTTAGAGCTTCAGTAAAACCAATTTGCGAGAAATGCAAAATTATTAAGAGAAAAGGAAGCATCAGAGTAATCTGTGAAAATCCGAAACACAAGCAGAGACAGGGCTAATTACAGCGTTGTTATCTGGTTGTGGAAAGTCGTATATCATTGCCATGGGTGATGGTGAATGATATGCATTTTTGTTGCGGCTGCAGTAATGAAACGCTAGGATTAGTTGTATCATTACTATAAAATATAAAAATATTAATTAAATTAATTACGAAAATAAGGACAGTATGTCTGCGTTCTACATTTCAGACGTTAGGGATAACGGGCTACGCAGAGCATTGACTTATGACACAAGATTTTAATGATGGAGGTGTAATACACACATGGCTCGTATTTCAGGTGTTGATTTACCAAGAGAGAAACGTGTAGAAATAGGATTAACTTATATCTATGGTATCGGAAGAAAAAGTTCTAATCGTATTCTTGCAGAAGCAAACGTTAATCCGGACACACGTGTAAGAGATTTAACAGATGAAGAAGTAAAGAGAATCAGTGAAGTTATTGACGCTTCACAGACAGTTGAAGGTGATTTAAGAAGAGAAATCGCTTTAAATATCAAGAGACTTCAGGAAATCGGATGCTACAGAGGTATTCGTCACAGAAAGGGACTTCCTGTTCGTGGCCAGAAGACAAAGACAAATGCCAGAACACGTAAAGGACCTAAGAGAACAGTAGCAAACAAGAAGAAGTAATTTGAAACAGTTTTTAGAATCAGGAATGACATTGTATTCCGACAAATCTTAAGAAAGAACCCATAAGGGAGGTTAGTTTAAAATGGCTAAAGTTACAAAAAAAGTGACAAAAAAGCGTGTAAAGAAAAACGTTGAACGCGGACAAGCGCACATTCAATCATCTTTTAATAATACAATTGTAACATTAACTGATAATGAAGGAAATGCTCTTTCATGGGCAAGTGCCGGTGGTCTTGGTTTTAGAGGTTCAAGGAAATCTACTCCTTATGCAGCTCAGATGGCAGCGGAAACTGCTACTAAGGCAGCTTTGGTACACGGCTTGAAATCAGTAGACGTTATGGTGAAAGGTCCGGGTTCCGGACGTGAGGCAGCAATTCGTGCACTTCAGGCATGTGGTCTTGAAGTTACAAGTATCAAGGACGTTACTCCGGTTCCTCACAATGGATGCCGCCCACCAAAACGTAGAAGAGTCTAATAGGAGGTGCAGATAGATGGCAGTAAATAGAGTTCCTGTTCTTAAAAGATGTAGATCACTTGGTTTGGATCCGATTTATTTAGGAATAGATAAAAAATCAACAAGACAGTTAAACAGAGCAAATAAAAAGATGAGTGAGTATGGTCTTCAGTTAAGAGAAAAACAGAAGGCAAAATTCATCTATGGTGTATTAGAAAAACCTTTTAGAAATTATTATGCAAAAGCACAGAAAATGAACGGCATGACAGGTGAAAATCTTATGATTTTACTTGAGCTTAGACTTGACAATGTTCTGTTTCGTTTAGGTTATGCAAGAACAAGAAAAGAAGCCAGACAGATTGTTGACCATAAGCATGTACTGGTGAACGGCAAGCAGGTTAACATTCCTTCATATTTAGTAAAGGCCGGTGACACGATCGAAATCAAAGAGAAGCATAAAGATTCTCAGAGATATAAAGATATACTGGAAGTTACAGATGGCAGATTAGTTCCGGAATGGCTGGAGGCAAATCATGAAAATCTCAGCGGAACCGTAAAAGAAATTCCAACAAGAGAAATCATTGATGTACCGGTTGATGAAATGCTTATCGTCGAATTATATTCTAAATAGGCTTAGGCAATTCCTAAAAATTATAAAAGGAGGGGCTTTACAGTGTTCGATTTTCAAGTACCAAATATTGAGATTGCGGAAATCTCTGATGACAACAGATTTGGAAAATTTGTCGTAGAACCTCTGGAAAGAGGATACGGTACAACTCTTGGTAATTCATTGAGAAGAATCATGCTTTCTTCTTTACCGGGAGCAGCGGTTAGTCAGGTTAAATTCGACGGTGTTTTACATGAGTTCAGTTCCATTCCGGGTGTTAAGGAAGACGTAACTGAAATTATTATGAATATCAAGGAATTAGCTATTGTAAACAACAGCAGCAATTCCGGCCCTATAACAGCTTATGTTGAAAAGACAGGCGACGGTGTTGTAACAGCAGGTGATATCCAGGTAGACTCTGATGTGGAGATACTGAACAAGGATTTAGTGATCGCTACCCTGAGCGGTGGAAAAGACAGCCGTTTCTATGCGGAACTGACCATCACAAAAGGCAGAGGATACGTAGGGGCAGACAAGAATAAGAACGATGAGCTTCCAATTGGAGTTATCGCCATTGATTCTATTTATACACCGGTTGAAAGAGTAAATATGCAGATCGAGAATACTCGAGTTGGGCAGATTACTGATTTTGACAAACTTACATTAGAAGTATATACAAACGGAACATTGGCTCCGGACGAAGCAGTAAGTCTGGCAGCAAAAGTATTAAGCGAACATTTGAGCTATTTCATTAACTTATCGGAGAAAGCCAAGACCGTTGACATCATGGCTGAGCCGGTAGTGAATGAAAAAGTGAAAGTGTTAGAAATGAACATTGATGAATTAGAGTTATCCGTTCGCTCATACAATTGTTTGAAGAGAGCGGGTATTAATACGGTTCAGGAACTGACCAACAGAACAGCGGAAGATATGATGAAGGTTCGTAATCTTGGACGTAAGTCACTGGAAGAAGTATTTGCTAAGTTAAAAGACTTGGGATTACAGCTTAAGGACAGCGATAATTAATCTGTGTTCTAAGTAAAGGAGGTAAGATTTAGAAATGGCAGGATATAGAAAGCTTGGAAGAACTTCAAATCAGAGAAAAGCTATGTTAAGAAGCCTTGCAACAGCTTTGATCGAGAATGGAAAAATCGAAACAACAGAGGCCAGAGCAAAGGAAGTTCGTAAGATAGTAGAAGGCTTAATTGCCATGGCAGTTAAGGAAAAGGATAACTACGAAGAAGTTACCGTTAAGGCTAAAATATATGTAAAAGATAAAGACGGCAAGAGAGTTAAGGAAGAAGTTGACGGTAAGAAAGTTGATAAAGTTGACTTTGTTGACAAGACAATTAAGAAGGACAGTCCTTCCCGTCTTCATGCAAGAAGAAAGATGCTTAAAGTTCTTTATCCGGTAAAGGAAGTTCCGGCTGAAAATGCAGGAAAGAAAAAGAATACAAAAACTGTAGACTTAACTCAGAAGTTATTTGATGAAGTTGCACCTAAATATGTTGGCAGAAACGGCGGATACACACGTATCATTAAAATCGGACCACGTAAGGGCGATGCTGCAATGCAGGTAATACTTGAGTTAGTATAGAATTAAAATCAGGAGTCAAGGGCAGATGTGAGTTTGTTCTTGGCTCTTTTTCTGACAAAACGGAATATAAAAGAGTGAGGTAGTCGTCATGTCCATTATTAAATCCATCCGCTTATCCCATGCCTATAAGAGATATGATGAGTCAGGAACGGAGATTGTACGGAATCAGGTATTAGATGGAGTAGATATTCAGATAGAAGAAGGACAGTTTGTGGCAATTCTCGGACATAACGGTTCTGGTAAATCTACGTTTGCAAAACATTTGAATGCATTGCTACAGCCCGATGAGGGTGAATTATATATTGATGGAATGCTGACAAAGGATGTGGAAAAACTTTACCGGATTCGCCAGAATTGCGGAATGGTGTTTCAGAATCCCGATAATCAGATAATTGGTGCTACGGTGGAAGAAGATGTGGCTTTCGGGCCGGAGAATCTGGGACTGGCGGCGGAGGATATTGTGGAGCGGGTCAATGATTCTATAGAAAAAGTGAATATGGAAAAGTTTCGTTTTAAATCCCCAAATCATTTATCCGGCGGACAGAAACAAAGGGTGGCAATCGCTTCTGCCCTGGCAATGAAACCCGGATGTATCGTATTGGATGAGCCTACGGCAATGCTGGACCCGAAAGGCAGACGGGATGTTATGGAAGCATTGCGGTATCTGAACCATGAACTTGGGATTACGATTATTTTAATCACCCATCATATGATTGAGGCGGCCCGGGCAGATAAGATTTTTGTTATGAATAAGGGAAAAGTTGTAATGGAAGATTCACCAAGGCATATATTTGCCCGTGTGCCGGAACTGAAAGAATTAAAGCTGGAGGTACCGCAGGTAACGGAAATTGCTTATAAATTGATGCGGCAGGGATTGTTTTCCAGATGTGATGTGTTAACGGTAGAGGAATTTGCAGAAGAGTTTGAACGGGTTATGGGACAAAGATTGTAATTGAAACTGAAATAAAGGTGAATATATGTCATTATTGAAATTGGAAAATATTGCTTATGAATATGAGGCCGGGACTGCCATGCAGGTAAAAGCATTGGAGCAGGTCAGCATTGAGATAGATGAAAATGAGTTTATAGGAATTATCGGACATACCGGTTCCGGGAAATCTACGCTGATGCAGTTGATGAACGGGCTGCTGGTACCTTCTGAGGGAAGAGTACTGTTTCGCGGGGAGGATATAAACGGAAAAGATTGTAATAAGAGATGGCTGCATTGTAATATCGGTCTGGTGTTTCAGTATCCGGAGAACCAGTTATTTGAGAGCAGCGTACTTAAGGATGTGATGTTTGGACCATGTAATAAGGGAATGACGCCGGAGGAAGCCGAGATACAGGCAAAACTGGCTTTAAACCGGGTAAATTTAGGGGAAGAATATTATGAGAAGACACCCTTTGAATTATCCGGTGGTGAAAAGAGACGGGCAGCCATTGCCGGTGTGATGGCCATGGACCCGGACGTATTGATATTGGATGAACCTACGGCCGGGCTGGATCCGGGCTCCAGAGAGGATTTGCTGGAGTCACTGGCCGAGTTGCATGAAACGGGAAAAACCATTATTATTGTGTCTCACAGCATGGAAGATATTGCGAAGTATGTGGACAGGATTATTGTGTTAAATGAGGGAAATGTTCAGTTTGACGGCAAAAAGGAGGAGGTGTTCCGGCATGTGGAAGAATTGGAAGCAATCGGGCTGTCTGCACCGGAACCGGTGTATTTAATGAAGGCTTTAAGGCGGCGGGGATTTGATGTGCGGGAAGATGTGTTTACCGTCGACGGAGCGGTGGAGGAATTGAAACGTCTTTCAGGAGGAATGGAAAATGCTTAGAGATATCACATTGGGCCAGTATTACCAGTCGGATTCCGTAATTCATAAACTGGACCCAAGGGTTAAATTATTTGCTGTAATGATGTTTGTTATTACTCTGTTTACGGGAAATCATTATATTCATCTTGCTGTTGCTGCATTGCTGTTATTAGTTTTAATTTTTATTTCAGGAATTCCGTTTTCTTATATTGTAAGAGGGCTGCGTTTTATAGCGGTATTGTTAATTATGAGCGCTCTGTGTATTGTGTTTTTTACCCGGGGACGGGATTTGTGGAGCTATGGTATCCTGCATATTACATATGAAGGGATACAAAAAGCCATATTTATTTCTATCCGGCTGGTTCTGCTGATTCTGGGCTCTTCATTGCTTACACTGACGACTACGCCCGGGAATCTTACGGATGGTATGGATAAGTCATTGGGATTTTTGGAAAAAATAAAGATTCCGGTACACGATATTGCCATGATGATGTCTATTGCACTGCGTTTTATTCCTATTTTAATGGAAGAAACGGATAAGATTATGAAGGCACAGACTTCCCGGGGAGCAGATTTTGAATCCGGCGGAATGATTCGCCGGGCCAGGGCGTTGCTTCCACTTTTGGTTCCTTTGTTTATAGCTGCATTCCGTCGGGCCAATGATCTGGCCACTGCAATGGATGCAAGGTGTTATATGGGAGGGACGGGAAGAACGAAAATGCGGCCTCTGCACTATGAGAGAAGAGATTATATTGCATATCTGCTTATTGTATTGTATGTGATTTTAATGATTGGTATACGTATTTTAATGGCGATAATAGGATAATGATATGTATTTGGCGGCAATAGAATAGATAGTTTGACAGCCGGGTGAAAGAGATGAGGTGAAATTGAATCAAATGGAAGAAAGACAGTCAGATAAACAGTTGAAAAATCAATCAGGAGGAAGCTGTGATTCCTGTAGTTTTTATGTGTTTGATGAGGAGTATGATGAATATATGTGCCAGGTCAGTATGGATGAGGATGATGTGGTTCGTCTGATGTGTGACAGATATTTTGCATGTCCGTATTATCAGGCGGATGATGAGTACAGGGTGGTGCGGAAACAGATGTAAAATTAAATATTTTTAAGAATTTCGACAGAAGGGATATAAAGCAGGTGTCAGTATGGAAATGGATAACAAAAAGGTATTGAAACGGGTAAAACTGGTAATCGGGTATGACGGAACCAATTACTGCGGATGGCAGATTCAGATTAACGGTATTACCGTGGAAGAAGTTATTAACCGGGAACTGAGCAGACTGTTGGGAGAAGACATTGCAGTAATCGGAGCCAGCCGGACGGATTCGGGTGTGCATGCCTTAGGGAATGTGGCGGTTTTTGATACCTATACGAGGATTCCGGCGGAAAAGATTTCTTTTGCGCTGAATCAGAGGCTGCCGGAGGATATTACAATTCAGAAATCGGAAGAAGTACCTTTGGATTTTCATCCCAGATATTGCAACAGCACCAAAACTTATGAATATAAGATTTTAAACCGCAGATTTGATATTCCGGTTCTGCGGTTATATAGTCATTTTGTTTATATGCCATTGGATGTGGAGCAGATGAGAAATGCAGCGGAATATCTGGTAGGGGAACACGATTTTAAAAGTTTCTGTTCTGCCCGGACCCAGGTGAAGGATACCGTCAGGACAATCTATTCTTTGGACGTCAGTAAAAGGGATGAAATGATTTATATACGGATTTCCGGAAACGGTTTTCTGTATAATATGGTGCGGATCATAGTGGGAACACTGATTAAAGTGGGACTGGGAGTTTATCCGCCGAAGCATGTGAAAGAGATACTGGAGCTTTGTGACCGCAATGCCGCCGGACCAAAGGCACCGGCAAAAGGACTGACGTTGATAGGCATTGAGTATTGATATTGTTTTAAAAAACTGACTATTTGATTAAATTGTATCGAAAATTAAATCAATATACGAAAAAATGGTGAAATGAAAGTGAATTTAACGAATATTTCGCGCATTTTTAGGTTGACATCTGTCAATTTCTATATTATAATCAATAACTGTGACAAAGCGTGGATGGACGTTTTGCAGTATTAACCAGATAAATATTAGACCTTGATGATGGTTAATTATTTATGAATAAACAAATTTTATCACAGGAGGTAAACCAATGAAGAGTTACATGGCTAGTCCGGCAACAATCGAAAGAAAATGGTATGTAGTGGATGCTACAGGTTATACATTAGGACGTTTATCATCAGAAATTGCAAAAGTTTTAAGAGGAAAGAACAAACCGACATATACTCCGCACATTGATACCGGAGATTATGTAATCGTTGTAAATGCAGAAAAGATTAAGGTTACAGGTAAGAAGTTAGATCAGAAGATTTATTACAATCACTCAGAATATGTGGGTGGAATGAAAGAGACCACATTAAGAGAGATGATGGACAAGAAACCGGAAAGAGTAATTGAATTAGCAGTTAAAGGTATGCTTCCAAAGGGACCTTTAGGAAGACAGATGTACACAAAACTTCATGTATACGCTGGCCCGGATCATGAGCAGGCTGCTCAGAAGCCAGAAGTATTAACATTTTAATAGGAACCTGAAAGGAGGAAATTACAGTGGCTAAGACAGATAAGTTATATGGAACAGGTAGAAGAAAAAAGAGTATTGCTAGAGTATATTTAGTACCGGGAAAAGGTAATATTACAATAAACAAGAGAACAATTGATGATTATTTTGGTCTTGAAACTTTAAAGGTTATCGTTAGACAGCCTTTGGTTCTGACTGAGACAACTGACAAGTTTGATGTTATCGTGAACGTACACGGCGGCGGATACACAGGTCAGGCAGGTGCTATCAGACATGGTATTTCAAGAGCTTTATTACAGGCTGACGGAGAGTATCGTCCGGCACTGAAGAAGGCCGGATTCTTAACCAGAGATCCGAGAATGAAGGAAAGAAAGAAGTACGGTCTTAAGGCAGCGAGAAGAGCGCCTCAGTTCTCGAAGAGATAATCTTACGGAAACAAAAAAAATCGAGAAAAACCCGATTTTACAAGGGTTACAGAGGTTGTGGAAAGTTGTCAGATGTGCTGGATTTCAAACGGTATGCAACACGAATATCAATGATATGTATAGGACATTTTCAGAGAAATCTGGGAATGTCCTTTCTCTTTTTGCGCGTTCCTACAAGCGGTGCATTGGCAGTTGAATATTGGATGGGAGTGCTTGCACTCACAGACATATATTCGGCGGCAAATAGAGCGTGCCAGCGCGACGTGAGCAAGATTGCAACGCAATCTGCGAATGACCGCTTGGAACTAAATTCTATTAATCGCATCTACAAGTTCCTTTATATCAAAATGGGTGTATACCTTTTCGGTTAATGTCATAGCACCAGAGTGCCCCACAATCTTTTTGATTATTGTCTGATTCACACCGGCTTCCGCTAGCATTGAGATACAGGTGTGTCTACAGCAATGTGGTGTGCGGTCAATCTTAAGTTGATCCATCAGTGGATGGAAGTAGCTGTCATAATAATTTCGGTATTGGAAGTGTTTGCCATCCGGTGTATGGATAAGATACTTGCATTTCAAATTATCTTCAAACCAAGCTTTGTAGTAAGGTAAAACCTTATCTGCAATAGGAACCTTTCGGATTCCATTCTCAGTTTTACTGCTAATTACATCAAAGTAGTGCTCGTCTAGATGGACATTTTCCTTTTTCAAATCCAAGAACTCTGAAATTCTTACTCCGTTATACAGTAGCATCAGTATGATTTGATAATACTTATCGTCTTTTTGCTCCCATATCCGTTCAATTTCTTCCTTCTCAAATTTGTTTCGGTCATACTTATTCGGATTGCGATCCTTGTACTGAACAACATTTACAAAGGTGGAATAATCCTTATTGCAAATATCATTCTTAATAGCAAAATCATAAAGCTGATTGAACAGTACCTTGATTTTCCTTAAGGTAGGATAATTCTTACCGCAGGTATCAATGACTGTCTGCAAGTCCACAAGCTTCAAATCCTTGAACACCTTATGATATAGACTGCCACATGTCTTATAAGCGGCTGTGTAGCCTTTTACATTGGATTCTGATACAGTAGGGTACTTGCGTTTAGACCATTCGCCCTGATAAAAAAGTTTGGGAAGAGACAGGTTACTTCAGAAGTATTCCTGAAACAGTATAGAAAGATTAGAGAAAGGATGTGATTACGATGGATTACTTAAATAAGGGTAGCGAATAATATACACCGACCGGAGCTTGGCTCTTTGTCGGTGTAACCCTCGGAGAGCCCCCGCACTTTCGGCTTGACGAAAGTGCTAGGGGGTTATCATCTGTGGCAAAGCAAAGATGATAAGCAGCACTTCGTAGGGAAAGACAGATAAGGAGAAAGTGTATGGAAGGAATATCATTTACAGCTCATGTGAACAATAAGAAAAGTGCAATAACATCTAAGTCGAAGCTTGCCGGAGTGGCAAAGCACAACTTAAGGAAATACAAATCAGAAGAATATAGCGTTGATAATATTTTTCTGATATATGGAACTGACAATCTTGTTCAGGATGTAAAAGTAGTTTATCATCAGGAATTTGATGAAGCTTTAAAGGTCTACAATGAAAATCAAACTAGAGCGGATCGTAAGATTGAAGACTATTTTGAACACGTAGCCAATAAGGAACAGGATATGGCGGTGGAGATTATCATCCAAGTGGGAGATAGAGCGTATTGGCAGGAACATTGCGAGAATAAAGTTTTTATGAGACGAATCTATAGGATGCTTTTAGAGGAGCTACAATATCAACTTCCACAGTTTGTGGTAGCCAATGCAGTAGTCCATATGGATGAGGACAGTCCTCATATGCATGTGGTAGGAGTTCCTGTAGGTACAGGATACAAGAAGGGAATGTCCAAGCAGGTGTCCAAAAGAAAGGTATTTACCAAGGAAGTGCTTTCGATAGTTCTTCAGGATAAATTAAGGGCTTTTGCAAATGAGAAAGCGAAAATAATTCTTGGAGAACAGATAAGAGAAAAATCTAAAGGTCGCAATCATGATTTATCGGTTATGGAGTATAAGGTGTTAAAAGAGGAAATTCGTTACGACGAGTTGAAAGAGCAGGCTGATGAAAAGCAACAGGAGAAAGAGCAGTTGGAGCGTGAAAAGGAACAGCTTGTTCAGCAATATGACACTTTATCCATGCGGGTGGCAGTTAAGCAGATGGATTATGAAGAGGCGGACGAAAGAGTAAAAGAGGCAAATGAGCGAGCTGACAAAATTGAGGTTTATATCAAAATGCAAAGTGATACTCTGGTGGATTTAGAGGAGAAGGCAACGAAGATGGAGAGAAAAGCTGAGATTGCGGAGATGGTTTATGATATGGCTCGAGGTTCCGGTGGTAATGAAGCCTTGAGGGACAAGCTTATAGATGTTGTGTATGAGAATGAGCAACTAAAGGCTGAAAACTTTAAACTTCGGGAAACACTGAATAAAGCATATGATTTCATGAAACAGTTTGTGGTGGATGGAAGGAATCTGTTGGAAAGGTTTCTGGAGAGTATTGGACAGGTGTTGAGAAGGTTTTACGACGTTAAATGAAGCGGTTTATGTGTATAAATTAGCACATAAGCCGCTTTTCATTTTGTTGTTTGACAGGAAGTCATAAAACACAAATGCAAAAGTGACAAATAGTCACAGAAAATGATTGTTAGAGATATATCATATACAATGAAGTGATAAAAATGGAATTAAGACAATTAATAAATAGGCTGAAGGTATTGGCAGATCATTTTTTTAGTAATGGGATAGACGACATATATACTAATAGTAAGATATATGAAGTTCTTATTGCAGAGCAATTTGGGCATCAGATTATTAATGGACATGCAAATACACCTGATGCAAGAGACGGAAATGGTAAATTTTACGAGTATAAACATTATAAGGTTTCCAGTTCTAATCATACATGGACTTTTAATGATTTTACTGATAGGACGATTGAAAAATTGTATTATGTAAAAGAAGTTTATTTTACGGTAATTAATGATGAGTATACAATTCCGCATATTGAAAAAATATATGTTGTTCCAGGAGAAGAAGTTGCAAGATATATGGAAGAAAAGACGCAACATATTTTAAATTTAAGAAGAATGATTAATATTAGCCCAATGCAGATTGTGAGTAATATGTCCTATGATATAATTGAAATGGAAACAACTACTTGTTCAAGCAAATTAAAAGAGATTTTTTTTACAGCATCAAAGATTGAAGAAATAACAGGTGTTGATGGGATTTTGACAAGTAATAAATTGTGGGAATTATTGGTGGCATATGAGCTTAATCATAATGTGAATTCGGAGCAAAGAAAACATGATGCATATGACGAATGGGGGCGCACATACGAATATAAAGTTAGTAGTGATCCTAGATGGACATTTCAAGATATTACACAAAATGTATTGGATGGATATTTGGATGATGAAAAAATTGTTTTGGCAGTAGTTAATAAAAAAAGATTTTCAGTAGAAAGAGTCTACTTCTGCAATCCTAGTGCGATTGTTTCTATATTGCAATGTAAATTGCAAGACCGGATGAATGGTAAAAAAACTATCAGGAGAATAAGTTCGTATATAGGAATGGTGGATGTGAGACGTATGCTTGATGGAGGAGATGCAGAATGGGTTCTTTAGATATACTTGTAGAAAACATTAACCGGTTAGCTGCCTATCATCATTTAGATACATATGCGGATATAGCACAGTTTTTAAATGTTACAGAAGATTCAATAAAGCGTTGGCAAAGTAAAACTCGGTGTCCCTCTTTAAAGAAGATTGATCAAATGGGGGATAGAATTGGATGTCGATCATATGCGTTGATACAAAAAGATGGGGAAATTTTTGCGGAAATTGATTTTTTGCGAAATAATTCACGAGAAATATTATTACATAACTTGCAAGAATATTTTATGCAAGCAGGTAGGTTTTCATGGAATGATAAAGCTGCCTTGTTTTATAGTTTTGTCAGCGAAGATGTTTTGAAATCATATTTTAGAGAAGAAAATTATAAAACTCCACCATTAAGTAAATTAGATGAAATGGCGGAAGCATTGGGAAAACCTACATATGAGTTAATTAAGGAGGGTGAGTCAGATGAGAAAACAGATACCTGAGAGTGTAAAAATTAGATTAAATAGAATCAAGACAGCAATAGAAGATGTTCCTAATACTGTCCCAAATGAAATGCGAACAACTTTTAATTTTAAAGGACGTAAATCGCCGGATATAGCTGAAAAGGTTATAGAAGCAGTGTGCGATAGTGATGATATTATATATGATCCTTTTATGGGTTCAGGTTCGTTTGTGTATGCAGCAATGGGAAAGGTGAAGAAGATTTATGCAACCGAACTAGATAATTACACTTTTAATGCAGTTGCTGTGTTGATGAATAGAGTGGATATGCTCAAATTGGAAGAGCTCTTTAATGTCGTGAAAAGTAATGTGTATGAGGAAATAATGGCATTATACGAAACATCTTGTTGCGGTTGCAAGAACTATATAAACAAAGTTTTATTTGATCCAGAGGAAGGTAAAGATGGGTACTTTAATCCGTCTAGTAATAGAGAAATTATAGATGGGAAAAATATAAAACTTGTAGAAAAATGTCCTATTTGTGGTGAAAAGGCGAAAAAATTTGATGATGAGGATTATAAAAAACTAATTAGTTTGGATAAGGTAAATGTAGATAGGTTTCCGAGAAATCAATACATTGTAAACAGTAGAATTAATATTACTTCATCAACTGGGGCAGATAAATATGATAGAATTTTTACACAAAGAAATAAAGTTGCATTGTTGATGTTACAGAATGCAATAAATGAGCTTGAACCATCTGAAGAAAGGGATGTGTTAGAACAAGTTTTAGTTGCGTCTATTTCCCTTGCAAGGATTGCAATGTATGGTTCGAGTACAGATATTTTATATCATGTGGTAGGGCATGGTGCACAAGATATGAATGTTTGGTTGCTTTTTGAAGATAAATTCAAAAGTTTCTGCAAGTTTAAGGCGTCATATAAGACAAAACAAATTGGAACGACGGATTCAGAGGTTATAATTACAAATAAGGACTATGCGTCTTATATAGATGAAAATCCTGATTTGAAAGTAGATGTTATATATACAGATTTTCCATATACGGATCAAGTTCCATACTTGGAGAGAAATCAGCTGTATCGTGTATGGTTGGAAAAGTTCTATGATTCTAAATATGCTTTAACAGAAGATATGTTAGAGAAAGAAATTGTTCAAACAAATGCGGAAAGCCGAATTACAAAAAGAGATATAGAGAATTATTATAAAGATATTGATAATATGTTTGCACATTTTTCTCAAGTTTTAAATGATGATGGGCTTGTTTTTTTCACTATGAAGCTAGGGAAAGCAAAGTATTTTAAAACATATATTGAAATTGTAAATTTAGCACGGAAAAATGGGTTTGAATATGCATATCAAGTTGGTGTTGAGAAAAAAGATCCAACAATGCGAAAACAATCAGCGTTTACGAATACATTTATGAATGAGATGATAGTTGTTTTCTATGAGTTACCGGAGCATGATAGATATTGGTATATCGGAAACGAAAATTATGAGTTTTTGCTTGTGAAAAAAGTGTATTCGTATTTAATACGAACCAAGGAGTATGTAACTCTGACAAGTGCCGTCACATTGGTTTGTAACGATTTAAAGTCGAAGTATTCATATATAGCAAGTGAGCAAGATATATTAAGAATAAAAACTTTGTTAGAGCAATACTTTAAAGTAGATGCTGGTTGCATACAAATAGATAGTAATCAATTGTATTTGGATATTGAGGATACAACAGACTTATATACCAAATTGTATGATTTGATGCCTATTTTTATAAGGCAACTCTTAAATAGCAAAGGTAAGTTTGTGTTGGAAGATGTTTATTTTGAATTAGTGAATTCATTATGTGATGGTAACCCCAAAACTATTGCACAAATATTAGAGGATGAAAGTCACCAGAAAGATATAGAAAACTTGATAGCTAATTATTGCCAAAAAGACGGGCAATATTATGTTGAGAGAAAAGATATTAGTAAACCTAACGAAGATGCTATTGATATTTCGATATTAAGTGGTACGGATTTTGAAATATTAGTACAGAGTTTGTTAAAAGAAGAAGGTTATGAAAATGTTATAAAAATGGGTGGTGCTGGTGATTTGAGTGTTGATATAATTGCATCTAAACGACAGCAGGATAGATTGTTACATTATATTTTCCAATGCAAGCGTTGGGCATCAAATGTAGGTTCAGATCCTATACAACGTTTATATGCAGAAAGAATGAGAAGAGGATTGGATTATGCAGTATGTATAACAACTTCTGGTTATACAAAGGATGGGAAAAAAGTCGCAACGGATTTAGAAGTTGAAATTGTTGATGGAAATCAATTGATGCAACGACTTAACAGATATTTCCCAGGCGAGTATTATAATGGAATTCAAGAGGTATAAACAAAAATGCGAGGATTTCCTCGCATTTTTGTTATTTCCATCGAGCTGTGGAAGAATCCCAAGTTAAATGTTTTTCAAAAATATCAACAAGAGAAGAATATTTGCTGGAGAGCTTTTCTAGCCAACCATTTTGAATTAGAATTTCCATAAGTCCATTATCGTATAATTCAGGAGTAGATAATGAACCATTTGATTTTACCATATATTTAGCTTGGCGAATTATATTGTGTTCAATTTCCGACACATCTTCCTCAGCGTTATGCTTGATAGGGGCATCACTTCTGGAAAAAATCAATATAGAATCACCGTTTAATGATTTTTTAGGACTAATAATGTTTTTTAATGTGACGGTTTTATCCACGTGTATCTGGGTAATAAATCTAAAACAATTTTTCTCTAAAATTGATATTAACTCGTTCCAAACATTTAGATTGCAATCGTGGAAATATAAACATAAATAATGATTAGGTTTTAACTTTTGTGAGCACATATTAAAAACCAAATCCAATAAATGAAAATAGTCCTCTCTGTTTTTGTTGCGAGATGGGGCGGAAGATACAATTATTTCGTCGTTTAGATTATAATCTAAATTTAAAAATGGTTTATATAATTGCATATATTCCGAATATAAAACCTGTTCGAGGTAGGGCGGATCAGTAATGATTAAATCAACACCATTGTTAGGTATATCTTGTTCTGTGATCAACTGACTGCCTTTCTGCATAAGTAAACATTTCCCTGGTGAAAGCATATTATAGGACTCAACGATTTGTGAATCAGCATAATTTTCTTTCATAAACGGAATGACATCATAAAATTTCTTGATTTTTTTTGTGTAAATATCAATAATATTTTTCTCAACACAATCTGTTTTGGGTATCCATAATGGCCATTGTGAATTTGAATGTTTATCGGTTATTTTGCATAAATGCAGTATGGACATAAGAATATACTTCAAAATATTTTGATATGCGGGTTCGTACTTTTTAATGCTGCTAAGTATCTCGTCTAAAACAGAAATATTTCGACCTGTAAAAATATTTTTTATATCGTCATTTTCTGTTACGGCAATTTTGGAATTGTACAGCAAACTAGTGCTTGTGACATTTTCAAGTTTGCGTGTTGCAGTTAACTTGGTATAATCCATTTTATCAGGTGATTTAACGCCCTTTTTGGTACAATCGCAACTGTAATTTATGGTTTTTATAGTTATATTGGAACCAGTACGTTCTGGCTTGTCGAAAACTACCTTTGAAATGGTACCAACAGTATTGCATTTAGGACAAGCCGTTTCATAATAATGCCCTAAAGAATTAAGTTCTTGAATAAACTTTTCAAGTGTGTTTTTTACATTAGGAGTGGCATTGATAGATAACAAAAGTTTTGAAATAAACAATGGCATATCGTTAATGTCACAACCTATAGCGCAACGAGATAAGTCGCTTTTGATTGCTTCAAGTGTTGTTACTCCAGAACCAAGAAAAGGATCAAAAACGACATCGCCCCTATTTGACAAGGCATCTACTAAGCTGTCACATATATTAAAGGCTTTTTGAGACCAATACATATGTGAGTTATACATTGGATTGTTCTTGCTAGGTGTTAAGTTACATAATTCATTTTTTAAAGAATCTATATTAACTTGATTAATGTTTTTTTCTCCACACAATATTAGGTATTCCAAAACCTTTTTTTGTTCGCTGTTACGATGATTAGCATGATTATAATGCTGCGTAACAACATTTACGCGAGCGTTGGTATAGTGTTTTTGAGCAAGTTCAATTAATTCATCAATGGAAATGGTGTATCTGTCGGTAGCTTGTTTTTCTCTGTCTTGAGGATAAGCATAGCTAATGGCTAAATTAGTGTTGTTATGTGCACAAAAACTAATTAAGCTTTCCAAGGATTGCTTTGCAGAACTTCGTTGGCTCAATTTGGATTGGTAACGTCCTTCTGTATATAGTCCTTTCGTATATCCGTTTTTTGTAATCGTTAATTCGGGATATTCATATTTGGCAGCAACATTTAATAAATGATAATATCTTGAATATTGCATATCTGTATATGGGGGATCGGCATATACTAAGCCAACATTTGAAAATATCTTTTGATCTAGTAAGTCTTCAAAATTCGAATTGAAAACCATATTCTTTCCTGAAAATTTAGAAAGAGGAACAGTTATATATTCTTTGAACTTCTTTATAAACAACTCATAAACGTTTTTTTGGCGCTGAATAAACAGGCGAGTTTGGTTTTTTTCAAGACTGAGCGGTTGTGCCATGTGTCCATCCTTAGAAAAAACGGTTTCTTTCATAGCATAAAATAAGCATGAAAGAAGGGCATTTCTATATTGAGGAAACCGTAAATTAATTATTTTAATAAGACAATCAATATCAAGGGCTTGAGTTATTCCATAATAATTAGTCGCATAGTACGTTGTAAACAAGTAGAAGTCACATGTTTGCTTTATACTGTCTATAGTTAATTCATTTTGGGTTATATCAGAATATTGATTGTTCCATACAGTTGGATACAGGTTGTATAAAGCAATCAGTTGTTCGTAGTTTCCTTGATCAAGAGCAAGCTGTTCTTTCTTGACAAAGTCTATAATAGGTTTTGCATGTTTTTTTATTGTAGTTGTATATTCAATATCTAATGAATTGATAAGTTCGGTTGCAGAGTTAATATCTGCTTGATTTAATATCGCATCAGCAATTATACTTGCATAGATTTCTGCATCGTTAGCATACACTTGATAATTATCTCTGAACATGTTACTGACAGCTGCGGAACCGGAAAAAATATCCAATATGGCTTTACCATCTTGTATATAAGGTTCTATATTTTTTTGTATAAAACTACTAAGGTTGTTTTTACTTCCTTGATAGTTTAAAACAGTAAAATTTTCCATGATATATTCCTCCATGTTCTATTATAATGAGTGGAATGAAAAAAAACAATCACAAATAAAAAAATATTAATAAATTTTTCGCATCGGAAAAATGAATAAAATAGTAAAGGTAATATAGCAACTGATATGGTATAATAAGATAAGCTTGTATTTAGAACTGAATAGGTAATTGCGAAACAGGGTTGGCGTTTGATGTTTAGAGAAGGCAGATGCCGG
>CAJTXN010000004.1 GCA_910583605.1 uncultured Lachnospiraceae bacterium
TTGATGAACCGTTTGATATCTACATTATAATACCTGGCCCGCATATAGTACAGTCTGTTTTCATCCGTAATAACACTATACCTTACATTGTATAAGAAACAGATACCTTTTGTCTCTCCTGACAAAAATTCCCCTATGTGCCATATATACGCATGGACTATTGTTCCGTCAATACCCATTAATGTATTGGTACTGCCAATATTATTAAAATGATACAGCAGATATTTCCCTACTGTTTGTATCGTAAGTATAGCTTACTGCCCTAATCTTATAGCCATTTCACAAATTTATTTACTTATTGCCTTATTGTGTTGCCCTAAAATCCTGTTTTCCGTTTGCACCTCCCTAATGAACTGCCCTGACGGGATTTATTGAGTACAGGCATCAATTATAATACCTGTTTCGCAATTACCTAATCCAGATTATTAACCATAATATTCTCTTGAAAATCAGCTCTCCACATAGCAACGGACTTTCTGTAATCATTGAGAAAATACCACACTTACTTCCCAGATCTCTTCTATATTCTCCAGTAAGTTTTTATCTCTTCAATACACGAATTATTTCTTCATTGAATGAATCAGAAAAATTTTGTAACATTTCCTTTTGCACAATAAATCTAATACCAATATCATATCCTCCTTCTTCACCATTAGTATAATTTCCCCAATTTATCCATATTTCTATTTCAATCACTTCATCCACGATAACATTATCCATTTTAATTTCAAAATTATATTCGTAATTAGAAAAAATAAATGAATATTCTTTTTTATTTGCAAAACAATCAAGTATTTTTTTTATCTCCTTAATAAAGTTGTTTAATTCATAAACATTAAGCATAAAATTATTATTTTGCCCAATTACACAATTGATAGTTTTAGATTTAATTTTCAAAGAACATGAAATCCATGTTTCGAAATCTGATTCTCGCATTTCCTCAATTTTATAGAGATTCATTCTTATACTAACGTTTTCTTCTATATTAATTAATTCAGCCATTTTATCCCTTTCTTGACATTAAACTATTTTCTTTAATAAATTAGTTGACTGGCAAAGAACTATATCCACCATTATTATTCAGCATTCTAGCAACATCTTTCCATGTTTTCAGAGATTTAGTATTTCCACCAACAGCAGTTATAACTTCTCCATCTGAATTTTTAATTATCACATCATAATAATTCCCTGTTTTTTTTGCATAAACAGTTCTTCCACCATCTTGATATACCTTCTGTGAATAATTATTTACAATATCGTCTACTTTTTCTTGCGAAAATCCTCTTTCTTTTAATCTCTGATTACCATGGTTTGTGTTTTTACCACTCTTATTCCCCGTAACTCCACATCCACCAACTTTATTCGCATTATGCACCAGTACACCAGCCTCTGTCACATAATACGTATGGAATTCCTCAACCTCAAAATTATAAACAACTACAGCCTCATCCAGTTTTTCCCCATACACTCCGGATATCCTTGCAGCGGAGCCATCCGCCAGTGTCAATAAATCTCCTTCCTTCAGGTCCTTCGCACTCACCCACCGGTTTTCCACCCAGAACGGATGAACCGCTGTGGTTTCTATCTCTTCCCCATTCACAAAGACATGGATGAGCACATCCGATTCTTTCCGGAAGGTTCTCAGGACTTCCTTATATCCACTCCCGCCTGTTTCAGGATCCGTGGCATACACCAGGTCCCCAGCCTGAATCTCCTCAATCGGTTTATTTCCCTCTTTTGTTAATACAAGCGTTCCCTCAACAAAACATTGTGACGTCTGGATGTCATACTTCACACTGCTGTAATTACTTAAGTCATTTGCCAGCCCTTTCGCCGACACCACCGTAGTCGTCGCAAACAGCCCCGCACTAAACAGCTGCACCGTGGAATCCCAGTCCCAGGACTCTCCCTGCACGATATGTTTATCATACAGCGATACGGCTATACTGCCTGTCTGGTAGGACCCCAGCGCTATATTCCCGATACGGCCCACAATCTTCGAACCATACCGCACCATCTTGCTCACCTTCGAGCAGCCTTTCGCAGTTTTACCTACGGCTCCGATCACATCTCCCCAGCCCGGAACTGCCGAAACAAAGCTGGCAGCCGCTGAAAAATGATCCCCTTCCGCCAGATACCAGAACCCGTTCACCGTATCCGGAATCACACCAAAAACCGGTATAAATCCTAATACATCCAGGAACGCATGCCCCAGTGTGGACCAGCTGGTGAACGGACTTAACCCAAACGGGTCCGTCAGTTTCACCGGATTTCCCTGGCAGTATGCATACTGGTTCAGCGACGGACTGGTTGCAATGCTTCCTTCCACCACATCCTGATTGATGAACCGTTTGATATCTACATTATAATACCTGGCCCGCATATAGTACAGTCCGTTTTCATCCGTTGCAACACCGTACCTACCGTTATACAGGAAGCGGATGTCTTCACGGTTACCGGATAACAGTTCCCCATACGTGCCATAGGTATACGCATGGACGATGGTTCCGTCCATGTCCGTTACCGCACTGGTACTTCCAATGTTATTAAAATGATACAGCAGGTATTCCCCGGTTTCTTTCTCCTGTGCCAGCAGACCGTTACCGTAAATATACAGCGTTGTATCCGCCGGTTTTTCTTCTGATAAGGATTTTTCCGTTGCCGACAGAACCTGCGACAGGGAGCCGGAATTGTTTTCCACCACATAGCTGGTCTCCGTTGTTCCGGTTTTAACCCCGATCCGGTTGTTTTCCGCATCATATTCATACCCCGTATCCCCTGCCGATACCAGACGGTTCCTGCAGTCATAGGTAAAGGATGCCAGTTCCCCGTTTAACGGTCCATAGGTCATGTTTCCGTCCGCATCATATGTTACGGTTTTACCATTATATGTTATCAGACGGTTGGCGGCGTCATATTTCATTGTTACATTGGAAACGGAAGTCTGTTCCCCTGCAACGTTCTCCGACTCAATGGAAGTGATATTTCCTGCCGTATCATACCCATAGGTAAAGCTGTTGACCACCCGGTCCCCATTGAGGTCCGTCTGTCTGGTCAGCTGCCCGCTGGCATCATATTCATACGTTTCCACACTGCCGTCCGGCCGGCTGAGCTTTATCAGCCGTCCGTTTCCGTCATACTCATAAGTAATGACACGGTTCTTCCAGTCCGTCACCGTCTTTAATCTTCCGGTTGGATAATAAGCATAGCGGAGGATCTCCCCGCCCGGATAGGTCAGGGTCATCAGGTTCCCAAGGGAATCATAGCCGTATTTTACGGTATTGCCCCTGGCATCCGTATACTTTGTCACACGGTTTTTGGCATCATATTCCCTGGTAATGGTACCGCTCTCATCGGTCACCGTCAGTACATTTCCATTTCCATCATAAGTGTAGGATATGGTACCCAGTTCATCGGTCCTGCCTGTGATCCTGCCCAGCGCATCATACTGATACGCAGTGGTCTGGTTCCTTGCATTTTTAGCTTCCGCCAGCAGTCCTGCCGCATTATAGGTATAAGTATTCCTGCTTCCAACGGCGCTGACACGGCCGGTCCGCCTTCCCATGGTATCATACTGATAGGTTGTGGTTCCTCCGTTGGGGTCTGTCATGGAGACAATGTTTCCCACGTTATCATAGGTATAACTGCTTTCCCCGTTTTCCGCATCCACTGCCCGGAGCATTCTTCCAATGGCATCATAGGCATAGGTGGACACCGCTTCCATTTCGGTTCCGTCGCAGGCTGTCATCTTTGTGGCATTTCCCATGGCATCATAGGCATAAACACTGCTGACACCCAGGGCATCCGTCACCTTTGTCACATTGCCCGCAGGATCATACTCCGTCCGCTCCGTCACCTTTCCGTCTGCATCCGTCACAGCCGTGATATTTCCCAGATGGTCATACTCGGTTTTAAATCTGTGGCCTTCCTCATCCGTATATTCCGTTACCCTTCCAAGGGCATCATATGTATATTGAACCGTATAGTCCCCATACTCTGTTTTGGCGGTCATGGCAGTCATTTGGTTCCTGCTGTCATATTTCATTTCCAGAACCAGACCAAGGGCATCCGTTTTCCTTATACAGTTTCCGTTGGCATCATATTCAAATGTTGTGGTATTTCCATTGGCATCCGTGGATGACAGCATACGTCCGTATTGATCATAGACGTTTTCGGTCACATATCCAAGAGGGTCCGTGGTTCTGGTCAGGTTTCCTCCGTTATCATACTGATACCGGTAAATGCGTCCCAGATGATCCTCTGTTTTTATAAGCCGCCAGGATTTATCATAGCTATAGGATACAAAACTTCCGTCTGCATAAGTCGTCTGTTTCTCCTTGCCGTTTGGATAATATGCATGGCTGACCGTTGTCCCGTCCGGCATGATTTCTTTTACCGGACGGTTGGCTGCATCATATTCATAGGAATATGTATTTTCTTCCCCATCCGTGGCGGACAATGCGCATCTGGCGCCGTCATATTCCGTGGTGGTCACCGTGCCGTCCGGGTTTGTGGTTTTAATGTTCCTTCCTTCGCCGTCATACTCGTAAACCGTGATACCGCCCCGTTTATTCGTGGTTTTCACCAGCCAGTTGTTCGCATTGTATTCAAAGGTTGCAGTACCGCCGTTTTCATCGGTGATGGAAGTCACATTTCCGCTGCAGTCATAGGTATAACGGATGCTTCCGCCGGTTCCGTCGGTAATACCGGTTTTTCTGCCCAGAAGGTCATAGGTATAAGCGGTGATGCTTCCGTCTGCCCCGGTCACCTGCTTCACATTGCCGCAGGCATCATAGAGCATGGCTGTGGTATTCCCGTTATGGTCCGTAATTCCGGTCTGCAGCCCGTTGGTATAGGTATAAGTGATCACACCAAGGCCCCCGGTGGCTTCCGTCAGCACATTGCCGTCTTTATCATAGGTATAGGATTTCTTAACTCCGGAATGTTCAGTGGAGGTCTGAAGCCGGTTGTACACATCATAAGTATAGGTATTGGTTTCACCGTCCGGACCGGTAAGCTTCAGCAGATTTCCTGCTTTGTCATAGCTCATCTTTGTGGAATTTCCGTTGCCGTCCCGGATTTCCGTTATATTTCCCTGTTTATCGTAAAAATACAGGGTGGTTCCGCCGGTTCCGTTAGTCTCGGAAATCCGGTTGCCCTCCGTATCATAGGCATAGGACACCGAATTGCCGTTCTGGTCGGTAATCTTTGAAATATGGCCAAAGGCATCCGAATGGTACACAACGGTATTTCCGTTCCGGTCGGTGGCGGTGGTATCGGTGCTTCCGTTTTTATCCACGGCATATGCATAATATGTCAGCGGCGTTTCCGGGTCTGCATCGTCCTGCCGGATAACCCTGCCCTGTTCATCATAGGTATTGATGACAAAGATGGTTCCCGCATGGTTCTTTTCCCGTACCAGACGGCGGTTCTCATCATAGTAATAATAAATGCTTTCGCCCAGAGGATTGGTGGCCTTTACCAGACAACCGTCTTCATAGGCAAACAGGGTTTTCCTTCCGGTATGGTCCTCCACAGCGGTCAGCAGTCCCTGATCATTATAACGGGCAGTAAGACTCATTCCGCTTACCGGTTCCGTAATGCTCATGCTGTTCAGTCCATAGGTAAGTTCTACTGCTTTGCCGCTACTGTCCACCAGTTTCGTCAGTTTTCCCCGGGAATTGAATTCCCAGATCTGACCATCCGGAAGATTTAATGTATAGCTGCCATCCTCATCACGGAAAAGATCGTAATCCTCCATACCCGTACTGATGCATAAAAAGTTCTTTGCCCCTTTGTCATTGTCTGCCGTATTGATCATAATCTGCTTTGCCACCAGTTCCCCTTTTATATCGCGGACAACTTTATCCTCTGCCACAAAAGTTATGAAATTCTCAGGGGTTATATACAGATTAACCACACCTTTTTCCTCTGTCAGCCGGGATTCAAAATTGTGGGACCATCCGGTTCCGCATTCTCCGGAAGCAGTATGCAGGGAATCATAGCTCAGGTCAAAAGATAATGCCGGATTGCAGTTCAATATCATGGCATGAATACTGTCGGTAAATGCACCGGTGGTCATATCCACCGGGTCACCCCAGACATTTTTCACTTCCACACATTTTACATTATATTTTGTCACATGGCTCGAAATCGGACTGATGTGAAGCTCCACACCGGTGTTGCTCTCGCCGATTTCCCTTGCCACAGACTCAACCAGCCGGTAATAGTGTTCCTCCGGATCGCCTGCCGCCGCAAACGGTACCCGGTAAGTTCCGTTTATTACGTCTCCCGGTGCGAACACGCCCACCGATATGGTGTCGCCGCCGGAAATGACCGGCATCCGGGAACAGCTTCCCGCTTCCGGTATTACATAGGTTTCCCCTTGGTATACCTGTGTTTCCACATTTCCTTTGGTATCCGTAATGGTAATCTCTTCTTCATATCCCGGAGAAGTATACGGTCCAAAGCTAGTTTCAAAGTTATAGAATATCCGGTTGGATTTATTCTGTACCTCATACTGGATATAATAATCCCTTCCGATATATGCGGCAGATTCCGGCTGGATATAGATATGGATTCCGTCGCCGGATTCTACCTTAAAAGGTTCTTTTGTTTCAAATGCAACATTCAAAGGTACGCCGAATGGCATAAGGGTACCGGTAAAACCGGCTGTTAAATTATATTCCCCTGCCTTATCACCTTTAATATACCAGGATACCGATTTACTGCTCTGTCCTGCAATGGTACCCATATTCTGAATTTCGGACTGTCCCTCACGGGTCTTTGCCAGTGATAATCCCTCCGGAATCTCAATGGAAGCCCGGCAGTCTGCCAGGGAAAATCCCGGGTCGGCACAGTTGATAATTCCAAGTTCGGCACAGAACATTTCCTTTAACCAGGAAATACTGTCGGTTTTATTTATGTATGCAAAAATCGGCAGTTCCTCTTCGGATTCGACTTTTTCAATCTGTATGCTTCCGCCTTTGTGGTGATAAGTAGAGTTTCCTCCACCGCCGCCACTGGAACCTCCCGATCCGCCGGAACCTCCGCTGCCGGAGCCGTTGCCGAATACATAACCGCCTTTGCCGGTATAAACATACTTTATCACTGTCGGAATCGGCGTCTGCTGAAAGGTCAGTTCCACCGTAAAAGTAAAACTTTCATAATTCTCAGGATTGGTAAAATCAATTCCCGCTTCCGCCATTTCCTCCAGTTCCATCCGGTGAACCGAAAAGTTTCCAACCACCACTTCTCCCGACTGGAGACGAATGGTTTCAATTTCTCCGCCGTCCACCGAATCTATCTGTATTATATGCTCTTTTGGCAGATAACCCTGCTTATACACCGCTATTTTCTGCTCTCCGAATTTTCCCGAAACAATAACCCGGCCTTCGGAATCCGTCCGCAGGGTCCGGTTTCCTTCCGTTTCCGAATAAAGGTATACATAGGCGTAGGAAACCGGCTCCTGTTTTTCATTGACCACACGAAGTTCTTTACTGGCCGATGTGTTTTTATCCAGTACCGTTATGTTAAACTTAGCCGTATCGCTGTTTCCGGCTGCATCGGTTACGGTCAGCACAGCTGTATAGGTACCTGCCTTATCATAAGTATAGACTGTTCTGGAACCGTAAACGGTTTCTCCGTTCCCCATATACCAGGAATAACTTTTGATTCTTACATTATCGTCAGATTCCGTTCCGTCCAGTGTAAACTGCCGGCCCTGTACCACTATCATTTCCTCCGGTACCACTGCCGTCGGCGGAATGGTATCTTCCTCATAGGCAAAACCGGACATGGTATTGCTTTCCGAATAATTTCCGTATTTATCATATGCCTCCACCTTATAGGAATAGACCAGTCCCGGTGTAACATTGTTGTCCGTATAACGGCAGTCCCCGGTGGTATGGAGTAGCGTATATTTACTTTCCAGAACCGATTTTCTGTAAATTTTGTAACAGTCAAAATCTTCACTCTCCTCCGGATTCCATTCCAGCGTCAACCGGAAATTCTCCTGTAACAGGCTCAGTACCGGCTGTTTCGGCGCAGTGATATCCAGAACACATGAAATCTCAAATGGCTCGCTTATATTATTGTTGAAATCTGCCGCTACTGCCCGGAGGAGATAGCTGCCTTCCTCCAGCCCTTCGGTGTCCCATTCAAAGGTAACCTTTTCATAAGTTCCGTTTATGGCATCGTTTCTGCCCAGCTCCGTCCATAAACCGTCGGAATCTGCCTTCTTATATTCCACATACAGGGACTTTAATTTTGTATCATAAACAACTACGCTGAGTTTTGGATTTTTTCCCACAGTGCTTCCGTCTCCCGGAGTCATACCATAGATTACCGGCGCTTCCCTGTCTTCGGAGACCTGCACGATGGTTTCATTGGATTCTTCACTTACATTTCCTGCCAAATCCACTGCCCTGATTTTATAAGAATAGATTTTTCCTGCTTCCGCATGGATATCATAATAATTCTTTGTTGTACATTCATGCACCAGTTCCGTATATATACCGGTTTCCTCATCGGCACGGTAAATCGTAAAGAACCGGATATCCTCATCGTCTGCGGTCCAGCTTAAGGAAACAGAACCATTGTTATCCCCTGCTTTCAGATTTTCAATGGCCCGAGGCGCCGTCCGGTCTACTTTGTGGGAAGTAATCACCGGCTCGCTTTCATTTCCTGCAGCATCCAGAACAACCGCTTTAAAATACAGAACTCCTTCCGGAAATGACTCCAGACCGCAGGTATATTCAAAGATATATTCCCCGGATAATGTTGTATTGTCAGCTTCTGCAAGCAGCGTCCAGTTCTCTTTATCGGAAGAACCGTACATTTTCAGTAACGATACGACATGATTATCTTTTGCCGTAACCTTAAATTCTATCTTATCCCGGAATGCGGACTGGGCAGGCGAAAAACCGGTGATATACGGCTTCACGTCATCCGCCGTGGTGGTAACTTCAACTTCATCGGAAGCCTCTCCCCGGTTGCCCAGTGTATCATATCCGACTACCCGGAACTTATATGAGGTATCCGGAACCAGTCCGGTAATATTCATTCCCAGAATTTTGCTTTCGGTGCCGATTGTAACGAATTCCCCGTCTTTCCACTGTTCCACCTGGAAATAAGCAAAGTCTTCTTCCTCTGTATCCTGCCACTTCAGGCTGACACCGGAAGAGGAAGCCTTAACTCCGGAAATAATAACCTTAGCCGGACCAGAATTGTCGATTTCCAGAGATGCCGTAAAATCTTCCGTACTTTTATTTCCGCTTCCATCCCATGCAAACGCCCGGACAGAATACGTTCCATCCTCGAATCCTGCGGTATTCCACAAAATTACGGAAACACCGTTTGATGCCGGTTCCGTTCCGATATCCCGCCATTCTTCTGCCTCTGAATCATAATATTGTAACAATATACGGGATACCCACAGATTATCATATGCCGTAACTTTTATCTCCGCATCCCCGTTAAGCCTTTTTCCGTCAGCAATGCTGACAATATAAGGCGCCTCCCGGTCCGCTTCTGCAGTAATAGAAAAAATATTGCTTCTTTCACTTTCATGTCCGAACCGGTCCAGTCCGGTTACATAATAAAAGTAAGTCTGTCCTTCCACAATATCCTTGTCCGTATAGGAAACCGTACGGATATCAGAAAAACTCATGATTTTCTTAAAGTCGGAAGAAGTTCCCGCAGACCGGTACAACTGATAGGATACACAGTCTGCATCCGCTGCCACATCCCACCAGACGATAATCGTACCGTTGTCGGTATCTCCATTGATACCGGTAAGCGGCTGCGGCGGGTCATTATCTATGATATAAGTCACTTCTTTTTCTGCTGAATTATCATCGGCATCATACAAAATGCACTTGACGGTATATTCTCCGCTGGTCAGTTTTGATATATCCCAGCTGCAGGAAGCGTATAATTCCGTTCCCGAAAAATTCTGCTGGCCGATTAAAGTTCTGGATATGTCTTTCCAGTTTTCACCGTCAGCGGAATACAGAAATTTTACCCGGTTTCCGGTACTGTTTCCCGTATTAAGGAACCGCACCGTCACGGTAACAGAACCGCTTCCGATGACCGTATTATCGCTCGGTGTAATATTTGTAATAGACGGATTTACCGCATAACCGGAAACCCCGCTGCTGAAATCCGATTCATTTCCTGCACCGTCAAAGGCTTTTATCTGATAGATATATTCGACTCCTGCCGACAACCCGCTGTCTTTGTATGTATTAACGCTGCCCACAACGGCAATTTCCTCCCCGTTGCGGAAAATCTTATATCCGGTACATCCTACATTGTCGGAAGACGGCAGCCAGCCCAGTATAACGGATGAGCCTGTACGGGATCTTACCAGTAAAGATCCGGGAATTTCAGGCGCCAGTGTGTCAGGAGCAGTAGTCACGGATACCTGTTGGGAAAACTCCGATACATTCCTCATTTCATCAAAGGCGCATACTTTATATATATAATTTTTTTCCGGTTCCAGTTTGATATCTTTGTATTCTGTTCCGGTCACCGTGACAATCTTTTCGTTATTGCGGTAAACTTCATATCCCAGTACCTTTATATTATCTTCCGAAGGATTCCATGTCAGGGATACGGTGGTTGCAGCAGCCTCTGTAATCGTCAGTCCTTCTGGTTTTGACGGCGGTTCCGAATCCCGGATATCCTCGATCAGTTCATGACAGATATTATTTATATCACTATTGAAGCTATAATAATCCAACGGTCTTGTAATCGTCAGTTTGTGGAACGAAGAACTGCCCACGGACGAAAAACGGATGGTCTGCTTATACACCCTTCCGGAAGTTCCCGCCTTACCGCTTAACAAAACGGAATGGTTTTCCGTACAGGCGAATGCCTGGGCCGCTCCGTTCTGTGTAAAATCTCCTTTGATCTCCATAATACCGTCGGTTAGTTTTCCCAAATGGGAATATCGGGAAGCGGTGGAAAAATCACCGCCTACTGTAATATGATCTGTTCCGTTCGACATCACAAGAGTACCGTTGCTCTCAACAGTAAAATTCTTTTTACAGTAAACCGAGCCGCCGCCTACATCTAATGTTCCGTTTGAAACTGTAACGGAATCGGCTGTCAGGGTAAAACCATTTAAATTCATGGAAGAACCAAGAATAAATGTTCCCCCTGCAGTAATATCCGCAGACAGCGACTTTGTGGAATTCATCGTTATATTTCCGCTGAAATAATTATCTTTAAAATCAACCCCGGAACCTGCATATATGGTTCCTGTCACATTGCGACTGTTATCTTCCACGTTCCCGGTAACATACATGGAATTGCTGATCCGGATTCCCTGAACCGAAGAATTGTCAAAAATAACATCAGACAGACTGGAATCTGCAGGTGAACCAAAGAAAATTACCTGCTGCCGGTTTCCGGAAAATTTCAATATAAAATCTCCGGCGGTATGAAAATTATCTTTTATACCAGCATTGTTTTGCGTAAAATTTCCACTAATCTCTAAGGTGCCTGCCGTCAGAAAATCCGTATGGCTGTAAATGGAAGATGTGACAAAATCCCCGTTTACTTTTATATAATCTTTTTCTGAGGTCATTTTTAATATGCCACGACCGGAGTCATATTTCACGGTTCCATTACTCTGGGTTCTGACAGACTGCATATAATAACTGCCTTCTATCAGCAGCGTTCCTCCGTTTATTTCTACGGTACCGCTGCTCTGAATGAAATCTCCGGTTACCGTCAGAGTATGACCGTTTAAATCCAGGATACCACCGACCAGAACCAGATCTTCCCCTATGACCATATCGCTGTTCAATGTCCATCCGGTCATCTGACTGCCGTTATATGTGATATTACAGTCATTGGTGATAACCTCTGCCGCATTCAGTCCGTTCTCACAGTATATACCTTCCTCACTGTAATTCCTGAACTCCACGATGTTAAAATGTGATTTTGGCGATGCAAAGGAAATAGTCTGCTTTTTATCCCCGCTGAAAATAACTTTATGGTTTCCGGAAGCAATAAAATTATCTTCCCAATAAGTTATGATCTGTCGAAAATCTCCTTTCAGTTCCAGTGTTCCCGCCGACATATGGCTGCCGTATTTGTTGCCAAATGTAAAGTTTCCGTATACCACTGCATAATCATTCTCATTGTCCATCTTCAGACTGCCATAATCTCCGCCTATATCCAGACTTCCCCGGCAGATAAAACTGCCTCTGTTCATTTTAATATATTTATTCCATATAGTGGTATTACCTTCCACTTCCAGCCTGTTTCCTTTTAAATCCAATCCTTCCGCAACAAACAGATCTCCGGACACTCGCATATCTTTACTCAATGCAGTAATATATGTGCGCAGATTGCCCTTATAATATCCGTTGGTCAAAAACGCGGTTCGCTCCAAATCCACATATCCTGTAACTCTGCTTGTTACATTTGTAAGTTCTCCGGTTACGGACGCACGGTCCGTAATCGTGATTCCTTCCGCACTGTCATTGGCAAATTCCAGGTTAGCAAACCAGGAAGAATAAAATCTCTTTTTAAACGTTATACTTTGAGCGCTATCTCCGTTAAAAATAACTTTGTGTTTTTCCGAAGCACAGAAATTCCGGTCATTACCTTCCTCCAGTTGAAGAAAATTTCCTTTAATATACAGGATCCCGTTGCTCAGCTTTTCTCTATGATCGTTTGTGGAAGCCATAACAAAATCTCCGGTGACGGTAACCGTATCCTCCGGGTTTGTCATAAGCAAATATCCGCTGCTGACGGAACAGATTTCTGCTCCGTTGCCGTCCGTTATCACGTTCTGGATGCGGTAATCGCCTTCAACTGTCAGGCTGCCTCCATTTAAATTAACCGTACCACCTTTCTGGATCAGATTTCCCCGGACCGTCAGACTGTATCCGTTAAGATTTATTTCATCAGCGCCTAAATATAAATCTCCTTGGAACACCGTATCCTTTTCCAGCGTCCATCCAAATATACTTTCATCCGGTAAAGTGACATTACAGTTATTCCTGATGAATCGTAAACAGTTAAAATATCCGTCGATCACAACACCTTCACTGCTCTGATTCCGAATTTCCGCAATATTAAATGCAGATTCCGGCGACGCAAAAGAGATTATCTGCTTTTTATCTCCGCTGAATATAACTTTATGAGTTCCGGAAGTAATAAAATTATTTTTCCGGTAAGTTACGCTCTGCCGAAAGTCTCCTTTCAGTTCCAGTGTTCCCGCCGTCATAAAACCGCTGTTACTGTTTCTGCTGCTATATATAAAATCTCCGTATACCACGGCCTCATCATTTTCATTGCTCATATAGAGATAGCTGTTATCACCGCTTATGCTCAGATTTCCCCGGCAGACAAAACTTCCTCCGCTCATTCGAAGATACGTGTTCCATATGGTGGTATTTCCTTCCACCTCCAGCCGGTTTCCCCTTAAATCCACTCTGCTGTCCACAGCCGCATCCCCGGATATCCGTAAATCTCCCGTCAGTGTATAGGTGCTTCCAAACCGCAAATTCCCCTTATAGTGATTTCCGGTAATCATAGCACTGCTGTCCAGATTCACATATCCCGTGATCACACTGTCCTCATTGGTAAGTTCCCCGGTTACGGTTACATAATCATCGGTAATTGTAATCCCTTCCGTGCTGCCGTTGGCAAATACCAGATTTGCAAAACAGGTATTACCGGCTTTGCCAACAGTAATACTTTGGCCATGGTTTCCGTTAAAGACTACCTTATGTTCTTCCTCTGCGAGGAAATTCTTGTTGGAATCATTAGCCGTCCGGATAAAATCTCCTCCGATATACATGGTACCGCTCTTAAGTTTTCCGTTATGCCCGTTAATGGATGCCATAACAAAATCCCCGGTTATGGTAACAGCATCCTCCGGACTGGTCATTTCCAGATATCCGGTGCTGACGGAATAGGTTACGGTTCCGTCGCTTCCCACAGTCATAGACTGAATGCGATAGTCGCCGTTTACCGTCAGATTTCCCCCGTTTATTGCAACCGTACCGCCTCCCTGTATCAGATTTCCGGTTATGGTCAGACTGTATCCGTTTAAATTCAGCTCATCCGCTCCCAGATACAGATCACCGTCTATAATCGTATCCTCTTCTAAAGTCCATCCCAGTACTCCTCCGTCAGACAGGCTGATGCGGCAGCCGTTCTTGATCAGCTCGGCACAATTAAAATTTTTATCAATCACAACACCGTCACTGCTGAAATTCCTGATTTCAACAATATTGAATTTTGATTTCGGGGACGCAAAAGAAATAGTCTGTTTTTGCTCCCCGGTAAACAGAACTTTATTGGTTCCGGAGGCTATGAAATTAGCCTCCCGGTATGTTACATCCTGCCTGAAATCTCCTTTCAGTTCCAGCGTTCCTGCCGTCATAAAGCTGTTATTACTGTTTCTGCTGCTATATATAAAATCCCCGTATACCACCGCAGAATCGTTCTCATTGGTCATATAAAGATAAGAATTATCCCCGTCTATGGTCAGAATCCCACCACAGACATAACTTCCACCGTTCATTCTGATGTATGAATTATAAACTGTGCTGTTTCCCTCAACTTCAAGATGATTTCCTTTTAAATCCACCCGGCCGGAAACATATAAATCTCCAATTATCCTGATATCCTGATTTAAAGTATATGGTCTGACAAAACGCAGATTTCCCCTGTAACGGTTGTTTGTAACCACTGCCCCGTCATTTAGATCCACATATCCCGTTACATTGCTTCTTTCATTGGAGAGTTCACCGTTCACCGTGATCCTGTCCGAAATTACTATTCCCTTTTCATGGGTATTTTCAAAAGCAAGCTTTGCAAAGCGTGATGTATTATAGCTGGAATTCTGAAAAGATATCCTCTGCTCTTCTCCGCCGTTAAACACCACCTTATGGTTTCCCGTTGCCGCAAAGTTCTGATCGGAGCCTTTCACTTTCCGGATAAAATCCCCTCCGATATACATGGTACCTTCCGTCAATCTTCCCTCATGGCTTTGAATGGATGCCATTACAAAGTCACCGTTTACAATGACCGTATCCGCCGGATTGGTCATCACCAGGGATCCGGCACTGTAATCATAAACCTTCTCATTATTTTCGTCAAAGCGGTAGGACTGTACTCCGTAATTCCCTTCAACCTTCAGGGTTCCTCCGTTCAAAACAAGCCTTCCCGAATATTGGTCAAAATCGCCGTGAACGGTGAGCGTATGACCGTTCAGATTTAATTCACCCCCGGTCAGACAAAGTCCGCCTTCTGTTTCCTCATCCTTCTCCAACGTCCATCCGTATCGGCCCGAAACCGGATATATGATACCGGACGGATTTCCCGTAATCTCGTCTGCATTTACCGGAAAAGAAGCATAAACCCCTTCGCCGCCCGTATTTTTAATCTCAAGGATATGAAACCGGGAATCTGGAATGGTCTGCACGATAGTCTGCCTGCCGGCGCCGCTGAGCAATACCCTGTGATTCCCGGATGGCTTAAAACAATTATATTTGTTGTTACAAAAATCTTTAAAATCACCCTTTACTTCTATAGTTCCTTCAGTTATGTAAGAATCATGGCCGGCATTCCAGATAAAATCGCCTTCAACAAATATATAATCATTAATATTCGTCATGTAGAGATAATTCTGTCCGGAAAAAACAGCCGTTCCCAGACAGTTTACGTATCCTTTATTGATAACGAAATCTCCGCCTGATATGGTTAAATTTCCGTGAATGTTTAACTGATATCCGTTCAGATTAAATCTTCCGCCTTTTACGGTCAGATTCTTTACATCCATGTCTGCCTCTAATGTGTAATCGGCGAATACCGTTAAATCTTTATATATGGTTTCCTCACTGATGACACCCTGCTCTTCCGTTGCGTTTCCGGTATCCCTCATTTCAGGCGCGGCATTGGTTTCTGCAGCATAGAACGTATCCCCGGAATAGTTTATCGTCTGAAATACCATGATCAGCACCAGCAGCAGGCTGACAGTCCTTTTTCCTACGTTTTTTATAAAACTCTTATGTATCTTATTCATATGTTTACCTCTTCGTTTTAATCAATATTACCGGTCACCCGGATGTCCGTTATGTTTCCGTTTTTATCGTAACTGTATTCAACATAATTTTCAGAATCATATACTGCCTTTATTACCCTCCCAAGCTTATCGTACTCATAGCTTACCGTTCTTTCCGTATATTCTTCCGTTTCATCTTCCTTCGGAGCTTCGGTGGTCTCTCCGTTGATATATTGCTCCAGAGTATCCCTGTCCTTATCATCCACCACGCCGTCTCCGTTTGTATCCGCAAACTTTTTCTGCTCTTCGGTCAATGTTATTTCTCCAGCCAGAAAACGGTCAAGCAGATCCAGATCTTTCTGGTCAACGACTCCGTCGCCGTTTAAATCCCCGGTCAGCGGATTCCCTTCCGGTAGATTCGGATTCTTGTGATACCAGATTCCGTCTTTATACCACATGGTTCCCGTAACTTCAAATCCTTCCTGTTCTGCCTCAGGAATCTGACGTACGCCATCGCTAAACAACACTTTTGCCTCCGAATATTTTGTTATGATATACTTATACCATCCGTCTCCCATTGCATCCATTTTCATTCCCGGCCAGACCGGACCCGTATCGGTATCGGATATATAATAATAAATGTATGGCTCCCCCCACCCGCCGGGTTTATAAAAATTCACTACAATGTCCGACGGACGGTTCTCATAGGCGATTCCGTTTCTGTACCATACTTCTTGTGTTACCGTAAATCCCTCCGCATCCTTTTCCGGAATCTGATTCCTTTGTGAATCATTAAAAATAACTTTTGGAAAACGGATTCCTGTTATTTCATATTCAAACCAGCCGTCTCCTTCAGGATTCATGGGCGTTCCCGGCCATTCCGGCGTTATGTCCCCCTCTCCGTAATAATAAATATACGCATTATCCCAATCGTTATAATTATAAAAATGAACCTTTACGGAAGAGTCGTCACCGGCCTCCAACGGATTCTCGTCATACCAGGTTCCATTGTAATACCACTTGTCACCTGTGACCGGAAATCCCGGTTCATTCTGTCCCGGTACCTGATTGTTTCCGGCATCACTGAAAATAACATTGGCAGTTTCACAGCCGGTGATTTCATAAACATACCAGTTTCCGGATTCCCGGTTCATCGGCGTTCCCGGCCAGGGTTCTCCCTCATGGTTATCTGAATAGTAATAGATATAGGGATTACTCCAGTTATCAAAATTATAATAATGAATCGTTATTGACGTTTCCTCATTTAAATTTGATGTGGATGCCCAATTGTACTTTATGGCTGAAAAACCTATGGTAAAAAATACACATGCCAAAAATACAATAAAAATAATTTTGTTAATACCGCTATTCTTCTTCAATTATCTTTCCTCCGTTTCTCTTTTGTTTTGTATTGAATTGTAACATAACACATTTGAGTTTATCAACTATATTTTACCAAAATTTTCCATTTTTCTCATTAATTTGACACAATTATATGTTGTACATTTTATTTACAATATTTATTAATATTTCTTATTTTATTGTTTACATCGTTTGTAAATACCACCTGATGCAAATCCACAATTCCGTTCATAAACGCTGCTGCACAGACACACAGATATAATTCCCACATTCTCACAAATTTTTTATCAAAACGCAGTTCCACCAATTCCCGGTGATTCTGAAAATTTTTATTCCAGTGCAGCAGCGTTCTGGTATAATGCCGCCGCAGGCTTTCCACATCTATGGTATAAAAACGAAGTTCCGAAGCTTCATGGATGATTTCCCGCAGAGAAGGAATCATTCCTCCCGGAAAAATATATTTCTTAATCCACGGGTCTCCCGGATATTCTTTTAACGCACTGATGAAATGCAGCAGAAATATACCGCCCGGTTTCAAAACACGTTTCACGTTTTTCAGGAACAGCGGATAATTTTCTCTTCCCACATGTTCCAGCATACCAACGCTTACCACCCGGTCAAACTGCATATTCAGCCCGGATATATCTCTGTAATCCATAAGTTTTACCTGAATCCTGCCGCCAAGTCCAGCCTTCCGTATCTCTTCTTCAAAACCTGCTTTCTGTTCCCTGCTTAAGGTAATGCCCACTCCGTTGACATCATATTTCTTAACCGCTTCCATCAGAAGATACCCCCAGCCGCACCCGATGTCACACAGGGTCATTCCCGGAGCAAGCTGAAGCTTCCGCAGAATTCTGTCAATCTTATTGCACTGTGCCTTATACAGACTATCCTCCTTGTGCTGAAAAAAGCCGCAGGAATAGCTCATGGTTTCATCCAGCCACAGACGATAGAATTCATTTCCGATATCATAATGTGAAGAAACCTCCTTCAGCTGATTTTTCTTATCCTGAGAAGAAAACAATAGTTTTTTTAATGCCCTTCTGTCGGTAGAAAACTTTCCAATCTGACCCATAAAGCGGTTCAATGCACGGTACAAATCCCCTTCTATTTCCAGACTTCCGTCCATATATGCTTCACCCAGAGCTATGGAAGTACTTTTTAACAGTTTGGACAATTCCGGGATTCTATGAAAAACCACCCCGAACTCCGGTCTTCCCTCTCCGATTTTATACCGTTTTCCGCCGATTTTAACTGTAAACGGATGTTCATCAAATCTTGTAAGAAATCTTAAAAATTCTCTTTCCCTGATATTCATAATAATAGAACCTAATACCGTTATTTCCCTAAATAAACGGATTCTTCTCCTTCTTCCAATAAATATACTATTTTACAATTATTCCCTGTCCAAAACAAACTTATTCTTGTGAATCAGATGTCTGCTACATCAGTCAATTAAAATCTTTTAAAAAATATGTTATATTGAAGCGGATAATCACATGGAAAGGAAAGTAATAATATAATGAAAGATGCGATAAAAAATGCCGTTAATTTTCTGTTTGATGGATTATCCTTTTCAAAAGAAAACGAACGGAACAAAGAACGGATTACCACAGCCGCCATTGAAAAATATGAAAACGATATTGCCGGCCCGGAAAGTCCCACGGAATCTGCCGGAAAGATCATATTAAACTGCGGCAGTATTGACAATATCTGCTCTTATTTAGATATTCAGCCTGCGAAAAATGAAAATTTATCATATGAGCCTGCTGACCGAAAGACATTTACCAAATCCTTTAAACAATTGAGGAGAATGATATATGTTATTTCCCTGTTAACCGTCTTTCTTCTTGGTCTGGCTGATAATATTCTGTTTCACTTTTCTTTTATTGTACTCATTACGGATTTAATACTTGGAAGTCTTGTAATTTTGGGAATAATATTCTGCGGAAAGCGATTGAATCGAATAGCGGACGAAACGCTGTTCTGGGAGAAAAGTTATGAGAGCGGCAGCAGAAAAACAACAGAAAACTATTATGATTTATATACCAAAAAACTGAATAATTGTATTTTGGGAGCAATTTCACTGTTTGCTCTTCTTTTCATCTCTATTGTTTTTTCGGTTCTTACATCAAAATATACGTTTGGCAATGTAGTCATATTAATGGGACAATCACTTACCATTATACAATTAATGATTTATTTCCTGCTGAAAAACTTTTTATGCAGACGAATGATTGCACGCTTTTTATGCGGCAGCCGGATTACCGGTTACGGAAAAGAAGTAAAGCGGCTGTGTCTCTGCTCCGCCGTATATTATCTGTTCTTTTTCATTCTTTTGTTTTTTATCCGCAACCAGTCGGATTATATTATGAATTATACGATTGCTGTTTCTTTGCTGTACTTTATCCTGATACTGTTCTACAACGTTATCCGCAGACGTAAGTTTACCTATAGAAATATAACGCTTAATATAAAAAAAATAATCTGTTATTCACTGGCCACAGTTCTTTTTCTCACCTATAGCCTGATGAAAATGGATTTGTATCTGACACAGCCGTATATAAATACGGTTTCTGCCATTGAACACAACATAAGCAATATTTCTTATAATGAGGATTCCGGTGTTTATACCATCACCACCAATGCAGATAATTTTAAAATATTACAATTAACCGACATACATCTGGGCGGAAGCATTTTATCCGTATCCGAAGACATAAAAGCCCTGAAGGCCTGCTACCGGCTGATCAGCGAAACCAGACCGGATTTTGTTGCCGTAAAAGGAGACCTTGTATTCCCTATGGGCATCATGTCCTTCTCACTGAATAACAATGCCCCAGTCATGCAATTTGCAAACTTTATGAGAAATGTAGGAATTCCGTGGGCATTCACATACGGAAATCACGATACGGAAGCTCTTGCAACACTTAACCAGGCGGAATTTGACGAATTGATGAAATCAATTTCCTTCAAGACCTCAAAAAATCTTTTATACCCTTATATTCAGCCGGATATATACGGCAGAAGCAATCAGCTGATTGAAATCCACTCGTCAGACGGAGCCCTTATGCAGGCATTATTTTTCATTGACTCCAATGATTACATTCCGTCCTCCAACACAATAAATGAGTATGATTACATTCACGATGACCAGGTGGACTGGTATAAGAGAACCGTGGAAAATCTTTCCAGCGGGAAGGTTACGTGGTGCCTTCCATGATATTTACCCATATTCCGCTCAGAGAATATAAAACTGCCAATGATTTATACGAGAACGGCAGCAACGAAGTAACATATTTCTATGGTATTCTGGGAGAACGGATGTTTAATAAAATCTGCTGTTCCAAATATGACAGCAAGCTGTTTGAAACAGCCGTGGAACTGGGCAGTACAAAAGCCATTTTCTGCGGACATGACCACTATAATAATCAGTCTCTGGAATATCAGGGAATCCGTCTGACATACGGCTATAGCATTGATTATCTCGCTATGCCGGGCATAGAAAAAGATACGGAGCAGAGAGGCGCAACACTTATCACGATAAAAAAAGACGGGGCATTTGAAATTACCCCGTACCGTTTAGTTGATTTAAAATAATATATTCTACTGAATGGAATTTACCGCCTTCCGCAGCACCGGTCCCACAATGGCCGCAACTGCGATTTTAACCGCATCCCCGATCAGAAACGGAACAACGCAAAGCGCAAGGGACTGTTTTAATCCCATTCCCTGCTGGTACATAAACCACAGGGTTCCAAATGCATAAGCCACAAACAGTCCTGCTGCCATTCCTGCCACATACATATATATCTTTCCTGCAAACTTCTGGTTCACAACACTGCATATCAATGCGGTGAAAACAAATCCCAGCAGGTAGCCGCCGGTAGGTCCCGCGATTTTATCGATTCCGGAACCGAAAGCGGAAAATACCGGAAGACCGATTGCACCGATCAACACATATACAATATAACTCAATGTACAGTATTTCCAGGTCAGCACAAATGCTGCCAGATATATAACAAAATTGGTCAGCGAAATCGGAACCGGTGTAAACGGCAACGGCAGTGACAACGGACCCAGAATACAGGTAACCGCCGCCATCATGGCTGTTATAACCAGATTTTTCGTTGTAATCCCCCTATACTTCATTGCTGCTGTAGAAACTGACTGTGTTTCTGCTGATTGATTAACAGATTTCATAATACTGCAATACCTTTCTATGTATATTTTTTCTCATGTATCCCCAGGCCTGTCCGTGATACTCTTCATATTGCGTATTATAATAGAAACAGGAGTAAATGTCAACTATTCATTTAAAAACAGTTGACATTCACTCCTGTTATGAAATCATATCTGAACCTGATAAGAATATCAATCATCAATATCCTGCTCCAACGCAGCCATATCCTCCAGATAATTCTTAAGCTTTTTTGACATATATATATTGCCCATTAAATCGGTAATTCCGCTAAACAGCATAGCCAGTCCGATCAAACGAATCATTGTGGCTGCAATTTTAAACGGACTGAAGATACATAATAATCCCAAAGCAATATTAATCAATGCAATAATAAAGAAATATGTCCAGTTGCCGTTCTTCATCCGCTTTACATCCAGACTGGACTGCAGCTTGCCAAATCCGCTGATCAGCACCAGTATTCCCAAAAGAATCGGAATGATTGATATGATGGCTTTCGCCTTGAATATCAGCACCAGACCGATTATAAAACATACCAGACCAACCACCAGGTCATTTTTATACATATTCTGCTCCAGTCCTTTGGCCAGATAGGTTAATACTTTAATCAGGCCGATGGCCATAATCACGATTCCAATCAGATAGCATATGGTCTTAGCCGTTGTTTCGGGAAATAACAGCAATATTGCGCCTGCAATCACATACATTACAGAAGACAATAACAGTTCCGGGCGAAACCCTTTCCTTTTGTTTTTGTTATCCTTCTCTTTCATTTTTAATACCCATGCATATCACAGGCCTGCCTGTGATACTGCCCCAATAACAGGTTGAAAAAAGGGCATTTTGCAATTTTCCTTTCTTTTGATAATCTCTTTCACCTTATCGCTTCTCCTATTTTATGACTTTAATCCAGCCTTCCGGCGCTTCAATACGTCCCATCTGAATTCCTGTCAGTGTTTCATATAACTTCCTGGTTACCGGTCCCATCTCCGTCATACCGCTAGGGAAACAGATTTCTTTGCCATGGTCGTTAATCTTTCCTACCGGCGAAATAACTGCCGCAGTTCCGCAGAGTCCGCATTCCGCAAAATCTTTTACTTCTTCAAATAACACTTCCCGCTCCTCAACTTCAAGTCCCAGATAATCCTTAGCAACAACCATCAGGGAACGACGGGTGATTGACGGAAGAATACTGTCTGATTTCGGCGTAACCACTTTTCCATCCTTTGTTACAAATAAGAAATTCGCTCCTCCTGTCTCCTCTACCCTGGTTCTGGTTGCCGCATCCAGATACATATTTTCATCAAATCCCTTATTGTGGGCATCTACGATGGCATGCAGGCTCATTGCATAATTCAGTCCCGCTTTAATATGTCCGGTTCCGTGAGGGGCTGCACGGTCAAAATCCGATACACGGATGGTCAGCGGTTTTACTCCGCCTTTAAAATACGGGCCAACCGGGGTACAGAAAATTCTGAACTGGTACTCTTCTGCCGGCTTAACACCGATTACGGAAGAACTGCCGAACATATAAGGTCTGATATATAATGTTGCACCGGAACCATACGGCGGAACATATGCTTCGTTTGCTTCCACGGTCTTTACAACGGCATCTACAAACCGTTCCTTTGGAAATACCGGCATTTCCAGCCTCAGTGCCGTTGCTTCCATACGTTCTGCATTTAAATCCGGGCGGAAACATACGATTCTTCCATCCTCGGTGGTATAGGCTTTCAATCCTTCAAAACAAGTCTGTGCATACTGCAACACTCCTGCACATTCATTAATCACAACATTGGAATCCGAAGTCAGTGTACCTTCATCCCACGCTCCGTTCTTATAATTCGAAACATAACGCTTATCCGTCTGTGCATAACCAAATCCCAGGTTTTCCCAATCAATATTTTTCTTTTCCATAACAAATTACTTCCTTTCGTTCATCTGCGAATATATAACATCGTTGAATCTTTTCTGATTAGTTTACCCCCGCTTTTAAATACTGTCAAGAAAATTTTGGACCTCTTTTACTGTTTTGCCGATTGCAAACGGTTTACATGCTTCCAATTCCGGTAATTCCCCATATCCGTATTCCACCAGAATACACCGGAGGCCAACTTCGGAGGCTCCCAGGGAATCAAATTTCCTGTCGCCCACCATAATCATATTCTCTTTCGGCACATCTTCATACTTCCGCAATGCATGACGAAGAATATCTGCCTTTTCCACCCTGCTGCCATCCATGGTACTGCCGGACACATAATCAAAATATTTCATAATATCAAAATGCTCCAGCAGTTGATTTGCAAATTCCGTAGGCTTGGAAGTGGCAAGCACCACCTTATCCCCTTTTTCCTTTAAATGTTTCAGCAGTTCCGGTATCCCTTCATATAAATAACATTCATAAATTCCCTTTTCCCTGTAGTATTCCCGGTAAAACCTCACCGCCTCCATGGACTTTTCGGCATCAAACCCGTAAAACTCCTGAAACGAAACATGAAGCGGCGGACCGATAAACGGGCAGAGGGAATCTAAATCCTCCACATATATTCCGTATTTGTCAAGGGCATAGGCCACTGATTTTGTTATTCCCTCTTTTGGGTCGGTAATGGTTCCGTCTAAATCAAAAAATACAATCTTCATTTTCCGGTAATATCCCTTTCCATATTATTTCTTTTGCTCATGTACTAAAATAACTGTAGCACCGGTATATCATTCATATTTGACCAGACAGGTGATACAGTTATTTAACTCATTCCATATTATATGTTTCTAAATCCATTGTATAATCATTTAATATTCCATTGCCTTTTCTTCACCATTCAGCACACGAAGGGCCCCCTGTGCCAGTGCCAGAAGTTCATCTTCTCCCGGATATACCGTAAACGGTGCAATCCATTCGGCAGCCTCTTTCAGTCCTGATACAATGTATTCATTATATGCAATACCGCCGGTTACAATGATGGCATCCACTTTACCTTTTAATACACAGGCCATGGAACCGATATCCTTGCTTACCTGCAGCATAAATGCATCTCTGATTTCTCTTGCATGGTCGTCCGTTTCCGCCATCTTCATAACATCTCTCATATCATTGGTATTCAGATATGCATTGAGACCGCCGTTTCCCACAAACTTCTTATATACCTCTTTCTCTGTGTATTTTCCGGAGAAACACAATTTAATCAATCCGCCGGTCGGTACTCCGCCTGCACGTTCCGGTGAAAATGCTCCGTCTCCGTCCAGTGCATTAAATACATCAATGACTTTACCTTTTAAATGGGCGCCAACGGATACACCTCCGCCCATATGCACAACAATCAGATTTAAATCCTCATATGCTTTTCCGTTTTCTTTGGCATACCTCTTGGCAACCGCCTTCTGATTCAGCGCATGGAAAATACTGATACGCGGAATTTCCGGAACACCTGAATATCTTGCTTCCGGCATTAACTCATCCACAACAACCGGGTCCACAATATAAGACTTTACACCAATTTCCCCAGCTATCTCCCGCGCAAGGATACCGCCGAGATTAGAAGCATGTTCTCCCTGTCTGCCTGCCTTTAAATCCGCCAGCAGCTCATCACTTACTTCATAAGTACCGCCCGGAATCGGCTTCAGCAGACCGCCGCGGCCAACCACCACGTCCAGAGTATGAATATCAAAATCCTTTTCCTTCATCAGGTCCAGAATAATATTCTTACGAAAATCCTTCTGGTCAACAATACATGCATATTTTGAAATTTCTTCGGTAGAATGTCTCAGGGTTTCTTCAAATAATAAGGTTTCATCTTCAAAAACACCAATTTTAGTAGAAGTAGAACCCGGATTAATAATTAAACTTTTCACTGACATAAAACTTATCCTTTCTCCATATTTTTTATTAGGCGTTTGCGAAACTCTGAAACCATTGAAAATGCAGGCTTTTTTGATTGTAACAAACCAGTATCTCCTCAAAAATGTCAATTTTCTGCGCTTATCCATGCCTATAAAAATGTGGATAACTTATTCTGATTACTTGATTTTTAATAACTATTCCTATTTTGTTTCCTGCAAAACCTATAACTTCATTGGAAAATTAAATAGTTATCCACATCAACAGCATTTTGAGTTTCGCAATCACTACAGTTTATTTGTTGCGTAATGCTTCTGCAACCACGGAACCAAGTGCAATGGAATTTACTTTTGTTTCAAAATCATCGGAACGTGATGTAAGAATCACAGGCGCTTTTGTTCCCGTTATAATATTGCCGTTTTTAACCTTTGCCGTATGTACAAGGGTTTTATATACCAGATTTCCCGCATGGATGTCCGGGAATAAAAGAATATCCGCATCACCTACGATTTTTCTGTTTTCTGCTCCTTTATGTGCTGCTGCTTCCGGACAGATTGCAAGGTCCATGGAAAGCGGTCCGTCAACGATACAGCCCGGAATCTTTCCTTCTTCACACATCTTTGTCAGTTCTGCCGCATCCACGGTTGCCTGCATTTTAGGATTAACAACTTCCACAGCCGCAAGCGGCGCTACCTTCGGCATATCAATTCCGCAGGCATTACAAATTTCAACTGTATTTTCAATAATACTGACCTTGTCCTCCAATGTAGGATATGTCATAAATGCAACGTCTGTTAAGAATAACAGTTTATCAACTCCTTCTATTTCAAATACGCAGACATGGGATAACGGACGATTGTTGCGCAGACCTGCTTCCTTGTCCAGCACACTCTTCAAGAATGATTTTGTGTCGATCAATCCCTTCATATACATATCGGCTTTTCCATCATGTACCAGTTTCACTGCTTTCAGTGCAGCTTCATAATCATTGGTCTCATTGATTATCTCATATTCCGATAAATCCATATCCAGTTCTGCTGCTATTTCTCTTATCTTTACTTCATCACCTACCAGAATGGCATTGGCTATCTTCCGTTCTTTGGCTGCTTTTACTGCCTCTAATACAGGTGCATCCTGTGCAACTGCTACTGCTACTGTTTTTGTACTACAACTGTTTACTTTTGAAATCAAATCATCAAATTTCCTGTTCATATTACACCTCTAAATGTACTAAATTTTGTTTATCTGTTAAAAAAATAACCAATCAATGTTATAGTAGCACTAAATTATTAAAAAATCAACAGAATAAAACACACGTTATATAACAATCCATTGCGTTACAAAACGTGTGTTTATAGGTGCACCTTGTTTATATATTTTCCAATACCCCTTTTGCAATCCCTTTCGCATATTCATCCAGATAGTCCTCAAACAGTTTGCTGTCACGGACACTGCTCATAAATCCGGTTTCCAGAATCAGACTGGTCATGGAAACTTTATTGACACCGTAATTTTCATTGACATTATCCATGGTTCCCCATTTTACACCCCTGTTTTTCACACCCGGCACCTCCTGTTCCACACAGTTCAGTATACGTTCCGAAAGCTTTTTGGCATCCGCCGGACGGGAATTATTAATCCAGGCTTCAATGCCGTTTACATCTTCGGTTCCTTCATATATATTTCTGTGAAGGGATAACAGAAGGTCCGCATTACTGTTTTCCGCAATTTCCCTTCGCTCTGCCAGACTCACTTTTTTATCCGTTTCCCTTGTCATGATCACGGTTACACCTGCGGATTCCAGATATTCTTTCACCAGCAGCGCCAGTTTTAACGTCTCCTCTTTTTCATACTGTCCTGACAATCCTTCTGCCCCCACATCATCTCCGCCGTGCCCGGCGTCCAGACAAACCACGTAATCCCTGCATTTATCTGCTTTATTTAAATAAGGTCTTGCAAACTCCGAAACATGTTCCGGAGAAATATTTGACAACTGTTCTCCTGATACTTTCTGATTTTCAATATTTACGTTATCCTCTCTGGCGCGGCTGCCGCCCATTCCGTTTTTACTGTTTTTTTCATTTCCCAGATACACCAGCATTATAATCAGTATGCTGATGACTATGATATTTGCAGCAAATGCTATTCTTTTGATTATCCTCTTTTGTCTTCTTCTGATCCGATTATATCTTTTTTGATTCATCCTTTGCCATCTCCTTTAAAAATCCGCCTTTTATGATTTGGTTTACATTCATGTGAATCTCAACCAACGTTCTGTCTAGAATTGTAAGGTATAACATACAAAGAAGTATTCATGGAAATGTAAAAAAGATGCAAACATTAGTTTCAAAACGTTTTTTACGAAATATTTACATTTTACTTCTATACAATCTCAATAAATAAATATAAAATAGAAATACTAATTCACAGGAAGGTAATTATATGATTAAGATTTTAGTTGTGGAAGATGATATAAATATTGCAAAAATGATTCAGGCCGCCGTGGAAATAGGCGGATATTCTTCAAAAATATGCCATGATGGTATTCAGGCTCTGGAATTGATCAATTCCGGTAATTTTGATTTAATTCTTCTGGATGTCATGCTTCCGGGCATGGATGGTTTTGATATCATTTCCAAAAAAAATAATGATACCCCGGTTATTTTTATTACGGCAAAAAATGAAGTTGCGGATAAAGTAAACGGATTAAAACTGGGTGCAGAAGACTATATTGTAAAACCCTTTGAAGCAATGGAACTGCTTGCAAGAATCGAAGTGGTTCTGCGCAGATATAATAAAGAAGACCATATTCTGTCCTATGATGATATCCTTATCGATACAGAGGAGCATAGCTGCCGGCGCGGAGACGAATATGTCAGCCTGACACCGAAAGAATTTGAACTGCTGATATTTTTTATAAAACACCCGGATGTTGCCATAACCCGTGCAAGACTTCTGTCTGCCATCTGGGGCTATGAATTCGAAGGTGAGTCCCGGACGGTGGATATACACATTCAGCAGCTTCGAAAAAAACTGGGACTAAAAGACAAACTGGTGACCCTGCCGAAATTAGGATATCGTTTAAATAAGAAGTTTTAACCCAAATACTGCTGACACCGGACAGCAATATCAACAGAAATGAGGAATCCCATGAAACTCTGGCAGAAAACCTTTATATGGACCCTGATCATTGTAATGATCGCTGTAAGTTCCACCAGTATCATAATACTGAAAAATAACTATGATATTTCCATTGACCGTCAGATTACCAATACTTTATCCGAACATGAGTATCTGATATCCAATATCAAAAACCGTATCATAACTGAACGGAGAAAGCAGAGTGCCGTACTGCTTCAGCCCTCCCAGATACTTGATGTATTTCAGGATATTATGGCAGCCACGGACTCCAAGGAAAAAACTACCATTGCACTTTATGACGAAGAGGGTCAGGTTCAATATCATAATATGGTAATTAAAATAAGCGACGAATTCTATAACGCAATTAACTCCTCCCAAAAAACCCATAAACAGATTGTCCGGTCCGAAAACCGTCACTGGCTGCTGATCGGTTCTTCTATCTCATTGGAACAACAGGATTATATCTTTATCAGCTCCACGGATATATCGGAAATTTATACCATATATGAGGAGCAGCTGGAATTTACAAAATGGTTTACCATCTCCATTTCGCTGGAAAGCGCTCTGTTTCTTCTCGTGCTGATAAAACTTCTTTTGGTTCCCCTGACAAAACTGAACCGTGCGACCAAACGGATTGCCGGCGGAGATTACTCTGAGAGAATCACAATCAAAGGGCGGGATGAATTATCCGAACTGGCGGAAAATATGAATATTATGGCAGATTCCGTTGAGGAAAACATTACGCTTCTGTCGGAAACAGCCGAAAACCGGCGGCAGTTTATCAATAACCTGACCCATGAAATGAAAACTCCTCTCACCTCTATCCTGGGATTTGCTGATATTATACGGATTAAAAGAAATATAACACCAAAAGAACTGTCCGAATACAGTGGGATTATCTTTGAAGAAGCAAAAAGACTGAAAAATTTATCTGGCAAATTAATGGAACTGATTACCGTGGGCGAAACCAATTTAGAATTTGTTTCTATTTCTTCCCGGGAATTAATGAATCAGATACAACTGGTCTTAAAACCCATATTGGATAAGAATAATATAACGTTGATTACAGAATGTGATGAGAGTTTTCTCACTGTGGATTGCGAACTTTTTAAATCCATGATATTAAATCTCATTGACAATGCCATCAAAGCATCAAAAAGCGGCAAAAACATCTACCTGACCGGAACTTCCGGCGAACATTCTTCCGGAACATTTACCATATCCGTCCGGGATGAAGGCATCGGTATTGCGGCAGATGAATTAAATAAAATAACGGAACCTTTTTATATGGTGGATAAAGCCAGAAGCCGGAAAGCCGGCGGTGCAGGTCTGGGACTTGCCCTGTGTAAACGGATTGCGGAGATTCACCACGCTGATTTTCATATCAGCAGCACGCTGGGCGCCGGAACAACAATTACCATTACTCTAACCCCGGGAGATGATATCCATGAAAAATAGAACCTCAAAATTATCCTTGATCATTACGCTATTATCTACTATTCTGATTATTACCATCGGATATAAAGCGCTGGCATTTGCAGGCGATTTCTTTTTAAGAAATGATACGGAAATCAGCTATTTAGCCACGGATAATCTGACTACTTATGTTTTTTATTCCCAGTCCGAAGATGAATTAAATCTTTATCCCTGGAACTACTATTATGATGCTGTTTCTTTTCAAACCTATACGGGAAAAGATATTCCTGCCTCATATTTTTTTGACACATGGGATTTATATAATTCTCTTACCTATTATTTCTACCGGATGATTCCGGAAGAAACTGCAACGCTTCTCTACGAAGAAGATATTCCTCTTTACGAGCGAATGGATTATTCTGATTTAGCAAATGATTTGTTCGTTAAAACGGTCAATAACGAGCCTGTCTTTTACTATTCAAAGGATTTGAATCTGCCGGACCAGACCTATAATCTCCGGTTTACATTCAGCTATTCGGGGCTTCTGTCTTTTGAAATAAAATCGGTATCGGATACCCTTCTGACCGATGATCAGATGAACAAATCCAAACAATTTTTAACAGATTATATTAATTCGGATGAAAGCAATTCCATAGCAATAATTTATTCTGACATTTTCAATCAGAGAGGACTCTATGATACCTATTCTCTAATCAATAACAGTTATAATAAAGATAAGTATGATATGGAAATCTCCGGAAATGAAGATTTAACCAGCGGAAATGAAAGTATTACCAAAAACTCTTCTTATCAGTTAATTGAAAATGACAATGAATTTCTGATCATCCTGCTTGAAAATAATGTGGTAATTCATTATGACCCCCTTACATCCATGATTACCGGATTTAATTTTTCAGAATCTTATATGCACTGATAAAATAATTTTTACAATATTTTAACACTCGAAATATTTACAATATAACTGATTTCAAGTATACTATAACATTATTGGAAAAAACAGCAAAAACCCGACAGCGGAATGGAGGATAATATGTCCAGAAATCAATTAACCCCGAAACAACAGCGATTGTTAAAAAAGCGCAAAAAGAAAAGAACCAAAATGGTGCTTTTGATTATAGAACTACTTATCGTATTAATTGCAGTGGTGGGACTGGCGCTGTATTTAATGCCTAACTCAAAATCATATGTTACCAAAGTATTTATGAAATGTCCTGCCGGTCAAAAGATATTACGGAATATTTATAAAGATGATTACGAAGAAAATGTAATGGACAAGAACGTTAATGTGGAAAAGATTGATAAGGTAGATTTGGGAGACGGATATACCAATATCGCATTCTTCGGTATCGACCCGAGAGAAGGCGAATTTGAAAGCCAGACCCACACCGACTCCATAATCATTATCAGTATTAATAATAAAACCTATGATATAAACATGATCTCTTTATATCGTGATACTTTACTGAGAGTTGTAGATGCCGACGGTGATGTCTCCTATGAAAAAGCCAATTCCGCATTCTTTAAAAATGGCGTGGAAGGCGCATTAAGCATGATCAACAATAATCTGGATCTGGATATCACCGAGTACGCCCTGGTTAATTTTAAAGGCCTTGCCACCGTGATCGATGCTCTGGGCGGTATCGATGCAACTATCTCCGAAGAGGAGCGGGAACTGATCAACGGATACCTTGTAGAGACAAGGGAAGTGACCGGTATGGATTCACCGGATGTAACCGAAAGCGGTTTTGTACATTTAAACGGTCTTCAGTCCACTGCATACTGCCGTATCCGCTATACAGAATTTGTATGCGAAGACGGAACCATTCTTCGGGACGACTACGGCCGTACCGCAAGACAACGTTATGTATTAAATAAAATTTTAATTCATGCAAAAAATGCCGGATTATCCGAAATCCTCAAGTGTGCCGATGAAGTGATCAAAAAGAATAATATTAACGGCGAGAAAATACTTGCCACCAATATGACCTGGGACAGAATCGAAGACCTGCTGACCGTTGCACTGGACTGCAACCTGAAAGGTACTGTCGGTTTCCCATTTGACAACCATACTCCGGAACGCGGAGAACCATATTATGGTTATGTGGTTCCATGCGGATTATCACAGAATGTTGTACGATTACATGAATATATGTTTGGAACCGTGAACTATCAACCGTCCGCAATGGTACAGAAGATTAATGATTTCCTGATTGATGATACAGGAGTGGGCGAACCGGAAACAACCGCCCCGCAGACCCAGACGAATACCGGATTAAATAACAATTCCGATACAAATAATTAAATAAGCAATGTTAAATATGTCAAAACAAAAACTACTAAAATATCTCAAACAAACAGTCAAAATATTACTATTTACTATATTAATATGCTCCCTTTATATCATAATGGGAGCATTACTTCCCTATGCCTACCATAAAACCGTCAATCAGGATTTTATAAATCAGTTTGACATTCATAGTTTTTATGATTTTGACGGAATTTCCGTAGACCGGGCCGGTTTATTGGAAGACCCGGATGAAGCTTTTGTAGAACGGCTGCGAATCCTGTCCCGGGCGAAAGAGCGGATTGTCATATCTTCTTTTGCTTTTAAAAATGATTCCTGCTGTATGAAGCTGTTTTCCGTCATTTTAAATGCCGCCGATAACGGTGTACAGGTTCAGATTCTGGCAGACGGAAGCACCGGATTTCTGGATATGCAGGATTCCATGCTGTACAAAACCCTGTCCGCTCATAAGAATATTCATATTAAAATATATAATCCCATTAATCTGTTAACTCCCTGGACTTTAAATGCCCGTATGCATGATAAATATATTCTGGTAGACGATACCTATCTTATTCTTGGGGGCAGAAATACATCCAACTATTTTCTGGGAAGAACAAATCTGAATAATTTAAGTTATGACCGGGATGTATTGGTCTATAACACGGATACCGACGGTCCCCGTGGAACAGACAGTGTTATTCATCAGGTCTATGATTATTTTGATTCTGTATGGAACTATAGATATTCCAAAACATTTGATTCTGAAATATCTTCCAAAAATAAAAGTCAGTACGAACAAATGCTGGAAACACTGAACCAGACATACGAACAGTTACGAAAGGATTCTCCAGATATCTTTGACGAAGATTCTTATGATTATGTGGAACATACGGTAGGTACCAATAAAATTACTCTGATATCCAATCCGATCGAAGCAGAAAACAAAGAACCCCTGCTCTGGTATCAGCTCAGCGAATTAATGAAATCGGCAGAATACCGGGTATACATTCATACCCCTTATGCCGTTCCCAGCCATGCCATGTATCAGACACTGGAACTGTTATCCGATAATCTGGAGGAATACGATATTTTGCTGAATTCCGTAGCGGTTGGCGATAATTTCATGGCCTCCTCCGACTACTATTCCGCAAAATATGATTTACTCAAAACCGGTATTACAATCCATGAATATCAGGGCGATTACTCTATGCATGGCAAAACCGTGCTGATTGACGATAACATCAGTATTATCGGCTCCTATAATCTGGATATGAGAAGCACATATATGGATACTGAAACCATGCTGGTCATTCACAGTGAGCGTTTTAATGAAATCGTGACAAAAGCCGTTAAAGAGATGGAACAGGACTCTCTGGTCCTGTCTGAAGACGGAACATACATTCCGGACGGACAGACAGAAGCCGTTCCGTTAAGCAAAAACAAGAAACGGATTTTTAAGATTACCACAAAGGTATTCCGGCTGATTCGGAATATGTTATAACCAAATACGGCGGCAGACTTTTATAATCAAAAGTCTGCCGCCGTATTTTTCTTCCTGTTCTTTTTTATCATTTCTCCTGACCGGAACATCGCTTAAAATCATATCACAGACACAGCCGGTTAATGATTATGATCATTACCACCGCCAGCAGCGCTGCCCCCAGAATAAAGCCTAAAACTTTTTTCACCTTATTAAAAATCCTCCTGTTTTCTTACGAAGTCCATAAACCGCCTAAAGCGCCAGACTGCTTATATCTCCAATTATATCCAAAATAATCTGTTTGTATTCTTTCATATCATTTGTGGTTTTATCCATCGTATACATGAAATACGGTATGGAATCCGTGACAAATTTCAGCTTACCTTTATATCGGTCGATGATTGCCTGTATGCCCGCCACATCAATCTTTGCTTCCCGGTACATGGCAAATTTCAGTTGTGTGCCGATATTACTGATTTCCGTTATCCACGCTTTATGGGCCAAAGCCTTTATCAGCGCAATTGATAACAGATTCTCCACATTCTTCGGCAATTCGCCGAACCGGTCCATAAGTTCATCCTGCATATCTCTGTATTCCTCTTCCGATTCAATACTGGCAATCTGCTTATAGACGCTTAATTTCTGAAATTCATTCTTAATATACTGTGGCGGTATAAATGCATCAATACTGATATCAATCTTGGTTTCAAAACTGTCCATGACTTCCATGCCTTTTTCCTCGGCAACAGCTTCATTTAACAGCTTACAGTACAGATCATATCCAACCGATTCCATATGTCCGTGCTGTCTGGCACCTAAGATATTGCCTGCACCCCGGATTTCCAAGTCCTTCATGGCAATCTTTATGCCGCTGCCCAGTTCCGTAAATTCCCGGATTGCCTGAAGCCTTTTTTCCGCCACTTCCTTTAGCATCTTATCTCTTTTATACATCAGAAAAGCATAGGACGTCCGATTGGAGCGTCCCACCCTTCCCCGGAGCTGATAGAGCTGGGACAGTCCAAAATTATCCGCATCATGAATAATAATGGTATTGACATTGGAAATATCCAATCCGGTTTCAATAATCGTGGTGGATACCAGAACATCGATTTCCCCTTCTATGAAATCATACATGATCTGCTCCAGTTTCCGCTCACTCATCTGTCCGTGGGCAAATACCACATTGGCATCCGGTACCAGCTTTGCTATACCTGCCGCAATCTCATCAATGTTATTGACCCGGTTATACACATAGTATACCTGTCCTCCCCGGATTAATTCCCTGTTGATGGCCTCCCGTACCATTTCATCGTCAAATTCCATCACGTAAGTCTGAATCGGCAGACGATCTACCGGCGGCTCTTCCAGAACACTCATATCCCTTATTCCTACCAGACTCATATGAAGGGTACGGGGAATAGGCGTTGCGGACAAGGTAAGAACGTCCACATTCTGTTTCAGTGTCTTAATCTTTTCTTTGTGCGTCACCCCGAACCGCTGCTCTTCATCCACCACCAGTAGCCCCAGATCCTTAAATTTGACATCTTTGGACAAAACTTTATGTGTTCCGATTACAATGTCCACTTCTCCGGTTTTCAACCCCTCAATGGTCATCTTTGCTCCTGCCGCCGTACGAAACCGTGAAAGCAGGTCAATGCGTATCGGATAATCCTTCATTCTCTGGGTAAATGTATTATAATGCTGCTGGGCCAGTATCGTAGTCGGAACCAGTACAACCACCTGTTTTCCGTCCTGTACCGCCTTGAAAGCCCCGCGGATGGCAATCTCGGTCTTACCGTATCCCACATCGCCACAGACTAAACGGTCCATAATCTTATCGCTTTCCATATCCTTCTTCATGGCTTCAATGGCCGTAAGCTGATCCATGGTTTCTTCATAGGGAAATATCTCTTCAAATTCTTTCTGCCATACATTGTCCTGACTAAACTGAAAGCCTTTCTGATTCTGTCTGGCCGAATAAAGCGCTACCAGGTCCCTTGCTATATCTTTCACCGCCGTCTTGACTTTGGACTTTGTACGGCTCCACTCCTGGGTTCCCAATTTATTTATCTTTGGTATTTTTACCGCATCGGAACCGGCATATTTCTGAATCAAATCCAGTCCGGTAGCCAGAATATAGAGATTGCTGTTGTCCGCATACTCGATTTTAATGTAATCCTTTGCCACTTTATCTACTTCAATTTTTTCAATTCCCCGGTATATTCCAAGACCATGATTCTCATGCACTACATAATCGCCGATATTTAAATCCGAAAAACTCTGAATCTTTTTTCCGCTATACTGTTTCTTTGCACGTCTCTTTTTAGCCTTTTCCCTTCCGAAAATATCGGTCTGGGTAATTACAACAAATTTTAAAAGCGGATATTCAAATCCCTTATGAAGATTTCCATATGAAACCATGATTTCTTTGGACTTTAATATCCGGTCAGGATTTTCCGAATAAAACGCTTCAATCTCATAATCCCGTAGATTTTCTGCCAGCCGTTCCGCCCTGGTTCTGGAGGTGGTCAGTATCAATATTCTGTATCCCTTTTTCTTGTATTGTTTCAGGTCCTTCACCAGTAAATCAAACTGGCTGTTGTATGAAATAATATTTTTTGCTTCTATATGAAAGGTATCCGCAATGCCGATACCTTTCACCTTCTGTTCCAATGCGGTAAATACCACCATCTGTCTGCGGGACATCAAGGCAAGTATCCGGGAATAGGTTTTCATTACGTCTACCTGTCCGGCCAGCAGATATCCCTTCTCCAAACGGTTTATCATGCTTTCCCGGAATTCTTTTTCAACAATGCTGCTCCTCTCCTCCAGTCTTGCCGGTTCATCCAGCAGAAAAATTGTATTTTCCTGTTCCAGATACTCAATCAACGAGGAAGTCTCTTCATAAAAGTAATTGATGAAACTGTCCACTGACACATTGGTGTTTCCCATCTTTAACTGTTCCGTAAAATCATTGATCACGGTTTTGATTCTATGGGCCTCTTCTGTCTTCATGTCCTTCCGGAACTTCTGTTCCGTTTCCGTCATTTCCTCATGAATTTTCTTCAATCCCGAGGCAATCTGTTCCTGACTCAGTATATATTCCGTTGCCGGATAGACAGAAACCTCCTCCAGCATGGTAATGGAACGCTGGCTTTCCACATCAAAGTATTTAATGGAGTCAATCTCGTCATCCCACAAATCTATCCGGATCGGACTTTCTTCACTTAACGGAAATATATCTATAATACCGCCGCGGATGGCAAATTGTCCCGATAATTCCACCTGCCCCACTCTTTCATAACACATACTTATAAGTTCTTTCTGCAGCTTATTCAGGTTCACCATATCTCCGCATTGAAATGTAAGTACATTTTCTTTTATCTGACGGATGGGTATCAGTTTATCCATAAGTCCGTCTATGGTGGTTACAATAACAGCCTTCTGCCCCTCCACCAGTCTGCGGATAGTATTCAGGCGTTCTCTGATCGTCAGGGTTCCATGAATATCCGCACTGTAAAAAATAAAATCTTTCGCAGGATAATATGAAACATCCTTTGTATACAGCAAAAAATCCTCATAAATTTCCCTGGCACGTTTCTCACTATGGGTCACCACTACACTATAGGAATATTCTTTTGCAATGCCGCTCATAAAATTCACCTGCTGGGAATCCAGACATCCGGTAATCTGAAAGGCTTTCTGCTTTTTATCATCTTTTTTTAACTGCTCCATCAGAAGATTATATTCATTACAATCCTGTAACGGTTCTTCAAAAGTCTTCACATTATTCCTCCATTCCGGGAAATGAATTCCGCATTTATTTTCAATCTATGAATTATACCGGTTCATGGCTGCTCCTATATCCTGCTCTATCATCAGGTTCAGGGCCGCACTGGCATTTTTTATGGAATTCTCTATATCAATCCGCTTCTCTGCTGAAAACTTTCCTAATACATAATCCGCCAGATCCATATGTTCCGGCTTTTCTCCGATTCCTATGCGAATCCGTTTAAATTTCTCCGTTCCTAAATGGGCAATTATACTTTTAATCCCATTATGCCCCCCTGCGCTTCCTTTTGCCCGGATTCTCAGCCGTCCTTCGGACAGACTGATATCGTCGTAAATTATGATAACTTCATTTTCCGCATCCGCCTTATAAAAATCCACGGCGGCCCGCAGCGCTTCCCCGCTGTTGTTCATAAATGTCTGAGGTTTCATCAGCAGCACTTTTTCTCCGCCTATGATACCTTTTCCGCATAAGGCTCTGTGCTTCAATACGTCTACCGATATTCCGTTTTCTTCCGCTATTTTATCAATTGCATCAAATCCCACATTATGTCTGGTTCCATGATATTTTGATGTAGGATTCCCCAATCCGGCTATTATATACATTTTTATATCCATGTCCTTTCTTCCATATCTGCTCCGTGTCTTTTCTTCCATTTTCAGGGAAGTTACATTATAGCACAAAAAACAGGTTAACTCAATTGTCAACCTGTTTTTCAATAAATCATGATTTATGAAATCCTGATTTATTCCTGTTCCGTTTCTTCAGCAAGCACCGCCTCATATCTCTCTATGATCAGTTTCTGCATCATTTCTCTTGTCTCGGAATTAATCGGATGCGCAATATCACGGTATTCCCCATCTGAAGCCTTCCTGCTCGGCATGGCTATAAACGGTCCGTTATCTCCATCAATTACTTTAATATCGTGTATTACGAATACCCCGTCAATTGTAATTGATACCACTGCCTTCATTTTGCTTTCTTTTGTAACTTTTCTGACACGTATATCTGTAATTTGCATTTTCAGGTCCCCTTCCCTATACAATTTTAATTCACGATTGGTCTAAAGACTATAGCGTTCACCTTTCTCCACAACAATCTTAATTTCTCCGTTGTTGCCGATATAAGTGGTATTGGCACGAATCGTATCACGACTCTCCACAATACAATTCTCAATATATGTGTTGTCTCCAATATATACGTTATTTAAAATGATAGAATTTTTAATCGTACAGTTATTACCTATATAGGCCTTTTTAAACAATACGGAATTCTCCACCACACCATTAATGATACAGCCGCTACTGATCAGGCTGTTCTTCACCACTGCTCCCGGATTGTATTTTGCCGGCGGCAGATCATCCACTTTCGAATAAATATCCGGATACTGTTTAAAGAAGTAATCCCTGACACTGAGTTTCAGAAAATCCATATTGGTTTTATAGTAGGACTCTACGGTGGCAATATTGCTCCAATAGGTATTAATCTTATATCCGTAAATACGTTTTACATTTTTATACCGCACCAGAATATCAGTAACAATATCATATCTGTCTTCTGCCGCACATTTTTCGATTAACTCAATCAGCAGACGTCTGCGTATTACATATACGCCTGTAGATACCGTATTCGATGTGCATACCAAAGGCTTCTCCTCGAATTCCGTAATGCGGCTTTCCTCATTCATCTTCACACAGCCGAAGCGTGAAACATCGGTACCTTCCGGAAAATCCTTGCATACTACGGTTATATCCGCCTTTTTCGCAATGTGATATTCCAATACCTTATTGTAATCCAGCTTATACACTCCGTCGCCGGATGCAATTACCACATACGGCTCATGGCTGTTCTTCAGAAAACTGATATTCTGATATATGGCATCGGCGGTACCCTGATACCAGAATCCGTTTTCAGCGGTAATGGAAGGCGTAAATACAAAAAGACCTCCCTGCTTTCTTCCGAAATCCCACCATTTTGAAGAACTCAGATGTTCATTTAAGGATAACGCATTATATTGTGTAAGCACTGCTACTTTCTGAATATGGGAATTTGACATATTACTCAATGCAAAATCAATGCTTCTGTAGCTGCCCGCAATGGGCATAGCTGAAATGGCGCGCTTATACGAAAGCTCTCTCATCTTGTTATTGTTTCCACCAGCCAGTATAATTCCTATTGCTCTCATTTGACGTCACCTGCCTTAATTATATATTCGCCGCTTCCAAGCATTCCGTTCGGATAATCCTCGGCAACCGTAATACCGGATATGGCGGTATTCTTTCCGACTTTCACATGATTCGGAACTACCGAATTCTCTCCTATAGTTACCAGACCGCTGTTATAAATCTTTGGTTCCAGTTTGCTTGGAGCTTCATCACCAATACCCAGTTCAACATCAAATCCGATATTAACATTTTCAGCGATTATAGCTTTGTTTACTCTTGTTCCCTTACCGATATTGGTATTCTGCATGATGATGGAGTCCCGTACCACTGCTCCCTCTTCAATAGTCACACCTGCACCGATCACGGAATTATAAACTTCTCCATATATACTTGTACCTTCGCTGATGATACTTCTTTCCACTTTCGCATACTCTGAAATATACTGCGGCGGCAATGTATCACTCTTGGTATAAATTCTCCAGAATTCTTCATAGAGATTGAATACCGGAATGATATTAATTAATTCCATATTTGCTTCCCAATAGGAGGACAGTGTTCCTACGTCTTTCCAATATCCGTTATACTCATAGGCAAACATCCTGTCTCCTTTTTCAAAGCAATATGGAATGATATGTTTACCAAAATCACAATTGCTTTGTTCCGATTTCGTAATCAATGCTTCTTTTAGTATTTTCCAGCTAAAAATATAAATACCCATAGATGCTAAATTGCCTCTTGGCTGTTCCGGCTTTTCTTCAAATTCCGTTATCTTGTTGTCATCATCGGTTAAAACTATACCAAATCGGCTGGCTTCCTCATATGGTACAGGCATGGTCGCAATCGTAACATCTGCCTGATTTGCTTTATGATAATCCAACATAACCTCATAATCCATCTTATAAATATGGTCTCCCGACAGAATAAGCACGTAATCCGGATTGTAAGAATCTATATAATCTAAATTCTGATAGATTGCATTTGCGGTTCCCGTGTACCATTCACTGTTTCCACTTTTCTCATATGGTGGTAAAACCGTAACACCGCCGATATTTCTATCTAAATCCCATGGTATACCGATGCCGATATGTGCATTTAACCGTAACGGCTGATACTGTGTCAGAACTCCTACCGTATCAATACCCGAATTAATGCAGTTACTCAACGGGAAATCAATGATTCTGTACTTTCCACCAAAAGCTACCGCCGGTTTTGCTACTTTTGATGTAAGTACTCCCAATCTGCTACCCTGTCCACCTGCCAGTAACATGGCAATCATTTCTTTCTTAATCACGTCAATCACCTCGCTGTTGTTTTATGCAAATATTATAACATACAAACCAATTTTATTGAACTGATTTTGCACTTTTTATCAAAGTTTTTTCCGACATTAATTATTTTGCAACAATCTTCTTGTCGAAATGTACAAATGACCCAAAAATAAATTGTATATTTTTACCAAAATTTTTTATTTAAAAGAATATTGACGAATAATATATCATCATTTATACTGATATCAATAATCATTACTATTTTTTACAGATTTAAGGAGCATTGCTTATGAAAACAACAAGAACCCTGAATCACAGCAGGCAGCGGGAAGCAATCCTTGCTTTTTTAAAACCGAGGAAAGACCATCCCACTGCTGATATGATCTACAGAGGGGTTAAACAGGAATTTCCCAATATAAGTCTTGGAACCGTCTACCGCAACCTTACGCTTTTGTCCGAACTCGGTATCATTCAGAAGATTTCCTGTGATGATGAATCAGAGCATTTTGACGGCAATCCTGCCCCTCACAATCATTTTATATGCCGTAAATGTAACAGTATTGTTGATTTGGAAATGGATAATATTGATTTTGTCAATACCCTTGCTGCCCAAAACTTCCCGGGTAAAGTTGAAGGCCACTCTATCTATTTCTATGGAACTTGTCATGATTGTATGACAAATGAAAAAAAATTTTTAAAAAAACATTGACAGAGCGATCAAGTCATGTTATATTAAAACAGTAATCATTATTGATTTTAATTTAAAAAATCATATAAGAGAAGGAGAAAAAATTATGGCAAAATACGTATGTCCAGTTTGTGGTTATGTTCATGAAGGAGAGCAGCCGCCGGAGAAATGTCCGCAGTGTGGTGTTCCAGGTGAGAAGTTTACAGTTCAGGATGAAAATATGACATGGGCTGCCGAACATGTTTTAGGTGTAGCCAGCGATGTCAGCGAAGAAATCAAGGAAGGTTTAAGAGCAAACTTTACAGGTGAATGTACTGAAGTGGGTATGTATCTTGCAATGGCCAGAGTTGCTTTCAGAGAAGGATATCCTGAAGTTGGTCTTTACTATGAAAAGGCAGCATATGAAGAGGCAGAACATGCAGCTAAATTTGCTGAATTATTAGGCGAAGTGGTAACTCCTAGCACAAAGAAAAATCTTGAATTACGTGTTGAGGCTGAAAACGGCGCAACTGCCGGAAAGACTGAACTTGCCAAGATGGCAAAAGCTCAGAATCTGGATGCGATTCATGACACCGTTCATGAAATGGCCCGCGATGAAGCAAGACACGGAAAGGCATTTGCAGGATTGCTCAAGAGATACTTTGGTTAATCCGAAAACAGCTTAAAATTATATTATACAGTATATCTCAGGTGTATGAGTGAAAACTCATGCACCTTTATTTTTATTCAATACGAAAGCGGCCTCTGGCGGCCGCTTCCGATTATTCTCTGATATTTGTTTCTCAACCTGTCACTTTCTCAAAATCCGAAGCAGGATGCTTGCATAACGGACAAATATAATCCTCCGGAAGCTCCTCTCCCTCATAAATATAGCCGCAGACCGTACATCGCCATACCGTTTTTCCTGCAGCGGACTGTTCCGGCTTCGGTTTGACAACAGACTGATAATATGCATAAGTTGCTGACGGAACCTCCGATAATACTTCCATTTCCTTTACAGAGGCTATAAACATCGTATGGCTTCCCAAATCCACGCTCTGTTCTACATCCGCACCGATATAACCGTTTGTTCCTGCCGTAATATAGTACAGACCATTGGCGCTGCGTTTACAACTTTCATAACCGGCAAATTTGTCAACCGTACGGCCGGACTGAAATCCGAAATGTTTATAAACATCAAAACCGGCTTCCTCGCTGAGAATGGAAATGTTAAATTTCCCGCTGTCCCGTACCAGGTCATGGGTAAAATTCGCCTTATTTACCGTAATGCTGATTCTGTTTGGTTCGGAAGTCACCTGACCGGCTGTATTTATGATACAGCCGCTGTCCTTTCCCTCATAAGCAGAGGTGAGGACGAAAAGTCCATAAGTCAGATTATACATTGTCTTTTTGTTCATGGAATTTCCCTCCTTTGAAGTTATAATAAAGGCTTTTTTAAATATAATATTACCAAAAATATTAAACTTAAACAATACCGCCCCTGCTACTTTAATACATCTTCCAAAATCTGAGATACCGTCAGTCTGTTATCCCTTAACACCTCTTCCACATTGTAACGGTCTATAAATTCTTTCTTCAGTCCATAATTATAAACCTTCATATCGGAAGGACCGTAATACCGTGCAATTTTCTCACCAAAACCACCATCCAGAATTCCGTCTTCCAAAGTAATGATTCTGTCATGGTTCTCTTTTAATTTTTCCAGTAGTTCCTGATCCAGCCCGGTAATATATCTGGGATTGATCAGTGTCGGCATGATTCCGCTCTTCTCTTTAATGGCTTTTGCAACTTCCTCTCCCAACCAGAAGAAATCCCCCAGCGCCAGTATTGCAATCTTACTGCCCTGTTCCTTTACCTGATATCTGTTTAAATGACTGTAATCCGTTTCAATCTTCTCTTTCACGGAAACCACTCCGTTGCACGGAATACGGATTGCCACCGGATACTCGTTTTGTTCAATACTCCAGTCCAGCATTGCCAGATACTCTTCTTTGTTCGTAGGAGCAAGATATACCATATTTGGAATGTTGGCAATCAACGGAATATCAAAAATACCCAGATGGGTAACATCATTCATCCCGTAGACCGAAGCGGTATTTACCAGAATCGTCGCGGCATTTCCGTTTACGCAGAGGTCCTGGGAAAGCTGGTCATAGGTTCTCTGTATAAAACTGGAATGTGTGGCAAACACCGGTTTTCCGCCTCCTGCTGCTATTCCGGAAGCAAATGCAACCGCATGCTCTTCTGCGATACCCACATCAACAAACTGTTTGCCGGCTTCTTTTCGTTTCTCCTCCGTAAATCCGATATTGGTGGGAACTGCTGCCACAATGGTAGTGACTGTCGGGTCTTTCTTCATTTTTTCCGTCAGAAATTCCTGTGTGATACTGCCGTAATCTTCACCATTAAAAGACATGGTTGTTTTTCCGGTTTCGATATCAAACGGCATACACCAGTGCCAGTCTTCTTTCTTCTGCTCCGCAAAGGAATATCCCTTTCCTTTCTGCGTATTAATATGTACCACAATCGGGCGGTCAGTGTCCTTCACTTCCTGAAAGACTTTAATCAGTTTTTCTATGTCATTGCCCTCAGCCAGATAAACATAATCCAGTCCCATGGCCCGGAACAGGTTGCATTCACAAGTTCCTCCGCTCTCTCTGAGCTGCTTTAAATTTTTATATAAACCTCCGTGATTTTCGGCTATGGACATATCATTGTCATTCACAACAATAATAAAATTACTTTCCAGCTCGGAAGCAAAATCAATTCCCTCCAACGCCTCTCCGCCACTTAAAGACCCGTCTCCGATAACCGCAATGATATTTTCACTGCCGCCTTTTAAATCTCTGGCCTTTGCAAGTCCGCAGGCCAGGCTCACGGAAGTAGAAGTATGTCCCACATTGAAAAAATCATGCTCGCTTTCTTCCGGATTGGTATAACCGGATACATCTTCAAAATGCTCCTCATATAGATAGGCATCTTTCCTTCCGGTAAGCATTTTGTGACAATAACTCTGATGGGAAACATCAAAAACAAATTTATCCTTCGGGGAATCAAATACATAATGAAGCGCTATAATCGTCTCCACCATACCGAAATTCGGACCAAAATGTCCGCCGTGTCTGCTGAGTCGGAAAAGCAGGGCCTTCCGCATTTCTTCTGCCAGCTCCTTTAATTCCGGATTTTTTAAACACTTAATATCAGCCGGCTGATTTACCTTTTCCAAATACATTTCTGTTCTTCCTTTCTTTACTTATTTCTGGCATACAGACAAAAACTCACAGTCACCGAAACTTATAAACCGTGACTGTGAGTTTCACAGCTGCCATCTCTGAATATTTCAGAGTATATCACTAAAGTTAACTTTAATGTCAATAGTTTTTCCAAAAATTATCTGATTTATATTTTAAACTTTCCGACTTCATTTTTCAGCTCCATTGAGATATCCATATTGTCATGGACTTTCTTTCCCACGCCTTCCATTCTGCCGGTTAAATCAACGGACATTTCCGCTACATTCACCACACCTTTGGCGCTTTCTTCAACTGCAATATTTACCGTTTCTACGGATTCCTTTATACTGTCTATATTCTGCTGAAGCTGCTGGGAATTCCGGGCAAATTTATCCATATCTGCATATATATGTTCTGCATCTTTCTGATATTTTTTGCTGGTATCCAAAAGATTCTTATATCCTTCCATAGCAGTGTTTTCTATAAAATGTACCATGCGTTCCGATTCCTGTGCCAGTCCTTCCACCGCACTGATTACCTCTCTGCTTACCTGCTGTATCTGGGTTGCCGCAGATTCGGAATCCGCCGCCAGCTTTCCGATTTCATCCGCTACAACCGCGAATCCTTTACCTGTTTCTCCTGCCTTGGCCGCCTCTATGCTTGCATTTAAAGCCAGCAGATTTGTCTGTTGCGTGATATCCAGAATTTTATCCGTCAGTATATTGATCTGCTCTACTTCTTTTGATTTTTCAATCTTATCACTTACGGAAACGGATATCTGATCAGCCTCCGCATAAGCCTGTTTTTGCTCTGTCCGGGCTTCGGTATAAACATTCTCCGCTCGCTTTCTGACTTCAGTCATCATCGTTCTTCCGTCTTCTGCAGCAACCGCTATATTCTCAATTCCTTCATAAATATCAAATATTGCGGTCTGTACCTGATTAAGGGAAGCAGATGTTTCCTCCATGGCCGCGCTCATCTGCTGCATGGTTGCCGATACATCGGATATATTTTCTTCCGCACCCGTAATATTTTCCATTACAACCCTGGAAGATTCGCTTAGCTTTTCGGAATCACCAGATATATTCGCCATGATATTTCTTATATATTCAAGCAATGCATTAATATTTTCGGCAATTTCTTCTACCTCATCCCCGGTCTTTACATTCAGCCGCTGCGTCAGATCCCCTTCATCATTTACAATCTCGCTTATTTTATCATTTATTTTTCGTAAGCCTCTCATTATGCTTCTTATGATCAGACTCAGCAATATCATCATTACCACAAGACCTGCAACCCCAATGGCCAAAAGACGATTTCCCATAATATGTAACTGTTTTGTCACACCGGAAGCGTTATAGTCACAGCCAAGCACCATAACTACTTCTCCGTCACTGTTTTTCAGCGGGTAATATGCGGTAATTAAATCTCCATCCTTTGTATGATCAATATAGTCCTGTACAAATATATTTCCTTCAAATACTTTTTCCATCATACCGTACTCTTCAGTAAATTCATCGCCTATCATTAACTGCCCGTCACTCTCGTCCGTGTCTATTCCATAATAAACCTTACTTCCGTCCGTGGTCAGTGTATACAGATATGCCATATTATATTCTTCTTTTGCTTTTCTCATAAACTCAAGCGAGTCCTTGTATTTCTTTGATGTTTCATCTCCGGGTTTCAGTCCTTCCATGGAATCCACATCCAGACTTTTTGCAACAGCATGTACAACAGTTTTTGCCTGTTCTACCCCCATTTCCACCATATTTTTTTTCATGGTACTGTAAAAATTCATTCCCAATATCAGAGTAAAGAGTAACAATAATACACCTGATGTCAACAGTATCTTCCGGTTAATGCTGATTTTTCTGACTTTTTTATGCATACAGGCTCCTTTCACCGCATTTATATTTTATACTATAAGTTTACACTTTTTTTCTTTCATTTACAATACCCAACAAAAAAATAACGGTATTGCTGCATTACCTGCAGCAATACCGCTTACCGGTTGATTGTCTTAAATTCATAAATCCGTCCGCATCAGTCCTGCCCAAAACCAAACATAAAACTATAACATACTGTCTGAAGATACCACGATGCTTACTTCACAGTCCGATACCTTCTGCTGGTTAATCTCCAGACTATAGTTAATCTTCACATCTATACGGCGCTCATCTTCTGAAGTTATCATCTGAATGTCACTGGTATCCACCCCCAGATAAAGATTGCCCATCCCCGTATTATATAAAGAATAATTTTTCTTATCTTTTTCAAAAATCAGATGAGAGCTGCCAGAACCGCGTTTTATCAGCTCTACCATATTATTGCTGATTTTCATAACGCTCTTGGATTTTTCTCCATTGGATTCCGATACCTCTTCATAGCATATAAAATGCTTGTTGTTTCTAAAATAGTATTCACCCGGAATCAGTATTTCCGTATCATCCGAATCATTATTTGTTGTATGAATACCTTTAATTGTTACAAATACATCTTTATCCATCTGCATCCATTCTTTCTATAATATATTCCGATTATTTCATCCGATATCTTATTTAAACATTTTCATACCCGGCGCTAATATTCTTCAATATTGATCTGCTCAATATCCTCAATATGAAACGGCAGAATAGAGTTTGCAAAATGTTTAAACTTATCGGCGGTATCACTGACATAAAAGTCATACATATTTCCTTCATATCTGTGTTCGTTTCCGGCTGCCAGATTTTTTTCCATCAAAAGCGCCCGAAGGCTGACAGCTGTCTCATATGCCGGATTCACCAAAGTAACGGATTCGCCCATAATTTCTCCGATGGTATTCCGCAACAGCGGATAGTGGGTGCAGCCCAGCACCAGGGTATCAATATTTTCCTGCCTGAAATAATCCAGATACCGCTTTGCCACTTCCCGGGTAACAGGGTCTTTAATCCAGCCCTCTTCCACCAACGGTACAAACAGCGGGCAGGGCTTTCCAACAACCGTAACGGAACTGTCTTTTTCACAAATAATATCTTTATATATATTACTGCTTATGGTGGCCTCCGTTCCGATTATGCCAATCCGCTTATTTTTTGTCTTTTCCACTGCGGTCTTAGCTCCCGGCTTTATCACGCCAATAATGGGAATATCCGTTTCCGGCTGTATTTCCTCTAAAGCCATGGCGCTGGCAGTATTACAGGCCACAACTATGGCTTTCACACCTTTGGTCTTTAAAAATCTGATAATCTGTTTTGAGTATTTTATTATGGTATTTTTCGACTTACTGCCGTAGGGAACTCTTGCCGTATCTCCGAAATATACTATCTTTTCGTTGGGAAGCTGCCTCATAATCTCCCGGGCAACCGTCAGTCCTCCCACACCGGAGTCGAACACTCCCACAGGCGCAAGAGTTCTATTTATTTCATCCATTGAAATTATCCTCACAAAGTTCGTTGAAATTCTATATCATAATAACATAAATGAGGGGATGTTGCAAAGGTATCTTATGCGTTTAAAAGCCATCATCATACCATTGTCCTGAACCCGGCGGTCTTTCAACCATGCGAGCATCTTTTTCTTTCCAATGTTCTCTTATTTCTTTATTTCGTAAAGATTTTTTTGGAAAGAATGTTTTTTTGTTTGGATGTCTCTTTCCGGTTGTATGCTGATTTCCGGCCGGATGTCCCGGTCCCGGTATTTCATCTATTACCCCTCCCATGCTGACAGGTAACTGATGTCTGTGATGCGGCGATATCTTCAGTCCTGCTCCGGTACCTTTTCTAAATTTTTCTTTTTGTTCCTTTGTGAAAGGACCTCTCATAACTATAGGTTTTTGATCCATTGCCAAATCCACCGGACTCATAATATGGTGAGGAGGTAAACTGACAGGTTCACCTTTCCAATTTCTGAGCACAGGTGCTGCCGTGCTCGAACAAGGTACAGGTGCAGGCGCATAATATAACGGTGATGTTAACTGCATTGCAGAAGGACTGACCGAACCGTTTCCTATCGGTATTACTGTTGTCTGTACGGGCGGCATTGGTGTTGATGTAGGTGCCTGCTAATGTTGAATCATAATGAATCCTCCATACTTTCTATCTTAAAACAATGTGATAAGCTATATTATATATTTTATATTTTTTAGTGTATATATAAGTATTACTTTCTTTAGAAAACATTTAAATAGAGTTATAAGGTATTTCCAGTTTTATACCTGCCCCCAAAAATTTATTATACGAATCCCAATTAAGGGGTGTTAATTTCTCAATCATTTGCTATAATTAAAAGTAATTATACAACAATGAAAAAAGGATGGCTAAAACATTGAATAATATAGAAGATATAATGAACAATCCCTGTCATATCCACTTTGTGGGAATCGGCGGAATCAGCATGAGCGGTCTGGCGGAAATCCTGTTAGATAAGGGTTATTCCGTCAGCGGTTCCGATTCAAAATCCTCTCCGGTGACGGAGCGTCTGGAAACTTTAGGAGCAAATATTACATATGGTCACAACGCAGAAAACATTACCGATGACATTTCATATCTGGTCTATACTGCCGCAGTCAAAGCAGATAATCCTGAACTGATGGCGGCAAAAGAGAAAGGCATAACCGTTATGTCCCGTGCCGTTCTTCTGGGCCAGATCATGTCAAAATATCCGACTGCCGTATCGGTATCAGGGACCCACGGAAAAACCACCACCACTTCCATGCTTTCGGAGATCCTGCTGGAAGCCAGATATGACCCAACCATACTGGTAGGCGGTATTCTGAAATCCATTCATGGTAATGTCCGTGTGGGAAAATCCGGTTATCTGGTAACGGAAGCCTGTGAATATACCAACAGTTTTCATTCCTTTATATCTACAATAGAAATTATCCTGAATATCCGGGAAGACCATATGGACTTTTTCAAAGATATCCATGATATCCGGAGCAGTTTCAAAGTTTTTGCCGATAAACTGGATGAAAGCGGTGTTCTGGTAATCAACAGCGAAATAGATGACTTAAATTATTTTACCAATGATTTAAAATGCCGTTATGTAACATTCGGACCGGATAAAAATAAAAGCGAATTTTATCCTGAAAATATAACATACAATCAGTTTGCCTGTGCCTCTTTTGACATTATGAAACAGACTGCCTGCTTTGAAAACGGTGTCTGCCGGTTCACAAATCCCGTAAAAACAGCCCATGTGGATTTAAAAGTGCCGGGAGAACATAATGTTTTAAACGCTCTGGCTGCTTTTGCCGCTGCTGATATAATGAACGTTCCGCCGGAGGCTGCCGCAAAAGGTCTGAATATATACAGCGGTACAGACCGACGTTTTCAATATAAAGGAGAAAAGAACGGGGTAACGATCATTGACGATTACGCCCATCATCCCGATGAAATACGGGCTACGCTGACGGCCGCAGCAAATTATCCTCACAAAAAACTCTGGTGTGTATTTCAGCCTCATACTTATACACGTACCAAAGCGTTTCTGACAGATTTTGCCTCTTCCCTTTCTCTGGCAGACGAAGTGGTACTGGCAGATATTTATCCTGCCAGGGAAACCGATAATTTAGGCATCAGCTCCCGGACGCTCTGTGAAGAGATTCAAAAACTTGGAAAATCCGTGCATTATCTGCCGTCTTTTGAGGAAATTGAAAATTTTTTGCTGAAAAATTGTATCAACGGCGATTTGTTGATAACTATGGGCGCCGGAGATGTTGTATTAATCGGTGAAAATCTGTTAAAATAAAAGTTATCCACTTTATCCACATTTTGTCGGTGCATATCTTTTTCGACAAGTGTGGATTTCTTGTTTACATAATTTAAACGGTTAATCTGTCAGATTTTGTCCGTTTTACGCAGTTTTTAGCTTTTATTTATAATTCTAAATTTTTTTATCCACAGTATCCACACTGTCCACAATCTGCGAAAATGCCCATAATTCAAGGTTTAGCGAAAATTTTAATGTTCTCATTTTTTAAATAATATGCTATAATGTGTTTCCAAGCAAAAGATAGAATCTTGAAATAATGATAGAAAGGTATGAAAGAAAATGGGTAAGATCATATTAGACGGACCTGATGTTTATTCCGTCACTCCGATATCGAATCGTTTTATCGACGAATATATGCTAAATGCGAATGGAGAATTTGTCAAAATATATCTGTATCTGCTACGTGCATTGTCGGCTACTGACTATGATGTTTCCGTCTGCCACATTGCCGATATTTTCAATCATACCGAAAAGGACGTCATTCGTGCCTTAAAGTACTGGGAACAGACCGGGCTGCTCCGTTTAAGCATCGATGCTTCCAATCAGCTTACAAATATACATATTAATGAAATAGAATCCAAACGCAGCGATTCCACTGTTTATCAGCAACATAAAGACCGGAATCAGGATTCAGGACGGATATCCGATGAAAGCGGATTAACATCTAAAGCCGGTACACCGGCAGCAAATGACACCGCTGAAACTTCCGTCAGAGAACAGGCCTCTGGGGCATCGCCGGATATTCCCCCAAAACACAGTTATTCTGCCAATGAACTTGATTCCTTTAAAGAAAAAAGCGATGTCATTGAATTCCTGTATCTGGCACAGAAATACATAGGCAAACCATTGAGCGGTTCCGATACCAATACGCTGCTTTATCTCTATGACGGTCTGGGATTTGAAGCAGAATTAATAGAATATCTGATTGAATATTGTGTTTCCAACGGTCACAAAAGTCTTCGCTATATGGAAAAAACAGCCCTGTCATGGGCAGAAGAAGGCATTGATACTGTAGAAAAAGCAAAGGCAAACACTACCCTGTATAATAAAAGCTGTTATCCGGTTTTAAAAGCCTTTGGTTTAAACGGCCGCAATCCGGGTGAAAGTGAAAAAGCACTGATCATCAAATGGACAAATTCCTATGGCTTTACCATGGATATTATACTGGATGCCTGCAATCGGACCATGAAACAGATTCATCAGCCAAGTTTTGAATATGCCGATTCTATCTTAACCAAATGGAAGGAGCGGGGTATCCGGACCATTGGAGATATTCAGACATTGGACGAAGAACACCAGAAAAACAAGGCTCTTTACCCTGGCAGACAATACTACGCCGCCAATCAACCGGCGCCGGCCGTTTCGGGAACAGAGACTTCCATTAATTCTTCCAAGCCGGCATCCAAAAACAGCTTTAATAATTTTACACAGCGAAACTACAATTATGAGACTTTGGAAAAAGAACTTTTAGGAAATATCTAGCATTTATGCAGGAAAGGATTTCTTATGTCACTAACAAATATGCAGTACGACGAAATCATACGCTCGTACAACCGCAGACAATTGCAGAGCAAACGGGAGCAGAACCGACGGATTGCTGATGTATATCAGCGAATCCCCCGCATAAAAGAAATTAATGAAGAAATCTCCGGATTATCTTTGGAAACCACAAAGCAGCTTTTGCTGAATCCTTCCCATGCATTGATTCCTGACTATAAATCCGCAATGGTAAAGCTTCATAACGAAAAGGAGTCTTTACTGCAGGAATACGGTTTTCCTGTTGACTACATGAATATCCGCTACTCCTGTCCGGATTGTCAGGATACCGGTTACCAGGAAAATAAAAAATGTCACTGTTTTAAACTGGCGGAGATAGATATTCTCTATAATCAGTCAAATATAAAAAATATTTTGGAATATGAGAATTTCAGCAATTTTTCCTATGAATTATTCCGTGACGATTATACGGATTCCGTTACCGGCATGACACCGGCTGTCAACATACATAAAGTGGCAGAAATATGCCACAGATTTATCGATGATTTTACCAGAACGGAAAAAAAATATTCCAATCTGCTTTTTTTCGGAGAAACAGGTGTAGGAAAAACATTTTTAACCAACTGTATTGCCAAAGAGTTAATTGAGCGATATCAATCAGTTATTTATCTTTCTGCCATTAAGTTATTTAATATTTTATCCGATGCAGAATTTGAACATAATAATATAGATGCCAAAAATCAGGTTACACAAATCCTGAACTGTGATCTTCTGATCATCGATGATTTAGGAACGGAATTATCCAATTCCTTTACCAATTCAGCCTTATTTAACTGCCTGAATGAGCGGTTAATCACAAAACATTCCACCATTATTTCCACCAATCTTATATTCACGGAATTAATGGACCGTTATTCTGAAAGAATCACTTCCCGGCTGGCAAAAGAATTTACCTTTTTAAAAATTTACGGTGACGATTTACGTCATAACAAAAAAGTAAAAGCCCGCCATATAAATTAAATTTAACTTGACTATAACAATTCACAATGTTATATAAATATGTGGATTTCACCACAGGAAAACACAACGGAGGTTTAACCATGTTATCAGATGAACACATTTTAACAACCATCCCGGTAGGACCGCTGGGAATCGTCGCACTTAACAGCTGCAAGGAAATGGGCGAAAAAGTAGATGCCTATATTTCCGCATGGAGACGGGCAAGTGAAAATGAGCATAAACATACCATTGCTTTTACCGGATACCAGAAAGATACTTATCTTGTAGATGTATCCACTCCCCGTTTCGGTTCCGGTGAGGCAAAATGTACAATTAATCAGTCTGTCCGCGGAGACGACCTGTATCTTATGGTAGACGTAACAAATTACAGCCTGGAATATACCGTATGCGGCTACAAAAATCATATGTCGCCGGATGACCATTTTCAGGATTTAAAACGTGTAATTGCTGCCGTAGCCGGTAAGGGAAGACGTCTGACCGTCATTATGCCTTTCTTATATGAAAGCAGACAGCATAAGCGTACCGGAAGAGAATCCATGGACTGTGCATTGGCATTACAGGAACTGACATCCATGGGTGTTGAAAATATCATTACTTTTGACGCACATGACCCAAGGGTACAGAACGCAATTCCTCTAAAGGGATTTGAAACCGTACAGCCGGCTTACCAGTTCGTAAAAGGTCTGCTCCGCAGCGAAAAGAATCTGGAATTAGATGCCGACCATTTAATGATGATAAGCCCGGACGAAGGAGGTATGGGACGTGCCGTATACCTTGCCAATATTCTTGGTGTGGATATGGGAATGTTCTACAAACGCCGTGATTACAGCAAGATTGTAAACGGACGGAATCCTATCGTTGCCCATGAATTTCTCGGCTCTTCCGTAGAAGGAAAAGATGTGTTTATTATTGATGACATGATTTCCTCCGGCGAAAGTATGATAGACGTTGCCACCGAATTAAAAAGAAGAAAGGCACGCCGCGTATTTGTTGCCGCTACTTTCGGTCTTTTTACAAACGGTTTGGAAAAATTTGATAAAGCATACAAAGAAGGTATCATTGACCGGGTTCTTACCACGAATTTAACATATCAGACCCCGGAACTCCTGACAAAAGAGTATTATGTAAGCTGTGATATGAGTAAGTATATCGCATTAATCATCGATACTCTGAATCATGATGCTTCTATCAGTAATCTGTTAAATCCTGTGGGACGAATACAGAGATGTATAGAAAAATACCGTAACGGAGAAGATATCTAAAAATAGTTTTTTAGATAATTACACTTATCAGGGCGGTCGTGAGACGTGCTCCTTTCCGTTCCGGGTCTTGCTGAATGGAAAGGGATGCTTATGAGCACATATGAAGAATTCATGGTCATATTTACAACCGCATTGTTAATAGTCGCAATTCCGAATCTGAAAATGAGAAATAGCCGTCTTGTACTCTGCAAAAGTCTGACGGCTATTTCAATAGTTTAATGATTATGTGCCGGGTCGGGTGATGCGCACTCACCTTCCGACTGTCTTGTTAAGTATATTATATGTTTTTTACTCTATTTGTCAATGTAGATAAACATGAAATATACTTATAACATCATGTTTTTCAAATCTTTTATACTCATCTAATATAGAATCCAACATTTTATCCTTACGTCTTTTCTCCCATTTTGTTGCTCTTCTATAAATAATCCATATTATCCATATCACAGATATTACAAGCAATGTCTTGAATGCCCTATCATAAACACGCTGTTTTTCCTCTTCCACTAATAATTTCAGCACTCTGTTATATTCATTGCGTGTCTGATTCAACGCTTCTACTTTCCCTTCAATATCAATATAATATTTCTCTTTCAAATCTTCATTTAAAAATTCTAAATTATATTCCTTATTATTAACTGAAATAATAATTGGAGTATTTTCTGCTACACTTGTTTTGTAATAATCTATATTCTTATTATAAGGTTTATACCAATATATCTCACCATTATTATTAATAACAATGTTGTCATCTGTATCTGTTGTATATAATATGGCTTCTGTTATACTTAAGCTATCATGTTGAACAAAAATGCGCAACACATTACTCATCGCACTCCAATTTCTTTTATACTTATATGAAATGAAATATTTATTTCTGGTATAAAAATATTCATTACCATAACTTCTTTTTTCTAAATCCCATAAAGGTGTATGCTTTCCAAAATTTTTAGGAAAAACAATGCCAAAAATACATAAAACGATTGTTAATACAACAATTAATTTTTTCAATAATCCCACTCTGAAAAATAAATTTTATTTTGATATATCCCTGATAGCCTGCTAACTTAAAAATCTAAATTAATATTACCTAATATTCCATTTGTTTTTTCCGTTAAACTATTATAGGTGCCAAATAAATCTTTACTGGTAATTACTGACACATTAATATTATCATTTACTAATTGTTCAATTTTGTTGCTCATACATTCTGATACATCATTTACGATTCCATCTTTATATGCTGCATCGGTGACAATAATAGCAGATTTATCTGCATCACTTCTAAATTTTAAATTAATTTGCATAATATTAATTGCATCAACCAATGACTCCGGTGCATCACCCCCTCCAGAGATATTTAAATGATTAATTTGATGTTTAAAATCACTAACTTTTTCATACCAACCATAATATTTAGTGCTATTTACACCATCATAATAAATATCCTTGTATTCAATCAATCCTAATCTAACATCAACCTTATTATTTTCCAATTCATCAGCAAACGATTCTATGCTATTTTTTACCTGGCTAATTGCATTAGACATTGAACCAGTTGTATCAACTACAAAAACAATATCTGATCTTCCCTTTAATACTACATCATTTAAATTCTTAACATACCAACCTAAAATAAATTTAGCAACATCTACAACAAAATAAATGCTTAGATGTTCTACAGAGCATGTCAATATATTATTATTACTATCTAAATGAGTTTCAAGAATCTCAATCTGATTCGTTTCTTCATTGTAATATGCCACAGCAAGTTCATCGTAATTTGTAATTACCTTATTAATATTAAAGATTAACTCACACTTTTCAAATTCTAAATCTTCATCATGCCTAAAATCATATACATTTCCAACTATACTTATTTCAGGAACTATCTCATTATCTTTCATTTTATCAAAGGATACATTTTTAATTGTTTGCCGAAGTATCTCGTTGCCATCAGCAATCCCATTATTGTCAGTATCAAAATTAAGCGGATTTAACCCCATATCAATTTCAGTACCATCACTAATTCCATCATTATCCGAATCAATATTAGTTGGATTTGTACCATATAAATATATTTCATTGTAATCTGATAATCCGTCTCCATCAGTATCTTTTTCGGATGGTAATGTTCCATATTTATACTCCTCTTCTAATAAAAGTCCATCACCATCAACATCTAACATATTACTATACAATTCCATATCAATAAATCCAATTTGCAACATAGAATCCAAACATATTTTTGCATTAAAATAATATGTGCAATGTCCAAAATTGTCCCAATCTTTTACAACAATACAATTCTGATTATTTAGATATTGCTCATAACTTATTTCAATTGAATAATTCCATAATGTGTTATTATTTCCTCTCCAAAATCTTAACACATCACTCCCTTCATCTTCCTCTGATACAATATATCTCCCTCATGAAAATAATTTTCCTCCTCTTCTATCATAATATAATTCCAATGACCATATTCACTACCATCTGCATAATATACATTGTTTCCATCTCTTCCACCAGCACTCCATGAATTCCATTCAATCAATTTATCAGGACTTAATCTGTTAAATGTAATATTATATGCACTCTCGGGAACCTGCGCTTTCCATTCTGGCAACATCATTTTTAATCCACTGTTCACCTGTGTTATCTATAAAATAAAGTGTTACTAAATTATCTGATGATTCTGCACTAGAAAATAAACTATCATATTTATTCAATTAACATCATTCCCCCCAATATTCCGTATACAATTCCCCGGTTCCCGCCCCTGACGGTTTCGGCGGTCGTTGCGGTGCGGTGGTATGATATTCCGGCATTGTTGTATGGCTCTCACTGGTGGTCTCCTGCTGATTATTTTCGGTGGAAGACATTATTTCTTCTGAAATTCCCGTATCCCCGGTTACAGGTTCTTCTATGGAGCTGTCGGTCTCTTCCGGTACATCTGTATATAATTCATCTGGCACCGTAGTATTTTCAGTAACCGGTTCCGTTGCCGGTTCTCCGTTGCTCATGGTTCCGTCCTGCCGCATATATGGCAGAAAATCCTTCAGTTCCAGTCCGTCATGGATTCCGCTCATATATTTCTGCCAAATCAGACCGGAACATTTCGTTCCGTATCCATCTGATATCTCTTTTGGCAAATCATAACCTACCCATACTGCCGTTGTATAATATCTGCTGTATCCTACAAACCAGACATCCTTATTATCATTTGTAGTACCCGTCTTCGCCGCACAAACGGCATTATTTACCTGATATTTTACTCCCGTTCCCCGGTTCAGAACACCAGTCAGTATATCCGTCATGGTCCTTGCTGCATTTGCATCATATATCTGCTTTACGGCAACCGTTGCGGTACCGGATTCCATATAATTGATATTGTCAATAATGATATTATAGTCCGCATCGGTTATCTTTGAAATACAGGTAGGACTGCGGAATTGCCCGTCATTTTCTATGGCCGCATATGCCGACGCCATTTCCACCGGAGATACTCCATAGGTCATTCCGCCGATGGACATGGCAGGCACATAGTCATTTTTCACTATTTTCTTAAATTCCATATTTAATAAATATGAAATAGCCGTTTCGGCAGATAATTTTCCAAACAAATCCCATGCAACCGTGTTTTTGGATTTTTCCACTGCAGAACGCAGACTCATCTCACCTTCATAAATATTCGGTTCGTTCACCGGTCCGCCTTCCATCCGTTCATCCACTACGGTCGTTTCCGGATAATAGCCCCGTTCCAAAACGGGGGTATATGTCAGTATCGGTTTAATGGTACTACCCGGCTGACGATAACTCTGATAAGCACGGTTTAATGTGTAACCGTGATAATCCAGGGTCCGTCCCCCGACGATTGCCACCACTTTTCCGGTATTATTGTCTATACAGGCAGCCGCTCCCTGAAATTCAAAGACACCTTCATTATATGTTCCCGTATAATAAGCAAGCTGTTCATCAATACACTTCTGTAAAAAGTCCTGTTTTCCCAGATCAATGGATGTATAAATACGATATCCATCGGTATATAACCGGGCTGACAACTCATCATAAAGCTGATAATAAGCATCTTCATAAGCCCGCTTATCCTCCGGCGTTTCGAAACTATAGCGGAATTCAAATCCGCTGTGTTTCATCAGCGCTATGGTGGCACAATATCTGGCATAGGTTTCCACATAATTGATTCTTTCATTTTCTGTGGGTACCAGTACAATCGTGGCATATAAGGCTTCTTCATACATTTCCTTATCAATATCGCCCTGTTCCAGCATTTGCTTTAAAATCCGGTTTTTCCGCTCTGTTGTTTTGTCCGCATTGACATAAGGGTCATACAGGCTGGGATTGTTGGGTATGGCACAGATAAAGGCCATCTCTGCAATGGATAACTCAGAAACGGATTTTGCAAAATATCCTTTGGAAGCAGCCTCTATTCCATAATAACCGTTTGCAAAATATATATTGTTTATGTAAAATTCCAAAATATCATTTTTGGAATAAGTCTTTTCCAGTTCAAATGCTATGAACATTTCCTTTAATTTTCGTTCCATGGTAACTTCATGGGTTAAGAAAATATTTCTGGCAAGCTGTTGGGTGATGGTACTTCCCCCCTGGGTAATGGCACCTTCATTCTTCACAAGTTCCACCATTGCCCGAAGAATGGCTTTTACATCCACTCCGGAATGTTCATAAAAATTCCGGTCTTCGGTGGTTATCAGGGCCCGTTTCACAAAATACGGTATTTCCGAGTATTCCAGATAATAAGAATCCCTGTCGCCGATTAATTCCGTAATGACATTTCCGGCAGAATCATAAATAATACTGGTCTGATTGGCTTTGAATATCTCCCTGCCTCCCTCTTTTACCAGTTGTTTTGCCTCTTTCTGATATTCTGCTGCCATAATACCGAACCGGGTAATCATCACCAGAATAAATAACAGCAATAATATAAGCAAACCAAGCAGGACTCTTTTCAGAACCCTGCTTTTCCTGTTATTGCTTTTTTTGGTTGTTTTCTTTTTTGATCTATTATTTCGTAAACCCATGGATATTCCTTTTATAATTCACAATTGTTCACTGTTCTTGGGAACGGAATAACATCCCTGATATTGGACATACCGGTGAGATACATCACGCAGCGTTCAAATCCCAGACCAAATCCGGCATGTCTGGTTGAACCGTATTTCCGAAGATCCAGATAAAAATCATAATCCTCTTTCTTTAAGCCCAATTCTTCCATTCTCTGAACCAGTTTTTCATAATTGTCTTCTCTCTGGCTGCCGCCGATAATTTCACCTATTCCTGGTACCAGACAGTCCATAGCCGCAACCGTTTTGCCGTCCTCATTCAGTTTCATATAAAATGCCTTGATTTTCTTCGGATAATCCGTTACAAAAACCGGACGTTTAAATATTTCTTCCGTCAGATACCTCTCATGTTCGGTCTGCAGGTCACAGCCCCAGGATACCTTATATTCAAACTCATCATTATGTTTTTCCAGCAGTTCAATGGCTTCCGTGTAGGTCACATGTCCGAAATCAGAATGTAACACGCCGTTCAGTCTGTCAATCAGTCCTTTATCCACAAAATTATTAAAGAACTGCATTTCCTCCGGCGCCTGCTCCATAACATATTGTATAATATATTTCAACATTCCTTCCGCCAGCATCATATCATCTTTTAAATCCGCAAATGCGATTTCCGGCTCAATCATCCAGAATTCCGCCGCATGTCTGGTGGTGTTTGAATTTTCTGCCCGGAACGTTGGTCCGAAAGTATAAATATTCCGAAACGCCATGGCGTAGGTTTCACCGTTTAACTGTCCCGACACCGTAAGGTTTGTCTCTTTGTTAAAGAAATCTTTGCTGTAATCAACCGCTCCCTCCTCTGTCCTTGGTAAATTATCCATATCCAGAGTCGTTACCCGGAACATTTCTCCGGCGCCTTCGCAGTCACTTCCGGTAATCAACGGTGTATGCACGTACACAAAATCTCTTTCCTGAAAAAATTTGTGAATGGCATAGGCAATCAGTGAACGTACCCGGAACACCGCCTGAAAGGTATTGGTTCTCGGTCTTAAATGCGATATGGTTCTGAGGTATTCAAAACTGTGGCGCTTCTTCTGCAACGGATAATCCGGTGAAGAAACACCTTCTACCGTTACTTCATCTGCCTGAATCTCAAAAGGCTGCTTTGCATTGGGTGTTGCAACCAAAGTTCCTTTTACGATTACCGCAGTACCTACATTTAATTTTGAAATCTCTGCAAAGTTACTGATATTATCATTATAAACCACCTGCAGCGGTTCAAAAAATGTTCCGTCATTTATTACAAGAAATCCGAATGTTTTGGAATCCCGGATGCTTCGAAGCCATCCGCCGACTTCTACCGTATTGCCTGTATATTTGTCCGGCTCACGATATAAATCTTTGATAATTGTTAAATCCATAATTACTTTTCCTCACTTTCATGCCGAAAAACGGCCACATCTATCAGCATTATAATACAAGTTAATAAAATTCTCAAGTAATAATGGACTGCATTTTACAATCCCGGAAACTACTTCAGATTTTCCGGATTCAGACACTCCAGTTCAGGCAGCACAAATTTTCCGTCCTTCCTTACCAGAACATCATCAAAATAAATCTCTCCTCCGCCGTACTCCGGTGTCTGTATCAACACCAGATCCCAGTGAACGGAAGATTTATTTCCATTGGGTGCATCGTCATAGCAGCAGCCGGGTGTAAAGTGAATGGAGCCCATGATTTTTTCGTCGAATAAAATATCTTTCATGGGATTTATAATATAAGGGTTTACACCGATGGCAAACTCCCCTACATACCGGGCACCCTGGTCGGTCTGAAACACCTGATTGATTCTGTCGGTATCATTGGCAGCCGCTTCTTCAATCCTTCCGTCTTTAAATACAAGTTTTACATTTTCATAGGTAAATCCCTGATATACCGACGGTGTATTATAACAAATGGTACCGTTCACGGAATCCTTCACCGGCGCCGTATATACCTCTCCGTCCGGTATGTTCATTTCTCCTGCACATTTAATTGCAGGAATATTTTTGATGGAGAATGTAATATCGGTTCCTTTGGCAGTCAGCCGGACTTTATCGGTCCGGTTCATTAATTCCACAAGAGAATCCATGGCTTTCGACATTTTTGAATAATCCAGATTGCATACGTTGAAATAATACTCCTCAAACGCCTCCTGACTCATATTGCTCAACTGCGCCATTGACGCATTGGGATACCGCAATACCACCCATTTCGTCTTTGCCACCCGGATATCGCTGTGAACCGGAGCGGAATACAATGTTTCATACAGATGCATTTTATCTCCGGGTACGTCTGATAATTCGGAAATATTATCTCCGCCCCGGATTCCGATATAACAATCCATCCGGTTCATTTCCAGACAGTCCACTTCCGCCATTAATCTTAACTGCTCCTCACTGCAGTGCAGTAATTGTTCACGCAGAAGACGATTATCGGTAAAATGTACAAAAGGCAGTCCCTTTGCCGCATACACTTCCTTTACCAACTGCCTTGCCAGTTCCGTAGTATCCTTTCCATTATAATGAATATAAACCTTCTCACCTTCCTGTACTCTGACAGAATAATTTACCAGATTATATGCCAATGTTTTTATTCTTTCATCCATTATGCAAACCTGCCTTTCGGTTAACTTATTTTAGCTTTCTATCATACCTTATCATTATACCATTTTTTCTTTTATTTTATATGTAAAAATCCATAAATCTATTGATTTCTCCACCGTACAAAAAATAATGTAATTATTGACAAATAAAATTTTCGTGTTATAATAGTTTTCGTATCCAATTTATCGGCGTGTGGCTCAGCTTGGTAGAGCGCTTCGTTCGGGACGAAGAGGTCGCAAGTTCGAATCTTGTCACGCCGACTTTTTATATCAGAAAATTATAACGTGTACATTGAAATGTTTTTACATCTTTAATGTACACGTTATTTTATTTACAAATCTGATTTTTCCAATATAATCTTATACAGTACACTTTTGGAAGAAAACCGAATAAACCTCCACCAGCCGTCTGAAATTATAACAAAGAAAGGAAAATTTTAACTATGAAATGTAAAGAATGTGGAACGGAATTATTTGAAGGAGACTGCATTTGCAGTACATGCGGAGCTGAGGTAAATGTTTTCTTTCAGAATCCGGTAAGTAATTTTGTTTCTCCGTCTTCTGCTGAATCAGAATTTCGGACCATATACCCTACATACGAGGAGGCGGAGTTACTCCGCAGACAGCGCAGGCAGGGAACCCCTGATATATCTTCCGGCGGCTTTTCAAGATTTATAAACAGTCCCTTATTTCGCTATTTAGAAATATTCATTATTGTAATTTCCGTTGCTCTGACTCTGTATTGTTTTAATCAGAATTGTTTCAGTATTGATGTTCGTTATAACGGTTTAGTCACTGATTTAAGTTCCGTCAGTAACGTTAAAGTAAAACAGCTTACTTATAATATACTTTCCGGCAGTTTTAATGTTCACTTTTCCAAACTAATGCTGGCGCTTTCTATAATAACCTTACTGGCTTTATTTACTAAAAATACAAGAAAATGGACTTCCCTGACCATAATTCTGCAGATTATCAGCGTATTATATTGTATTCGTTCTGCTTCTAAGATTTTGGCAAATACAAAACTAATGCTTCCATCTTTCATTAAACAATATCATCTTGATGAATACGGTATCCGGTTATAATTTTTTACTGTATATACATTCCTGCCAGCACGATGGATATTGCTACCCCTGCCCCTGTACTGATAAGGGCGCCGGTCAGCGTCCATCGTGTTTTTGTTACCTTTGCGGTCAGAAAATACACCGACATGGTATAAAATACGGTTTCGGTACAGCACATCATGATGGAAGACAACATTCCCTCATAGGAATCCACTCCAAACTGTTTAAACACATCCAGAACCAGCCCGGTGGCTGCCGAAGAAGAAAAGATTCGGACGATCATTGCCGGCACTACCGCCGCCGGAAGCCCGAATCCCGCCGTAAACCGGGCTATATTATCGGTTATAAATCCCAAAAGTCCGGAAGAACTTAATATGCCCACTCCCATCATCAGTCCCACCAGCGTAGGCATAACATCAACTACGGTTTTCAGTCCGTCCTTTGCGCCGTTAATAAAATCATTATAGACGTTTTTCTTCTGCAAGACCCCGTATCCTACAATATAAAAGATTACCAGTGGAATCATAAATTCCGAAATATACATGATTATCTGCATTTTATCATATCCAAAAAGAGGTATCCTTGCTTATATTTATGCAAAGATACCTCTTAATATTATAATATTATTCAGGCAATTGTGAAACTCATAGTTACAGGTCGTAAGTCACTGAAACTTATGACCTGTAACTATGAGTTTCGCAATGACCTATTATAAGATTATTGCATCAGATAACAACCGCACCGTCCACGGATAATATTTCACCGGTAATATAACTTGCCATATTGCTGGCCAGGAACAGAAAGGCATCCGCCACTTCCTCCGGTTCGCCCACTCTGCCTAACGGAATTCCTGCCGCCAGTCTGTCTACCATTTCTTTCGGCAGTGCAGCTACCATGTCGGTCCGGGTAACGCCCGGGGCAACCGCATTGACACGGATATTGTCCGCACCCAGCTCTCTTGCCAGGGACTTTGTCAGTCCGTTCACCGCAAACTTGGATGCCGGATAGCCGCAGCCTGCCGGCTGTCCGTAGATACTTACCACCGAACTGGTATTAATGACCGAACCTCCCTTCTGCTCTTTCATATAGCCCACTACTGCTCTGGTACAGTTAAATACGGCTTTTATGTTCAGATTCATGATCTTGTCAAACTCTTCTTCCGTATACTGATAAATGCTGTCTCTGGCAGATATGCCTGCATTATTTACCAGAATATCTATCTTTCCGTACTTCTCATATACATCTGACGCCATTTTCTGAACCTCCGCAAGGCTGGTGAGGTCCGGCCATGCTCCCTCCGCCTGTGCCTCCGGCCGTTCACTTTTGATTTCTGCCAATGCCTTATTCACCGTCTCTTCCCTTGAACCGCATAATACAACCACCGCACCGTTATCTAAAAACTTTTTAACAACCGCCAGTCCGATTCCTCTGGTACCTCCCGTTACTATTGCTACTTTTCCTTTCAGCATACGTTGTACCTCCATTTTAAATTTTTTTACACATTATAATATATGTTTCATTATACCACGATTTCCCATGAAGAACAAATAAACAATCTATATATTGACATATTGTGATATAATAAATCTGTCTTTTAAAATACATGATTTATATTAACAGGAGAAACCCATGATTAAAAACAGAATTACACAACTGATATTTCGTTCCGTTTATCTTACCCTGGCCTTTTTCGGACTGTTAGCCTCTTTTGGTCTGTTTAATGCCGACTTTAACCAGAACTGGTATGTGTATTATACAAACCTCAGCAATTTTATCTGTATTCTGGTCATGATACCCATCATAATAGATAATGTACGGCAGCTCTCCCTTGGTAATATGTACGGATTAAATGCCAAATATACCCGGATAAAGTATTATGCTGCGATTTGGATCGTTGTTACATTCTTAGTATATAATATTCTTTTGGGAGACCCCACTACAATGGATTACTGGAGCAGTGTAAATAATCTCACCTTCCATTTTGGCTGCCCGCTGGTATTCTTTTTGGACTGGCTGCTGTTTGACGACCACTCCGGGCTGCGCTGGTGGGATAATCTGGCCATGGCGGCAGCGCCAGTTATTTATGTTTTTTATATTGTAATCCGCGGTGCGGTCATCACGCCGGATGCGGATACGGTAGTTTATCCTTATTTCTTTCTGGACGTGGACGAACTGGGGATGAGCGGTGTGATACGCTGGGTGGTCATACTGGTGGCATTTTTTGTGGGACTAGGGTTTGTGTTCTGGGGAGTGAGCAGGCTGATTGGGAAAAATCAAAAAAGTAATTGATAATTCACTTATGACAAAATATAAAAAGAGCGTCTCTTATATTTCCTGCCGAGACACTCTGTATATTCCCCTAACCTAATTCCTCCAACTCCTTCTCAATCTCCTCCCCCGATAAAATCACCTTTTTATACCGCTCCTCCTGAATCTCCAGCAGCCTCCCTGTAAAATCCTTCTCCAAATTCATCTGTTCCCGGATGATCTTCCGCAATCCATCCGAAAAACTCATCCCATATCGTTTTTTCAAAACCATTGCACGGACGATATTCAACAATATCCGGGGATTTTTCTCCAACACCACATCAATCACACGACTGTTCATGGCATCCAGATATTTTTCATCATACCAGATATCCTTATTGAAATCATAGATAATGGCATCCAGATTAAGAAATACGGTTTTCGGAAGGTTCATTGCATATTCCTCCGGTTTACATACAACATACCCTTCCCGGTATGCCCAGGTTTCCTCCAAAGGCCAGATATCCACGATCAGAGCCGAACATACCAGTTTATACCCACCAAAGCTGTTTTTTTTCGGCCGATGTGTTTCCAGTATCTCTTCCCATCTGCTCCTCTCTCTGATATCAATTATGATATCAATGTCCCGTAAATCCCGAAGTTCTCCCCGGTCTCTGTATTCCCTTAACACGCCTCCAATCAGATAAAGATTTCCGGCATGTTTAAGCTTTCGGAACAATTCCAGGGAAGGCGGATAGTTTTCCAAATAATTAAATATGATAGTATCCAAAGATTTCATAATTTACTCCAATCTGCCAAAACAAACTACATTCCGCAATTTTGCCGCATAGACGGAGAATTACTGCGGCAAACGAATTCCATTCAAATCCTGATATAGATTTACGGCATAAGAATCGGTCATTCCCGATATAAAATCAACCGCCAGATGCAGTTTATCATATAAACTGAGTTCTGAAAGGGACTCCTTATGTTTTTCATTATTATAATCATACATTGCAACATATTTAAAATTAGAAGAAATCAGGCTGAATATCTTGCCGGGATAAATTCTTACATCTTCTAAATCCTTTCCGCCACTCTCAATCAGGGTCCTTACAAAAACATCCAACAGCTTATTGACCACCCGGTCACCAACCAGTTCCAGAGATAATACCTCATGGCAGCCGAAACAGTTTTTTCCCGTAACTTCCTTTTTCAGGTAGGTTATGAAATCATCTTCGCAGGCTAACAATTCTGATTTTTCATAACTTCCGCTCATTATCTCCTCATAATGTCCCATAAACTCATTTACTGCACGTCTAAATAAATAACCCTGAACCAGATTCCGAAAATTTCTTACTTTTGCAAGCCTGATATCCGCTTCACTCATACTAGAATCTGTTTTCTTATCATCTAAGATATTAAATAAATTTAGATAGTCATCACGTTTAAACTCTTTTTTTATTTTTTCATATTCTTTCTCCCATTGGATATATCCTTTTTTTACACCATCTTCTATATCATCACAGACATAAATCATATCATCTGCAGCCTCCAACAAATAAGTTGCAGGATGGCGGCATCCATCTTTAAGCCCTGTTGCCTTCTGTATTTTCCTGACCAGTGGCCCTTCAGAGCGAAAATATCCAAACTTCTCTTTTCCGTTCTTTACTTCTTTCCCATTAGATTTCCATGGATATTTAATAATCGTTGCTAATGTAGCATATGTAAAATTAGCTCCAAAGGGGTCATTTAAAGTCTGAAGTTTTGTTACAATTCTTAAATTCTGCACATTTCCGTCGAAATAAATAAAATCATTCTTTTCCTGTTCGGATAATATACCTCCCTTTTTTAGCAGACTATTATCTGAAAAACAATTTTCAAACCAATTTCGGATTACGGTCTCCCCATAATGTCCGAACGGCGGATTCCCTAAATCATGGATTAAACCTGCCGTCTGAAGCAGCGCTGCCAGTTCATCCGTCCGGTTATAATTAAATTCGCCTGTCTGCTCCAACTGTCTTCCCACCGCTTTGCCCAAGGAACGTGCCAAAGCAGAAACTTCCATGGAATGTGTTAACCGGGTCCTTGTAAAATCATTTTCCTGAAGTGGAAAAACCTGCGCCTTATCCTGTAATCTCCTGACTGATGAAGAACCTACGATTCTGTCATAATCCGCCTCAAATTCATTTCTGGCAATCACCGTGTTGGGTTTTGAATCCTTTTTCTCTGCCAAAGACGGTCTCTGCCTCCGGGTACACAATAACTTATCCCAAACTAACCTGTCCATTCTATCCCTCCTCTTATGAACACTATTTACACCTTATCCCAAATACTAAAACGTATCTGTGTAAAAATTATAACAAAATATGTATCTCCATGCAAGAAAATTTCCGGACGCATAAGTGATTTTGTCAGAAATTATCCTTTCTTCTTACACATCACCTTGCAAAACACAATTCCGACTATGGTACTGACAAGGGTTGCCGCCAGTCCGGGTCCTACCACCGCTGTCGGATTTACGCTGCCATACTGGCTCCGATATGCAATGATATTCATTGGTATCAACTGCAGCGACGAAATGTTTATAACAAGAAAAGTACACATCTCATTACTTGCGATGTGTACTTTATCCCTTCCGTTTTTTTCCTCATTCAGCTCTGCCAGTGATTCCATTGCTTTCAGCCCCGGCGGCGTTGCCGCCCAGCCCAGTCCCAGTATATTTGCAACAATGTTGGTCGTAATATATTCATTGCTCTTATGCTCCTTTGGAATTTCAGGAAACAAAAACCGGACCAGGGGCCGGATCAGCCTGGTTAGCTGCGCCATGACCCCGGACTGTCTGGCAATCTCCATCAGTCCCGTCCAGAGACTTAAAACTCCCAACATTGTTATACATAATGTAATCGCTTCTTTTGCCGAATCCAGCGCGCCGTTTGATACCGCATCTATATTCCCCGTAACGGCAGCATACAGAATCCCTGCCAAAACCATAAATGCCCATATGTAATTAAGCATGGTTCCACCACCTGCATATATTGTTATCTAATATATGACTTCATATCATGAATTATTCGCAGATAATAACCGTGGTATCCTGCTCTATTTAACCGTTACGGACTGAACCGTGCTCCATGGGCCGTAAATTCTGGCGCCGGTGGAATCCTTTTTATAGGCTCTGACCTTTACATAATACTTTTTGCCGCTGCCGAGCGAACCGATGGGATAGCTGAGTTTCGTAGTTCGCAGGGAACTGCTGTTACTGCTGAAATTAGATTTTGTGGAATACTTAATTTCATAACCTTCCGCTGCTGATACCTGATTATATGTAATCGTGGCTTTATTTTTCGTATTGCTTTTCAATGAACTGACTGTCGGCTTACCCGGCGCCGTAACCTTTGACCATTTGGCATATAATGTCCTGCTGCCTGCATATGTCACTTTTGCTCCCGATGTAATCCGGTATGTATAATCCTTCGATGTATACCAGCCCTTAAATACATAGCCGGCACGTTTTGCCGATTTCAATGTACCATATGTATTCCCAAAAGTCACGGTCTTGGATGTGCTGCCGGAATTGGTACCGGAAATCTTTCCTCCGTTGGCAATTAACGTAATGGTATACTTGTTTGCTGTCCAATGGGCATATAAGGTACGTCCTGAAGTCTGTCTGTGAACGGTAGAAGCGCTTACTTTGGTTCCTGACTGGGTATACCATCCCTTAAAGGTATAACCCTTTCGTGTCGGTGTCGGCAATGTGCCATATGCTTTATAATAATAAACAGTCTTGGATTTACTGCTGACGGTTCCGCCTTTCGCATCCAATTTAAGTGTATATGGGATTGCTGACCACCGGGCATACAGTGTATGGTCCGAGACGGAACGAAGTGTCGTTATGTTCGTAACTTTTGTTCCGCCTGACGCTGCCGTGTACCAGCCGTTAAAAGTATATCCGTTTCTCTTTGCCGTCGGAAGTTCTCCATACAGATTATTGGCAGCGCCGCCGTACAATACCTGTTTTGCGGAAAGGGAAGAGGTTCCGCCGTTACCGTTAAATTTCACGATAATACGTTTACCCTCTACCGGCGCTAAAACTGCGGTTCCACCCTTCGCTGCCGAAGGAATGCTGAACGAAACCGTGCCTGCTGCGGAAACGGTATAATTTTTATCATTATAGATATCTCTTACTTCCGTACCTGCTGCCCATGGCACTTTAACAGAAACGGTTTTACCGGTGTTTTTAATGTTCAGTCCGATTACCAGGCCGGAACCATTATAATTTCTGGAAAATACCATATAACCTTCATTATCGCTGACGGCAATTGATTTTCTGTCGCCCTTGGCGAAGATTTTGGAATATGTTTTTCTGATATTTAACATCTTTTTGTAATGTGTATAAAGAGTATTGGATTCGTTTACCAGACTCCAGTCAAAATCATACCGGTTATCATAAGCAGGATAATTATTGGCACCGGACAAGCCGATTTCTTCCCCGTAATAGATGACCGGCTGTCCTTTTGCTGTTATCTGCATGGAAGCCGCAACCTTCATTAATGCCTCTGCCGCAGAAGCGGAATATGATTTCTTTAAGGAATAATAAAAACCGTCTTCATCATGACTGCTTAAAAAGCTTCCCAGCATTGCCGTATTATTAATGGCCGCATTTCTTTTCTCTAATGTAGATTCCACCGCTGACATGGAGCCGGAAACAAATTGTTTCACATAACCCTTAAATCCGAAATCCAACAGTGAATCCAGAGTACCGGTGGATAAATTTCCACACTGATTGGAATAGCTGGCTCCCCAGTATTCTCCGATCATCTTAAATGAAGGATTGGATTTCGTAACCGAATTCTTAAAAGCCTTCCATGTGGTGTCATCCACATGTTTTACCGTATCTACCCGGAAATAATCAATATCATATTCTGTCATCCATGCGGTCTGCCATGCAATGAGTTTCTCCCTGACGGCCGGATATTCCGTCAGAAAATCCGGCAGACCGGATAATGAAGCATAAATGTCACTGCCCGGCACCGTTGTAGTGGAAGTCCTCAGCATTCCCGAAAAAAGCGCAGAACTCTCTGTTCCGTAACCAGAATGATTTAAAACCACATCCACCATAATTTTTATTCCCCGTTTATGTGCCTCACTGATTAATGTCCGGAATTCGCTTTCCGTTCCCAGATTGGAATTCAGTTTTTCAAAATCTCTGGCCCAATATCCGTGATAAGCCGCATAAACCGGAATCTGGCTGTTACCGGAGGCAGACGTGGAAGGAATATTATCTACAATAGGAGTGATCCAGATAGTATTAATCCCCAGTTCCTGCAGATAGTCCAGTTTCTTTGTTACTCCGGCAAAATCTCCTCCATGATACAATCCGGCATTGTCAGGATTATACACGGAAGCCCCTGCCGCCTTATTATTGGATGTATTTCCGTCATAAAACCGGTCGGTAAGCATAAAATAAATGACAGCCTCGTCCCAGTCAAAATCGGTTACGGAGCCCGTTTTCCGCTGTTCTATGGTTAAAGATACCGAAAGATTATGTACGGTACCGCTGTTTAATGTAACAGTTACAGGTATATTCTTTATTCCTGCTCCCACGGTATCCGGTACTGCAATCGTTCCCTCCATCAATTCCTTATCTATGGCAAATTTGGAACTTCCTCCTACGGAAGATAAATCTGCATAAATACTCTTAATATCCGAGGAAGTCATAGTATTGCTTAATATTTTAATAACCGTATTCTCATTATAAGAAATATTGCTGTGGGATAATTCCGCCTTCACATAAGGTGCGGCATAATCCAGATAAGAACATTTCTTTCCATTGTATGTCGCGGAGTTTTTATTATATGCATCCGTTACGGAAGCACCGTTTACAATATACCTGTAATAATGCTTTCCTTCTTTTAATCCGGCAGCCGTATAATAAAATCTCCTGTTTGCAGAATCATAGGACATTGCATGAGATGTTCCGTCTATTTCTATGGATACCTTTCCCGTCAGCTGCGACAATGTATTATCATAGTATTTTGTATCATCCCTGTAATAAAACTTTACCTCACCATTGGTACCGGTCAGTTCATAGCCGGTATTAAAAGGAGCATCCTGTGTCTCCTGATTTCCCTGTGTCACATTTACCTTCAGTATGTTCTGTTCCGATGGAAAGTCTATATAACGGTCTTCTCCGTCTTTTTCCGCCCATTCATTGGTACTCGTGCTTTTTCGCAGAATAAAACCAACTTTTTTGCAGGAAGCCGATACGGTTACATCTGCTACCAGTTTCCCATCCGTAACGGTTCCTGCATACGCCTTTCCGGCGCTGCCGTCCTCCCATACCCAGAAATTCCAGTTATAGCTGCCGGTCTTATAATCCTTGCCCGGCCTTGTGTAACTGATGACTAAATGTCTGTTATCGGAAGAAATACCGGCAGCCTGTACATTAAATGAATTTGCCAAAACACTGACTGCCATAACAGCAATTACCATAACCGACATTATGGCCTGTCTCAATTTTTTTTCCATAAGCTTCTGTCTCCTCACTTTCTTCTGTACTTAACCGCACCATTTAACCAGATTATACTATTAATGTAAGTATACCATTTCACATATCCTTTTTACAATAACGTTTTATTAATAATCATAATTTACAATCGGTGAAGCCACATGAAGCGTTGTCAGATTATTTTCCTCATCATAACTGTACACAATATTTACGTTTATCTTATTGTTTCCGATAACCATATATTCACCCAGGGATTTTGTATATGCATAAATACAGTATCCGCTGTCGGAAACGCTTTCGCCGCCTACATTACTTTTTTCTCCCGGAAGATACTCAAAAACTACTTCTGCCTCCAGTCCGTCCAAAATTTCTTTTGCTATTGATTTCTGTCCCTCCGTTGAAATCCTTCCATAAGTATCCCCTTTAATGCTTAACGATAATATTCGGTCATTTCCGTAAGTTTCCACGGTATCATTCTGCTCCAGCTCTTTCGTCATATCGTTTAATATTTCTCCCAGTTTGTTCTTATAATAGAGACCGCTTTTTATGGAATCACGAATTGACATATTTACACTGATATATTGCCTGAGACTGATAACATTTTCTTTTTCCGGAATTTCATAGGTGATAAGTTTTATTGTCACCAGCGAAAATGCTCCTTCCTTTGTCAATACCGCCTCACTACCGTTATCGGTCCGATTCTCGGAATACTCATATATATTGTTAATTCCCATTTTATCAGCCAGCTCGTCCAATATTGTTCGTTTATCTTCCTCTTCCAGATACATGGTCCCGTAAAAGTAAAATGCCTCAATGTCACACTTACATGAGTTAATACCTTCGTTTTCAAAGACTCTGGCAACCGCTTCCTCTACATTATCATTGGACAATACTACGGCATCCGTACTGTCACTGTCCCGTAACACATCATAAGCGCCCTGAACCAGCAGAACCGCAAAGATAACCGACAATATATAAATTAATTTCTTCATAATAAAAACTCCCTTCTATCTGGCAATATCTACCGTTGTGGTATAATCATTGACAAATAAACGGGAGTTTAAACTTCATTTAAAATTTTTATAATTTAAATTAATGCCGTCCTGCTTTTTTCCTGAACATCAGAATAAATGCTGCCAGTCCCAGAACTGTTACTGCACCTGCAATGGTTGATACCATCAACGGTGTATTGTTGGTATAACGAATCCACGGATTTGTGGTTACATAGAAATCTTTTATCTCCGTAATTCCTTCATTACCGGCCTTGTCCGCATATTGAATCACTACTGTCTGGACAGAGTCGGAATTTGGTATATCAAAGGAAATATTTTCACCATTGTCCGCTATCTGCCTTAAGGTTTCTTCTGTCAGGTTTAACAATTCCGTTCCGTTTAAAAGGACAGAAACTTTGGAGAGCATGATATTATCGCTTACTGTAAATTCTACGCGTTTACTGTTCGTTGCATATGTGGTTCCCGATTTCAGGTTCATTACATTGCAAATCGGACTAGTCTTATCTACAACAAAAGAAAGTTCTGATGCCTTTGCTTCCAGGTCACTGACCGATATATTACCGGAAATGTCTTTGGATGATATGGACAGGCTGTATAAACCATCCTCCATAAAGCAAGATTTTTTTATGATATAAACATATTCACACCACTGTTCGGAACCTGTATTTTTCTGTACCGTAAAATCAACCCCCTCCTTTAACTCTTTGGAACTGCTGCCCCGGGAGAGCGTTAATACTACGGAATCCATTAGTAATTCATTTACGTTTATTTCTTTAATTACAATGTCATAATCGACGGATTTTACATATGATTTATTCATCTTCATTACCTGATCAGAAAGCATATAGGTGGAACCGTTTCTGTTTACCGAAAATATGATTGTTTCACCCACATTTCTGGCAGATTTATCTGTTGCCGTATAACTTAACTGATAAATACCGTCCTGAGCCAGATTATCAACCGAAACCTTTTCTCCATTCTCAATGGCTGCTTTATTTAAGTTAATTGTTGTGCGGTTGCCAAAGTTATCAATTCTTATCAGTAATACATTCAGTGTATCAAAATATATATCCGTACCAGAAATTTCAAATCCAATCTGCCCGGATTGATATGCTTTCTGATTCTCTATTCCGCTGAGCAGCACCTGCGGTTCAGATTTATCCACAAAGAAAGAATTATTGACTGTATTATCCGCCATATTACCGGCCATATCCGTATAAGATACCATTATAGAATATTCTGCTTCTTCTGCAAATATCAGTGTCATAGAATGAGTATCTCCATTATTGCTCCAGCCGGTGCTTTGCGGTGTCTCATTGCTTCCATTCTTCATAACAGTCAGGTTCAGTCTGTCTTCACTGAAATTATGCTCGTCTATGGTAATAGTCGCTATTCTGCTGTCTTTATAATAGGCGCCATTTCCATCATTATTGTCATAGGCAATATTTAAAATTGGTTTTGTCTTGTCCACCGTGAATACCTGTGGAGCAATGGAATTCCCAAAATTAATCTGTGCATTATGACCTGCCATATCCTGAAAAGACATATTGAATACATAATCTCCATCGGCACTGTAGGTTATGGTTGTTGTATAAACCATATCATCCTGATTTCCGGTACCCGGCTTCAATGTCCATCCGGTAATGTTCGGAATGACATTATCAGTATTGGTAATATCTATTATCATACGATTCGGGTCAAAATTTCGTTCTGCTACTTCTATGGTTGCTGTTCTTTCCCGGTTAAACATCTGTCCGTTTCCGGCATCCGGTGCATTGTTGTCATAAGTAATGGTAATAACCGGAGCTGCTGTATCATTGCTGAATACGATCTGATTGCTGGAAGTATTCCCCGCATTATCCGTCAGCAATACGGTTAATGTGATATTATTACTGTTATCGGTTATAAATATCTTTTTTGAAAGCTGCCGGACAATATGTTTATTGATTTCTTCACTATTGCTGTTCTCTGGTATACTTATCTGTTCCAGATTTCCGGACAATTCTGTTCCATTAATAACAATATAACCGTTTTCATTTTTTGCAGCTTCCATATCCGCTGATGTAACATTCCATTCGATGCGTTTAATCCCCGAAAAATTATCAGTCACATCTATCGTTACCGGTATTTGGTTTTCCCGGTATAATTCATTTCCGGCGGTGTCCCTAAGAGCGGTTTCTGCTTTTCTAAAAGATATACCAGAATAACTATTATGTGTTTCTTCCGTTTCTATAATTGTACCGCCTATTTCCCTCACAGGCGACACATTTCCTACACGGTCAATAGCATAAACAGAAAGCTTTCCTTTAAATCCCCCCGGAATCCTGAAATCTGCCTTTGCTGTTTCACCGGATACATGGCAGGTTTCCTCTTTGTCACCCATGATCAGAACTACAGCCTTAAGATCTTTGTTATCGACAGCCTGTATAGAAAGAATGGCCGTTTCCCTGACATAATAGTTGTTTCCGTCATGAACGGCTTTAACTTTCTCCTCAAACTGTGTGTCCGTAATCTCCGGAGCAACCGTATCAACACAGATATTAAATGTTTCATCCAAATGATTTCCAGCTGTATCCGTTACAGTTATTGTAATAGGATTTTCTCCCTGATGCAATATTTCTTCTTGGGATAACAGCAGTTCATTAACATTTAATGTATAAATATTGTTTTCAGGCGTTAAGATACCGCTATGGGAACCCACGCTGTATGAAACATTTTTTATTCCCGACAATCTGTCTTTTACACTACTAATAAGTATTTGAGCATCATAATCTAAATTGATAGCTTCTTTATTATATTTATATTTAAATGTTGCGTGTGGAAGCTCTGTATCCTTTTTCACCTTACACGTACGGATTTTGTCATTATCCGCCTTATCCTTAACGACTACCCTTATTTCATTATCTCCCTCTGACAATTTGCTCCAGTATTTTACAAGTGAAAACGAATAATCCTTATTTCTGCTGTAATCCTCTTCCCCTACTTTTTCATCATTAATATAATACGTAATACTTTTCACTCCTGAAACACTGTCTGAGATCCCCTTTATGGTCACTTTCGCCGTTGTTCCATTGGTAATATAACCTTTCTCATCATATGTTAAAGTAATGTTCGGAGCTACCGTATCTTTCCTCACTATATATTCTTTATCACTTATATTTCCTGCTTCATCTGCTACTTCTATACTGATGGTATTAATTCCTTCAGATAAATAGTTTAATTTATCCTGAATATCCAAAATATAATCTTTTTTTCCTTCATATATATAGCTACATATTTCTTCACTAATCCCTTTGCCGTCTGCTTCTCCCTTCTTTACAAAAAAAGTAATCTTCTTTATTTCAGATTTATCCGTAATATTTTTTACTGTAATCTTTGCTGATGTTTTTTTCGTGATATAGTTTTTTCCGTTATTTTCAAAAACAGACTGGAATTTCGGTCCTATTGTATCTTTTTTTACAATATAAACTTCACTTTTTCCTATATTACCAACTTCATCCGCCACTTCTATCTGTACGGTATTTTCTTCCTCTTCTAAACGGTCCATTATTTCCTGTATGCTAATCGTACAATTTTTTTCTCCATTATATTCCGCCTTATTATATATTTCTTCCCTTTTGCTGCCTCTGTTTATAAAACAGGTGATTTGTGTTACCGTTGACATATCAGAAATATTTTTTATATAGATTTTTTCTTTTGTATTTTTTGTATTTATTTTCTTTTCACCGGAATAACTTGTCTTAAATACAGGTGCCTCCGTATCTTTGATAACTCCATTCAAAATTTCGATTCCTGTATTTTCAAATACATCTTCTACTTCAATTGTTATAGTATTCTCTCCCTCTGTAAAATCGTCTATATGGTCTTTCAGAATGAGTTTATGTTCCGTATTTTTTATATTGTTATAATCTATACGCTTTTCTTCCGGCTGGCCCTTATTTATAATATAAGAAATTCTCTTTATTGAGGAAGCATCTTTAATACCTTTTATAAACACAAACGCTTTTGTATTTTCACCGAAAGGCTTACCCTGGTTCAAATATTCTACAGTAAAATCCGGCGCTGTAGTATCCTTAACTATGGTATACACAGCCTCCTGATCTGTATCTTCCGTTATACAGCTTTCATTACCTGCCCCATCCATTACAACTATCTTTACCGTATTGGAACCTTCCGATAATTTCTCTAAAATATCCTTAATCTTTATTGTATGATTAACTGTGTTTTCAACATTATCTGCAAACGAATATTTATGTTCCTCTTTCTTTTTCGGATCTCCTTCATTTATCAGACATCTGATCTCTTTGATTTTTGACGTTTCATCCCTGGCTTCAATTTTGATTGCATAATCCGTATTTTTTCCTATGGTTTCACCATCATGAGCATAGTCAGATATAAAGGCTGGCGCTACAGTGTCATATTTTATGACGGTAACTGCATTCTCATTATCCAGACTTTCATTTCCGGCTTTGTCTGTTAAAACAAATCTCAGGCTATTGTCTCCTTCTGACAATTTGGCCCGAAGTTTTGAAATATCTAAATTAAGAGTCTCGGACCAGGCTAATTCCCTGATCAAATTACCATTAATAAAATATTTAACATTCTTAATTCCCGAACCCTTATCAACAGCATTGATCAGACTGATCCGTTTTCCCGCAATCGTATTTTCATTGACATATACTTCTTTTATTGGATTTAAAATTTCAAAAACAGGCTCTTCTTTGTCAAATATTACTTTATATGTTTCGTTTGCATCTGCACCTTTAAGGTTTAATTCTATATTAAAATCAAAATAAAGTTTATCTTTTGTTTGTTCAACAATCTTCTTAAAATCCGAAAATAAAAAACCAGCTTCTGTACTGGAACTCTCTTTAAGATCAATCTGACTCTTCAGTTCTTCTCCTGTCATCCAATAATAAATGCCTTCGATCTTTTTTGAATAATGAAATATTTTAAAATCATTGTATTCATTAATATAAAATTCATTTTTATTCGGATTTATTAATTTATCCTCTTTATCAACAAAAAGTAAACCGGAATCAATATCCGTATATTCAAATTGTAAAACTTCTGTATTCCCCAGATTGTCAATAAGCCTTACTTCAACAATGTTATTTTTATTTATTTTAATTTTATAATCTTTGTCGGATATTTCTGCTGCCATATATGGATTCTCTATATTTTCGTTATAATCCCGAAATTCAACACTTTTAATACCAGAACCATTTTGTTCTTCATTTGAAATGATGAGCAGATCCTCTGCATGAACTGTATATTTTTTTCCGCTGTTATTATCGGGAATTAAGGTTTCTTTTCCTTTTTTAACAACATAATCGACGGATTTATCCTTTTTTATTTTCCCCGCACTATTATCCAATCCATCTAAAATCTCAATACTGATATACTTATCATCAAATGGAATTTCATAGTAACCGTCTTTGTCTGTTGCCGAGATTACTTCCGGATTTTTTCCATCTTCGCTAATATTTCCATGAAATTTTACCGTTCCCTCTCCGGCATCTGTTGCTTTAACCTTCACAATATCCTTATTGGTATAATATATATTTTTATTAACTTCTTTGCCTGTTTTCATATATGAATCCGGTATTTCCTCTACCTCCGGCGCTGTCCGATCATAGCCTATTTTGATTGGATTTTCACTGTGATTTCCTAATTTATCACATACCCATACATAATAAATTTCATTTTGCGAATCTAAATCAAACTGAAATTTACCCTGTTCATTTTCCAAAACAGCGCTTGCTTTTTCATAATCATTATTAATACTATATTTTAATTCTTCTACCCCTGAACCTTCTCCATCATTAACATTGATTGTTATCGTTTTATTTTTCTGCCAATACTCTTTTTGAAAATCTGTTTCTGATTCTATATCCACTTCACCGATCGAACTTATGACTGGTACTTTCGTATCGATCATAATCTTAAAGAACACCTTCTCCATATTATCATCTGTAATTATCCAAAAATAATATAAAACATCCGTTTCCGGAATAGTTAACTCATATTTACTGGAAGTTCTGTTTTCTCCGGGAGACGCAATGACCACAGGGGGTATTGCTCCCCCTGTGCTTATATTATTATGCTCGCTATATTTAAGCTCTTTGACAGCCGCAGCATTTTCTAATATGATATGAATATTCTGACTTTTAACAAAATATGTATCCCCGGATTGGAAAGCCTCTTCACCATTTTCAGTTTTAACCGTTACACTGAATTCCGGTTCTGTAGTTTTCTCAATTTCCCCGTTTGCCTGAATGGTTCCCTCATACCGTATGGTTGTAATAAACATTATAAATGATAAAAATACAGCTAACCAACGTTTATTTATAACTTTTGTATCCAATATATCTTCTCCCTTCAAAAATCACTTTACCGTTTTTTCTTTAAAATAAGTGCCGCTCTTTATCAGTGTTCCATTGTAATTATTAACGGCTCTCAAGTAGAAATAATATTTTTTTCCGCTCTTTAAATATTTTTTTGTATAACTGTTTCCGGTAAATTTATTGTTTGTAAGCGCTTTCCAGGCTCCGTTTTTCTCCGTTTTATAAAATAATACATAGCCTGTCGCCCCTTCAACTTTATCCCATGTTACGGTAATCTGACCTTTTTTATCGGAAATCAATCTGAACTTTGGCCGGATCGGAGCAGTGGTAACATGAAGTTCATCCGAAAAATCGCTGTAATATTTTTTACCGTTTATGGTAATAAATGAACATATTTTATATCTATATTCCGTATTGCTCTTTAAATAATTATTTGTCCACGAGTACCTTGACGAACCGTCTAATGTTTTTGCCAGGATATATTTTCCTTTATTTACATTATACTTGTATATCAGATATCCTTCTGATACACCCTTCTGTGAATCCCACTTTAACTGGATTTTAGTTGACTTTGACTGTGTACATTTAAAATTTGTCACTTTTTCCGGAACTGTTTGTGCTATAAGCGTATCCGAGTAAGCTCCATAAAATTTCTTACCGTTTATTGCTTTATATGCTCTTACACGATATTTATACTTTACTCCGGGTTTTAAAGCTCTGTCTTTGAAAGATGACGCAGTAACATTTTTTAACAGACTCCATGATTCATTGTTAATGTTACTTTTTTCAACTTCATATCCGTCAACTCCTCCTCCACAGGCATTCCATTCTATGGTTGCCTGAGTTTTGGTGCATCCGCTCTGCCTGATTCCGGATACCTGTCCAGGCACTATTTTAAAAGTAACACCGCTTACCTGACCCGTATATTTTCCTATACCTTTTACAGTTGCGGAAGCCCTTCCGATTTTAACATTATTTTGATATGTGACTGTATAATCACTATTTTCCTCCAAACCCGTTATCTTAAGGGGCTGTATTGCCTTTCCTGTATATACGTACCCCTGATTACTAAACCGGATGGGAACAGCTGAAATATCTTTTTTAGGCTCAACCTTAACTCCGAGATCCGTCTCTAAATAAGACTCCGGATTTACTATAAGCGTTGTATTTGGCGGAAATACTGTTCTAACATTATTTACCTTATCCGGAATTGCTATTTCATTTAATGCCGTACAACCCTGAAACGCTGATGCTCCTATTGTCCGCAATGATTCCGGCAGTCGGACCTTGGTCAGGGACGTACAGTCTCTAAATGCTTCACGGCCAATGGAAGTGATACCTTCCGGTATTATAATCTCCTTTAGCGAAGTACAGCCATTAAAAGTTAGCTCTCCTATTTCCGAGATACTGCCCTGGATCACGATTGATTTTAAATTTTTACAGTCTATGAAAGCATGTTCCTTTAAAACTGACAGATTAGGCGGAAGCGTTATCTCCTCCAGTTTACTTTCCTTAAAGGCAGCATACTGTATGCTTGTTACACTGGACGGAATTGTTAACCGTTTCAGACCCGATTTTTCAAATGCCTCACGGCCGATCATTTCTACACTATCCGGAATATGTACTTCTGTCAAATTCTCGGTTTCATAAAACACAGAATATCCGATACTCTTTACAGTCGACGGTATAAAAACCTCTTTCACCGTTTTATTGCAAAAAAAAGTAGACGAAAGCTGGAAAACTGTATATCCATCCACCTTATCCGGAATATGAACGATTTCATCGGAACCTTTATATTTCGTCAGGCAAATCCCCTCTCCGGTTAATGAATCCCATACATACTCATATTCATCTGATTTTGCATAAGTATTAACTTTAAACATTATTAAGATTGAAAAGCATAAGAATGCTCCTATCGTTAAGTGAAAAAATTTTTTGAAATTATTCATTATTACAATTCTCCTTTAATAATATATTTATATTTAAATTATGATATCAGTATGAACTATCACAATACTTTCCAATACCATAAATTGATTTTTCAATATCTGCGGCTGCATGAATGAATTATGTCCATAACCTGCTTTTTCTTCTGTAAGTTCTTCCGTTACTGACACCGGTTGCAAAAGCGTAGTTTCTTCATAATTATTTTCCAGCAATAATGTTTCATTTTCTTCTGATTCTTTTTTTTTCCTTTTTAACATGTTATTTCCCGCAATCTTATTTGTTATGGAATGATCAGCTGTTCTGGCGGTTATTCCGGTTTCTGAATCAGTTTGTGCATCATTCGCCGCCCGAATTCTGTTAATTGCGTGTTTTTCGGTTATCCCGGATAAATCACAAATTATTTTTCTAATATTAAACAAAAAATAGAGCAATATAGAGGTGGACAGAAAAAAAACTGACAGTATATATCCCGTTTTTGATATTAATTCATACTTATCTGCTATTCCCATGGATTCTTTCCTTTCCGTCAGCTCCTATGAGCCGGACATTGCCTGTATCTTAATCTCTATTTTCTGGTTACTTGCTTTTATACTGGATATTAAACTTTCAAGATTATTGTCCGGATTCTCAATAGCCTGAATCTCTGCCTGCATTTGATTCAACAGCTTCTGAACATCTTCAGCTGCTACTCCGTCGTTTATAAATTTTTCAGTTTTTGCCGCTAATGCACTGGAAAATAACTGATACATTCTCAATTTTATATTGTCATTATTTATTTTTTTATTATCAGAGGCCAAAGAAAACAATTGGATATAATTGCTGAAATACTCCAGATACTTTCCTTTAAAGTCTCCCGTATTCTCCCAGTCTCCAATACTGGTATAATATTCACTGATCTCATAATATATTTTTGATTCGTTCCAGTATAAAAAGTTATTTTCGTCAGAATAATCAATTACATTTTTATACCATTTTTTTGCCGCCTTATATTTGGCATTTTCATTATCTCCTGATTTATCCTCATTTCCATATGTATAATAAAAGAAATACGCTTTTGCTAACTCATATGAAACCTCAACATAATTACTTTTATTTTCTTTTAAATCACTACCATAATCATTTAATAATTCTTCTATTTCCTGCGCTTCCTTTACTGAGAAATTATACATATCATTCTCATCACCATATTGAGGATTGTAATATGATTCTATCAGACTGATATATGCTTCTTTATCACCCGGTTTTATTAATATTGCTTTTTTTAAAGTTGCCCGAATACTTTCTTCATTTGTAAGACTGTTGGCTTCAGCTATTACATCCTCATATTGTTCATCAGTCTTTGCCTCTGCTGCTTTGTCAAAGCCTACCCCTACCCCCAGTGATACAATCGCCAGAAAGATTGTCGTAATAAATGCTGACAGTCTTTTCTTTTGACGATTTCTATAGATATCATCAATTTCATCATAATGTTCCAATGCATAAGTTAACTCTGCACAGTTCTGGTACCTATCCTCTGGGTTTCTCTGGGTGCATTTTAAAATAATTTTTTCCAGCCCACTAGATAGTGAAGGATTGATTTCCCTAATAGGCTTAATTTCATATGGCGGTTCACTGGGATTCATTCCTGTTACCAGATGATACAAGGTTGCCCCCAGACAATATATATCCGTCCTTCCATCGGTTTGTCCTTTTCCTCCAAACTGCTCAGGTGCCGCATACCCGATTGTTCCGAGACAGGTAGTATCTGCCAGATTTTTTTCTTTATATTCCCTGGCGGTTCCAAAATCAATTAATGTCAGCTTTCCGTCCGGCTTCAGCATAATATTGGACGGTTTCATATCCCTGTATATAATTGCCGGCTTTCTGGTGTGAAGATATCCCAAAACATCACTTAACTGTTTTGCCCATTCAATTACCAGTTCCTGGGGCTGCGCCCCAAACTCATCCAGTCTGTCCTTCAGCGAATTGCCCTGAATATAATCCATTACAATTAAGAAATTATCTTTTTGATCAATAACATCTATAATGCTTGGTAAATTGGGATGACTCAATCGTTTAAGCATATCAATTTCTACTATTAATCCCTGTTTTACCACTTCAAAGTCTTTTACACCATCTTTGCGGACTTCTTTTATTGCCCACTGTTTATTTGCTCTTTCATTCATCGCCAGGTAAACAATGCTCATTCCGCCCTGTCCTATTTTATTCAGTATCTTGTATTTACCATCTACAATTGAGCCTATTTCCAACATAACTATACTCCTAAATTCTAAAACGTTCTAATTAAGCTGACAGTAATATTATCCTGTTCCATACGGGATTTATTAAGTTCAATTAATAATTCACTCTGCCGCTTCATTACTTCTTTTGATATTAAAACTTTTGGATTCAGATGTTCATACAACTCCTGCATACTGATAACATGACGGAATCCATCGGAACATAGCATATAAACCGCGTCTGTTTCGGTTTTTCCAAAATACATCTCCGGATAAACATCTCCAGTGGCACCAACACACTGCAATAAAATACTTTTTCTTGGATCATTGTCTGCCTGTTCCCGTGTAATCAAGCCTTTTCTATACTCATTTTCAACCACTGTCTGATCCTGGGTTAACAGATTTACATGATTCTTTATTTCGTATATTCTGGAATCTCCAACATTTACGATATAATAACGATTCTCTGTAAACAATGCAGCTACTATTGTAGTTCCGAGACGGATTCTCTGCTGCTGTCCATATATTAATATCTTTTTGTTTTCATTTTTTATAATTTGTTCCCATTCCCGTCTGACTTTAAAATCATCTATTCCATCCTGAATTAATTTTGATAAATTATTATCAAACCATTCAGAAAAGGCTCTGGTCAAACTGGCGCTCGCCACTTCTCCCTGCTGCAGACCGCCCATTCCATCACATATAAGAGCCAGTGCAACCTTTCCAATTGACGTATCCGCCACTTTAATAGCAAGACTGTCCTGATTAGTATTTTTTTTAATCCCTTTATCCGTACTTGCCGATACCAAATAATCCATATTATAATGCCTTCCTCTTATTAGATATACTATAAGTCAAACCATTCTTTTATTCCACATTAAATACAAATTCCTCATCTGCCAGCCTTAATGTCATTCCCGGTTCAATTTTTGTTTCCACATTCGGCTGTATCATAATACCATCTACATATGTATGATTCTTTGAATTCATATCAATAATAAAATATTCCATACCCTTTGTTATCACATTTGCATGACTTCTGCTGATAGCCGTATTATCTCCTATGAAATAATCCACAAAACTATTTTCTTTTCCAATTCTATAAATTTCTTTATCAATATATTTTTTTTCCTGATTTTTTTTCCGAATTAAAAATGCTCTTGTCTGATAAGCTTCCATACTATCCAGACCCAATACGGTTGTCTCACCCATTCCATCTATCCCAAGAACAGTAGTTTCTCCAAAGTTACCGTCTATCTGTGTATAATTTGCCTGTTTTCTGGGCTGCAGCTGCTGCTGAATGGGCGTTGCCTGACTTCCTGGTATAACCATGGGTTCTTCCGGCTGTTGTGCCATTAATTCAGGCTCCTGACCCGGAATAGCCATGCCGGGAACTGACATTCCTTTTGACTTCTTATCGGATTTTTTTTCAGTTTTCGGTTCTTTATTTTTTTTGAGAAATCCGAATATACTCTTTTTTTCCTTTTTTTCTTTTTCTACCTCCGGTTTTGCCTGAGATACTGTCGGTCGCGGAATATTTACTGCCGGCGTAACCTGCCTCTCCTGTGCAGACTCCAGTCTGGAGGCATCAACAATTGTTTCTGTGTGGCGAACCGATACTACCGGTTTTTCCCTTTTTATCACCGGATTATTTTTTACAGGTATATTCTTTCCCTCATCCTCGTTTAAAATTTCATCCAGCACTGTTTTAAATTCACTTGCTGAAAATACTCCGCTGTTTAAATAACTGATTATTTTTGCCACATAATCACAATTTTCCGTCTGGTCAAACTTCGATGTGAAAATAATATTTTTAACAAACATTTCCAGATTGCAATCTGTTTTATTTTCTACAATAGGTACACAAATTATATCTATATCACAATTGCGGATGTCTACATAAATATATTTAATATCTATGATTAAATCACATAATTCTATCATGTAATCCTCCGCATTGCTAACTGCTGCCAGAATATTTGATAAACATCGTGTCAGCTTCTCTTTGTTAACACCGCGTTCAAAAAATTGCTCTATGGTAACCTTAGACGTAATATTATATTTTAAATATTTTTTTTTATCAATCTGCGTATACGTCATAGGTAATAAACCAATTATTCTGTTATTTTCCATCATTCCCAAAATAACGGAATCAACGTTTTCTTTTTCTTTCACTTCATATACCAGATTAGTGTTTACTCCGTTATTTTCTACCGTAAACTCTCTCATGCGGCTCACCTTCCTAATGATTGTATTTATACAAACTTAATAATGTCCATTGGCCATTGCTGTAAACAAATGCATGTCCTTCGGAATTTAAATATTTTGCTTCATCAAATTGTGACTCGATTACTATTTTATTATCCGTATTAATGTATCCCCATTTTCCGTTTTGTTTCACGGCCCCGATTCCATTGCTGAAGCTTTTTGCCTCCTCGTACTGACAATCTATAACTTTATTGCCATCCGCATCAATATATCCCCATTTTCCATTTTGTTTAACGGCTGCATAAGTTCCATCCTGGAAGATATCCACATCTTCATATGTATCCGTGCCAATTTCAATACCATCTTTGTCCAGCAGAACATATTTATCGCCTTTTTTAGCAAATATCCGGTCACCTATGCATATCATTCCCCGTTGATTTCTAACAATGTCGCCATACCCTGTATCGCTTATTTTCTCACCTTTCGTATTTATAATATACCATTTATCCTTATCTTTAATGGCCGCACGGCTATAAAACATTGTTGTTGCTTCGTCATAATCCCCAAAGACTTTTTCCATTGTTTCATAACTATAATAAGCATATTTATTATTATTATTATCGGCAACAAACAGTTGCTCATCACCAACCAGTCCTATCTCTGTTGATTTAAAATCCTTCGGCAACACATTACACTTTTTTCCTTCTCTGTCTATGAAATATAAGTTTTCAGATTCATCTTTTACAAAAGCTGTTCCGTTTAAATAATCTGTTGCTGACATAAACTTTATATCAAATACTGCATATCCGTTTTCATCAATATATTCCCATAGATTATTTCTTAAAACAGCACAAAATCCATTACCAAAATCTCTGACATCACTATATTCAGATTTTAATTCAAACGAATATTCAATGCTGGATATTAATTCATTTACCCCCTCAAGATTAAGCCTTTTCTTAACCATTGTATCGTATAACCTGAAACACTCGATATAATTATTATCTTTATAATTTAAATCTATTAAGTATTTATATGCTTTTGCACTTTTAGGATATTTTTCTACAATCTGTTCCGCCCATCCGATTGCATCATACATATAATTAAAATTATCATTTTCTACAGACGGATCATATTTACAAACTCCGGATTCAATATACAAGTCAACAGAAGGTTTAACTTCCAAAGCTTTATAATAATATTCCTCTGCATAATCATATATCTGTTTCTGGGCATACTCCCTTGCCTTACTTAAATATGACTGATACTGTTCCTCAATCTTTTTGTTATTTTTATTTAATGAAAAGACAGATATAATCATCAGAAGTGCCAGAGCTATTGGTACCAATATCCTATAATTCTTCATAAAGTTTTCTCCTTATATATTACATTCCACATAAAAAAATTGATAAATAAGTTCCTATTAATAAGGACGGTCCAAATGGAATCGCATCTTTTTTTGTTTTCTTTCTGGAAATTAAGGAATATATTGCTACAAAAAAAGAAATAATAAATGAAAAAATTACTGCCGGAATCAATCCATCTATGGATAAAAACAGTGCCATAACCGAAAATAATTTTATATCTCCCATTCCGATACCGCCTTTCATAATCTTAATACATATGAGAGATACCAAAAGAATAGCCAGAGCCGCCGCTAACTCTGAAAAAACTATCCCAATTACCGCTTTTTTTTCAATAAATATTTCTGGTAATACCAAAACCGCTCTGTAAATTAATGCAAGTTTTAATAAGCGGTTTGGTACTATACATGTCTTTCCGTCTATGTATGCGATTGGCCATAGTATACTTATTATACTTAAACGTTTTAGATTAAATAAAAACGAATTGTCTGTATATATGAACATCAACGCCAAAGATAATGCAATATTTAAAAATACCATTACAATACAATAAACGATAACTCCGGCAGTATATGTCTGTTCCTTCTCCTGTTTTATCTCTTTAATCCCTAAAGCACCTATTCCGGATAGTACTAAAACAATTACTATCATTATTATCTTCCAAACGTCCATACTTATCTCCTAGTGTTTATTTCTTTGAGAAACCCCCGGCCCCCAGACTTTTGTTGCTGCCGTCTGCATAAAGTCAAATCCAAAATCAATATTCAGCAGTCTTATAACTTTGACCTTATATCTGACTACTAATTTTACCTCATCTGTTGTCTTTCCATCTACCATTTTATAAAAAGTACTGCCTTTAAAATTTAAACCTTCTAAATATTTTGTAGAATTATCGGTTCCCGACGGTTCAATATGTAACCTTCCCAAAAAATGATTTGCACTTTCTCCCGAATATCCTGCTAAATTTTTCTGAATAAAAGCACGAGCTAAAATCTGTATTAATAATGACTTACCTTCCTCTCCAAGGTCAGACAGGCCTGACTTTGCGCATCCTATTATAAAATTTTTAGGATCTTTTAATATATATTGAAACTCATCTGAATGATATATCTCCTTTAAATCCCCACCGCAGCTTTTTATTTTTTGAACCATTCCATCAAAATTATAATTGGAATAATCTTCTTTTACCCCGGAAATGGTTTCCATCACTGTTGAAACGCCACTTAAGGTTTTATCAATAGATTCTCTGGAATCCAATCCCTCTGCATACAATGCTTCCTGACTACCATTTAATCCGGTCAGACTATATAGATATGAATATTGTGAGATTTCTTTGGCTGTTGCATTTAATGCTATACCTATCTTGGCCTGAGTATAACAAATATCAAGAACCATAATCACTGTTAAAATAGCAAACATAAATGCTGTTAGTGAAATTGTAGCTTCTACCACAATTGCTCCGTTTTCTTTCTTCATATCCTGCTCCTGTGTGTAATAATTTTTATTTGTTCTGAATATTCAATAGCGGTGTCTCCTTGTCATCAGGGCTTGCCTCTTTATTATACTTTTCAATTGCTTCCATACTTTTTGTCCCTTCTTTTACTATAATGGTAATATTATTACTTTCATTAAAAGCAAAGATATTAACTGATTCTATATTGTCTCCTACCGTAATGGTTAATTCTTCCAGACTGTCAAATGCATACTGTGGGATTTCTTTAATTTTATCCGGTAACTCAATTTTATTGATTGCAGTTGATGCAAATGCTGTTGCGCCTATACTTTCTAATGTTTCCGGAAGTATTACGGTTTCCAGTTTTTTGCAGGAGAGAAATGCTCCATTACCAATTGAATTTATTCCTTCTTCAAAAACAACCAGTTTCAAATTGTATGATGACATAAATGCATCTTCACAAACCCTGATTACAGACCCCGGAATTAAAAGCGATGTTATATTTTCTGTCCCGAGATATTCAATAGCTACCACCTTTTTACCGTCAATTTCTTCTGGTATTACAACAATGCTGTCCGGTCCCTCATAACCGGTAATCGCAATCTCCCCTTCCACTCCATGTAACGATTGGCGGGATGGCGTCGTCTCAAAGAACGAGGCATCTGTTTCCGGATGACTTCTCAACTTCTCTTCTGTTATATCACTTATGTCATTATTAACTTCTTTGGTTGTATCTTCTTCCAAGGTATTTTCCTCTGTTTTTGAGAAAGTGCTGTCACTGCTTTTGTCTACATCAGTTTCTTTGCTTTTTTTTGAACCGTCTCCACAAGCGATAAGTGAAACAGCAGTCATAATTACAGTAACAACTAATAAAATCTTTTTTTTCATTTTGCCTCCCAAGCATATACTGCCCTGATAAACCGGTTGAACGCCGGGCAGTACACATTTTATTTATATTTTTTCAACCTTATACATTTTAATATCCGCGTCTGGATGTATAACTAAAATCACACCAACCGGACGGGCTTGAAGCATTTGGAGTATCATAAGCAGAAAATAATGGCAAATCCATTAAAAGAGGATTAACTCTCATATCTGATGATATCTCAAAAAATTCTATACTATTAGATAATTTATATTCATTAGAGGATGTCAGTTTCATCATATTTGCCTGTATTACATCTCCAATTCTTGCATAAATGTCTGACATTTCTTTCTCATCTCCACCGGATAAGCCTAAAATCAGGAAAACCATCAGATAATCACTATATGATAACTGCAACAAAGGCGCATCCGCTCCTTTATCAAAAATCGAAGCATAAGTTGGTGGATTTTGACTGTAATCTGCTACCGGAACAATCGGATTATTAGCAATTATTTGTTTCTCATTTTTGATCAAAGGAACTGATAATCCCTCCTGCAATATTTGAATATCATAATAACTTTCTGCTGCAATAGTTATAATAATACAAAGAGTCCTTACTAATTTTTCCGGTACAACTCCCCGGGATAACACACTGATAAAATTTGCAAATATTTTTAACTCACTGTTATCCCAAAATTTCATAAAACATGGAACTGCATTTAATGACAAACGTATTGCATAAATATTCAATAAAACATTTCGTATGTTTTCTGAATTTTCTCCTCCTTTTAATATATATTCCACCTCGGCCAGGTATGCAAAATTATTTTCGGCGTTTAACATTTTATTGGTCAATGATTTATTATATGTATCCTGATAATCCTCACTGTACCAGGTTCCCCTCGCCTTATCATTTGCATTTCCTCTGACTGAATCTTTTACATTTTTTATATTGTCATATCCAATTCCCGAACTTTTATATGGTTCCTTCTTTAATGCCAGCTGAACTAATCCTTCCTCTTCAAACGTGTTATAGGTAAACATATGAATGACATAATCGGTTGTAAATAATGTATCTCTCAAGCTTGTAATTGAACCATCAAAATCATCCAATAATTTACCCGAAAAACGAAACAGCGAAAAACAGATATCCAATATTCCGACCGCATCTCCTTTAAAGGCTGAAGGGAAATTTTCTGCTATATTTTGATATGTCTTTTTTATATCCGATGCCTTTGAATCGACACTGATATTATCATTATCCGTTTTATCCGCTTCTTCCTTTTTACTGCTGTCCGAACCGCCAAAGTCCTCTTTTGCATCCTCTTCACTCTGATATTCATCCCCATACTTTTCCGGTCTCTGAGCTACCTCTTTTCTAAACTTTGTTTTCATCCAGGTATACAACGGAATCGGTTCAACTGTTATATCAGGGTTGTTATTCTTATTTATTGTTATTCTCAGGTCATCATTTCCCTCTCTTTCAAAATGAAAACTCTTTTTTGCGTTCTCATCTAAAAGCGAATATTCAATCACTATATCCTCTGGTTCAATATCAGAAGCATCTTTAAAAACAGCATATCCATTTATCTTTATAATCTCTGTATTTTGATATTTCATAGATTTTATATAGGAGTATATTTTCTCAACAACCTGATTTTGTATATTATCAATTCTTGCTTTCAGCGCTTCTACTCCTTCTATTGTAACATTTTCAACAACGTCTTTCATGGAATCCAATTCTGCTTTTTCTTTTTGTCCCAATTCTGTCTGTGATTTATCCGCTAAACCCTTATATTTTTCATATGACTTATTATAATCATCAATCAGCTTTTTTAATTTATCGCTGCCTAATTTTTTGCTGACTGAAGTTAAGATCTTTTTAGCTTTTTCAAATTTAATGAATACCTCACTTATATAGCTGTAAACCTCTTTTATTTTTTTATCCAATCCATCACTACTAATATTGTATATATTATCAGAAGAAATACTTTCCAATTTACTGACAACAGTTTTGTAAGTATCTGAATTATCAGTATTTAACTTCCCGCCTTCATAAAAATATTTAGTATGTATACTTTCTACCTGAGCGACCGCTGCTAAATAACAATTTTTTATATTCATCTCCTGACCAGAATAATTAGAATGAAAATACTCTGTAAATGAACCATATTTATTGTTATCATCATTTAGCCTACTTAAATCACCACCCGAACACAAATCAGAATATTCATTATAAAGAAACATTGTAATTGAATAACTTTTATACATATCCATTACACTTGATTTAAACTTTTCATATTTATCATTACTATTTAATCTTTCAGTTACGTCTCTCCAATACTGTATATTATATGCCTGTCCGGAACCCGTTCCCACATCTTGAGGAGTCGTTTGATTCATGACTTCTTCTAATTCCTTCTTTGCTTTATAAAAATTAGTAATTCTTTCTGCCAAAGAATATAACGAACTATTTACTCTATTTTTCTTGCCATCATTACTCTCAGTTGGAACTATATATTCCGAACAAATATCTGACTGATAAGTTTCTGACTGATAAGTTCCAATATCCATTTGAAAATGATTAAATATTCTTAGATTTTCTGTATTAAATAAATCCTTAAACATTTTTATATGCCAGGCCTTAAATTTTTCTTTATAACCGTTTAATTCTGATATTACCTGTTTGCAATATTCGTCTGTAATACCTAAATTCTGATATTCACATATTTCATCATATATTTCCTGTAAATATTCAAGCAAATCTGCTTCCTTAACCAGAAAATCCTCTTTAGAATCAATTAATTTTTTATCTTCTTCTGCATTCTTTAAATCATTGGCAGAACCTTTGAGATTTTCAAGCAATTTTCCCAACTGACCACTTACGAGATTAATCGGCGCCCGATATTTCATAAATTCTACAATCTGTGTCTTAATAAAAGTTGGTTTGGCAAGATTTGCATCTTTTATGGCACCTACTTTTACACCGGAACCACGTTCCGTAATCTGCAGTAAATCCACAATGCTTCCGGCATCCGGATTTTTGGGTTTAAACGTATTAGAAACACTTGTCCAGATGGTATCTAACTCTGTATCATCCATATACTGTGATTTCACTGAATTTCTAAAACAGTTTTCTGCGGTTTCATAATAATCCGATATATTCTGACAGGAACCCATAAATCCATAATATTCTTTTAAGTCAGCATCATATTGTGTTAACAGAGTATTTAATGCTACATCCTGAGCCGAGGCAACCACGGCTTCCCCCAGCTGCACCCTTCCTAAATCTACAAATAAACTGGATATGAGTAACACCGGAACTAAAATAATAACTAAAAAAACAGATACCGCACCTTTATTTTTCTGATAAAAATTAATACTCATGTTTTTCTCCTTACCGAAACCAACTTTTTACTTTTTCCAATGCATTGCTCAATTTATTTTTAAATTCTGCCAATATTTTATCTATTCCCAACTGTTGTGCATAATCAATGGTCATATCAACATTTCTGATAAATTCACTGGTATCGGATACCGCAATCTCGCTTCTTGATGAGAACGTAATGCTGAACCAGTCACTCATACCGATAATTCTGACTGGTATTATAATTTTATACATTGCCTCTACCGAAAAAGTAGAATATACCAACATATTATTAAACTCTACCTTTACATCCCCTATTTTCTGAGGTTTCATATTTGTAAATAAACCGGTAGACATACTGCTTATATATTTTGAAACAGTGCCGTTAATGTCGTTTGCCACAGAATCCCCATATCCGGATAAGAAATAACGGTAAGGCTTGACATCTGCTTCAATCAAGCCGGGAATACGGCCATTAGACTCATACTGCTGCAACAGCGGACTGCCGCAATATGCCGCACCTTTAATTGCTTCTTTCGCCACTAACTGGTCAATTTTACTTCTCTGCCAATATGCGTTTCCCAGTACCATCATAATAAAAATAACCAGAAAAACCACCGGAAAAACGATAGTCGCTTCAAATATAAGCGCGCCGCTGTTATTACTTTCCTTCTGCACTGTATGTATTTCCTCCATCATTGTTTAAATCAAATTATTCTTTTGCCAGTCAAAGTTATTTTTAAATGAATAACTTTGACTGACATATATTTATATTATTTTTCTTTTGTATTAACAATACACAAACACTAACCCTAATTTTAAGGGTTTACTTTTGTAGAAATTGCATTAGTTGAACTTCCTGTAATTGTAGTAAATAATTTTTTTAACAATTTTCCAATTTCATCCTTAAAATATACAGCCAATAACACCGCAATTCCAATAAGAACAACTATCGATACAACATTAACATCTCCTTCTTCGTTTCTTAAGAAGTCATCTAATCCTACCTTTGCTCTAAGATAGTATTTTAAAAATAAATCTGACATTCTTTTCACCTCCCTATCTTCCTATGTATTTATATAAATAACAGTTATGTGCCTATATTAGCAAATATAGGAATTACAACCATTATCAATATCCCGATAAACATAATATAAATTGGTATCATAAGCTTGCTTGCCGCTTTTTCTCCCTTTCTTCTTACATTCTGTTTTCTGGAATTCCAGACCTCTTTACTCTGCTGTTGCAGCATAGAAGCCAATTCACTGTTTCCTTTTACCAATCCCTGTACTATGGTCGATGTAAATTTTTTTATTTCCGGAATCAGACATCTGCTACCAAAATGATAAAAAGCTTCAACCTCCGGTACTCCATTATCAATTTCTTCCACTGCAAGCTGCATCTCTGTATAAATTATTCTATTACTCGTAAATGCCACTTCTCTCCATGCGTCGCTTAAAATCATTCCTGCATTGGTAAGCAGCGCCAGTTTAGAAATAATCTCTGAAAAGTCTCTGAGCATTTCCTCTGACCTTTTTTCGATTTTTTTATTAAGCGCTGTTCCAAAATAAAAAAATGCTGCTACTGCAAAAACTAATACTACCACTGTAATCAGAACATCATTTGCCAGACCATACAATGCAAATGCCAAAACTGCCAGCATGGAGGAAATTGTAATCTTCTGGGCATATACCGTTCTCAGATAATAATCCTCATACTTTTTACCATACAATATATCGATTGCCTGCCGCAATTCCCTGTCTGCCTTGGATTTAAACTGGTAATTTATCTTTTGAATTATAAAATATCCCATTCCATAAACTTCTTTAAACGGATATTCCTTTTCTTCCAATACATCAAACAGTTGATTGTACTGTAATCCCATAAAAAAACATATCAACCATCCAATTAACAAGATAAAACCGATAATCAGTATAATAATATCGAATGTAGAAAAATACATATAAACACCACCTTTAAATTACAATTTGATATTCAGTATGGAACGACCGACAAAATATGCAATAACAAACAGGACCACTCCGATTGTGGTAGCAATGATTCCAACCGGCGTTACAAAGTTATCCGCAAAATCCGGACTCATGGTCTTCATCATTCCAATCAGAATTACCGGCATAAATATCATCATGTTCTGCTCCGACTTACTGGAAGTCACGGTTGTTTCTATATCTTCGCTGATTTCAATCTTATCACTGAGAATCTCATGGGTTTTTGCAATGGTTTCTTTAATATTTCCACCCTTTTTATAACACACCGAAAACACATTTGCAAAACTGGATATATCATCGATTCCGCTTCTGGTGCCAAAATCCGACAGCATATCCTCTACTGCGATATTATTATTTATGCCCGCCAGAATACATGCGATTTCATTCAGGATAAACGCATCTTCGGCATACTGAATTTTCAAATCCCCATAGACGCTTTTAAAAGAATCCGTTACGTTCTTACCTGCACTCAGTGATGTGGATAATGCTTCTAACATATCCCTGAACTGCAAATTCAGCGTTCTCTTTCTTTTGGTAATTATCTGTGATACTCTTACAGGCAGAAATAACTTTCCAGCAATGCCTCCAACAATGGTGGAAACCATGATATTTAAAATGTGTGTCAACATAGTTGGATTTCCAAATTCATCCTTTCCTATTCCGCCGTAAAACAAATAACCAACTGCTGCACCTATTATAAATGCCAGAAGAAAATAAAGCATTTTTTCTAATTTTGACATATAATATACTTTGTAATTTAACATCTGCATATTAGTTGCAGACATATAATATTGCGGTTCCGGTTCTTCTACTTTGGTATTTTTTTTGAATAATCCCATTTTTTCTCTCCTATATTACTTCTTTTATACCTGCCAGCTGTAATTTCCAATCATTAACTAATTTATTTTTTGTTCTGTTTAAACCGCCGGATACCCGTTCCAATGTGGTATTTTCGTCTTCTTCAAAAACATACAGCGGATTTAATTCTATTTCTCCGTTTTTATAATCTAATATTTCGGTGATTTCCATTGTCTTTCTGGAATGATCCCTAAGTCTTGATAAATGGATAATGATATCTACCGCAGAGGCTATCTGTTGTCGGATTGCTTCCAACGGCAATCCTGCTGCTCCCTGCAATACCATTGTTTCCAATCTGCTCAGCATATCCTTTGTGGAATTGGCATGTCCGGTTGACAACGAACCATCGTGTCCCGTATTCATTGCCTGCAGCATATCCAAGGCTTCTCCGCCTCTGACCTCACCCACGACAATCCGTTCTGGTCTCATACGAAGGGAAGATTTAATAAGGTCACGTATTGTAATCTGTCCTACACCGGTTGCATTTGCATTTCTGGTCTCAAGACTGACCAGATTATCAACCCCGACAATCTGCAGTTCGGCCGAATCCTCTATCGTAATTACTCTTTCATCCTTCGGTATATAATTGGATAAAGCATTTAAAAATGTAGTTTTTCCGGAACCTGTACCACCGCAAATAAAAATATTGTATTTTGCCTTTACAAGTAAATCCAGCTTATGTGCAATTTCCGGAGTAATGGAACCATATGCGATTAACTTTTCAATCGTCATCGGCGTTTTTGAAAATTTACGAATCGTAATCGTCGGTCCGCATAGAGCAATGGGCGGAAGAACTACATTCACACGGGAGCCATCTGCCAGTCTTGTGTCGACAATGGGATTCGCCTGATTAACCTCCCTGCCTGCCATTCCCACAATTCTCTGAATAATATCCTCCAGACGTCTCTGACTCTCAAACTCTTTATCCATTCTCTGTACTTTTCCCGATTTTTCAATAAAAACATTTTGATGCCCGTTTATCATTACTTCTGTAATGGAATCGTCATTCATGATTTCATCCAGCAGACCCAGTCCCCGGATAGAACTATACACCTTTTTAACGATGGCAACCCTGTCTTCAATGGAAACATAACTGTTACCAATGGTCCGAGATGTAAGTTCTTCAATTTTTTCTTCCAGTTCCTCATCGGATAAATCACTGAGCGCCAGATTATCTGTTACATATGACTTTACTTTTAATGCCAATTCTTCAATTAATGCTGCTTCCACAATACTCCTCCACTAATACCGTTACATAATCGAATTAAATATCTGTGAGCCCTGCAACTCATTTAAAATCTGCTGTGTACTGGCATTTTCATACTTTTGTATTCCTCCTAATGTTTTAATATCCAGTCCATCCAGCATTTTACTTGTTTTATTGCTGAACTTGTTATATATGATTGATAATCTGTTCATCAACGACAAATCTTTTTTATCCTCTAATATTTCCAATGTTTCATAAGCTCTGACAATTTTTCTGTTTGTAACTTCTGAACCATCTGATACCAGAAGAATATGTCTTGCATTTTTAATAATCTCATACACAATATCTGATAAATCAAAGGGTTTATCTACAATAATATAATCATACTTTCCTTCCGATATCAGAATTTTAAACATTGCCCGAACATCATCCAGCAAAACCTCTGTCATATCCAAAGCTGTCTTTGTGGGTGAATAGAAATATACTCCACTTGCGTCCTTTTTAACTGCACTTTCCATTTTTAATGAAATATTACTTTTCTGACTTTTTAATGCATATACAACTTCACTGAAATCCATTTGACCCACATCACTGAAACATAATGAACAGTCGCCCCATATATCTAAATCAATATATAAAACTTTTTTTCCTGTCCTGGCAAAATTTCTTGCGCATATATATGCCATTGTTGTCTTTCCAACACCGCCTGCCGGTGAAGAAACAAAAACTATATTTGTTTTTAAATCACCATCCTGCTGAATGCCTGAAATAAGAGTTGCTTTTTCTGCATATATATTTAAAATCTCTTTATAAATCATCTCAACTTTCTGATATTTGCCAATTAGTCTGATTCCTTCCGCATTCTGCGAAAGCAGGTTATTATCCAGAATATATGCAAAGCCGCAGCGTTTCGGCAGTTTCTTTAAATCAATTTCAAATTCTTCATTTGCCAGTAAAACATCAATTTTATTTTTACCAAGAATATCTTCTATTAAGCCGGAATCCGTTGCAAAATATAATTGTATTTTCTCAATATATTTTTTATTAAATACTGCCGCAAACTTTTTTAAATACGCCTCATCCTTTTCCAATAACGCTACCTTAATCTTCATTTTTACTTCTCCTTGCAAACGTATATTTTTCTATAGTATTCTTAAAAATATATATTAATAGTACAATATATACTTAACCATGGTAAACAAAAAAGCTGTCGTATACAATATACGGCAGCCGAACTATCTTAGAATTTATTATGATAATATATAAACAGAATTTTACCTTCTGCTTACCCTGTCCCTATTAACACAATTATATCCCTTAGACTCCAAGCTTTGCGTCCTAATATTTCTATTAGTTTGCTAAACATATTTATGTTTTACCATAATTTTACATTTTTTGTCAATACGTTTTTTTATATTTTAGATTTTTTTATTAATCTTTGTAAAATATTACTAAATTTTTTATTTAAAAACAGATAAATTCTTGTTAATAATTATATATGTGCAATTTTGGATTAACCAGGATACAATTGTATCAAAAAAAGACCCGTTCAGTAATTTTCATTACCAAACAGATCTTTTTTCAATCCTCTTACTTCAAAGCCTCAATCCGTGCCAACGACCTGCGGAGCGCTGCTTCCGCCCTGTCAATATTGACACCCTCGCCTTCTTCATTCAATCTTCTTTCTGCACGAATCCGGGCTTCTTCCGCACGATTCAAATCGATTTCCTCCGGCCACTCGGCCACTTCTGCCATAATCGTAACCTTGTTCTCCAGAATCTCTGCAAACCCTGCATGAACAATTGCCTTTTTCGGCTCCGACTCTGACGGTTCATATATCTTTACCAGTCCGGGAACCAGGATCACGGTGAGGGGAATGTGTTTCTTATACACACCGATATCTCCTTCCCTGGTTCTCATTTCCACAAAAGATACCTGACCGTTATAAAATATGCGGTCCGGAGAAATGATTTCTAATTCAAATAACTTTTCATTATCCATAGACAATATCCTTTCTGCCAAAGGGCATAAACGTTATTTCCTATTTCTGAACCCTGGCAAGTACATCTTCAATACTGCCGGCATTCAGGAAATAACTTTCCGGAATATCATCATGTTTGCCTTCCAGAATCTCTTTAAAACTCTGAATGGTGTCCGATAGAGGAACATATTTACCTTCCAGACCGGTAAACTGTCCTGCAACGAAAAACGGCTGGGAGAGGAATTTCTGAACCTTTCTTGCTCTGGCAACTACCAGTTTGTCCTCTTCGGATAATTCGTCCATACCGAGAATTGCAATAATATCCTGTAATTCCTTATATTTCTGCAGAATCTCCTGTACGCCTCTGGCTACCTTATAATGCTCTTCACCCACTACTTTCGGGTCCAGAATTCTGGATGTAGATTCCAACGGGTCAACCGCAGGATAAATACCAAGTTCCACAATGGAACGGGATAAAACCGTAGTTGCATCCAGATGGGCAAAAGTGGTTGCCGGCGCCGGGTCCGTCAGGTCGTCGGCCGGTACATATACTGCCTGAACCGAAGTAATGGAACCGTTCTTTGTGGATGTAATACGCTCCTGAAGAGCGCCCATTTCGGTCTGAAGGGTCGGCTGGTATCCTACCGCAGAAGGCATACGTCCAAGAAGGGCGGAAACCTCGGACCCCGCCTGTGTAAAACGGAAAATGTTGTCAATGAACAACAGTACATCCTTTCCGCCTGCATCCCTGAAATTCTCCGCAATGGTAAGTCCGGTCAGACCAACTCTCATTCTGGCACCCGGCGGCTCATTCATCTGTCCGAATACCATGGTGGTTTTATTGATAACACCGGATTCCTTCATTTCGTAATAAAGGTCGTTTCCTTCTCTTGTTCTCTCACCAACACCGGTAAATACGGAATATCCGCCGTGCTCTGTAGCAATATTACGGATCAGTTCCTGGATCAATACTGTCTTTCCTACACCGGCACCGCCGAACAGTCCGATCTTACCACCCTTCTGATATGGGCAAAGCAGGTCAACAACCTTAATACCCGTCTCCAGAATTTCTGTCGTGGTGGACTGTTCTTCGAATGCAGGTGCCTTTCTGTGAATCGGAAGATACTCGGCACCTTCCGGAGGTGCGATATTATCAATAGGTTCTCCTAATACATTGAACATACGTCCAAGCGTATTCTCACCAACCGGCACTGAAATAGGGGCACCTGTAGCTTCCGCTTCCATGCCTCTGACCAGACCGTCTGTAGGACCCATGGCAATACATCTTACAGTATCGTCGCCCAAATGCTGTGCTACCTCAACAACAAGTCTTCCGCCGTCTTCTCTGGTTATATTGATCGCATCATATATCTCCGGAAGATTTCCCGCTTCAAACTTGATATCCAGTACGGCACCGATAATCTGGGTAATCTTTCCGATGTTTTTCTTACCTGTATTATTATCAGCCATCTTCTCTGCATATCTCCTTTACTAAATTCTTTCATTCCGCCTGCATTTTATGCAGACATTTTAACTGATTGCCTCGGCGCCGGCTATGATCTCTGTCAGTTCCTGTGTGATAGAGCTCTGACGGGCCCTGTTATACATCAGTGACAGATTTGCGATCATCTCATCCGCATTGCTTGTTGCGGAATCCATGGCTGCCATTCTTGCGCCGTTTTCACTGGCTACAGCTTCTATCAATGCGCCGTATATCAAACTGCTGACATACTTCGGTACAATCATATCCAACGCCGTTTCCTCTGACGGTTCATAATTCATAAGCGTCATTTTCTCCTCTTTGGAAACCGATGTCTCATCAGCGGATATTGGAAGCAGCTTCAGCATGGTAGGCACATGACTCACGGTGTTCTTAAACTTCGTATAAGCTATATAGAGTTCACCGAATTCACCTTTTTCAAAATCCGACAAAATATGTTCCGCAATCTCCATCGCATCCCGATAAATCGGTTCATTGATCACATCGGAATAATCCGCCTTAATTTCGTAGCCGTTTCTTCCCAACGTCTCTCTGCCTTTACGTCCGATATTATAAATCACCGTCTGAGCCTTGGAAAAATTCTCATCCTTTGTCAGAAGCTTTGTAATATTATTGTTATAGCCTCCTGCAAGCCCCCGGTTGGCCGTTATGACAATAACTGCCTTCTTCTTACTTTCACCGGCCTTTAAAAACTTATGGTCCAGATTTCCGGAACGGGCCAGTATAGAAGTAACCGTCTCATACATATGCTCAAAATACGGCTTTGCTTTTTCAGCACGAACCCTTGCTTTCTGCAATTTAACAGTGGCAACCAGCTTCATGGCTTTTGTAATCTGTTCTGTACTCTGAATACTTATTTTACGTCTCTGAATATCTCTCATTGACGCCATGACATCCACCACCTTCTGCTATTTATTTGCCTTACATTCTGTAATTGCTTTTATCAGCATATCTTCGGTTTCTGCTGTTAAATCCTTTGTTTCCCGGATACTCTGCGGAATTTCAGGATACTTGTTTGCAATATATTCAAATAAATTCTTTTCAAAATCAAGAATCCCACTGACCGGAATGTCCAGAAGATACTTCTTTGTAGCTGCATAGATAATAATAACCTGATATTCAACAGGCATGGTATTATACTGATCCTGTTTCAGCACTTCCTTAATTCTTTCACCCTGGGCCAGCTTCTCCTTTGTGTCGTTATCCAACTCGGAACCGAACTGTGAAAACGCCGCCAGTTCACGGTACTGCGCCAGTTCCACACGAATCGGGGCTGCCAGTTTCTTTATTGCTTTAATCTGCGCCGCACCACCTACACGGGATACGGAAAGACCCGCATTAACAGCCGGACGGAAACCTGCGTTAAACATTTCCGTTTCCAGATAAATCTGGCCGTCGGTAATGGAAATTACGTTGGTCGGTATATATGCCGATACGTCGCCTGCCTGGGTTTCAATAATCGGAAGGGCCGTTAAAGAACCGCCGCCCAGTTCATCCGATAATCTTGCTGCACGTTCCAGCAGTCTGGAGTGAAGATAGAATACATCGCCCGGGTATGCCTCACGGCCCGGCGGACGACGAAGCAACAGGGAAAGGGTACGGTATGCCGTAGCATGTTTACTCAGGTCATCATAGATAACCAGTACGTCTCCGCCATTTTCCATCCACTCTTCACCGATGGCACAGCCTGAATACGGTGCAATATACTGTAACGGAGCCAGTTCACTGGCAGTGGATACAACGATTGTCGTATATGCCATGGCGCCATGCTCCTCTAATGTCTTTACAATCTGGGCAACCGTTGAAGCTTTCTGTCCTATGGCTACATAGATACAATTCACGCCCTGCCCCTTCTGATTGATGATCGTATCAATGGCAATTGCCGTCTTACCTGTCTGACGGTCGCCAATGATAAGCTCACGCTGTCCTCTTCCAATCGGAACCATGGCATCTATTGCCTTAATTCCCGTCTGAAGCGGGGTATCTACGGATTTTCTCGAAATAACACCTGAGGCCACCCGTTCAATCTTTCTGTATTTATCTGTATTAATCGGTCCCTTGCCGTCAATCGGCTGTCCCAAAGCATTTACAACACGGCCCAGCATGGCGTCGCCTACCGGCACCTCTACCACCCGGCCTGTTGATTTAACAGTATCACCTTCATTTATGTTCTTCTGGTCACCTAAGAGAACGGCACCTACATTATCCTCTTCCAGGTTCAGTACCATACCGTACACCTCACCCGGGAATTCCAGAAGTTCACCTGCCATGGCATTTTCCAGTCCATGTACTCGGGCGATTCCGTCAGCTACCTGGATTACTGTACCGATGTTGGACACATCGAGTTCAGCCGAATATTTCTTAATCTGCTCTTTGATCACAGAGCTGATTTCTTCCGGTTTTAAATTCATGGAGCTAACCCACCTTCTTTCAGCAAAATTTCTTATTACGCAAGCTGAATATCATACAAATCCTTTGCCAGTACGTTCAGCTTATGCTTTATACTATTATCGACAACTCTGTCTCCGATACGGATCACCAGGCCTCCGATCAAACTTTCATCCACGGTAAAAGTCATCTCAAATTCCTTATATTCCGTGGTTTCAAGCAGCTTTTTCTCTACTTCCGCCCTTTGAGTGTCATTTAATTCTTTTGCACTGGAAACATGTGCAACACCGATTTTTTTATGTTCTTTTACCTGTGAAACAAAGTAATCCAGTATTCCGACAATATCATTCTGCCGCTCCTTCCTGACCACAAGGGTAAGAAATCCGACAAATTCATTTGATGCTCTGTCTTTAAAAATATTTTCCATTACGGAAATTTTTTCTTCTTTGTCTATCTTCGGGTGATTCAGTAGTTTAATAAGCTCACTGTTTTCAAGAAACACCTGTCTGATAACCTCAGATTCTGCAAAGAACAGATCTAATTTATCTTCTTCCAGAGCAAGCTCAAACAATGCATCACCGTATGTCTTTGATACTAGCTTAGCCATGTGTTATCACCTATCTCCTTTAATGTTTCCTCAACAAGTGCATCCTGTGTCTTATCGTCCACGGATACCGCTACTACCTTGCCCGCCATCAGAGTTGCCACTTTGATGATTTCTCTCTTGATATCATCGGCAGCCTTTTTCTTTTCCAGTTCTGCCTCTGATTTGGCATGAGCGATAATTCTGGCAGCTTCTTCCTTCGCCTCGCCTACGATTCTCTCTTCATTTTTAAGAGCCCGCTTCCGTGCGTCGCCAAGAATCTCTTCTGCCTCCTTCTGAATACCTTTCAGCTTATCCTCATACTCTTTCTTAAGAACTTCAGCATCATTTTTATCTGCAATGGCCTGATTCCTGTCATTTGTAATTCTCTCCTGACGCTTTTCCAGCATATTCTTTACCGGATTAAACATAAAATATGACAATGCCGTAAATAATACAAGCATATTCAGAGCTAACAATCCGGCATCAAATAATAACTGTGCATCAAGTCCAAATAGTCGTTCCAAGGTTTCGCCTCCTTTCTGAGAATTTAAGATTTTTTAAGTACAATCGTAAATTATTCTTAATCAGGCTTACCTATTAGAACGGCTTAACAAACATTAAGATAATTGCAACAGCCAAACCGTAAAGACCTGTTGTCTCGGCAACTGCCTGACCTAAAAGCATGGTAGATGTAATATCGGATTTTGCACCCGGATTACGTCCAACGGCTGCTGCTGCCTGACCTGCTGCATATCCCTGACCGATACCAGGTCCGACACCGGCTATCATTGCGATACCTGCACCTACTGCTGACATAGCATAAATAAATTCCTGTCCTGTTACTTGATTCATAATTCAATCCCATGCCTTCTATTACTTTTATCCCGTAATATGCGCCAAAGAGTTTAAAGGAATAGATGCGCCGCATGGCTCCTTTTCAAAATATTTTCCTTTAAACCATAATAGTTTTAGTCGCCTGTTTTATCAGTAATATAAACCATCGTTAACATACAGATAACGTATGCCTGTATACATCCGGAAAAAATATCAAAATAGATATGCAGTATCGAAGGCCATGCTACCGTAAACGGTTTTAATAAACCATAGATAAGACCCATAAGTACTGTTCCGGACATTACATTACCGAAAAGACGAAGTGAAAGCGATAACGGTACTGCAAACTCACCAATGATATTAATCGGGAATAAAAACCAGACCGGCTGAAACAATGCTGTAAAATGTTTGCTTTTATTCTTCTTAATACCATTATAATGAATTAAGCAAAATGTAATGATACCCAGAGGTAATGTTACACCGTAGTCGGCAGTTGGTGGTCTCAGACCAAACAAGCCGGATATATTGCTTAACAATACGAACATAAAAAGCGCTGCAATATAATTGACAAACTTCCTTCCGTTCGTTCCCATAATGCCGCTTACCATATTGGATATAGCTTCGACGATCAGTTCAGCAATATTCTGTAAAGTTCCGGGAGTATCGGAAACTTCTGCTTTTTTAATCTTTCGGTTAACAATAATCGCAAAAAGAATTAAAGTTACTGTTACAATTAACAGACTTACATGTGTAGACGTAATATGAAGCGTCACACCGCCGATCTTAAATTCCTTTAATAAGCTTATCATAAAGCTTCCGGCGCTCTTTTCTTCTTCCGCAGCCAATGTTCCCTGAGCAGCCGCTTCTGTTACGGTTTCCGCTGCTTTACACAAGAAACCTGCTCCCGTTCCGAGTCCACCAATGGTACTCAGAATTCCGTATCCCACATTCTCACCTTCCTTTTCCTGTAGATTTTTTAGCTAAAACTTTATGAGTAAACGGCTGTAAATAAGCCGATACTTTCAATGCCATGATTCCTGCCAGTGCCGCAAGTATATTACAAAAGCCCGTGATTCCAATTACAATAAATATAATAAAAATGACTGCAAACCGTATGGCTGTGGTTTTGCGGACATGGGTGTATGCCCCTCTTTCACCCATACACATGGCCTGTTCCAGTGAAACAGTCATATGAAGCACCATGGCTGCAGATACTGCCACACCAATAAAAAATCCCAGACTGACTTCAATTTTAGCACTATTATGAACAAATGCAATAATCAAAATTTGCCCTAATATATAATAACATAAATTTCCAATTAAGAGTTCCCGGCAGGTAGAATTTTTTAATATTCCATGTCGAATTTTGACGATATTCTCAGTCTCCGTCTCTGTCTGAAGATTCCGGCTGTTCCTCTCTGTTTTCGTTTCCAACGGATTCTCCTCCTGCATTATCGTTTCCGGCAAACTGCCTTCCTTCATTCCATTGTTTAACCGCTTCCTCTACCATCTTATGTTCCAGTTCCAGTTCCATCTGGTCTTCCGACTTTCGGTTGGCGCTCTTAGCCAGTGCATATGCATTTCTGCCTCCGGCCAGAATCCCCAGTATCAGCAGCGGCAAAGTCAGATAAGTGTGGTATTTTCCGTCTATAAATACGCCGACAGCCACACATGCAAATATCGGTACGAGCATATGAAAGCCTATTTGTGAAATCAATACAAAATTTGAATATGCTTCTCTTTTCAGCTTATTTTTTTTCATCTATATTTATGCCTGTCACAAACCTTTGTGATCCTGCTCCTTCCGATTTGTTTAATATGTTTCTAAAGAGAGATATTAACCTGTCTTCCTGTTTTTTCATATGGTATACATTTAACTCCTGCGGAACCCAGCATTCGTTTTGAAGCCTGAACCGAAGGCGTACCGTCATATTTATCAGAATCATAAACCAATTCTTTAATCCCCGACTGAATAATGGCTTTGGCACATTCATTACAGGGAAATAACGTAACGTATATCCGGCATCCTTCCAGACTTCCTCCCCGGTAATTCAGGATGGCATTTAACTCGCTGTGGGTGGAGTATAAATACTTGCTGTTCAGTCCTTCCCCCTCCCTGTCCCAGGGAAATTCATCATCGGAACAGCCGTTTGGAAAACCGTTGTATCCCATGGATAAAATCTTGTTCTCATGGCTGACGATACAGGCTCCCACCTGAGTATTCGGGTCCTTGGAGCGCATTGCCGACAGATAGGCAACACCCATAAAATATTCATCCCAACTGATATAATCTTCTCTTTTTCCGGTAAGCTGCATACTCATTTCCATACCTCCGCATTTCACAGACCGGTCTGTAAATTTCTAATCTTCAATTTTACTGATTCTGTTTTTATGTCTCTCTTCACCGGAAAACTCCGTATCCAAAAAAGTATCTGTTATCTTTACGGCAAGTCCGGGACCCACAACCCGTCCTCCCATTGCCAGTATATTGGCATCATTGTGAAGTCTTGTGGCTTCAGCCGTAAAACAGTCCGTACAGACTGCGGCACGGATTCCTTTGATTTTATTTGCAGCTATGGAAATGCCGATGCCGGTTCCGCAGATCAGAATTCCTTTGTCTGCTTCACCCGATACGACTGCCTCTGCAACAGCTCTGGCATATTCCGGATAATCCACAGCCTCCGTACTGTTGCAGCCAAAATCTTTATATTCCAGTTTTCTTTCCTCTAAATGTCTGATAATCTCCGTCTTCAGTTCATAACCGCCATGGTCACAGCCGATTGCTATCATAATGTTCCTCCTGAAATTTTTATTCCATATTTCCGCCATTATTTGGTGAATCCTGCTTTAATTTTCCGATTACAATATTTATCAGTTTTTCAAGATATTCAAAATTCTCTCCATATTCTATCAGTTCACCGCCATAGGCCGCTTCCACATCCACTGCGGACTCCGTATATTCTTTTATAGAGTACACATTCATGGCATTTTCAAATTCATCATATATGTTCTTCTTCAGTACATCGGTCATAACAAGGATCAGTACATCCTCACCGAAATCCTCACCGGTCAGCGGTGTTGAAGCTGCGTTTTCAATGGATATTCCCTTACTTTTTGCAATAGCCACTGCTTTGGGATTCGGCGGCTCTTTAAATAAAACCACAAGGCCCCTTGCCTCTGCTGTAATCGACCGGTCCGTATTAACACTTTCAAATATTGCTGCTGCCCATAAGCTTCTGCATGTACCCCCGGTACTAACAAACAGTACCTTATTGTATCTGCTCATGTTTAACACCTTTCTACATCCGCCTTATGAACTTATCATCATGTAACAATCTCAACCTGGTATCCTGCCGCCTTGAGCATACGGTTCATAATGGCCTGTCCAAATTCGTCATCCGTAAAAGTTTCACCAAAAATATAATCAACCTTCTTATTATCAAACTCTCTTAATACTCTGTATAAATTCCGTGAAATAGTGATATCATTTTTCCGTGTTCCAACGGAAACCACATCTCCTGCCTGATATTTATCCACCGTCTCGTCACAGACTATAACGCCGACTTTATATCCCTGACATATCTTTTCCTCTGCCAGTCTGTTAATATAAGCGGCCACCTTATCGGCTTCACCGCTGAACATTGTAAAATCCGCTTTCGGCGCATAATGCTTATATTTCATACCCGGCGCCCTGGGAATCACATCGGGACTTACCGGTTCCGTAACGGCTTTGTCAACGGCTACCGGCCCTATGACCCGTTCCAGTTTTTCTTTTGTTATATAGCCCGGCCGGAGAATCATGGGCGGTTCACAGGTTACATCTATTATGGTAGATTCTATTCCGATTCCCACGGTTCCACCATCTATTATCATATCTATCCTGCCGTTTAAGTCTTCATATACATGAGAGGCGTTGGTAGGGCTTGGCCTCCCGGATGTATTGGCGCTGGGCGCCGCTACCGGCAGTCCCGATACACGTATCAGCTCCAATGCAATTTTATGTTCCGGCATTCTCACGGCTACCGTGTCCAGTCCGCCTGTTGTTCCCCGGGGAACAACATCACTTTTTCGAAATATAATCGTTAACGGGCCGGGCCAGAATGCTTTCATAAGCGCCTTTGCCTTTTCGGGCACGGTCTGTACTATCGGAGCCAGCTGTGTCTCGTCTGCAATATGAACGATCAGCGGATTATCGGAAGGCCTGCCTTTTGCCGCATATATTTTTCCGGATGCTTCCTCATGTAACGCATCTGCACCCAGTCCGTATACTGTTTCCGTGGGAAATGCCACCAGTCCTCCTGCCCGCAGTATCGATGCCGCCTCTTCTATGATTGAGCGATCCGTATGATTTTCATCTGTTTTTCTGACGATAGTTGCGATTCTAAGATTTTCTTCCATTTTGATACCCGTTAATCTATACATTTTACTAAATATTGAAATATTATACCACTTTTCTCCAAAATTGAAAACTAATTATTTGATAAACATAAAAGAACTGCCGAACAAATTGCTTCTGCCAGTTGTTCCTGATAATAGTCATCCGCCAGACTGGTGGCCTCTTTCCAGTTAGACAGAAATCCGCATTCTATGATTACCGAAGGACATTTTACATTAATAAGCATATAATAATCATTATTGGATTTGGCAACCCGACGGTTACTGCTGTCCACTTTCTCTATCAATGTCTTCTGAATCAGTTCTGCCATTTTCTGTCCGTTCTCGGAACCTGAATAATAGAATACCTGGGCTCCCGTTGCATTCTGGGATGTATAACTGTTCTGATGAATGCTTACACAAAGGTCCGCATTGGATTCATTAATTAGCGTTACCCGTTTTTTCATATCTGCACGCTTTTTATTGGAGTCGCTCTCCTGATACAGCCCCACGTCCTCGGTTCTTGTCATTACCACTTCAATATCCTGTTTTTTCAGCAGTTTTTCAAGCTTCAGTGCAATGGCCAGATTAATATCCTTCTCCAGTTTATCATTAATACCAATTTTTCCGGGATCATTCCCCCCATGTCCCGGGTCTATGGCAACAATGTATTTTCCGTCTTCGCCTTTATCTATAAAACCCGGATTGGTATCCGGGTCATTCCCGCTTTGATTTTCCGACTCATTCCGGGATTTTAGGCTGCTTCCCTGACTGACTTTATGTATACCGCCCGCAGCATTCATGTTCATTCCTATGGCTGCCGCAGTTATGATCGTCAGCATAGCTGCCGCCATGATATATTCAACTCTTTTCTTAATATCAAACACTGTTCTACCAGCCTGTATCTTCCTTATTGCTATAAATATGCGGAAGAACTTGTCATAATTCCATGAACCTGTTTTGTACTTATCCGTTTTTCAAAAACTAATTTGTATATTTAATTATCGTATTCCAGATATCCGCATTTTCGTAGCCAAGTCTCCATGCAGATACACCAGCCAGATCATATGTTCTTATCAGTTTCATTTTCTCCTCAATGGATTTTGCATCTTCCAGCCAGATTCTATATACCAAATCTCCCGCGCTGAATTCTCCGTAATTCTGTCCCACATTGTCAACCCATACCGCCTGGGCGCCGTTAGTGGTAAGTTTATCTGCCGCTGTCTGCATATCCACAGCCTGGGAATCCACATAGTTTCCTGCACCATCTTCCTGCCAGATTCTGGTATAAAACGGTATGGCATTGATCAGCTTGGATGCCGGAACTTCGGTCAGAGTCTTTTCAATTCCTGCTGTCACCCATGGCAATGAAGCAACGGAACCTGCCCCGGAGCCTTCTCCCCAATGCTCATCATATCCCATCATTATGACATAATCTGCAATGATTCCCTGTTCTTTTCTGTCATAATATAGATTCGATGCATCCGGTACTTTATCGTCTATGGATAATACAATTCCGTTAATCCGGCATTTGACTGAAAGTTCCCTTAGAAACTGGACATAATCTTTGGCAATATCCGCCGTTATATATTCAAAGTCTATATTGATTCCATCCAGATTATACTCGATTGCAGATGCCACAAGCTGGTTTACCAGTCTCTCCCGTTTTGAAGTATACGGAAAAATCGCTCTGTTGTCGGAATCCGGCGACTGGTCGTCTATCATTGCCCAAACTTCCAATCCGATCAAATGGGCCCTGGTTACATATTCACTCTGTGCCAGCGATGAAAAATTTCCTTCGTTGTCATTTAACCGGAACCAGGTTGGTGATATAACATTTAAACCCTTCGCGGAAGTTACCATATCTACAAGCTGATTATTTGCCGCAGTATTGGTTACCATATGCCATGCCATACTGATGGTAAAATCTTTTTTTATATTGGTGTATTCCGGCTCGACATATTCATTGGTATAGGTTTTCGTTGTCTTGTTTTTTAAGGCGGAAGTTTTAATATATCCCGTATACCCGTCATTTGTAACAATTTTTGACCATTTTCCCAATGTCTCCAGTATCACTGCTTCCTTATCTTCTTCATATGAGATCAGTATATCGGATTTAATGCTGTCACTTACCCTGACCTTATCCCCGGATTTTAAAACAGCGGCATCTGCCGTTACATTCCATTCGTTTGTAATGCATAGACGGTTTGGCATTTCATAAAATGCCGTTTCAATATTGGAATATTGCTTTACATAATCCAGCGCTACATATACTTTTTGACCTTCTGTTTTCACAATGACATAATTCATGGTGTTTTTAACCTTGGTGACATAATAATCCATACTGCCTACTTCTGCCTTTATCACATCTGTAGGCGTGGTATAGATTAATATATTTTCATTATTGTCCCAGTAAAACCGGGCATTTAAGGAATTCTGCACAAATTCCACATCCAGATAAATCTGTCCGTTTTCATCTATGAGTGCACGGTCTCTGACCAGCCGGTTCTGCAGTATAATAGCCGCCTGGTTATCCGCCGCTTTTACGGCATTGTCAAAGTGAAAGCCCTCTTCGTCCTCCGTATATCCGTCATATAATAAAAATAATTTATTAATCTCCTCTTCGCCTGCCAATTTCTTTGACGGTGTATTTTTTTCTATCATATTGCCCACTGCCAGTATGATCAATGCGATTACGGCAATCACTGAGGCTACAAATACCGGTACAATTCTTTTATTCAAGGCTAAATCCTCCTAAAAAAGTCTATTCGTTGATTATTATAGCACTTTTTGTCAGAAGCGTCACTATGTTTTGTGAGGATTTGGTATATTTAGCTAAACGGATGCAGGAATGTCCGGGGAAGCCGGACATCCCTGCTGTGCGTTGGCAGAATATACAATCGTAAATGAGCAGCATTGCTTATTTTTCTAAAAATTATAACATTAAACCCATCTACAAATTTTTTATCCCCAACATTTCCTCTGCCCGGCTCACTTCTTCATCCGTCGGCACCCGCACTCCTTTCAGCGGATATTCCATCTCAAGTTTTTCCCATTTGAATTCTCCCAGCGTATGATACGGCAGAATTTCCACCCGGCTTACGGTCTTTAATCCCTGCACAAAATCACGCAGTTCAGACAATTCTTCTTCTCCGTCCGTAAGTCCCGGTACAAGGACATGGCGAATCCACATTTCCTTTTCATGTTCTGACAAGTAATCTGCCATCTGTAAAATATTCCTGTTAGACCATCCGGTCAGGGTTTTATGTTTTTCTTCGCTCATATCTTTCACATCCAGCATGAACAGGTCCGTTACTTCCATAAGACGGTCAAATTTGCTGATAAACGGTTTTTCCAATGTAAAAGGGTTGCCGGAGGTATCCAGTGTCGTATGAATTCCTTTTTCTTTTGCCAGCATAAACAGCTCTGTTACAAAATCCGGCTGCAGCAGAGGTTCCCCGCCGCTGACTGTGATTCCCCCGTTATCTTTCCAATAGCTCCGGTACCGGCAGGCTTTTTCAAATAACTGCCGGGCCGTATACGCCTGTCCCCCTTCCATATTCCAGGTTTCGGGATTATGGCAAAACTGACAGCGCATATGGCAGCCCTGCAAAAATATTACAAAACGGACGCCTGGTCCGTCTACCAGTCCGAAGGTTTCCAAAGAATGTACCCTTCCGGTTATTTCTTTCTGTTCACTATGTTCCATAAAATATCCTCCAATTAAATGACATACATTTGAATTATGGTATTTGTGTCAATATCTATAGTATATACAAAAATGTTGATTTCCGCCCGGGGCAGAAACCAACATTTTAAATCTTTCTACATATTTCCGTGGCAGGTTCTGGATATTACATCCATTTGCTGCTCTTTTGTTAAATCTATAAATTTTACCGCATAGCCGGATACACGGATGGTAAAGTTTGCGTATTCCTCTTTCTCCGGATGTTCCATGGCATCTATGAGTTTTTCTTTTCCGAATACATTAACATTGAGGTGATGGGCACCCTGATCAAAATATCCGTCCATAACCTGAACCAGATTATTAATTCTTTCCTCTTCACTGTGTCCCAATGCATCAGGATTGATGGTCTGAGTATTGGAAATGCCATCCAGCGCCCAATGATAAGGAAGTTTAGCCACAGAGTTTAAAGAAGCCAGCAGACCGTTCTGCTCTGCACCGTAACTTGGATTTGCTCCCGGTGATAAAGGCGCTCCCGCCTTACGTCCGTCCGGCATGGAACCTGTTGCCTTACCATATACCACATTAGAAGTAATGGTCAAAATAGATGTGGTCGGTTCCGAATTGCGATAGGTATGGTGTTTCTTGATTTTCTCCAGGAAAGTCTTTAACAACCATACGGCAATTTCATCAGCACGCTCATCATCATTACCATAGCGCGGGAAATCGCCCTCTGTTTCATAATCTACTACCAGTCCGTTTTCATCACGAACCGTCTTTACTTTTGCGTATTTAATTGCGCTTAAAGAATCCACTACATGAGAAAATCCGGCAATACCCGTCGCAAATGTTCTGCGTACATCGGTATCAATTAATGCCATTTCTGCAGCTTCATAGTAATATTTATCATGCATATACTGGATTAAGTTCAGAATATTAACATACAATCCTGCCAGCCAGTCCATCATCACATCATATTTCTGAAGTACCTCGTCATAATCCAGATACTCGGAAGTAATCGGCTTATATTCCGGTCCCACCTGCACTTTATTCTTTTCATCCATACCGCCGTTAATTGCATACAAAAGGCATTTTGCAAGATTTGCCCTTGCTCCGAAAAACTGCATTTCTTTACCGGTCTGTGTAGCAGATACACAGCAGCAGATGGAATAGTCATCACCCCATACCGGTTTCATGACATCATCATTTTCATACTGAACCGAACTTGTCCGAATGGAAATATCAGCCGCATATTTCTTAAATGTTTCCGGAAGTGCGGAAGAATATAATACCGTAAGATTCGGTTCCGGGGAAGGTCCCATATTCTCTAAGGTATGAAGGAAACGGAAACAGGTTTTAGTAACCATGGAACGACCGTCCACACCGATACCGCCCACTTCCAGTGTAGCCCACACCGGGTCACCGGAAAATAACTGGTTATAAGATGGTATTCTTGCAAATTTTACCATTCTGAACTTCATTACCATATGGTCAATGATTTCCTGTGCTTCCGATTCAGTCAGAATACCCTTGTCCATATCTCTCTGAATATAAATATCAAGGAAGGTGGAAATACGTCCCACACTCATCGCAGCGCCGTTCTGTGTCTTAACCGCTGCCAGATATCCAAAATACAGCCATTGTGCTGCTTCTTTTGCATTTGCCGCTGGTCTGGAGATATCAAAACCATAAGAAGCTGCCATAACTTTCATATCCGCCAGTGCCTTACGCTGCATGGCAAGTTCTTCTCTCAGACGAATCACCTCATCTGTCATGGTTCCGTCGCCGCAGTTTGCAAAATCTTTGGATTTTTCTTCTATCAGATAATCTATGCCGTATAATGCCACTCTTCTGTAATCGCCGACAATACGTCCTCTGCCGTAGGTATCCGGAAGTCCGGTAATAATCTTGTTGTGGCGGGCTTTTTTCATTTCCGGCGTATAGGCATCAAAAACACCCTGATTGTGGGTTCTGCTATATTCCGTAAAAATCTTATGAAACTCCGGATTCGGGGTATATCCGTATGTCTGGCACGCTTCCTCTGCCATTTTGATTCCGCCGAACGGCATAAATGCCCTTTTTAACGGCTTGTCCGTCTGAAGACCTACAATTTTCTCCAAGTCCTTCATTTCTTCACTGATATATCCCGGAGCATGCGAGGTAAGTGTTGATACTATTTCAGTATCCATATCCAGCACACCGCCCTTTGCACGCTCTTCTTTCTGAAGCTTCTGTAAAATCCCCCACAGTTTGTTTGTTGCTTCCGTAGGTTCTGCCAGAAAGCCTGAATCACCGTCATATGGTTTATAATTTTTCTGGATAAAATCTCTGGTATTAACTTCTTCTTTCCAAATCTGTCCCTGAAATCCATCCCATTCTTTAAAGTTGACCATTATTTCTCCTTATCCTGCACTGGTTTGTGCATACAAAGCCGTAAAGCTAACAGGTCTGTGTCCAGTGCCAGTCAGACCTGCAGAGCATGTATTCACGCTCCTGTAATTGTTATCGGATCGTTATTTTTTGAGTCGGTTAACTCGAGGGTTATTATATGAGACGAAAGCAGACTTTGTCAATATGAATTGTGTTTTTCTTTTTATACAAAACCGCTAATAAGATATTTCATCAATAACTGCAGTTAATATGTAATAAAATACCAGAAGTTTCCAATTTAATCTATATGTTTCAGCAAATGATTAACATCAATTTTTCCATTACTATTTCTTTTAAATTCTTTTAATTTAATATATTGTTGCGGTATAAAAACATGCTGATAGTAATAAGATAATTTATCATTGATTTCCTTAACATTTATTTCATCCTGAGCAATATAATAACAGATTATCCTGTTATTATATGCATTTAATTGAAGAAAACATTGCTCTATTGTGGATTTTTCTAATATACATTGCTCTATAGCAAACAGATTGGCACTCATTCCAGATAATTTAACCTGCCTATCTTTTCTGCCTCTAAACAGTATTTCCCCTTTGCTATTCAATTGCCCAAAGTCTCCTGTCCGATACAATTTCATATTATCATTAAACGGGCTATCAAAAAATTTTTCCACATTCATACTTATATCCACATATCCTAATGAACTAAATTGTGTTTCAATACAAATTTCTCCATATTGGCTCTGAAAATCATTTTTATCCAGTAAATAAATGTTCGTTTCCGGAATTGGTATTCCCAACGGAACTTCTCCATTTAGTATATCATACTCTGAAATTCTATGAAACATCTTAGCCAATGTGGTTTCTGTAGGTCCATATAAGCTTACTAAGTTTATATGTTTTAATTCCAAACTATACCATAGCTTTAAATCTGATATAACAATTCGCTCACCTGCCAAAAAAATATATTTTAGTGATTTCATTTTGTTTTTCGTTTTAAAAATATTCATAACAATAATGTGAAATATACTTGGCACACAGTGAATTACATTTATTTCATTCTTTTCAATCCACTGATGCAAAAATTTAATACCTTGAAAACTATTACAGTTATCCATTAAGCAAATAGTTCCCCCTGATAATAGAGGAACAAACGCATCCCTTAAATAAGGATCAAATGAAGGAGATGTTATTTGTGCAAATTTAGATTTTTCTTTTACATTAAACTCCTGAATTTCCCAGTCTATAAAATGCTTTAGTCCTCTATTTCTGCCAATAACTCCTTTGGGTCTTCCTGTTGTTCCAGATGTATAATAAATATATATAGAATCATCACATTGATATCTATAATCAGGCAAACACATCTCTTCCATTTCAAATCTCTTCAACGAAAAAGAATATTGCAATCAACTTTCTTATGTAATATAATACAAATGGCAACGCAAGTTCCCATACCGATTGGTATGTAAATTTCTTAATCAGGAGGAAAACAAAATGGCAGAAATAACAAAGGATATGATCATCAGTGATATAATTAATGTAGATGCAGATTTAATTTCTATTTTATTAGAGGCAGGCATGCATTGTGTCGGCTGCCCTTCAGCACAAGGCGAGACTTTAGAGGAAGCCGCAATGGTTCACGGTATCGATGCCGATGCACTGACCGATATTTTAAATAAATATCTTACACAGAAAGAAGCATAGTTCTAAATTTTATTTTTAATAAAAATACAGACTATACACATGCAAAAAGTGACCGGATACTCTGATTGTATCCGGTCACTTTTTATAATTTTATGGCTGCCAGTTCCTGCAACGCATTGGATCGCAAAACGGCACTGCCATGCTCGCTGAAATATGCCTGACTGTATTCGCCGCTTCTGATTCTGTCTCCATACTCACAGACAATATTACATACCCGGTTGAAATCCTCCGGTGTATGGTCTGATTTTTCCAAAACAAGGATAAAAGTTTTGTCATTTTCTTCATAGACCGAGTTAACACCATCATATTTGCCGGATAAAACCGAAGACAGTGCTATCAATTTGTCTAAAGAAGAAAAACGATATATCATAACAATATTATTATCCGTATCCGTCTTCTCACCGGAAGTTTCCGATAATTCGGTATCCCCGGAATCATCCTGGGACGAAACCACTTCCGGCAGCTTTGATACGTCAATCGTACCGTTATCCGATAAGGCCTTTTTAAAGGCATTGATCAGTCCCAGTATTTCGTTGGCCTTATTGGAAAGCTGTTTTTTAACTTTATTTTCCATCTCGGCTGCATATTCCAAATCATCTTTTGATGGGGAAAATTTAGAAAAACGGGAGTCTAACTCATCAGGGTCATCTATCTTTGTGATAAACAAAACAATGGAATCATTCGGTAGCGGAATCGCTTCCACCATCACTGGTGAATCTTCTATAGTAAAGCCATATTTCCGATTGGCCTGGTCTGTCATTTCTTTAAACAATATATTTGCCTGCTCAGAACCGTATGCCAATTCATTTACAGATAAATGTCTGGAATCCAGATCTGCTTTGGTCAAAAGACATTTTATCTGGTTGTCACTGATTTTTTCAATTTTCACGCAATCACCTCCAACATGCATTAACGCCGGTTATGACGTTCAGATTTCTTAAAGGTGCTATTAGTATACATTATAAATATGCCCAATGTAAATATACTATTTGTTAAATTTTAATGAAATGTCATAAATTGCTATTTACTTTTAATTTGTTGTGTTATATAATCATGATACGATACACAACATATTAATAAATGATTACTAGAGAGGAGTAAACTAAATGGAGGATTTAAGATATGAATATATTAAAAAAGTGGGAGGAGGTGCAACCTGTGAAACCTTTCTGATCAAACATAAAGATATGGATGAGTATCGTATACTTAAGAAACTTCCGCTCTCTCAGCAGAATCAAAAATTTTTTGATACCGAAGTGGAGATTCTTAAACATATAAAAGGAAAAGGCATTCCCATCCTCTATGATCTGGCAGTAAGAGACGATTCCCTGCTTATCATAGAAGAATTTGCCGACGGGAAATCTCTGAAACATCTGCTTAAGGAAAACAATACAGACATTCTTACCGCCACTCAGTGTGTCATCGGTGTCTGCAACATTTTATCCATACTGCACCGAAACGGTTTTATATATCTGGATATAAAACCGGAACATATTATTTTATGTCAGGATACTCCATATCTTATTGATTACGGAAACTGTATGGCATCAGGCAGTAACGATACTGCCATGATTTCCGAAAAATTTGCAGCTCCGGAACAGTTTCACGGTGAACCGGTGGGCATATATTCTGATATTTACAGCATTGGCGTTCTTTTAAGATATATCTGTACTTTTTATTCCGATTCCGGTATTATTAACAGACATCTGAAGGAAATTATCGAAACCTGTATGTCCCCTCTGCCGGAAGAACGATTTTCTGATATAAAATATCTGATTTCAGCGTTGGAGTCATGCATAAAACAAAAAGAAAATTTTCCGGGTTCGGACTTTTCAAATAATCATAATCCGAATTTTCGATTTTCAGACAGCGCCATTTATATATATGGTATGCGGAAGCATGTGGGATGTACCCATCTGTCACTGGCATTGGCAGATTATCTGTCCGAAACATACGGAACAACGGATTATATATCCGAAAACCGGAAGGATTCATTTATATCCATGATGAATAACGGAATATTAAAATGCGGCAGAAATGGTGACCTTTTTTATAATAATATCCGGGTGAAAAACAGTCAGTGGAATTATATCCGCGAACAGGAAACTTCCCAAATCACCATAACAGACTGCGGCTGTATACCGGAAGAACAGCAAATAATCAAGCAGATTGATACAACGGGAACTAATATCCTGATAATTTCAGATGCCGCGCCCTGGCATAATAGAAATTCACTTTATCACAGGTTAAAAGAAGTCTGTAATCTGTTTGGAAATAATTTAATCATTGCTGCCAACTTCATAGACAAAACCGAATCCGCAAAAATCGGTAATTATATCGGAAAGAAATTAATAAGAATGCCTTTGTTTGACAATCCCATGCGGCCCACCCGTGAAGCCCGGTATTTTTTAAAACAGATTGTCCGAAAAATTGATTTTACAAAAGCAGGCTCCATAAACAGAGATACATAATTACAATATTTTAGGAGTATATAATAATTATATGAGGCGAAATAAGATATCTCTCAAAGACAATTCGATAAAAAAAATAATGATTCTTGGCACAGAGCCGGGAGTTGGCGCAACACATTTTTCAATTTTACTGGCATCCTATTATGTATTTATCCTCGGAAAAAAAGTCTGTATTGTTGATTTATCCGAAACGGATGATTATCAATGCATGGACCGGATATATCACGGAGATAATCCTTTTGATACTTCGGACTATATTTATCCGATTAAAAAAATAGATTTCCTGATTTCATCAGGAAATCCGGACCGGCAGAAACTGATCAGAACAGCCCTGGCGCATAGCCATGATATAATAATATTTGATAACGGAACAAAATCAGATGCTGTCGAAAAAGACATGATCATGTGCGACAGAAAGTACATGATAGGAAACTGTTCCTTGTGGAAAGTTCTGGGTTTCGAAAAACAAATCAGCCGGTTAACAAATATCCATGCCTACCAATATCTTTATACATTTGGACAGATTGAAAATACGGAGGCGATGCGTCGGAAATATGGAATTAAAATTCGGCAGATTCCATATACAGACTCACCGTTCAGAATTGAAAAAAAGCAGCTTTCAGAAATTGAAAAAATTATATGGGAGGAATAATGGCAGTAATCAGACAACGGAAGAGAAATATAGCGCTGGCAATGGTCATCGGCCTGATGCTGGGCGCAGTCCCCTTTGCCCTGTTTAGTATTCATACATATATCCGGGCTGGCGAAATCAAAGAAGAACTTCATTCCGTAAAAGGTGAAATAAGCAGCAGAAAATTAAGATATATGTATATACTTAAGAACAACAAACAAAAAGGGGATGAAATCCTTCATACTGATTTAATGAAATGCGAAATATACTGCAGCAGCGAAATGCCAGAACCGGCATCCGCAAATGATTTAGTTGGAAAAAAATTGAAGCTTAACACAGCAAAAATGAGTATAATTAATTCTAATATGGTTTATAAGGACAACATAAGCGACGATGTCAGACTTCACGAGTACTCCTTTCTGGATTTACATGATGAAATATCGGAGGGCAGTTATATCGATATCCGCATCACATTTCCAAACGGGGAAGATTACATTGTGGCAGAACACAAAAAGGTAATGAATCGAAAAGATTCTTCCCTCTGCGTTTATGTTACCGAGGAAGAAATACTGCTGATGTCCAGTGCAAAAGTGGATTTAGATACTTTTGACGGTACAAAAGTCTATGCCATTTTATACGCCAGAGATTATCAGCTTCCTGCAAGCAAAAACTATCCCGCAAACGAATATGTATGTGAGCTTGCAGACTGGGATCCAAACATTATTAAAAAAGTATTTACGGAAGAAGGGAGGTTGAAACGAAAAACATTAGAACAAAATATGGCAGATTTTTTATCAGGCAAAACTTCCGATTAACAGACACGGAAGATTAATGGTTAAAGTTAAATTAATATATCACAATAAATATGAGATTTTAAAATACCAATAAAGTTATTTGAGATATAACGGATAGATTTTCTATAAATCTATCCGTATTTTTTAATTATCTTACTTTTTTTGCACCAATTAAATCATGCACTTTTTTTAGAACGTCAAAAATACTTGAATAGTTATGTAATATGTATTAAAATATGATTATGATTTGTTACCAAATCAATTTTTAAATATAGAATTTAAAGGAGGATTAATCACTATGGCACATGTTATTAATGACGGATGTTTAATGTGTGGCGCTTGTGCTGATACATGTCCAGTTGGAGCTATTTCATCCGGAGATGATAAGTACACAATTGACGCTGATACATGTATTGATTGCGGAGCTTGTGAAGCAGGATGTCCTGCAGGCGTTATCGCAGCAGAATAATCACATTTACTTAAACGAAAAAGGCTGTAAAACCTTGAACAGGGTTTACAGCCTTTTTAATTTAGCTAATAATTTATTACTGCTCTTCGCACGTTCCCGACTGGAATTCTGGTAATTGCGGATTGTCTCATCCAGTTTCTTAAATCGCTCTTCTTCCTGTTTTTCACGAATATGCATTAAATAATCCATTTCCTTTATTACGTTATCACTGACAATCTCACTAACTTCCTTACCTAAATCTCCGTTATTTTCCTTCAGGGCATTACTTACAACTTCCGAAAGAATCAGCTGAAACTGTTCCAGCTTACTGCCTTTTGCAATATAACCAGGATTCGGCTCAATTGAAGCTTCTACCGTGACTACATCCGAATTGGTTTCCTTATTATCACTTTCTTCATATCCCTGTTCCGGCCCCTTATCCGCAACCAGAGATACATCTGCGTTCATGCTGTCTATTACCGGCCCATCCTGTCTTATATCCCCAACAGACATTTCCCTGTCCATACATGCCACCTTATTAAAGAGTTCTTCTTTCAGAACACTTAAATTGGCATCTCCATGATTCTGCATGTCCACCAGTTCCGGTATCAGCATTTTTATTGCCTTAAGCTGATAACCGCATTCTTTTAATTCTTTAATGTTTTTCAGCAGAATAATATGGAAATCTGTATAATATCTGTGTCCCATCTCATTTCTCGGAATCACAATATCCAGCTCGTCCTCCCAGTACCTCAGCACATGGGACTCTACATCCACCATCTTGGCAGCATCCGAAATTATGTATCGTTTCTCCCCCATATGTTCCTCCTTATTAAATATTTTTCGATATTGTAACATTTAATTTCGATAAACACAATGGGGAAAACGTTAATTTTCATGTTTTTTTACTTCATAATTGGCGAATTTTGTATAATCCGGCATCCAAACCAGTTCAACGGTTCCAATCGGACCGTTTCTCTGTTTTGCTATAATTACCTCTGCTATGCCCTTTTTATCACTTTCTTTATTGTAATAGTCATCACGATATAAAAACATTACCACATCGGCATCCTGCTCAATAGCTCCGGATTCACGCAAATCCGACAGCATCGGCCTGTGTTCCGGACGCTGCTCCACCGCCCGGCTTAACTGGGATAATGCCACAACCGGTACATTCAGTTCCCTTGCCAGCGCTTTTAATGAGCGGGAAATTTCTGAAATTTCCTGCTGCCGGCTTTCGGAATGGCGTCCTGCAGTCATAAGCTGCAGATAATCTATGATAATAATTCCAAGATTATGTTCCAGTTTATATTTTCTGCATTTAGAACGCAGTTCTGTAATAGAAATACCGGGAGTATCATCTATGATCAGATTAGAATTACCTATAATATTCGCACTCTCGATCAATCTTTCCCAATCGCTGTCCTCCAGATCACCGGACCGGATTTTCTGTGAATTTACCTTGGATTCCAAAGCAAATAAACGGTTCACCAGCTGTTCTTTTGACATTTCCAAACTGAAAATTGCCACAGTAACATTTTTTCGAAAGGCCATATATTCCGCAATATTCAGTTCAAAAGCCGTTTTACCCATAGACGGTCTGGCAGCGATCAATATCAGGTCTGACGGCTGAAATCCTGACATTTTAAAATCAAGGTCCGTAAAACCGCAGGGAATACCGGTTACATTGCCGCTGGTCTTGGAAGCCGCTTCAATCTTCTCCATAGCATTGATAACTACCTGCCGGATGGGAACATAATCTCCACCCTCTTTTGACTGAAGCAGTTCAAATATTCTCTTTTCCGTATCCGCCATAATGGTTTCCAGATCTTCTTTTCCAACATAGCAGGCGTTAGCAATATCCTCATTAACTTTGATCAGTTTTCGTAATGTGGACTTTTCTTTAACAATTTTTGCGTAATATTTTACATTGGCAGAGGTAGGCACCGCCTCCAGCAGTCCTCTGATAAAATCCAGACTGCTTAATTCCTGCGGAATATCCATGGCGCCCAGCCGTTCCTGCAGCGTAACCAGATCCACAGGTTTTCCGCTGCTGTACATATCATACATGGCCCGAAACAATATTCCATACTGATTTCCGTAAAAATCCTCTGCCGTAATAATCTCACTTGCAGCAACGATAGCATCCGTATCCATGAGCATGGCACCGATGACAGCCTGTTCCGCTTCTATATTATGGGGTAATGTACGTCTGATAAGCGCCTCTTCCATTGTCTACCTCTTTATCTGATGCCTTCTTATTCTTCTACTACTTTTACCGTCAGTTCCGCCGTTACTTCCGGATGCAGTTTAAGCTGTACGATATGGCAGCCTAAGGATTTAATTGCATCCTGCAGCACCAGCTTCTTTTTATCAATATCCATATTTAACTGCTCTTTTGCCGCCAGTGCGATTTCCTTTGCCGATATCGAGCCGAATGTTTTCCCACCGGCGCCGGTTTTTAACTTTACGGTTACAGAAGCCTCTTTCAACTCCTCTGCCTGTTTTTTTGCATTCTCCAGTTTTTCCTTTGCAATCTTCGCATTATTGGCTTCCTGCAGTTTTAAATCATTCAGATTTTTACTGTTAGCCTCCAGTCCCAGATTCTTTTTTAATATAAAGTTTCTGGCATAACCATCATTTACTTTTACAATCTGGCCTTTTTTACCAAGGGATTTTACGTCTTCCAATAAAATAACTTCCATTATCTTCTCACCATCCGGTCTGAAAAGGACCGCCCTTTCTTATACAATTTCACTGTTAATCAATTTTTTTACACTTCTCCGGCAGATGTCATGGCATCTATGGTATCTTTCACAATCTTTTTCGCCTCGCCAACCGAAACATTTTCCAACTGGGCGCCTGCCGTATCCAGATGACCGCCGCCGCCAAGGCGCTCCATAATAAGCTGAACACTTAATTCTCCCATGGAACGGGCGCTTACATATATCTTATTATTATGTTCCGTTAAAACAAATGCCGCCTTAATTCCTCTGATATTTAACAATTCGTCAGCAGCCTGGGCGCCTACCACAGTGGGACTGTCCAGACCTTCCGACGGACAAACTGCCATGGCATATACATCATTAAAAACTTCCGCACTTCGAATGGCTTCTGCCTTTGCCCTGTAATCATCCATGGTATCCCGGAACAGTTTGCGTACCCTGGTGACATCGGCACCGCATTTTCTTAAAAACGCCGCCGCTTCAAAGGTTCTGACGCCGGTTTTCTTCGCAAAATTATTGGTATCTATCATAATACCGGCATACATGGCATCCGCTTCCACCGACCTTATCTTTATACCGTCGTAAAAATACTGCAGAATCTCCGCCACCATTTCAGAAGCAGAAGAAGCATAAGGCTCTATATAGGACAGCGATGCATTTTCAATTACTTCACTGCTCTGCCGGTGGTGATCCAGTACCACAATCGCTTTGGATTTATTTAATATCTCAGGACATTCCACATAACTCGGGCGGTTTACATCCACCACCACAACTGCGGTATTGGCATCCACCAGCTCTACAGCCTGTTCGCTTTTCACAAATATATCATCTTCATACTCATCATTCTCAATGAATTTTTCCATCATCGGACGTATGGATGTAGTTATCTCATTAATGACGATATGCACCTTTTTATTAATTGCTTTTGAGGCTCTGTAAATACCAATGGCTGAACCAAAGGAATCAATATCTCCTATCTTATGCCCCATAATGATAACTTTGTCTTTAGTCTCCAGCAATTCTCTCAACGCATGAGCCTTTACTCTGGCCTTTACCCTGGTGTTTTTCTCTACCTGCTTGGATTTACCGCCATAGAAATATATCTTTTCTCCGTCTTTGACCACCGCCTGGTCTCCGCCGCGTCCCAGCGCCAGATCAATGGCAATCCGGGAATATTCACAATTCTGCGGATATTCTTCACCGTTTACACCAAGACCGATACTAATGGTCACGGCCATTTCATTTCCTATATTAACCGCTTTCACTTCGTCCAGTATGGAAAACTTATTACTCTGCAGCAAAGAAACATATTTTTGTTTAATAATGACAAAATACTTATCTTTTTCCATTTTCTTTACAACACCGTTGTATGTTGCAAAATACTTATTTATCTTTCTGTCAATCAGAGCAATCAGAAGCGAACGTCTGACATCTTCAACACTTTGCAGGGCATCGTCATAATTATCCAGATAGATTAAACCGGCTACCATTTTCTGTTCGGAATTTTCTTTCAGCAGACGCTTTATTTCCGTTTCGTCAAACAGATACATGGCTATCAGATATTCTCCGCCTGCATCGTCATATTTCTCCGCTGTCTCTCCGTCAATCACGGAATGAGTGCCTGAAAAACTCTCATCTACGGATATCCTGCTGAATTCCGCTTTATAATAATGATTATTATAATGAATTTCTACCTTTTTCTCTCCATCCTGCCCGGTAAAATCCAGAACATCTTCCTGAATGTTATCAAATACTGAAAAAATCGGTTTAAATCCCGTATCGGGCATGATTTCCGCCAAGGATTTATTGGTCCATAAAATTCTTCCTGTCTTATCCAATAATCCATAAGGCAGTTCCAAATCTTTTATAAGCCTTTTCTGTACCTGTGTATAATCAGTGGCAAATTCTACCATTTCCTGAAGATATCTTTTTTTACTGTAACAATATATAATATATGTCAGTATAAAGTAGACAATCGTTACGGTACCCAGAATTCCTCCCGGTACAATATCCTTTATACACAGCCATACTTCTGCCGGAAGCAGTATAAGACATAAATATACAGGCATACGGAGATACAACGGTGTTTTTCCCTGTATCTGATATTTATTTATATTGGTATGTTTACTTTTATTCTTCTTTTCTTCCATATTTTCACTTTGCACCTATGCATAAAAATCCATATCATTATTTTTCTATGATAACTTAATTGCGATACGTGTTATTATATCATCTTTCATAAAAAATAGCAAATAATGGACTGCCGGACTATGACAGTATAAAAAAGAGCGACATACTCAAATATGTCGCTCCAAAAATTAATCTAATGTATAAGGCATAAGTGCGATATGTCTTGCACGCTTAATAGCAACCGTAAGCGCTCTCTGATGCTTTGCACAATTGCCAGTAATTCTTCTAGGAAGAATCTTACCTCTTTCAGATACATATCTCTTTAACTTATTTACATCCTTGAAATCAATTGTATTATTCTTCTCGCCACAGAATACGCAGACTTTCTTTCTTCTGCGTCCGCCTCTTCTCTTCATTGGAGAATCGCTTCTGTCGCCTTTTTCAGATTTATTATATGGCATTGAAATGGCCTCCTTCTATACTTTAATTAAATGATTTTAGTTGAATGGTAAACCTTCATCCTCGACGCCATCCGGTATGTTCATAAATCCATCACCGGCTGCACTGATCGGTTCCAGTCTTGCTGCCTGATAGCTGCCCCCTTCATGACTGCCGGCAGCGGCTTTACTTTCAGCAAATTCCGTATTTTCTACCACAACATCCGTTGTGTATACTTTTACGCCATCTTTATTTGTATAACTGCCTGTCTGGATTCTTCCTTCCACAACAAGTTTAGTCCCCTGATGAACATATCTTTCAATAAACTCACCTGTCTTACCAAATGCTACACAACTGATAAAATCTGCTGTTGCCTCTCCATCTCTTTTAAATCTGCGGTCTACGGCCAGGGTAAATCTTGCGATTGCCATAGCCTGTTCGCCCTGCGAATATCTTACATCCGGGTCTCTGGTCAAACGACCCACAAGAATAACTTTATTCATACAACCTCTTTTCCGAATATCCTTTGTATCGAATCGAATATCTCATAAATCAAGCACCTCTGTGCAACCGCACCCGTGCAATTATTCAGCTTCTTCTTTCACACATAAAAATCTGATAACATTTTCCATAATACGGATTGAGTTTTCAACCTGTGCCGGACACTGTGAATCAGATTCAAACTTGATGAAGTAATAGAATGCTTCTCTCATTTTCTGAATTTCGTAAGCAAGTCTCTTCTTACCCCATTCATCAACATTTGTAACTGTTCCACCGAAACGTGAAATATATTCCTTCACTTTTTCGATTGTAGCAGCTCTTTCTTCATCTTCGAGTTTTGCGCTGACAACTACTGCTAATTCATATTTGTTCATGCGTCTCTTTTACCTCCTTTTGGTCTCTGGTCCCTTATTCTATAAGGAACAAGGATAAATTAATATATCACGAATAATTAGTCTAGCATATTTTCCAGTATTATGCAAGGTTTTTTTATTCCAAATTCAGTTTTTTTGACATCACATAATTTGTCACAAAGAAACAAATACCAATTATTACTATTTCTATTACAGCGCAGACTGCAAACATCTGAAGCAGTGTACTGTCCAAAACCTCCATATATTCTTCAAAAGCTCCTACTTCACTCATTTGAATATGCATATGCCGCAGATTATTACTGAGTTTCGGGAACACTAACATTAATCCGTTTGTTAATATGGCTCCGATTGTAACCAATAAATAATTTAATACAAAATAAAATACAACCGATGCAAAAATCCTGTGTTTTGAAAACATATGTCCCAATGCCAGCGCTGCGAAAATTTCCAGCATTCCCAAAAGGAACAGCAGAATTAGTAATACACAGATACCTGCAATATATCCTATCAGTCTTGGATATTCGTTTACAGCTTCCAGGAATGTATTAAATCCCTCCAGCATACTGCTCCCATGCTCCATAACATATATAATAAATAAGGATAAAAATGATACTGCTATAGAGGCCAGCAGCCATACCAGATCCGTCACAAGTTTTGATATTAAATGCTGCCACGATTTTACCGGAAGCGTATGGCTCAGGTAACCTTCATCTTTCAGCATATTATTGTAAAATCTGTAAATCATTATTACAAACGCCACAATAAATCCTGCAAATATACAGAACACACAGCCAACTGCAGCCACACCTATAATAATCCGCCAAATAAAATTATCAAACGGAAGATTCATCCCTATTTTTGAAAAAATCGTTAATGCCAGAGTTGCGCCAAATAACAATACAAAACTTTTGCCTGTAGCTTTAAATTCATGTTTGATTAGTTTTCCTAACATCTGAATACCTCCCTAAACAGTGCATCTACGGACTTTCCTTCGACGGCACGTATTTCATCAACATTCTTATGAAGTTTTAGCTGTCCTTCCTGAATAAAAATCACTTCATCTAATATCTGTTCCACATCTGATATCAGATGCGTAGAAATAATTACCGAGGCTTCCGGATTATAATTACTGATTATTGTATTCAGTATGTAATCCCTGGCTGCCGGGTCCACACCGCCTATGGGTTCATCCAGCAGATATAATTCAGCCTGCCTGCTCATTACAAGAATCAACTGTACTTTTTCCTTTGTACCTTTGGACATGGTTTTTAATTTATCTTTGGGATTGATCTTTAAGGCTGCCAGCATATCATAGGCTTTCATCGCATCAAAATCCTCATAAAAATCTGCCAGAAGATTAATATAATCATTGGGCGACATGGAATTATTCAGATAACTCCGCTCCGGTAAATAGGATACCGCCTTTTTCGATTCTGTTCCCACTGGAAAATCATTAATTCGTATCTCACCTTTTGTAGGCCGGATCAGACCATTACACATTTTTATTAATGTGGTCTTTCCGCTTCCGTTCGGTCCCAGCAATCCAATAATCTTTCCTTTTTCCAAAGTCAGATTCAAATCTGACAACGCCGGTTTGGAGCCGTAATTCTTTGTCAGATTTCTTGTCTCTAATATTATCTCACTCATATTTCACTCTTCCTTTCCATTTCAGCTATTCCTTTTCTTCCATTAACCGGATAATCTCTTCTTTCGTATAGCCCAGCTTTTTCATGGTTACCAGAAATTCTTCGATATGCTGCATTGCAATCTCCTCCTTTATTCTGTGTATCAGCTCTTTATCCTCCGTTACGGTTCTCCCACTGGTTCTCTGAGAATATACCAGACCCATCCGCTCCAGCTCCGCCAGCGCTCTCTGCATTGTATTGGGATTTACCGCTGCTTCCGCTGCTAAATCCCTGACCGACAGCAGCCGGTCGCCGGCCTTATAATCACCGGAAATGATCTTTAGCTCAATCTGTTCAAGAAGCTGGGTATAAATAGGTCTGTCACTCTTAAATTCCCATGCCATCTTTTCACCTTCTTTACTTCCATTCTTTTCTCTGAATTATTGTTATACTGTATTAGTTACTTAATACAGTATAACAATAATATCGTTCTTTGTCAATTATTTTTAAAAAAAATATGCTCCCTGCCGACAATCGTCTGGCAAGAGCATATACTTAAAAATGCAAAACCACAGAATCTGGCATATGCTTTATTCTGCACCGGTCTCTTTCCTATTTATTTTTCTTATGCGAAATGCTTTTTTCCACCGTAGTTCTGGGGAGCATGATCTGATGTCCACAGCCACAGCATTTTAATCTGAAATCGGCACCTACCCGCAGAACTTCCCATGTATCGCTGCCGCAGGGATGCTTTTTTTTCAACCTGATCATCTGTCCAATCTCAAAATCCATTCCTGAATACACCCGGCCTCTGCCCATTCACAAAAAAACAGACGGCTCCTTTCTTTACAGTTTTTTTCTCTATGAATCAGGCGTTTCAAAAACATAGTTACAGCTCAGATAATCTCATAACAATGTGTTCGAACTGCCTGATTCATACATGATACAACAAATGAAAGACTCCGTCCAGTTTTCTTTTTTATTTTTATTTACTTATTTCTTCCGTTCTGTATATAAATTTAACGCTTGCGGTTTTATTATCACCGGATAATGAATATATATGATAATCTTTTGCAGCCTGCAGGGTTCCTTTTATTCTTTCAGTCACGGTTTTAACATCACCGTTCATTGCATCCGCAATCCTGTCCACCCCTTCTTCTTTAAATGTGCCGATACCGTCGCTCAGGGTTTTTGAACCGGCTGCCAGTTTACCAATGCCTTCCGAAAGCTGAGAAGTTCCTGTTTCAATCTGAGCAGAACCGGCTGCCGCCGTCTGTGTGCCGGCATAGAGTGTATCCAGGGAACTGCTTAACAGAACGCCGCCTTCATATAATTGCTGCAGTCCCGGCTGAAGCTGTGTGTTTACCGCCGCAAACAACGTCTGTACTCCTCCTGATAATGCTTTTGCTCCCTCTTCCAAAGCTGCCGTACCATTTTTTAAAGCTGCAACGCCGGATTCAAGGGCAGGCATACCGGAATTCAGTTTATTTGCACCGGCCGCCAGAACTTCCGAACCGTTCTTTGCTGTCTGTACTCCTGCTTTTAACTTAGAAGCACCGTCGGATAACTGTGATATGGCTTCTGCCAGTTCCGTTGTCCCTTCTTTTAAAGACTCAGTACCGGACTTCAATACCTGAAGATTTTCGTTCAGATTTGCTTCATCCATCTGGGTAATCACCGTCCGTAATGCCGAATTTGCTCCCGAAAGCGCCGCATAATTGGTTTTATAGGTTTCCACTGCTTCTGCAGATGCCGTTGTTCCAGTTGCCGGGTCAATTCCTGTTTGTTTAATATATGCCAATGCCGATTCTATCTGCTGCATTTTTGCAGTATTATCGGCTATACCGGCATCTATACTCCGTACCATATCAGTCATACCGTCCTGTAACTGCCCCATACCGTTATCTACTGCGGCTGCACCGCCTTGTAGTGTCTTTGGATTTCCTCCTGCAGCATCCTGCATTACTGCATTTTTATCCGTTCCACCCAAAGCCTGCAATACAGATTTTAACCCGTTTTCCAGTCCGGTCTGAACTACATTCCCATTTTCATCCTTCACGTCATTAAAGCCTGCCAGAATCCTGGAAAGTCCGTTATCCAGCTCTACGGCTCCATTTGTCAGCAAAGATACACCGCCTATGACGGATTCCTGATTATCTTTATTTCCAATACTGTTCTGCAAATTTGCAACGCCGGCATTTATATCTGCCGCTCCAGCTGCCAGACGGTCTGCACCTGCAACGGCTCCCTGCTCTCCGGACAGCCCCTCAAGTATCTGATTGGTTCCGTTTAAAGCTGTATTTAACCCGCTTACAAACTCTTTGGACTTTTCCGCTAACTGTTTTGCCCCTGCATCCAATGAATATATTCCGTCGGTAAGCTGATGAATTCCGGAGGAATACGTCACAAAACCCGACTGTAATTCAGCCGTTCCGCTTTCCAACTGCACTGCACCGTCTTTTAACTGATCTGTGGCTGATATCAGTTCATCAATTTTCTGTTCCAGTTCTTCCATTGTATTTGTATCATCAATATCTACTGCATTTAGTAAATCCGCTGTTCCAAATGTCAAAGTCATTATCAGGGAAAAATCTTTTACATCTGCCGTAACTTCCACATAATTCGGAATCTCCGGTTTTGAATCCTTCAGAACGGAACTTAAATCCAAATCCTCGCTTAATCCTGCAAATCCAACGCCTACCACAATGCTTCTGTCTCCGTCATTAATAACTTTTCCATTGCTCACCTCTATATTGGTAAATTTATCATTTGAAAGCAAAAATCCCGACACCATGGTAAACGGTACATAAAGTTCCACATTGTTTCCATTAAGCTGTACCTCACGTTTTTCCTTTGCTATATAATCAAATCTGATTTTTACTTTTCCGCTCTGCCCTGCCAGTTCATTCGGCGAAATTTCCTTATCATCCAAATAATAAGATACCTTTACGTCTACCGGCAGAGGTTTATCACTGGTACCCTGATAATATATATCACTTCCATTTGCCTCCCATGTAATTTCATGGTTTTCCCCTTCCCTATATCCTGCATCTGATTTTACATTTTCTATTTCTTTTAAATCTGATTTATCGGTGATCGTATCACTGCCATCTTTGTTTTTCAGCCAGTCACTGACAATTGTTTTTGTTATGTTTCCGTTTGCATCCGATATAACATATACCGTTTCTTCTTTATCCACGCCTTCTGTAGAAAAACCAATATTATCTTCTATGGTCCGGGTAATGGTATTTTCTGCCGCCTCGGTTTCTATATCCGCTTTGACTTCTGTTTCCGCTCCGGCAAACGAAGCATACATAACACCGGAAACTGCTAAAACTGCTGCCAGTGACAGCGCTGCTATTGTTTTAATATTTTTTTTCATACCATTTCTCTCCTTTCAAATTTACGAGCCGTTTTACTTTCTTCTGTCTTTGGTTTAAATCCTGCACTTGTTTTTAAGATTAATTTATCAAATACCATAAACATTGCCGGCAATATGAATGCCACAACCAGCAGACTGATGAACGCTCCCCGTGCCAGAAGTACGCATAGCGAACTTATCATATCAATGCTGGAATATAATCCCACACCGAAGGTTGCCGCAAAAAAGCTCATGGCGCTTACAAATACGGACTGCAAAGAACTGTTTAATGCACTGGAAACGGCTTCCTCCTTATCAGCCCCGTTGTGTCTTGCCTTTTTGTATTTATTTGTCATTAAAATAGCATAGTCCACGGTTGCCCCCAGCTGAATGGTTCCGATTACGATAGAGGCAATAAACGGAAGAACCGTTCCGGTATAAGATGGAATACCCATGTTAATAAAAATTGCAAATTCAATGACCATTACAAGGATAATCGGTAAGGAGACAGATTTCAGAACAGCTGCTATAATTATGAATATAAGCACAATAGAAACCGCACTGACAGTTTTAAAATCTTTATCCGTTATGGTTATCAAATCCTGTGTACACGGCGCCTCTCCGATCAGCATACTCTTATCATCATATTTCTTGATAATATTCCTAATTTCATCACACTGTTTATTTACTTCGTCGGAAGCCGTCATATATTCAGACATAATAAGAATCAACTGATATTTTTCGCTTTTTAAGATTGCCTTAAATCCCTCCGGAATCATTTCTTCCGGTACGGTGGAGCCCACAATACTGTCCCAGCCTGCCGCCAGTTTTATTCCGTCCACCGTTTTTATTTCATTCAGCATAGCTTTGGATTCCTTTGCAGACAGGCTGCTGTCCGCCAAAATCATATGGGCAGCTCCCATTCCGTAATCTTCTTCCAGCTTACTGTTTGCCATGACACTTTCCAAATCCTTCGGCAGGGTTCCGGCCAAATCATAATAAACTTCATTATGGGTATATCCATATAATGCGGGCCCCAGAATAATAAGAAATAATGCTATAAAAATTCCATATTTTTTTGTTACAAAACTTCCTATTTTTCCTAAGTCCGGTATAAACGATTTATGCTTTGTTTTTTCTATCGCCTTGTCAAATACCAGTATCATGGATGGTAAGATGGTTACGCATCCAATAACACCGATGACAACACCTTTTGCCATTACCACACCTAAATCCAGTCCCAATGTAAACGTCATAAAACACATGGCCACGAATCCGGCAACGGTGGTAATGGAACTGCCTACAACCGAAACAATAGTATTGGAAATGGCATGTGCCATAGCCCTGTTATTGTCATCCGGATATTTCTCTCTGTATTCCTGATAGGAATGCCAAAGAAATATGGAGTAATCCATTGTAACTGCCAATTGTAATACGGCCGCCAATGCCTGAGTTATAAATGATATTTCTCCCGCCACAAAATTGCTTCCAAGATTATAGATAATTGCCATACCTATGCTTAACAGGAAGAATACGGGTATCAGGAAGGAATCCATAGTCAGCGCCAGTACGATTGCCGTTAAAACCGCCGCAATCACTACATACATAAGAGCTTCGCTATTGCTTATCTTCTTCATATCCGTAATGATAGCTGACATTCCGCCAAGCAGACATTGTTTCTTTGTCATGGAGCGAATTTCCTCAATCGCCTCTAATGTTTCATCTGCCGAACTGGAGGTATCAAATAATACCATTAGCAGCGTGCTTTCCTTTTCTTTGTTGTTGAAAGCGTTAACAATATCTTCCGGAAGTACTTCCATCGGCAGTGATATATCTGCCAGGGTATCATACCAGATAACGTTTTTTACGTGTTCTACATTTTCAATATTCTTTTTTAACTCTACTACCTCTTTATCCCCCATTCCTTCCACAACACATAAGGAAAATGCCCCCGTACCAAATTCATCTAATAAAATCTCCTGTCCTTTCATGGTATCAATATTTCCCGGCAGATAAGAAAGAATATCATAATTTATTCTGGTATTCAGATACACGATACCTGACGGAATCAATAGAAGAAAGCTAATAATCAAGATTGGAATTCTTAACTTTACAATCTTTTTGCCCATGTTCAGCATAATCTCACTCCTTTTTTTATTTTGTCAGTCCTTATCATTTTATATAAAAACAACATTGACCAACGGTCATTTCGTATGGTATAATTTATATCATAAAAATGACTATTGGTCAATATTAATTTTCTAAATATTTTATAAACAATTTTTTTGATGGATATTGACTAAAATCCAAAAGAAAACCTATAATAAAAGAAATCGAAAAAGAATACTACTGTTTATTGCATATACTTCTGTAATAAATTGATGAATGCGGAGGATTAATATGAGTAAAATCGAATCAAATAAAAAACAAAAAGAAGAGTCCCTTTTAGATGCAGCATTTACACTTTTTACTTCAAAAGGAATAAATAAAACATCTATCTCGGATATTGTCGCAAAATCCGGTGTTGCAAAAGGAACTTTTTATTTGTATTTTAAAGATAAATATGATATAAGAAATATGCTGATCGCCCATAAAGCAAGTCAGTTATTTCAAAATGCCGAAAATGACCTGCAAAAAACAGATATTACAGACTTGGTAGAAGAAATTATTTTTATAGCAGATAATATAATTAATCAATTTTGTATGAACCAATCCCTATTGATGTTTATTTCTAAAAATTTAAGCTGGGGAATCTTTAAGTCTTCGATTACCAATACTTACGGAGATGATATCAACTTTAATAATATTTATCAGCGTATTTTAAATCATAAAGACTATACATTCAAGGACCCGGAAGTCATGCTTTTTATGATCATTGAGCTGACAAGCTCTACCTGTTACAGTTCCATTTTATATGATGAACCGGTATCCATTGATAGATTAAAACCATATCTTTATGAGACCATACGCAGTATTATTAAACAGCATATCTGTTCCGAACCTGATCCGGAACACTAAATATATCCGTAATGAAAAACTCCCTTTCAGGCAGACAAGCAATAACTTTCACTTGCCGCCCGAAAGGGAGTTACTTATTTTCAATATATGAAAATCACATAGATATGTATTATTTAATTGTTTTATTACCTAAAAAACAGTTTCATCTGCAGCCGTCAGGTCTTTCGCAACCTGAATCATCTTGTCAAACCCGGCAATTAATTCTTCGGATAATTTTTCTGCTTCTGTATATCCATTTTCTGCTTCGGTAAAATCCTGTTTTTTTACGGATTCTGTAATTGATATGCCTTTTTTATGGAACAGCGAGTGTTTTTCTCCTACTTCTTTCCAAATCACTGCAATAGAATCAGCCTTTGGTTTTAAAGAGTAATAAAAATGACCAAATCCACAACGATGCTCATCTGTCTGCAATGGAATCGCTTCTTTTTCATTTATCATTTCCCTCAATGCAGATAACCATTTTTTATGCGCCTCAACCGCATCCTCAAGGGCAGCGATAAAATCTTCATTATCAATTTTATAAAATTCATCTTCTGCCATTTTCCCCATATTCACAGCCACATTATTCAGTAATGATTCCACCTCATATACAGGATTAATCACTTCTGTTAAACTCCTGCTGACTTTACCAAGGGAATTGGAATGTTCGGATAAAATATCAATCTCATTATCCAGTCTGTGCATCTGAGACTCCACTTCATTTACGGATGTACTGATTTCTTCATTTTTAGCTGCAATATTTGTTATAGCCTCATTAATGTTATTTATATTTGTCTTATTTGATGTATTAATTTCCATTACGGAATTCAGGCTGTTATTTATGCTGTCTAATGATTCCACCGTACTTTCCACACTCTTGGAACTTTTACCGGAAGCTTCTGCGATATTCTCAACAAATTTTCCCATATTTCCCGTAAGAACTTTTGTCTGTTCCGCTAATTGTCTGATTTCTTCTGCTACAACTGCAAAGCCCCGACCGTTATCTCCCGCTCTGGCTGCCTCAATGGAAGCATTTAATGCTAACAGATTTGTCTGTGCCGATATGGCATTAATGCCTTCAATAACTTCGTTCATATGCTGAATAACTTCCAGCAATGTAGACATATCCTGCTTCATCTGCCCTGATTGCTTTATCGCAATATTTGAAACATTTATAATATTTGTTAATTTTGTTTCATTTTCCGTAATGCCTTTTAATATGGAATTACAGTTTTCCGAAACATTTGTTATAGAGTTTGTCAAATCCTCATGTGCATTTGCCACTTCCCCTGTAACCGTGGCCGTACTCTCAGATGTCTGATTAATCTGCTGTGCCAGATTCGATAATTCTTCACTGATCAGTTTGATTTGGTCTGCCTTGTTTACCAGTGCCAGGTCTAAGGAACTCATCTTCATATTGGAAGAAAGAATTTCCTTAACCAGATTTCCGAATTTTTCCCTGCCACCCTTTAATCTTATATATACATCCGCCAGTTCAGGTCCCATCTTTGAGACATCAACCTTTTCCATACGCGCTACTGCGCATAGCATTTTTACATTTACTTTTTTACCCATATGTGCCTCCATTGCGAATCCTTTGATATTTTTCACATAAAACGTTACTCCTATTATACAATATTTATGCTTTTTTCACAATAGATACAGGTTATGTTTTCAGCATAAAAATATATATTGCTACTTTACGATTACTCTGCATTTAACTTTTGTTCCGTCTTCATTTACATAAATATACGTTTTTCCTTTTCCTGTGGCTTTTACCTTTCCACTTTTATCAACAACAGCCACACTTGTATTTCCCGAAGAATACTCGGGTTTATTCCCGGAAGACACTTTTGCCTGAAGCTGATATTGTTTTCCCTTCTGCAATGTAATCTCATAGGTATTCAAACGGATTTCCGGCTTTTTAACGATTACAGTACATGTCTTACTGACCCCGTCCACTTTTACCGTTATCACTGCCGTTCCGTGTTTTACAGCCGTTATGGTTCCATTACTGTCTGCAACAGCCACCGATTTTTTGTTTGACCTGTATGTCGGAGTGATTCCCGAGGAAACTTTCACTGCCAGATTAAACTTCTGTCCCCGATATAATGTAATCCGATTTTTACATAGGGATATGGTCGGCCTCCTGACCAGAATCCGGCAGGTTTTGCTATAGCCGTCCGCCAGAACCGTAACCACCGCCTCTCCGGGCTTTACCCCTGTTACATAGCCGTTCTCATCCACCAGCGCAATACTTTTTTTGTTAATCTTATAGGTTACGTCTGCTCCATTGGATGTGGTCGCACGGATTCGTTTTGTTTCACCGTTTTCCACAGACAGATATCCGGTGTCAAGTGAAATGACCGTCTTATTTACCTTTATTCTGCACACTGCTTCCGAACCCTTGATTTTAACCGTAATGTCGGCCGTCCCTCCCTTTCTGGCAGTAACCAGCCCATATGTATTTACGGATGCAACCTTACTGTTGCTGCTTTTAAAAACAGGTTTCTTTCCGCCGGATGTTAATGCCGTCAGATAAAATTTATCACCGATATTCATTACGGAAGAATATTTTGATAATATTACAAATGATATGTTTGCTGCCTGACATTCTTCCATAAATAAACTTTCATTCGTCTGAAAACAACACAGAACAAACAATATCCATGCAGTTAATTTTTTTAATCCTGTTTTATAGTTATACTTTTTTTGTATACCACCCATAATTAATCCTCCCTTTTGTACTTTACTGATATGCACCATAACCTGTACCTTTATTATATCACCTGTTGTTTTTATTTCAACAATCAGATAATACGTTGCATTTTGTAAAATTTATTAAACAACATAACACCCCGGATTAACTATAATACCGTCACCCTTTTTTTAATCTTTTCCTGAAAAACATTTCAAACTACAATACATGTACATAACAAAAAATAAGGGGAATTATCAAATGCAGGACTTAGAAATTAATTCAAGAATCAGACAGTTAATTACAGACAAAGGATACACAATCTACCAGTTATCCAAGGAATCTTCCATACCATTATCCACTCTCTACGGAATAATCAACAACGTTTATCTGCCGTCAATACATACATTAACCATTATCTGTAAATTTTTAAATGTTACAATGGGTGAATTTTTTTTAGAATGCTCTTCCGAAGATCCGTTATATTTATCACCCTCCGAAGAACATCATATTTTTCTCTATCGAAGCATCTCTTCCCGGCTGCAGAATCATATTGATGAATATCTCCTGCTTTTAAGGGATACTAATGTTTCAATACATGAATAAATTGTTTCACTTTATCTATATCAGTTAATTGTTTGCTTTGTTTTTAATTAAATACTACACAAATAGATTTCAGAATATTACACTATTTCTATCACATAAAACAAACCGGCAGGAAGTACAAAACAAATTTATCCGAAAAGTACCATTTATGTTTTATACTAAAATATTTAGGTGAAAGGGGCATTTTTATGGAAGATTTCACAACAAACGATGTCTTATTAAGAATTGAAGAATTACTGAAAATACGCCATTGGACACATTACCGTCTTTCAAAGGAGAGCGGAATTCCTTATTCCAGCATTAGTAATATGTTTAAAAGAAATACGGTTCCGTCAGTTCCGACTTTGATGAAAATATGTAACGGACTAAATATCCGTATGAGCGATTTTTTCAGATATGAAGAGAAAGTATTCAGCGAAACCATTACACTGGCTAAGAATATAGAGGAACTGGACGAATATAAAAAAAATCTGCTGATGACTTATATTAATTGTTTAAAGCAGTCGGATAAAATTTAACAATCCAAAATTAAATGATCTAAATCCCGGTTCTCCGGTCTGATAAACCGGAAGCCGTCAATTTTAGTAATTTGCGAACAGCCGCATAACGATAATGGAGCATAGCTGCTCCCGGTAGCGCTTTTGTCCAGCTATCCTTTAAAACCATGCCGTTTCTGACTACCACCCTCTGAGAGGCTGTATTTGTATCTCTAATGATAGAACAAACTTCATCCACATTCAGTATTTCATAAGCATAATTCTTACACCTTCACAAATCCCAAACTTCCGGTTTAACAAATAACAGCTGATGAATGCTACAATCCACACTCAGAAGATAAGTAATAAAACAAAAAACCCCGATAAATCGGGGCTTCAAAAAGGCGACAACCAGATTCGAACTGGTGATGACGGTGTTGCAGACCGGAGCCTTACCACTTGGCTATGTCGCCGTATATCACGCTGCCGCTTGCGACAACGTGTATATTATAGCAATAGTGTTTTCATTCGTCAAGGACTTTTTATAAAAATCCAATGAATTCTTTTCGCATTTTTCTACAAAATATATTTTGTAAGAAGATTATGATTATATATAAAGTTCAGCACAGGATTGGAAGCAATCGCACTGAAGATATCTTCCCCGATCTTCGTTCCGCTGACAGCAGTCAGAGCCGTACATATTACCCATATAATCAGTATCCCTTCTACAAATCCTATGACTGCACCCAGATTCTTGTTTATAAAATTAACTACAGGAAGTTTACTGAACAGATCAACTACAGAAACCAGTACCCTCAACAAAATTTTAAATATCAGGAACAGAACCAGTACCGTAACCGCATTTAAAAGAATATCGGTCAAAGATTCCGCCACATAATTGCTGAATGATTCAACCTTCATTTCTGATTTTGTACCGTCAGTATTATTCACGATCAGCTTGTCCTGAATGGAAGACGGAAGATTCAGCTTTTTAATGGCCTCCTCCTGTATTTCCTTTGATGCATTATCCAGTCCTTCACCAATATATTCCGATACATAATTCGCCATCTGCTCTTTTACCGTATTATATATCGGCGTATGGTTCTTTATAAAACTGCTGCATGGCCCGGCAAATAATACGGAAGCCAGCAAAGCCACAATAGTAACTGCCAGGGATAAAACTATTTTTATAAATCCCTTTGCATAACCGATAACAGTCATAATCGCAAGAAATGCAATTACTCCAGCCAATAATAATATTTCCATCTTCTTTCTCCTTTGCACTATTTTAATTTAATCTGCATAATGGAATCTGCCGTTACGATCACATAAACAGATTCCGATATGGCAAACATTTCTTCTACTGCCACATCAAACTGTGTTTCAAATCTCGTTACACCGTCACCGGATACCAGTCTGCAGGAATTTTCATTATACATCATTACTTTATCATCTGCAAAAAGAATTCCTTTATACTGATAATCCGTTTCCATGCTTAAAATTTTTTCTCCGCCGGCACTATAAGTTTTTATAAGATACGGCTTATCCTGATTTTCATTCCGAAAAACAATGCCGATATAACCTTTGTTATAAAATATGCTTTCAATCTTTCGCTCAAGTTCTTCTTCCCTGATGATGGATGGTTTTTGTTTAATGGAATAAATGGTAAACAAATCCGTTCCGAAAGCTGCTGCCACATTATTGCTGATAAATTCCACCTTAGGAACGATTGCCGTCTTATACTGATTAAAACCGCCCACAATTCTGTCAACCTCATTCTGCCCCACAGCGGAATAATTATAAAAAACCACATTGGACTGGGTTGTTCCATTGGTAATACCCAGATAAGAAGCTGCCAGTTTCGTTCCGTCATCGGAGATGGATATATCAATGGGATAACCGTCTCCCTGCACCACTGTACGCCCCAGGGCAATGGCGTCTCCGTTTTTATCTTTTATTTCTATGTAGTTTGCCTCACCATCATCCAAAGCTGCGGCCACAATCCCCTTTCCGGATATCTCCACACTCATGACAGGATAAGACATTGTAATATCCCACTGCTCTCCTGCTTTATTAAAAATCGATATGTTATTTGATTTTTGTTCCGCAATTACAATATAATCCCCGCAGATATCCAGCATCGGGTTCTGAATGGAAACGGATTTATTCCAGATTTCTTTTCCTGATCTTATATAAGATATCCCATCTGTCGTATACCGGATTATGCCTGATGCAAATCCGGCATACTTAGCCGGAACTCCGGTATCAATCTCCATGGTACTTGTCGTTTCATATGTCGAATAATCTTTATTCCGATGTGTATAAATATACCAGCCTGCGTATAAGATCACCGCTGCCAGAAGGATAAAACCCCCATATTTTATGATTTTATGTTTAATAAGGCCTATATCCCTTTCTTCCTCCATTGTTTCCTCCATTCCGCCAAACCGATTTCAGAATCAGACGATAAAACCGGAATAAATCCATTTCTATTTACCATCTATATGATTATACAATAAAATGCCGGTTATGGCAAAATAATTGTTTCTCCTTCGCGTATAAAATTCTCATTTGTTATGCCATTTGCCTGCATAATGGACTGAATCATCGAATAATTCCCATAGTTCTTCATACTAATGCTGTATAAGGAATCACCTTTTTTTACCACGTAATAGACTTTATCCTGCTGCACACCGGAAACTGTTGCCGTCGGAGCTTCTGTCGGCGGTTCCGTTGCCGGTTCCGCCGGCGGCTCCGTCACCTGCTGGGACACCGTTCCAGCTTCTGAAGTATCCGGTTCCGTCTGTTGTTCCGGTTCCGTTGAAGAAGTCTCCTCTGATTTAGTAGTTTCAGACTCTTTTGTCTCAGTCCCTGGTTCCGTCTTCTGGGGTGATGTCTCCTGAGCAGAGGTTTCCCCATCCTTCCGGGATTCGCTTACATTTCCCACTACATCAACAATATTGGCGCTCTGATTGTTATCATCGGAAATAATATCCTTTGGTTTTGAATCTTCTTTCCCCACTAATCCTACCACCGCACTTTTTAATTCCTTCAATTGTCCGGAGGCATTCATAATTGCTATGGTACCCACCAGAATGGCTATCAGCATAAGTGAAGAAGCCGAATAGGCAAATGTGGGCAGACGCCTGCCAAACCCAAATCCCTTTTTAGTTTCAGAATCCTCTGCAGAAATGTTTTCCAAACTGATATCATGATCTCTGGTTTCATTTTGAGGTCCAAACTGCACCAGCGGAATATCCTTTTGTTCCTTTCCGGTATCTTTTTCCCCGGAATCATTTGAATTAAACAAAAGATCATGCACCCGGGCATTGATTCCCCGTTTTTTTATCTGTTCATAATTATCCGGCACGATTCTGGTATCCACATGCATGGACATATAGGACTGCATGTCTGCATTTTTTTCATAATAAATATAGAAACCTTCACATTTCTTCATACCGCCTTCATCATACAGAAAAAAGTTTTCATCCCCCTCCTCCCGGTCCAGAAGAAAACATACTCTGTCATTGCCTGCAAAATTATCAATATGAAGCTTTTGTATATTCGGCATGTCATTTGGCAGCAGACTTGGCATGGAGGCAAACCACCCGACAATCTCTACTTCTTCAAAATACATTTTTATTTCTTCATAAATGCCTGTCCACACATCCTCATCAAACAAAATTTCATTATCCAGTATGGCATTTGCCGTAACCGCACCGGTTATAAAAATATATGTATTTCCGTTTCCCCGTTTGATATCTCCAAGTAAAACACCATATTTCAATTTCTGGCTGCTGAAATGTTTAACATATGTCATCACAAAATCTTCCACATAAATCTTATGGGAGTAATGTTCACATTCTCCGATTTGCCTGATGTTTTTAGGTAATCTGATATTTATCTCATCGTTTAATGCTTCTTCTTCACCTTTATAAATTATTTCAATCAAAGATAGGCACCCCCTCTAGCTTAGAATTATTCATCTAATAATAAGCATAGCATACGGTGCCTATGAAAAATGTCGATATACCACCTGATTTATAAAAAACTTTTTTACATTTTATTACAATTACAGACAAACATGCAAAATTAACGATTTATAAGTTCCCTTGCCTGTCCGATATTGACTGCCTGACCGGTTTCAATCAGCTCTATCATACGCTGGATTTTCTGTCTGTTTGAGAATTGTTTTGTCAGATACTTTTCATATTTATTCTCAATTGCCTGATTCATCTCCGTAAATTTCCGATTTAACTGATTATAAACGTCCGTTTTCTCTTCCAGTATCTTCTGCTTTTCATTAATTTCCGGCATACGTTCCGAATTCAGTTTATCAATGATGGTCTGCTTTGTAAATTCTTCAAATTCTTTCAGCTTTCCGCTTTTCTTTAAAGATGCTTCCTCAATGGCAGCTTCAATATTTTTTATCTCGTCATCATATTCACCCAGATTATATGACGATTCGTCCGGATCCTTTTTAATATCGCTGCTAATCTTACGGATTTTTTTCTCATTCTCTGCAATCTTATCTCTGATTTCCCGGACTTCATCCAGAATTCCTGCATCCCTGTCCTTTGAAATCAGATAAATTGTCATATAAACTGCCAGCATGATAACATCAATGACTACCCACCAGATTAATTTCCATAACCACCACGGGTCCGCGATCAGTAATACAACCGCAGGAAAGACAAAAAACGCCGCAAAAAATACTGCCAGACGGATAACCCACTCCACTGCGGTCTGGGAACAGTACATAATAAAAAACGCATTTGAATCACAGAAAGCAGGAAGCCCGTTTTCTTTTAACCCTCTCTTAACAGACCTTCTGTATTCCCTGTTCTCTTCTGATAAATCCCGTGTTTCATATTCAATCCTGTCACGGATTCCTTTATTTTTTGCTTTTTCTCTCTGCTGCCGCACCTCTTTTAATTTTACATTTTCTTCTGCCAGAATTTTATCTTCCGGTGCAACCGCTTCAATCATACCGTTTTTTACGGCTGTGTTGATATCCGATTCCAGCGTTGATTTCAGCTGTCTAATCTCACCATCCACTTTCTTCCCTTCCGCAACCAGAGAATTCATGTCCGCCTTGTACCGGTCTCTCTCATCCAGTGAACTAAGGATTTCACGCAGTTTATCCGCGCCTCCTGCCAGAAATGCCACCTCGTCCACCGGAAGCTCTGCCGTAACCCGGGATTGTTCCGTGGTTTTCTCCAACTGAACCGGATTGCTGTTTTGTTTCTCCAAAGATATTACATTTCCGGTCGGATATTCCGTCTGCGGTTCCAGCTCCGGCCGGTTTTCCATCAGATTTTCCGTTGTTGTATGATTCTCTGTATCATTCCGGTTTGAATTGTCCATATTATCCTCTCTTCCTGAAGCTCCTCTGCTCCATTTATACTTATAAATAATCTATTCATCATCTGCTTTATTTATATCAGTCTACTTTTATTGCCATATCTCCGTTTTTTATCCAGCCTGCTTTTCGGAATCCCTGGGCAATAAGAAATGTCAGTAAGCCCGGTAACAAGAAATGCATTACTATTATTTCAATTATTGTTACCGGAACCGAAGTTCCTGCCGCTGTCATTGCATCATATGCCGAAAATTGTCCTACCAGACCGGAAGACCCCATTCCTGATCCGGCCGGAGTACTGACCATTTTCAACAATGCCGAAGATACCGGTCCCAAAACTGCGCTGGCAAGTATGGGCGGCAGCCATATCCAGGGTCTTCTCATAATATTGGGAATCTGCAGCATGGAAGTGCCTAATCCCTGGGCAATAAATCCACCCGTGCGATTTTCCTTAAAACTGGCGGTTGCAAATCCTACCATCTGACAACAACAGCCAATAGTAGCCGCGCCGGCAGCCAGTCCCGTAATTTTCATGGATATACCTATAGCAGCCGAACTGATCGGCAGTGTCAGTATCATCCCCATCAGAACGGATACGACCATTCCCCCAATAACCGGATGTTTATCCACATTTACATTTACCAGATGTCCCAGCCATGATATAAACCGTGTTATGTACGGACCTGCAATGATTCCTGCCAGAGAACCCGATAATATGGAAGCAAACGGTGTCAGCAATATATCTATCTTTGTTCTTCCTGATACCAGATGTCCGATTTCAATTGCCACATATGCTGCCACAAATGCTCCCAGAGGCTCTCCCGGACTGCCGAGATTGATAACCGATGAACTAGCTCCGCTTTCACTGAGTTTTCCAAAACTGTCAATCAGTCCCGGAAATGCTCCCACCATACCTGCAACTGCAGCCGACACGGTAACCAGCGGGGACTCCTTGAATTTTGCCGCAACCCCTACACCGATACCTGCACCGGTTATGGTTTTCGCTATGTTTGCAATCACATTCATATATAAAGCCGGTTTGCCGCTCATAAAGCCTGCAATCTGTGATAAGATGGTTCCAAATATCAAAGTTGAAAACAGACCTAACGCCATACCTCCTAAACCGTCAATAAATAATCTGTTAAAGTACTTTTTTATCATAGTTTCCTCATTTCTAACGTATATCAGCTGCTCTCGTGTTTTCGGATTTCCAAAATATGTTACACTAAATCTGTACAATATGCAAGTACTTTACCAATACTATCATTAATTACCAAATCGGCTTTATTATCAATAGGCGTGGTGGACTTATTGATCAGAACCAGATTGCTGCCATGAAAATACCGCAGAAGTCCCGCTGCCGGATATACCGCCAGGGATGTTCCGCCGATTATAAGGGTGTCCGCCTTCATTATATGATTGACTGATTCATTTATAATATCCTCATTCAATCCTTCTTCATATAATACCACATCCGGCTTCACCACTCCGGTGCACCCGCATAGCGGCACCAGATCACTGTGCAGTATATATTCCAAATCGTAGAATTTTCCGCACTTCATACAATAATTCCGCAGTATGCTTCCATGAAGTTCATATACGGCTTTGCTGCCCGCCGCCTGATGCAGTCCGTCAATGTTCTGGGTCACTACTGCTTTCAGCTTTCCTTCCGCTTCCAGTTTCGCCAGTGATTTGTGGGCATTATTCGGTTCCACACCCTGTATTATAAGTTTATCCCGATAAAACCGGTAAAATTCTTCCCGGTTTTTCATAAAGAATGTATGGCTTAATATGGTTTCCGGCGGAAACTTATAGGACTGATGATACAATCCGTCCACACTTCGAAAATCAGGAACTCCGCTTTCCGTGGAAACTCCGGCTCCGCCGAAAAATACAATGTATTTGCTGTCAGACAGTATTTGTTTCAGTTTCTTCCATGAATCCGGTATCCGGAGATTATCTTCTTCTGACATATAATCATCTTCTTTCTGTTATTAATGAATACAGCCACAGTTGATGATGGGCCGGGGTGGTTGATTTAATCATTATAAACTATTTTAGAGGCTTTATCCATAAAAAAACATAAATTGTTATAGGTAAATTGTAGTTTTGGCGAACGGACGTAACCTCGCCCTTCTTGCCGAATCATAATAATATTTCAATCCTCATAAAGAAAAATTTGACAAATATAGTATATTTATGTTACTATCATCTTACTGTTGGGAAGAAGAATAAATAATAACGGGAGGATATATGAAAAAATTTATCAAAAAAACCATAGCTCTATATTTATGTGCAATTCTAATAATTTTTTCTTTTCAACCAACAAATGTATCTGCTGATACCTATATGGGTTATAAAGATTTTAAAAAAACTACAGGTGCATTATGGTGGAAGAAAACTACATACTATCGTCAAAAGATATTCTTCTTATTATTTATATGTCTTGCCATATTTGCAGGCTGCAGTAATACATCTGATACCAAATTGGAAATACTCAGCAAAAATCTATACAGCGCAAACGTATATAAATGGATTGATAAAGAAAATCAGACGTTTCAGATTCCACTAATCACAAATAAAAAATTTTCAGAATTTTCAATTCAGTCTATAGAAGGCAGAAACTTTGATGAGAAATACCTTACATATGAAATTGAAGAACAGGAGAGATATAACGGTTATTATATCTATATGATTCTATTTCAGATAGATACAGCAATGTTTCAGGCCGGCAAAGACGTATCCTTTCAATCCTTTAAAGTAACCCTGGATGATATCACCCTTGACTATGATTTCGGCGAAATACTGATACAGGACGAAATTGTAAATAACGAAAACGAATTGGTTTCATACATCGGACAGGGCGTCATGTATCCGGAGATTTCTGCACTGGATATGGATATTCATGCGGAAAAAGATGTGGTTTTAAAAGATGTAACTTTATCCAATCACTTATCGATTTTAAATAAAGAGCAGTTTTTAAAAAAATATAAATCCGGTCAGGATATAAATCTGGGTTTTATCATAGATACAAAATCGGCAGCTGATACATATGAATTTTATTGTTATGATGTATGTCTTAATTTTTCTGACGGTGTGACAGATCATAAATATTATGGAATTTCGTCAATCAGTACCATTGTATTAGATAAATCCAAAGAATACATTGACAGTTTAGGAGAGTAAATATTTGAAAAAAATAATATTGGGATTAATCTCTGTTATCATTGGACTTCTATTTGTAATCATGTATCTGCTGAACGAAAGTCTGGATACTGAGGAATATGATATTGTCAACACAATTGAAAAAGAAATTCATTATACAGAGTGTACATTGGCAGTCAGAGATGTTGAAGACATTTATACAGTCGATGCAACTGTATACGGAGAAGAAGAGAATTATATACGAACCATCGAGTATGAATTCTGGCGAAATTATGAAATATGCGTATCAAAAGGCAGCGAAGTCAAAACCGAAGATATCCTTGTAAAAATTGACGGAACAGAGAAAAAATCAGATACGGATGCCAGAATTATTGATATTGCAGTAAGCAAAGAAGATATTATCACTATTAAATATCTGGATTATAAAGCATTGTGTATTCAGGGCAGGTACAGCAGTGAACTGGCAGATGATATATCCTATGATACCCCTGTTAAGATTCTATATAAGGGCGAATCATTTGATTCCCGAATTATTGATCTGGGATATGAAGTTACAGATGGTTATATTAAAATCTGTCTGGATTTACCAAAGAATTTATTGCCCGGAACCGCCGTAAAAGCAATGCTCATCAAGAATGTATATCCAAATCAGTATACCATCGATAATGCCTTTGTTCTGGAAGATAATCTGGGAACCTACATTAACCGTATCACTGATGAAAATGAATTGGAAAAGGTATATATAGATATTCTGTGCAAAACGGAAGAATATACGGCAATTACTATTGATGAATCTTTTGCAAAGGATAGATTTGGTATTAAATATGATTGAGATGAAAAATATTTGTAAATCGTTTGGTGACAGAATAATCCTGGATAACATATCACTCACTATCAGCCACGGAGATTTTTTTGCCATTACCGGAAAATCCGGCTCCGGCAAAAGTACCTTCGCCAATATTCTCGGATTGTTAGACCATAACTTTTCCGGAGAGTATACTTTTAACGGAGACCGGATTTCTGATTTAAACAAAAATAAACTGGCAGATTTCAGAAATAAAAATATAGGCTTTATCTTTCAGTTATATAATCTGATAAACGGTTACTCCGTGAAAGAAAATATTTTATTGCCCATAATGTATGGCAGAAAAAGAGTAAACCGGGAACATTACATTAATATAATTGAAAAGCTGGATATTGCACATTTAGAACCCGCAGATGTAATTAATCTCAGCGGCGGCGAAAAACAGAGAGTGGGTATCGGCAGGGCCTTGATCAATAATCCCGATATTCTGATTGCTGACGAGCCTACCGGTAATCTGGATGCAGAAAACAAACAAAAGGTTTTTCGGATATTAAAACAATTGAACTCGGAAGGAACTACCATTGTGATGGTAACCCATGATATTGAACTGGCAGAACAATGCGGAAAAATGATATATTTAGAAAATGGTGTATTTAAATGAAAATAGGTTTATGGTTTAGATGTAAATTAGTTATAAAAAATCTTATAAAAAATAAGCTGACTTTTTTTCTGACGCTTACGGGTATCTGTCTGGCAGAAATAATATTAACAAGCGGCTATATTATTGCAGATTCCTATTATTATTCACAATTTGACAGATACCGTTATTTTAAAGAAAACGGAATTATGGACATCAAATTAAATGAAAACAGTTTGAAATATAAAGAAGATATAAATAAGACTTTTAAAGGAGAAGGCTATATTTCCTTCCAAAACTATTACAATACTTCTTTAGCATATCCGGTTACCATAAACAGTGTTAATACAAATATCGTTCTAAACCTATATCAGACAAACCAAAATTTTAACGGACAAATCATTACTTCCCAGGAACATGTGGTTATGTCTGAATTATTATCCGGAAGAGGCATTACTACAGATGATGTAGACCAGAAGAGCAAAGTCATCTTAATTGACTCAGTCATAAACAAAATATTATTTCAGGAAGACGGAATCGGAAAAAATATACGTATCCCCATTTACGGTTCCCATACAGACGAGAATAATAACACGGAAATAAGTGTCAGCAGGTATGAGATATTCAAAGTAATCGGTGTATTTAAAAATACGCCGCAGGATTATATTAATTTTAATAAGCAGGTAAAAGAAGGACAGACTCTTTATTATAATGCCCGCTGTTACATTCCTGAATCGGTTGATTTTCTGGAGGACTCAAAATCAGAGCCGGCACAGATAGAATATGTTTATTTTGGTGTGCCGGATACCGTGGAAAAATATGACGAAATCAAGAGCATATGTCAATCCGGAGCGGAATTTGACTGTTATACCTATGAGACATTCCATAATCAGATGATTCAGGAATTATCCGGCATTAAAAAAACACTTAATTATATAACCCTGTTAATTATGGGAATTGCCGTTATCCTGATTGCACAGACCATGATATTTTCCATCAAAGAAAATATCTCTGATTATGGTATCAAAAAAGCAATTGGTGCGTCCTCCGGTAAAATCAGCATGGAACTGGTATCAGAAATGCTGCTTTATGCCCTGGCTGCCTTTATTATTTCCATCGTTCTCTCACTTGTTGCTGCCTTAATCACATTAAAATTTATTTCACTGCAAAATCCGGGTATCGGTTACAGTCTCATATTAAAACAACAAACCATATTGTTATCATTTGTTCTGGCTATTGAGACCTGCCTGATAGCTTCCATACTCCCCATCCTGTATTTAGATAACAAATCTGTTGTAGACATAATAAAATTTGAATGATGTTTTAGAACTGCCTCCGCAAACAGAGGGTCAAACTTTGTGCCTTTCCCCTTTTCAATCCCTTCCCGAACAATCTTCTGTGCTGGTACATCCCGTCAGCTCCGCCCGGATGTAAGCCAGACGGCTGCTATCATTGTTCCGGTTCATTTTCAGCAGCGTCTAATTCAGAAGTACAATGCGGACATCTGGTTGCCTGAATATTGATTTCACTGAAGCAGAACGGACACTTCTTTGTGGTTGGTTCTTCTTTTACCTCTTCCTTTTTTGACAGATGTGTCAACTTATTGATAACCTTTAAAAACAGAAAGATTACAAGCGCCATTATTAAAAAGTTAATGACTGCGGTAATAAATGCACCGTAACGTATATCCACGTTATTGATCTTTACCGCCATATCACTGAAATCCGTATCCGCCACCAGACCGATAAGCGGAGAAATAATATCTGATGTCAATGAAGTAACAATTGCCTGAAATGCCGCACCGATAATAACACCGATTGCCAGGTCCATCACGTTGCCCTTCAGGGCAAATTCCTTAAATTCCTTTAAAAACTTCTTCATGTATTTCCACCTTTCTCTTCTGAAATAATAATTGTATTATATCATATGTAATTTTCTTTTACTATATTGGCATTATAACAATTCTACCACTTTATCACACCGCTTATTTACTTTGTATATTTTAACAAAATATGATATAGTATTAATTAGGTAATATATACTAAAAGATAAAATATTGACATTTGAAAAAGCGTATGAAGGAAATGCATTTTCAATGCCGATAGGCGGTACAAAAGAGGGCAAATAAATAATAAACGTAAATGAGGAGGTGTTTTTATTGCACAATGTAGTAATTAAAGGAACCGGTGTATATCTTCCTTCCAACAAGGTTTATAACAATTTTTTTGAAGAACACTTCAATAAAATCGGTTTGCCGGTAACAGGACTTATGAACCACCTTGGCCGAAGAAAACGATATCTGGCATCAGAAAACGAAACTTCCCTGACGATGGCAATCGAAGCAGCAAAAAATTTGATTTCCAAGCAGAAGATATCGGTCTGCCAGCCGGATATGATAGTTTTTGTCTCGGATATACCAGAGTACCTTTTCCCAACAAATGCATTAAAAATTGTTAACGCACTTGAGGCTGAAAATGTTTCCGTGGCATTTGATTTTAATTCTAACTGTACGGGCATGCTGATGGCAATGGATGTTGTGGCAAATTACATGAAAGGAGTTTCGAGGATTAAACAGGCTTTAATTATTGGAAGTTTTAACATCAGTTCCATTGCAAAACATGACGATTCTGTTGTGTATCCTAATTTTGCGGATGCAGCGGCTGCCATACTTTTAGAATACGTAGAAGAAGAGGCCCCCTCCGGTCTGCTGGATACCGAAACATTTGTAGATGCCGGTTATCAGCACTATGTTACATTTCCCAAATGCGGTATTTCCAAAATTGCCGTTGAAAACGTAACAAAAGAACAAAAGAAACTGGAATGGAATCCTTTCGATATGAAATTCATTTCTGATAAGTGGGTGGAGTTGATTCAGGCTGTATTAGAAAGAAACTGTCTTTCCGCAGCAGATATTGATTATTTTATCTTTTCACAGCTGTCAGATTATGATAATATGCTGACACTGGAAAAATTAGGGGTAAAAGAAGACAATAAATACTTTTTTCTTGGTACGGAATACGGATATACCGGAAATACCTGCCCTATTCTTGTATTAAACAGAATGTGGGATACTGTTGCCGCAAAAGGAAATTTAATCATTTTCTGTTCTGTCGGCGCCGGATATACTGCAATTGTCCAACTATACCGATTTTAAAAACATTAGAAAGGAAATACATGCATGCAAAAATCAATTATAGAAGAATATATGGGCAAAGCCTACATATTTGTTATTTTAGTAATTACAGGTTCCTGTCTGTGCGCCGGTGTAACATTTTCATCACTGAAATTACTGGGATTTTATGACACGGTACCCTGGCCCGCATTAGGAATCTTCGTTTTAACATGTGCCATTTACTTTATTATCGGTTTATGGTTTATACGCCATTCCTTTAAAATCGCAGATGGTGAAAAGGTATTAATCCCTCGTATGTTAGCCAGGGGCAAACTGTTTATCATGATCATTCTCATGATACAGTTTAATTTTATCCTGTATATGATACCTTCCCGTGATTTCTGGGGATATACCTTTTACTTTTTAATACTGGTTGCTTTTTTCTTTGATTGTAAGATGATATTATTCTCATCTGTTGGAACCGTGATCTCACTAATCATTTCCTATATTGTCAAAGGAAATATCCTGCTTCCGGCGAAAAATGACGATTTTATTCCCGAACTGGTTGTCCGGGTCATCTGTATCACATTGTCTGTGGCCGGAATTTATCTTATCACATTTTTTGCAGAGCATTTTCTGATCAACGCAAAAAAAGAACAATTGGAAGCCAATAACCAACGGGTACAAAACGTTCTTGAAAAGGTTACTACTCTGGCAGAAAAGCTTGGCGCCGCCAGCAATTCATTATCCGATATTTCACAGAACGAAAGCGCTTCTACCGAAGAACTGGCCGCTACCAGCGAAACCCTGCTGGAAAACAACAACGTTATGCTGGAAAAAGCCGCTGTGGGCAAAGATAATCTGAATGAACTGGATAGCTGCAACAGCGAAATGACTTCTAAAATGGCTGTTGTGGATGATATTTCCAAAAAGCTGCTGGAAGAATCCACCTCCAGTGAAGCACGCTTAAACGAACTGATGGAAATCAACGAACAGGTTATGAAGTCTACACAGAATACAAAAGACGTTGCCGAAAAACTGTTAAACGGCATTGGTGAAATCGGAATTACCCTGAATGTTATCAACGAAATTTCTTCTTCCACCAATCTGTTGGCATTAAATGCCTCCATTGAAGCCGCCAGAGCCGGAGAAGCCGGACGCGGTTTTGCAGTGGTAGCACAGGAAGTCGGGAATCTTGCCCAGGGAACCCAGAATTCCTTAGATGATGTACAGAAGGTGGTAAACAAAATTCAGAACAATGTTTCGGAAATGTCTGTATTCGTAAAAAGCAATACGGAAAAACTGTTACAGCAGAACGAGTCTTTCTTACAGACATTTGAAGGAATCAAAAAGATGATCGTTATATTAAAAGAATCCCTGACAGCAATTAATGATATTCACAATATACATAAAAAGCAGGGAGAAGTCATTACCCATACCGTTAATATTAATGAAGAGATTTCCGCTGCCATTGAAGCGGAGAACCAGGAGTTCAGCAATATTGCTGCCATGATCGACAGTAATGCCATGGAAATTACGGAAATGGCAAATCAGGCGGATGTATTAAACAATATGATTGAAGAACTGGAAGCGCTGCTTCAGATATAAGAACAATCCGAAAAATCCCCGGACAGTTATTGTTATGAACTGTCCGGGGATTTTTATGCTTTTTTATTTTACCAGTTCTGCTGCCAGCTGCTTCATGGAATCCACATTGACTTCATTCATGGTAGATTTTACGGAAACCACCGTATCGCATATGGTGATATCCTTCATACCTTCTAATATTGCTCTCATCTGCTTTGCTGCCATCGGCGCCCAGGAACCGTTTTCCATCAGACCAACGGTTCTCTTTTGATAACCTTTGGATTTCAGATGATGTAAAAAGTCTTCCATGCAAGGGAACAATCCGGCATCATATGTAGCTGCTGCCAGAACCATTCTGTCATAACGGAAGGCATCTTCAACAGCCTCTGCCATATCATCTCTGGATAAATCCGTTACGGCTACTTTTTCCGCACCCTGTTCTTCCAGTATCTTTGCCAGTTTTTTTGCTGCTTCCGCCGTATTGCCGTGAATGGATGCATACGCCACCAGGATTCCCTTATCTTCCGGTTCATAGCTGCTCCATACCTGATATTTTCCGATATAGTATCCAAGATTTTCTTTCAGGAGCGGACCATGCAGAGGGCAAATGGTGGCAATGTCCAGACCTGCCGCTTTCTTAAGAAGATTTTGAACCTGTGCGCCGTATTTACCTACAATATTAAAATAATATCTTCTTGCCTCGCATGCCCAGTCTTCTTCCGTATCCAGTGTACCGAATTTACCAAATCCGTCTGCCGAAAACAGGATTTTTTCTTTTTTCTCATATTCCACCATTACTTCCGGCCAGTGAACCATCGGCGCCATAACGAATACCAGAGTATGTTCTCCAAGGCTCAGTTCATCGCCCTCTTTCACCTCTACCTTACGGTCTGTTACATCAATGTCAAAGAACTGCGGTAACATTCCAAAGGTTTTGGCATTCCCAACGATTTTGGCCTCCGGATATTTTTCCAGGAAAATCTGTATATTGGAAGCATGGTCCGGCTCCAGATGGGAAACTACCAAGTAATCCGGTGTCCGGTCTCCCAGTGTTTCCTCCAGATTTGCCAGCCATTCCTGCGTCTTTCTTTTATCCACCGTATCCATGACTGCAATTTTTTCATCTATAATTATGTATGAATTGTATGACACGCCGTTAGGTACTATATACTGACTTTCAAAAAGGTCTATATCGTGGTCATCAACACCAATGTATTTCACTGCTTCGCTTATTATTATGTCTTTCATCTCTTATACCCATGCATACCGTAAACCCGGTATTGCCCATTCCTTTCTCCGTTTCTTCCATATGGCAATAATAAAACCCACGGTCACAGACTTCAGAATCATAGAATCCGTGACCATGAGTCCTGCATCTCCTGTTAACTATAAGGCTGTTTTCCAAAGTCCGTGTAAATTACAGTATTCATATACTTCCTGAACTTTTTCGCCTTCCTGTATATAAAATACAGCCTCCGGTTTATCATTTGGATTCAGTTTTCTCATCTGATATCCTTTATCCGTATAAAGTGCAATCCACTGATTATAATGCTCTTCGGTCATCGGATGTTCTACTTCTCCAATCTTAACAGTAACTTTATTTCCGTCTATTTTTACAATCGGAGTATGTTTTTCCAATGCAGCATCCACGGTTCCCGGAACCAGTTCTTTCATCTTTCCGCCGCAGCACATAATCGGGACATTTTTATCCTCAACTTTTGTAACAATATTTCCGCATGTTTCGCAAATATAATATTTTTCGCTCAAACTGTCTAGCCTCCTTTTTTATTTTTATCTGTCAATACAATGTAATATTATAAATTATCCTACAAGAAAAGTATTAACCGACTAGAAATAATTATACATTTTTCTTAATATATGTCAATAATCAACACTCAATTAATTTGAACCGCTTTTGCCCCTATATTTTCAGCAAAATATTTATCATGCTCCACCAGCAGCATTGTGGGCTGAAACCGTTGTATAAGCTTTTCTATCTGCATCCGGGAAAATACATCAATAAAATTGTACGGCTCATCCCATATATACAGATGGGCCTGTTCACAAAGACTGGCGGCCAGCATTACTTTTTTCTTCTGTCCCTCCGAATAGTCAGAAATATTTTTTTCAAACTGCACCCTCTCAAAGTCCAATTGTCTCAGTACCGTCATCAGTAATGACAATTCAATTCCTCTGTCTGACGCATATTTCTGCAGCGTTCCGCCAAGCATGGAAGTATCCTGAGAAACATATGAGATTTTCACTCCGCTTCCTGCCGTAACGCTTCCTTCTGCCGGAGCAGTTTCTCCCAGAATTGCTTTAATAATGCTGGACTTTCCGCACCCGTTTCTGCCCTGCAACAGAATTCGTTCCCCATTATGAATCTCAAAAGATATCTGTCTGCAGACTACATCCGAATCATATTTTATGGAGAGCTTTTCCACTGAAAGAAGCCTGTCGCTGCGATATTTTAACGGAAACATCTTTAAATCCGCATCCTGCTCGATATCCTGAAGCAATTGCCGTTTCTCTTCTATCTCTTCTCTCTGCCGCCGTTCCAGATTTTTTCTTCTCTGCTGCATCCGTCTGGACTTCTCTCCCAGATATGATCTGGTACCAATAAAACGGTCTTCTTTGACGGGGTTAAATCCGATTTTCCTTTTTTCTACCGTATCGGCCCATTCTTTAGACTGTCTGGCTGCTGTTTCCAGTCTTTTTATGTCTTTTCTCAGATCCGCATTGCGTGCAAGCTCAAAACTATCCTGTTTCTCTTTATTCTCCCACCATGCAGTAAAATTCCCCTTTGTAATGGTAATGCTGTTCCGGTTGATTGCCAGTATATGGTCCACACAGGAATCCAAAAAATCCCTTTCGTGGGAAACCAGTATAAACCCCTGTTTCCGTTTCAGATAGCGAATTACCGTTTCTCTGGTTTCCATATCCAGATGATTTGTAGGTTCGTCCAACAGCAGAAAATTGTTTTCATTGGAAAATAAATATGCCAGCATTACCCTGGTTCTTTCGCCAAAGCTTAAAGAACCAAAGGTCCGGTATAAAATATCAGCCTCCATTGACAGATATTCCAGTTCTCTGATAACTTTCCATAATTCATTATCCGGAAATTCCTGCTCCATAAGTTCTATCACAGGATTCTGCCATTGCCGGACCGGAATATCCACCGGAAAATATTGATAACAGGTGTCTCCGGTTATGGTTCCGCTGTATCTGTATTCCGGTCTGCATATATCATCATTCTGCTCCATCAGTAATTGTAAAAAAGTACTCTTTCCCTTCCCGTTTCTGCCTATCAGCCCCAATTTCCAGTTGGTATCTATCTGAAATGAGACATTTTCAAACACATTGTCATAACTACCTTCATATCCAAAGGTCAGATTATCAACTTTAATCATCGCCATATATATCAGCTCCTTACTTATAAATGTCCGTAGAAAAACAAAAAATGAGTGCAGGGATATATTCCATGCACTCTGAAACATTCGAAAGTACGGCAGCATGATAAGCATCTGCATCAGCTTCCGGGATTCCTGATTAACATGAGGGTATTAAATAATGAAATATATTCCTGCATTACAGTAAAAGTACATGAAAAGACAGCAGATGGTTGTCAGCTGCCGGACTTTGTGTTTTTACTGTTTATTAAATTAAATTATCTGCAAGAATATATTCTCATTTTCCCACCACTCTCTGTATTTGATTTTTTTATTATAACAGACTGAAATTTATTTTGCAAGATATTAAAATAATTCAGTTTTAATACCAAAAATGACACTGTCAAATTTATTGAATATTAAACAATCTCCATCCCCTCAATATCCCCCTGCGCCACTATCCACATATTTCTGAATAACTGCATAATCTGCCAGCAGCCAATACCATGCAGACCGTATTCCCTTACCAGCCGGTACTTCGCAAGCATGCTTCTGGCATCTTCAAACCAGACTTCATGGGTAATCCCGTCGGCTACATAACTGAAATACGGTGACTGGGCTGTTTCATCATAGAAAATCTGCGAATCATTCCGCAAGGCAATCTGGATTGCTTCAATATTACCAATGGTAACCGCCTTGGACTCACCCCGCACATACGGCAGCTTCCAGTCATATCCGTAATTCGGCACACCCATGTTGATTTTTTCCCTGGGAATTTCCGTAACCGCATAATCAATGACTTCTCTCACCTTATCAATGGGAGCAACAGCCATAGCCGGACCATAGGTATATCCCCATTCATAGGTCATAACCAGCACTCTGTCAGCCGCCGCCCCCAGCGCAGGATAATCTTTGCCTTCATACAGCACACCCGGCTGATCTGCAGATGTTTTCGGCGCCAGGTCTACCGTCACTTCATATCCCAGCTCATTAACTGCATATGTAACATCACGCACAAATTCCGTAAACAGGTCTCTGTCCTCTGCCAGAATAAATTCAAAATCTATGTTTACACCCTGATAACCCTGATTCAAAACGGCTTCATACAGATTTCGAATTAGCCGGTTTCTTGCCGTAGTATCCGTTAAAACCCTGTGAATCAGATAATTGTTGAACTGCCCATCCGGTCCGAAAGGTGTCAGGGTCAACACCGGCTTTGTCCCCTCGGAAAGGGCATCATTTATCATCCATTCCGTAGGCAGCGCCGGCAATACCAGCTCCCCCTCGGTGGTAAAACCATAAGAAAATACTGAAAGTTCATCCAGAAAGGGAAGTGTCTGTCCCAGTACCCATGGACTGATAAAGGGGTAGGCAAAGCCGTTTGAAATCACATTTCTTCCTGAAATGATGGTTTCAAATGTAATCAGCAATGCCTGCCCCACCGCAAGTCTGTATGGATAGTCCAGTTGATTGACATAAATGACCCGGTCTGTCGGAACACCAAACCGTGAAGCAATACTGTCGATATCGTCTCCCGGTTTCACAATATAGATTAACATATATGCTCCTATACATTTATTTAATTATAATGTTTTTATACTATATGTTGAAATTTATAATTTTATTCTTTTTTACAATATAATAAGATATGGAAAGATTTATTCCCAATCCGGAACTTCCCCCATGTTAAAATCAATGTCCGGCGGATCCGCCACAGACTCCGTTTCCGGCTCCGTTACTGGTTCGGTCTCCGGCTCCGTTACTGGTTCGGTCTCCGGCTCTGTCATTGGATCCGTTTCCGGCTCAGTCATCGAATCCGTTATAGGCTGGGTTACCGATTCCGTTATTGGTTCGGTTACCGGCTGGCTTACCGGGTCCGTCATCGGTTCGGTTTCCGGCTCAGTCATCGAATCCGTTATAGGCTGGGTTACCGGTTGAGTCATCGGTTCGGTTTCACCATTACCCGTAATCTCTGTTCGGTTATCGGTTGTGAAAGATTCCGTTGTCTGATTGACTGCCGGTTTCGTAATATTGTTCTGATTCCCCGTTACACGATTTACCGTTGTAGGATTCTGACCGCCTGAAGTAACCGTCTCTGCGGGAATATCCTTTACGGATATTGTTATAATATATTTACACTGGCGATTGTTTACATCCAGAACCATATACTCAATCCGCATGGTTCCCGCATAAGCCGGCTGAAGAATATGCTCATTCCGGGTACGCTCTGTTTTTTCATTATATACCGGTACGGAACCTATAAACTGGTTCTTTAAATCATAATAATACACATCTAGTTTCCATGTATTAACCTCTGCAGAATCACTGAGACTACCGTTTATGACTAACGAGTGGTTCTTTTCTATCCCCCATGATAATGATTCCGAAACCGTATTATCATTTTCATCAACAGAATCTTTATATGACATGCTTTTTACATAGCTATGACCGGCTCCGGATATCTGGATATCAAAAGTAAAGCTGTTTAATCTTGCAAAATTCTTAGATAAAGCCATATATGATTCAATCTTATATACGGTATACTTATCAGGATAATCATCTATATTTTTAGAAAACTTATCATATCGGTTTAGCGTATTATCTGCACTTTTCTCCTCATTTGCCAGGTCAAACACATAATATTTATTGTCAAGCGAAATCGCAACATAACCATAATCATAATCATGACCTGAAACATAATGGGCATCTACCCCGATTTTTCTTAAAAGGACAGTAAGCAGACTGGCAATATCCCTGCTGTCTCCTCTGTATTCATTTTCCAACAGCCGGTTTGCCCTAAATACAATTTCCAGATCAAGCTCCGATTCATACTGCATATCCGAAAAGGCGGCTCCCATGCTGTCTGTCCCCTGTTCATCCGTTATTTGTGTATAATAATGCAGATAATCATAAGTATTCTTTATTTTTTCGTATACAGACATATCCTCTGTACAGACTTTGCTAATGATATTGTTCACCTTATTATCTAAATCCGTATTTCCGGTTCCGGCAGGGGATAGTACCATTTGATTCATTTTATCTTTAATATCTGTCGGTATCGTTTCATCCGTGTATGGACTTCGAAATATATCATTGCTGTCCTTTTTTTCCTCATCTATGCCTGTTTGTTCCTCATTATCTGTCTCATTGGTAGATTGTTCCTTTTCAGATTGAGGTACTATATTGGCTTTTGAAACGGCATTAATAAATAAGACAGAATAAAAGCATAGCACAACAACACCAAATGCAGTCATAATAAGTCTCATCTTATTATTTTTACAGTAGGTGTTCCAGTCAAAATTTTTAATATGTTTTTTAATATTATCAATATAATTTAAAAATCTTTGCTTCAATATTCATACCTCGTATAAGTTAATCCTATTTTCCAAATAAAATTTTGTTTAATATATTTATTTTTTTACTAATAATTATTGATATTATAACACATACTAAAGCTGCCATAAAGGTTATTATTATACGTATAAAGCCCTCTCCGGCTCCAAACCCCAAAAATAATATCTGTAATAAATAAAATTCAAGTGAATACTTGCCAATCCATTTCAGTATTTTTACTGCCCCGTTTACCTTCAGAACTCCAATTTCAGTAATGGCATAAACACAAAGCATTCCCAAAACAGCTAAAACTGAGGCAATTATAACATTACTGTCAAAACTCCACATGTTCCCTAAATATAACCATGCCGGGATTAAAACAAGTAAGTATTTGATGTATTTTCTTTTAAATATTGCAGTAATCTGTTCTTTATATTCTGCTATACAGTAACCCAGAACGTAAAATGGAAAATAACAGCGAATCCTGTAAATTCCAAATGTCCTGACCCCGCCTCCAAAAAGCACTAATATTCCGGCAATAACTGCAAAAAACAATAGTTTATATTTTCCGGCAATCCTTTTCCCCAGCCATACAATCAGTGCCGATACAAATATAACATATAAAAACCATATAACATAATCCGGACGAACCAGTATCAATTTAATATATTTTATAAAAGTGTCAGGAAATGTCACGGAAGGGGTCAAACCGGTAAATTTTAAATCTTTCATCCAATAAATCATCAGTGTCCAAAGATAGGTTGGGTAAATTAGTCTGAATATTTTATTTTTTAAATTAAAATTATCTGAATATATTGAAGTATATCCTGATAAAAGAATGAAAAACGGCATATGAAAAGTGTAAATAATTTTAAAAAGATACATTGATTCATATGTGTAAGGAAAAGACCTTTGTACGGCATGTCCCAATAATACAAGCAAGGCCAGTTCTCCTCTTAGTACATCAATTGTTATATTTCTGTTTTTCTTCTCTATAGTTTTTTCCATTTTTTTAATTCCTCTACCAAATAAATAAAAGACAAAATTTATTCTGCACCAACTACCGAATTGCTGAATAATTTATGCGATTCATTTTGTCTTAAAAAACGAGCTGGATTGCCAACATACACTCCGCACTCTTCAGCAGATTTAACCAATACTGCTCCAATACCAAGAATAGAATCGTTTTTCACTTCCATATTATCTTTAATTGCCGCATTGGGTCCTATAAAAACCCTTTCTCCTATTTTCGTTTCTGCTCCAACAAAAGCCCCCAGCGATACAAACGAACTGCGGCCGACAAAACATTCACTCTCAACTTTGGCTCCTGCATGAACAACTACATTTTCTGCAAAGGAAACATCATTGCCGATATAACAAAACGGAAAAATTATACAACCTTCTCTAAATTGGGTTCCCTGTCCAAAAGAGACATTTCTGCTGATCAATGTTGCCAGAGGATAACCTGCTTGTTTTACTCTTTGTCGTATTGTTTCCCTATAATATGGTTCACCGGTAGCAATCACTATTTCCATTTCTTCGCAGGAGAATTTTTGCTTTATCTCCTCAAATGTCAGGATACTAAAACCATTCCGGCTCTTTTCCTCACTGATATCATCAATAAATACTATCTTCTCCCATCTGTTCTCTGTCTGTCCGGTCATTATCAGATTCAGAATTTCTTTTCCTAATGAACCTGAACAATATATGCCTAAAATCATTTTTAACCTCACTACATCATTTATCAAAATACTTTTTTATAAAGAAGCATACCCTGTCCACATCTTCTAAACTCAGTTCATGATATATCGGCAGAGTTAGCACTGTGTCACCGCTCTTTTTCGCAACCGGTAATTTTACTTCGTTGTATAGTTCCTTATAACACTCATAATCAGAAACAATAGGATAAAAATACTTTCTTACAAAAATATCGTGTTCAGCCAGAAAATTATACAATTCCTCTCTGTTTTCCTTTGTATTAACTAATATTGGTAAATATGCATAATTGTATTCTATTTTATCACTTTCAACATAAAACATCCGAACTTCCGGTATTCCTTTCAGATGTTCTCTGTACCTTAATGTTATTTCTTTCCTTTTAACTAAAATGTCCTCCATGCTGTCCAGATTACATAAACCCATTGCAGCCTGAAATTCATTCATTTTAGCATTTCGTCCGACATATTCCACATGTTCTTCATCCATAATGCCGAAATTCTTATATGCGTTCAAAATCTCGGCATATTCACTTTTATTGTAAGCCAGTGCCCCGCCTTCAATGGAATGAAACAATTTTGTTGCATGAAAAGAAAACATGGAAATGTCTCCGTAATTTGCAATGGATTTTCCATTTACCTTAACCGCAAATGCATGAGCTGCATCGTATAATACAATTAATCCATGCTTCTTTGCAATAGATTCAATTGCTTCCACATTACACGGATGTCCATATACATGTACCGGAAGTATTGCCACCGTCTTATCCGTTATCAATTCCTCTATTTTATTTTCATCTATTGTTAAATCTGATTCTTTTATATCACAGAATACGGGTTTTAATCCTGAAAGTGTGATTGCATGCGTTGTAGAAGCAAATGTAAACGGAGTAGTAATTACTTCACTGCCTTGTTCAAAATCAAACATTCGCAGAGCCGACTCAAGCGCAAGATGTCCGTTTACGGTTAATGTAATATTACCCACATCCAGATACCCCTTAAGTCTGTCCTGAAATTCATTATGCAGGGTTCCCTGATTGGTAAGATAACAGCTATCCCAAATAAAATCAATATATGAATTAAACTTTTCTTTTTCCGGCAGATAAGGTTTTGTTACATATATTGGTGTATTATTATTTTCCATATCTTTCTCCTACTGTTTTATTTTTTATCTGTAATATTGCATATGCAATAAAATCACCAGCTATTAATATTAATCTCTGCATTACGGCCACAATTGAAAGTATTGCACTGAATTGTTTAGTACCGATTTTAACCATCACAAACTCTTTTATACCAATACCGCCCGGAGCTCCCGGAACAACGAATCCTGCCAGCCATGATACGGACTGTATAATGGATATCTGCTCAAAACCGCCAAACAGAGACGTTCCGTTATAAAAATTATACAAATAAACAACCACCAGATTATTAATTGTAGTTGTTATAAAAATCAGCAAAAAATTCTTTGATAACTTAAATCTGTGTGTAACTAAAATAAATAACGCAAAAACAATGACTGTGATAATATATTGTTTTCTATATAATAAGTAATTAATGAAGCAAAAAGCAATTGTTACAACTACAACATTTACAATTTCTAAAATTGTTGCCTTTAAAACCTTTTTTTGTTCTATATCATATTTTTTTGCAAGCATATTTCTTCCAACATAATGCATTACATTACTTGGAAGATATTTATATATATTGGAAGTTCCATACATATATACAACTTCACTTACACTGATTTTTTTTTGTGATTGTTCTTTCAATATTAAAAAATAAGAATAGGAATATACAAAAATTGTAAAAGTAGTTACTGATATGATCAAAATCAATGGAAAAATTAATTCCGTTGTTAAAAATGATTGATTCAGCTTTAAAATCATGGTATATGCTGTATATATAACATAAATAACTGCCGCTATACTGACTATTCTTCCCAGCAATTTTATCAGTTTTTTATGTTTTTCAAAGTAGCCCGATAACTTTCTATACAAAACCAGTAACTTTTCTTTTAATTTATCCATAGATAATTTTTCTCCATGTATCAGCACAAATTTTCTCTGATAAAACTTTTCTAAGATTCTTATCATTTTCAACAATTATGTTATTATCCAACAGAGACAACTCCCCTGCCTCCCTGATACTGTTGATATCATTAACAGTGACACCCACCCGTTTTAAGAATGCGTAAGTTGTTGTTGTATTTACAATATATACTGTTTTTTTTCTGAATATCAAGGACCAAATATTCCCTAATCCTTCCTGACGTAAATAATTAAATATTCCAATATCCACTTTTTGTATGATTTTATAATACTCGTTCTGGGGCAAAAAATCTGTTATTGGTATAAAACGATTGCCAAAATATGATTGTCCCACGGTTATTACCCGTTTAACATATGATTTTTTTCCGCCATAAGATAACGGACAATAGATTGTCTCGATCTGCTTATCACATAACTTTAATTTTTTCAGGGCATCAATATGCCGATTAGATTTACTTGCTGAATTTCCAACCAATATAGTATATTTATTCTTCTTTTCTTCTATACACTCTTCTTCACTCATGTCCAGACAATAATGATATAAATCATTACATTCTATACATTCCGGATTTACACCATACCATTTGGTCAAAAGATTGTATTCTTCTTTTAAAATAACAACAACTCTGTTAATTTTCGGAATTGCCCTTTTTCTTAGCCATTCGTATGCTTTATGATAAAATCTCGGCTTGTCCAGCAATTTATAAAAATACAAATCTTTGCCCCATATAACCCAGGACACTTTATTGGCAATATTCCGGTTAACTGCAATATATAAAAGAAGCCAGGGAGATGCAAGAGAATGTATGATAATCTTATCTGCTTTCTTTAATTTGAAATATAGTTTCAGATTTAAAAACGGATTCAAAAAATTTCTTATAAAGAATGTCTTTACCCCTATTTCTTTTTCAAAGTATTCTTCTTTTAATCCATAATGTACTAATTCAAAATCATTCATATCAAAATTGTTCTTCTTGAGCAGTTTAAAATAGCCTTTTGAAAATTTCTTTTGATTATTAAAAACATGTAGAACCATGATTATATCTCCTCGTTTTTCTGACATAAAATGATTTTTAACAGACTTACTAACGATTAATTTTATCTCTTACAAGTCCCGCTGTCAACCTAATTAATAATATTTCGGCGATTTTCTGGTTGGAAACCTTACTGCAGTATGCTTATTGTATATAAGGTATGAGTTTACTAATAATTTACTTGGATATAATTTACCATTTTTTACTAATGGATGCTCCGTTAAACTAAACAAATCTCCCGGATAATCCTCTCTTAAAATCATAAATCTAATCACACTTGTTTCACCTTGGGTTTTCAGATAAATTTTAATCTCGGCAGGTCCTGATTGAAATTTTTTTCCGTCAAGTGCCACTCTGATTATATTTTTGTTCTCCAAATGTTTCTTTTTATACCAAAATTGCTCAATCTCTTCACCTTGTGAAATCTCAATGAAAAGCCGGTCCGAATCCTTCATATCAATCAGATTATAGATAAATTCTAAACCTATATTTGTATAGCTGTCATTTTTTTCATCAAAATTTAAATATATTGTCTGATTTATCTTTAATTCTTTAGTAACATTCGTATATGACTTTGTACTAATTACATCTAAATCATGCTTTTCCAATATGCGGTTCGCCACATTAACTCCTGAATTATTACCAGCTTTTATAATACTATAATATAATTGTTGATTTAACTTTTCTCCATTAACAATTATTTTATTTTCTTCTTTAATTTCATTATCTTCATTGATCGGTTTAACCATGTATGGTACGGCATATACTTTTCCGATTCCTTCCGGACATGTCAGTACGATCCTCGCTTCACCGCTTTTAAACTGCGAGCTAGATAATATAACCTTTAACGGCTTATCATGTTCTATTGCCGATAATGATACACACCGCACTTCTTCTGTTTCTCCCTGTATCACTGATATATATACATTTTCATAAAAAGAGATTAACGATTTGTTATAAAAATATAGATTAATTATAACACTATCTCCTGTTAACATCTCCTCATTAAAATATATATTTTGTTCCATTATAACATCACGATTTAATTTCATATCCATGGATTTCTTAGTTCCGCTTCGATAACTGGTATAATACATAGTATCAATACGAAATTTCTTATTAAGAGGTGTCACATTTTTTCCATCCTGTATTAAACGTTCAGTTAATTCACCATTTCGTACAAGAAGATAAATATCATTATCTGGTTCGGAATAAATTAAACTCCAATTATTCATTAATTCATAGTCGTCAAGTCTATTTGTTAATAGCAGATTAACATCATCCGAATCAGGATTAACATATTCTAAATCGGTTACCATCAATAATCGATAACGATTAAGTTCAAACTGCGCTAACGTATAATTCTGTACATATACGTCTGTGTATATTTCCGGATATTCTTCTGGTGTTAGCTCATAATCATCTAATACCCATTTCACACCCTGAAATTTTTCATTCGTAATATTTGATAATGGAATTTCCCTGTTTATTACCCCATAACCATAACAGTACAATGATACAAACAATAATAATGTAAAAATAATATTATATTTTTTCTTAATAATCAGATACATATATATTAGAAACATCAAGATACCAACTACTGTAAGAATTATAAAATCCCGGTTTCGAAACGTTCCTTCCATTCCTCTGAACATTAATGGAACTATGGTAGTAAATGCGCCGCTGGCATCGATGTTATATTTTGTTAAAGACGGAAATATTGCTGTAACACATATTACAGATATCATTAAAAATATCCCCAGCGTTATACAGATGAACATTTTTGGTATTCTACGGTTTTTAAACAAATACACGAAAACCAGCATCACTGCCATTCCACAATATGCCGCCCAGTATCGCTGGTAAACAAACCATTTAGTTCCTATTCCGCGTTCTAACGAAGTGATCGTGGCACGAAGGGAAAAAATTGAGCCAAACAATAAAGTTCCTATCAAAAGCGATGCAATAAATAAAATCGATGTATATAATAATGCATTATTCTCATTCACCCTGACATTACTTTTCTTTATTCTTCTTCTGCAGCTAAAAAAGAATTCTCTTACAATAAAAAAAGCTATAACAATAAATAACAATCCTATTCCGCCTGAATAAACCGCCAGAACCAATAGCTGCCCGGTTATGCATGAAAAAAACGCGCGAAGGCCTGTTAAGCTTGTCAAATATTTAACATAACTAAATCCCAATGCCAGTATTCCAGTAGAATTTCCAAGTTTTTCATCCTGTAAATATAACAGCCACAATTTATCCTGTATCAGCGATATTAAACCGGATATAAAAAAATATCCTCCAATACAAATTGTTAAAAGAATCGGGATATTTACAAATATTTTTTTCCGAAAGACATAGTATGCAACAATCGCAATGAATACAGCAAACCAGATCATAAGAAAACGCGTATGCACAGTCAGACCAAAACATAAGATCAACCCAAGGTATACAGAAAGTTTTTTCACGCTCTTGTTACGTTCAACATTCTGCTGCATATTTAACATGATATATAAAATAATCCAACACAAAAATATTAATGGATTTTCATTGATTATGGAATCATTACTTATCATGCTGTTGTAAATACATACAGAAGCAACAGAAATTAATGCACACTCGAATTTTTTTTCTATCTTAAAAAATTTATATAAAATATTATAGCAAACAACAGCATTTAAAGCTAATAATAATGCATTATAAAATAATAATCCCTGATATATACTGCTCATATTGTCAAACAATATAAAAACCGGCGCCATAAGAAGAGAATAGCCCCATCCATAATACATTATATGAGATGTAACATTTGACCAATCATTTCCCCCAAAAAATGCAGCTCCTGAAATAACACCAAATTCATCTGCGGCTCCATTTAACGCTGTAGGTCCTTTAAACAACAAATTTATAAGCATTTTTGAAATCAGGATTGAAAAAAACAGAATTAATTGTATTTTGTATTTTTCAATTAATATTCCAATAATATTATCTTTTTTCATAATTACATTATTTTTCCTTTCAATAAGAACAACATATTATTGTATCCTTGTCGCCACTGTACCATGAATCTCTGATAACGGGGCATAAATAATAATATAAAGTTCGGAATCCTGTTTTATTTCATTTACATATAAATTATCCGCAGTATCTCCTTTATTTTCTATAACATAAGGTAAAACATAGCGATACCCTCCGCCGGTCGGGCATGTTAATACAATCTCAGCCTCACCCGCATGATATGCCTGGGTATCAATTATTACATTTATCGGAATATCATCTTCAATGTTATTTAATGCAATCTCGTATTGACTGATTACATCATCCTGTTCTACTTCAATATATAACTTATCAGAATATTCACAATTTTCCCGATTCCAAAACAGCAACTGAATTGCAAATTCATCTTTCGATAACATTTCGTCTGTAATATTAATTTTCTGCCTCATTTCTACATCATGTTTTAATTTTTCACCCTTTTTCTTATTTGTATTTCTAAATGGGTCGGCAAAATACAACTTTTCAACCCCAAACATTTCTCCTAAATCTCTTAATTCGATCCCTTTATTTTGAAGTGTATCATATAATTCCCCATTTTTTATCAATAAATAAACAGTATATTTTCCCTGTTCCTCAGAATACAATAAATCCCACCGTTCAGACATTTCTTCCGTCAGTTCTCTTGTTAATAACATTTGAATATCTTCCGCTTCTGTTCCACAATATTCTTCCATATCTGCCAATATCAACTCATAACGATTCAATTCAAACTGAGCTAACATATAACTTGGGAAATTTTTGTCAACATAAATTTTTTTATACTTTTTGTGATTGATATCATATTGATCCAATATATATTTTAATCCCTGATATTTTGAATTATTAACCTGAGCGGCAGGAATATCCGACTGTATTAAAAAACAACTGTATATATAAAGATACATTGTAATAAATACGATAGAAAGGGTTTTAATCTTTCTTTTTTTTATCAAAACTGCACTTATTATAAAAACAAGCAAACCTGACATAAATAATTTTATAAAATCCAACTTGCTGAAATATCCTGGTATTTTTCTTAACATCAATGGCGTGATAATCGTAAATGCACCGGAACTTTTAATTCTGATTCCTTCTAATTCAGGTGCTATATATCCCAAAAAAATTCCGGAAGCTAAAATATATATTATTATTGTTATGATCATTTCTCTTTTTATTTTTTCTTTCCTGACAAGATATGCAAATGTCAGCATAACCGCCATTGCACAATACGCCGCCCAATAACGCTGATAAACATACCACTTGCTGCCCATATCCTGTTCTATTGACGTTAATACCGAATTAATCGATGCAACAGATGTAAATAAAATAGTCGCAGTGATAAGTGCTGCAATAAAAAGAACTGCCGTATATAAAGAAGCATTTATATCAGAAATATCTAATTTTGATTTTTTCATTTTTCCTCTTATAACAGAAACCAGTTTTCCCGCTGCATACCCTCCGATAACAAAAAATAATACTAAAAATACACCGGAATATGTTCCCAATACAAAAAATTGACCCACTACACATTTCAAATATGCTATCATTCCATTTTTATTGAATAATCCGGCAAAATTCCCCCATATTTCCCCTATACTTTCCATTGAATTTCCTATTGCCCCATCCTTTAAGTAAGCTAGCCACAACTTATCCTGTATGATACTGTTTAAATATTTTACAATAAAATAACCGATTCCGCATTCTGCAATGATTATCGGTATATGAACAAAGAACTTGTTCCGAAACAGGTAATATATTATTATAGCAAGAAGCAATGCACACCATGTAAAAATAAATCTTGTATGAACCGTCAGGCCATAGCAAAGAAGGAAGCCTAATAACAAAGAATATGCTCTTACATTTTTCCCGTTCTCAACACGTTTCTGCATCATCAGAATCAAATACAGAACAAACCAGTTAAGAAATACAAGGGGATTTTCATTAATAATTGAATTTCCATTAATGATATTATGATAAAAACAACAGGAAGCCAACGAAATCAAGGCACATGTAATCTCACTGTCTATTTTAAAGATATTCTTTAAAATATTGTAACAGATCACTACACTCAATGCCATGAGTAAAGCGTTATATGATAACATAATCTGATATATAACGCTCATATTATCCGAGAGATGAAAAGCTGGAGCCATCAATGCAGAAAACCCCCAACCATAATACAGAATAGTCGACACAACATCAGACCAATCCAATCCGGCAAAATATGCGGCACCGGCAATGGTTCCTATTTCATCATTCCCTGTAGCTGATGTCAAGGATTTAAACAGAAGATTCGTTAATATTTTAACAACAAATACGCTTAAAAAGAGAATTATCTGTATTCTATATTTTTTAACCGTCTCTGCCACAATACTGTTTTTTCTTATTTGACCATCCATTCTTCAGGCATTCCTTCCTTCGACTCTAAAATACTTCAATTTTTGATAATACATGATTATCCTGAAAATGTAAAGTATATATTAATCATTTATTATATTTATTTTTTGTGTAATCATTTAAAATACCATATATATTCATACATATATAAGAATCAAACTCTCTTCCGTCTTTTTTTATCTTTCCGGCAATCCAATCCGGTAATTGTTGTTTACTATACGGACACACATAAGGTTTTATATATTTGCCATCATTATTTTTTTTAGATGATAATGTGATTGTTGCCGGGCCTGCGGAATATTTTTCAGAATTGAGCACAATTCTCAAATAATCTCTGGCCGCCAGTTCAGACTGATGTACTGAAAATACATCTGACTGTTTTCCCTGTGTCACCGTAACCGTAATTACCCCTCTGGATAAAGAATCTCCGGTATTTCTGATCCAAATATCCATTCCCAGATACTTATATGCCAGCATTTCATCTGTCAACTGTATGTTCTGAGACAGTTTCATTCCCTTTCCGATACTTCCCGCATCTGCTTTCGCTTCTGATTTATCCGTTACGGCAATATTTACTGGCAGAATCTGTATCCCCTGCAAAGTTTTTGGTATTACTACCTGCATATAAAGCTGGCCAGCATACTCCTTATCATTATATCGAACCGGATAAACTGATTCCCGGCTGATCTCCTTACCAAAACCAACCGTGTAAGGAATCACATATTTATATCTACTCATATCCGGACAGGTCATCGTAATGGTTGCTTTGCCTTCCGTAAATCCCTTGCTGTCCACATATACATACACTGGTTCTCTGGTGACTATATTATCCATGGAAATAAAAAATGTTTTTTCTGTCTCTCCCTGAGTTATGTTAATATTCACTTTTCCTCTGCTTGGATTTTCCGACGGATTTCTAAACATTAAAACAATTGCAAATCTTCCGCTGCCAACCATATCAGAAGTCACATAAAAATCCTGTTCCAACTTATCTGTATTTTTTATTTTCTGAATACCGATGTCCAGGATGTCCTTCTCCCGGTTTTTATAAATTAACTTTTCTATTCCAAAGATATCGCTAACATCTGTTAAAGGTATCCCTTGCTGAATAAGTTTCTCCGATAACTCTCCCTTTCTAACAAGAAGATAATACTCTGGTACTTCTTTACCTTCACTGTCAGTCCTGTTTTTCTGATAAAGTACATACCAGCTTCCGCACATTTCTTCCCCAATCTGCTCTGTTAAAGCCAGGCGGATATCTGTTTCCCCCGAATCAGGTGATGAATATTCTTCATAATCGCTAACGTGCAGTTCATATCTGCTCAACTCAAATTGTGCATTATAATAATTAGTTAATTTACTGTCTGCATATATTTTTTTGTGATCATTATAGCTTATACCATATGACTCCAATATCCATTTTGCATCAATATATTGAAAATATGACTGTTCGGATACCTTCATATCTACGACTGTCATCTTGTATGCAAACAGATACACAAATATTACCATAGCCAAAACCGCCGCCAAATGATACTTCTTTTTAATAATTAACATTATCATCACTAAAAACCATACAGCCCCGGCGGCCAGAAGAATCAACCAGCCTGACATTGTAATACGGTCTTCCAGTTTATTAAATGTAAAGCCCACAAGAAACTGATACACCAATGCGGAAGATATTTTTGCTCCTGCCAGTTTTGTTGCTACAAAAATCCCAAACAGGATTCCCCATGCGGTCATAACAAAAATTGATATAACGGATACGATTCTCTTTAATTTTTTTTCCTTATTCAGATAAAAATATACAAATGTTAACATAATTGCCATCGGACAACAGGCCCCCCAGTATCTGGAATAGACAAACCATTTACAGTTCCATCCTTTTACAATGGCATTTCTGGCTACACCGGCTGCACCGATACTGGAAAATAACAATGTGGCAATCAGCAATGAAGCAATAAAAATAATTCCGGTTCCAATCTGTATATCCGTTGTTTCATCATCCTCCGCAACAAAAAATCTTTCTTGTTTTTTAAATATTTTCCTGATCAATCTATGGATCATAATTCCTGTTATTAACAGAAAGAACAACAGTAAACCTCCGGATAGAAAGAACATTATTGCAGACTGACCCAATAACATATGCAGATATCCTGTCAATCCATCAGCATTTAACAGTTCTTTCAGATTTGTAAACTGACCTCCCAAACTATCCAGGCTGTTTACCAGCGGTTCATCATTTTGTGCCGCAAGCCATAGTTTATCCTGTATACTGCGGTTCAATATTCGGACAAGTCCATAGATTCCTCCAGCTCCCAATAAAAATACCCATGGATTAACCAGTATTTTCTTTTTCACAAAACCATAACTGATAAACATCACAAAAACCCCGCCCCAGACTAAAACAAATCTGGTATGAACAGTCAGACCATATCCCATTATCAAAACCAATGCAATTGTACTCTTAATATTGGTACGTCCAATATCAGAATTTTCCTGCATTTTTAATAATAAATAGAATACCAGCCATGTTAAAAAGATTATTGCTGTTTCATTAAATACAATATTGGTGTTCATCAATGCAATAAAATAAAAGTTTGCAGCCAATGTCACCAGTACACAAAATGTTTTATTCTGAATCTTAAGAATTTTGTGTAATATGTTATAGCATATTACCACTGATAATCCTAACAGCAATGCATTATAAGCCAGCATCGCCTGAAATAATATCCGCACATTGTCGGTCAGCAAAAAAGCCGGAGCCATGAACATGGAATATCCCCAGCCGTAATACAACGACTTTGATATCACATCTGACCAGTCCAAACCTGCAAAATAAGCGGCTCCCGCCATAGTTCCGATATCGTCATTTCCGGCAGTAAGCGTTGATGATTTTAAAAACAGATTTAGAATGATTTTAAAACTAAATACTCCTAAAAACAATAAAAACTGAATCTTATAATCCTTCCATATTCCACTAAACCTTTCAAGAATTTTATTTATACCGAGTTTTTTATTACTCATAACCATAGCCTTTCTATCCGCCATTATTTTTTAAGACACCTGCTGATACCTTTTACAGTAAACCTGATCAATGTTGCAGCCATCAGGGAAATCAAAAATGCAGACAACGATATCATTAAAAATGACAACCATCCGTTTATACTGTTCAGAACCTTTTTAAAATCTGCAGATGTTGTTATCTTTCTTATTACCATATAATGAAGCAGATAAATATAAAACGTCTTATCCGCAATGAAATACACGACCTTATTCAATGAGTTTTTTATGTTTATATGCATAAAAATATAAAAAATACAAACCGTTGTTATAATTACGGTAATCGTTCTGATCGATGTAAAATTATTAAACTTTAAATCAATTTCTTTGCAGAGTAAACTAACTCCAAACAACAACATATTCATAAGTACAATAAGTACAACAGACACTTTTTTCATCATTCCGGTGGTAATTTTGTTCCAAAAACAGCTGCATTCTCTTTCATTTTTCAGTTGAATGTACATTTCATACCCTAGCAGAACATAAAATATATTTATATCAAACGGCGAAAAAAATGTAACTTTAAGATCCGTTTTTAGTAATTGCTGTAAAATCGGCCAGATGCTGCTTAAAGCCATACATAAGAATGTTAAAAGCAGATATCCTCTTCTGATCTTATTTTCCTTTTCTTCATTCTTACATAAAAGACGGAGTAAAGGAAACCAGATCATAAGCCTCATATATGCCCACACATACCATAAATGCATACAGATTGAGGTATTATTAACCTGCCAGGAAAAAAAATCCGAAAAGAGCGTTTTCCAGTCAAGATCAGGATTCATCAGACAATACAATAGCGACTGCCGGCTTTTTAACCATGGTGCAAGCAGCTGGGTCAACAGAATTATGATCATCGCAGGAATAAATATTGACAACAGTGTATTTTTCACACGCAAACTATATTTTTTATCTGATGTGAACATAAAATATCCGGTGATCATCCAGAATAGCGCTACACCATTTAAAACAAAAACCCTGATAATATTTTCTTCATAATAATTTAATCCTTTATTAAAACTAAGCGTATGAAGAAATACAACCATAAAACATGCTAAAATTCTGATAAATTCAATATTAACATTTCTTTTATCACTTTTCATTTTTATATCCAAATTTTTCCTCTCTCCGTTCTTACTTATTTACCCTTTAATGAATTCACATATTTTGCCATTGCCAGCCCGGCTTCCTTCCCTGCCAGATTATAACCTTCCTGTGAATAATGGGACAGATTACTCATCAGGCCTCTGCTTACAAAGGTTCTTGCAATAGTCGTTGTCATATAGGCATATTCATATGTATCACAAAATTCTATCTGTGTATTCTGAATGGAATCAAAAATACCTGGATGATCTAAATGATTACCGATCCCAACAAAAAAACACATTTCAACACCATGTTTTCTCATCTCTTCTATCATTTTCCCAAGATATGCTTTGTAATTTTCCGGCTTCTCTTTATAATCTGCTTCTCCCTGTGACCAGACCATATAAATATGACGGATATTATATCCGTTATCACCCAGCCAGCTCTTTGCAGTATTTAAGCGTGTAATTGCATCATTTAATACAGGCTGGCCCGGCTGGAATTTTCTGACAGAAGTTCCGGAAATGCTGGCTGAAACCCCAACGATCGGCACGCCGGCGGTTTCAAAATAAGCTTTGCAAAGACTCGCCGTCATACCACCGGATTTCACCGCTGTCCCTTTTTTTGCACTGATATCATTAATGGCGCCTTCTATATTCTCATATTTGCCAAAAGGTTCCTGCAACGTATATAATCTGTCGGGATCCGTAACCGATTTAAACTCATATGCCGAATTCATTTCTAAAACCGGCGCTAAAGATACATTTTCTCCTCTTCCCGCCATATTGGACTGTCCCATAAATATTACCAGATCCACGACTTTCCGGTTTAAGCATATATTCGACATGGCTCCGTATACTTTTCTTCCATTCAGTACTTTGTATGGCCGAACCCTGTAATAATAAAGGCCTGTCTTGGATGTCAGATTTAATTTATACCGGTTGTCCTTCCACCCGGTTCTCACGCAGTTGTATTTTCCGTTTACTGAAGAAGAATTATAAATATTATACTGATATTTACTGTTTTTCAAATCACTCCACTGCAGATAAGTTCCTGTCTCATCCACGAGCAACGTCAGTTCCAGATCATTTTTCACATAAGCGATCTGTAATGGTTTGGAAGCTTCGCCATATATCCGTTTTCCCCGTTCCATTTTTGTAGCTCTGACCTTATACCAATATTTTTTCCCTGCTACGGCGCTGTTATCCGTATATTTTAACCCGGATATATCTTTTGCAACACAGGTATAAGTACCATTTTTATGACCGGATCGATAAAGACGGTATGTATATGAGTTTCCGGATGAATTCCAAACCAGTGTCGGCTTCGTCACCGTTTCGGAAGATATCACCGGAACCGGTATATCTCCCGAAACCGCATAAACCTCCTTTCCAACGCCGAAGAGCATTCCTATGATCATCAGAATGGCAGCCAGCTCCGGAACTATTGCTTTATACTTATTTTTTAAATATTTTTCAGATTGCATGGTAACTTATCGACCTTTTTCCTTTCTAATATCAGTTGATTTTTCTTTTATTATTAGGATACTTTTAAAAGGGGTGTTCCATAAGTCATATCATGACTCATGAAACACCCCCATTTAATTTCAAATACAGTATATCATTGAATCATCTGTTCTTCAATATCAGAAAATTGGAAGTTCTTTCTATGAAATAAAGCTATTTATAATCTTTTCAGTAACTCTTCTCTTTCCTTCTCATATCCCGGTCTGCCCAGAAGTGCAAACATATTCTTCTTATAACTTTCCACACCCGGCTGATCAAACGGATTCACGCCTGAAATATATCCGCTGATGCCGCAGGCGAACTCAAAGAAATAGAACAGCTGTCCCAAATAAAACTCATTCTGTTCAGGTACATTTACCATCAAATTTGGTACATTTCCATCCGTATGTGCAAGCAGGGTTCCGTTCATGGCGCTCTTATTTATAAAGTCCACGGTTTTTCCTGCCAGATAGTTTAATCCGTCTAAGTCCACCGGCTCCTCTTCCAATTCAAAAGAGCATTTCGGTGTCTCTACATTTATTACTGTTTCAAACATAATTCTGGAACCGTCCTGAATAAACTGTCCCATGGAATGTAAATCCGTTGTAAGATCTACCGATGCCGGAAGGATTCCCTTCTGGTCTTTTCCTTCACTTTCACCGTATAACTGCTTCCACCATTCCGATACATAATGAACACTCGGCTCATAATTTGCCAGTATTTCCACGTTTTTTCCTTTTCTGTGAAGAATATTTCTGATTGCCGCATATTTCAATGCATCGTTCTCGGCAAATGTATTATTTAAAGCCATTTCCCTGCCGGATGCCGCACCTTCCATAAGCTTGTCTATATCAGCGCCGCTGACTGCAATTGGAAGCAGACCCACTGCGGTAAGTACGGAAAATCTTCCGCCCACATCATCCGGTACAACAAATGTCTCATATCCTTCTTCCGTTGCAAGATTCTTTAATGAACCTTTTTCTTTGTCCGTGGTAGCATATATTCTCTTCGCTGCTTCTTCTTTTCCGTATTTTTCTTCCAGAATTTTCTTAAATACACGGAAAGCAATAGCCGGTTCCGTAGTGGTTCCTGATTTGGATATCATATTGATTGAAAAGTCCTTACCGTCCACAACATCCATCAGATGTTTGATGTAGGTACTGCTGATACTGTTACCCACATAATATATTTCCGGAGTCTTTCTCTGGTCTTTTGTAAGATTGTTATAAAAGCTGTGTCCCAGGAATTCGATTGCTGCCCGCGCTCCAAGATAGGAACCGCCGATACCAATAACAAGCAATACGTCGGAATCGTTCTGTATCTTCTTTGCCGCTTCCTTGATTCTTGCAAATTCTTCTTTATCATAGTCTACAGGTAAGTCAATCCATCCTAAAAAGTCGTTTCCCGCACCTGTCTTTGACACCAATGTATTTTTTGCATTAGCTGCAATACTTTCCATGTTTGTAATTTCACTATCTGAAATAAATTTGGCTGCTTTTGAATAATCAAATGATACTTTTGCCATTGATATACACTCCTTTGTTTGCTCAGTCTATAAAGAATAACCTGAGGTCTGAAAAGGCTTCAGGCGATATACGGAATTATTATAGTACGATTGTTGGGATTTGGCAAGGGGGATTTTATTATTTGAACTATCATATGACAATAAAATTAATAATTCCTTTTGTCTGAATTTTGTAAAATCTTTTCCAGCAGCAACTCCTATTGGAGCTTCAGTTGCAAGAACTGTATAAGGTTCCTGTGCATTCAGCCCCTTATTGTGTTTGACTTGGTTGCATCAAATTCTGTTGTTGATTTGATCCTTGATTTCCGTGAACCGGGAATGGCTGATGTTAAAACAATCCATATCATCTCCTATTCTACATCTTTTTTTACTTCTCCACTATTTCTTTTTCTAATTCCCCAATCAAATACCCATACTTTCCAAACTCCTCCTGAAACACCATTTTTCCGGTTTTCTCATACTCCACCCGAATTGCCCATATAATATGTGCCATAAAAACCGCCTTATCCTGAGACACCGCCTTAAATACCGCATTCAATGCCACATTTTTAATCGCTGCCCCTGAAAATTCAAAAGTGTCCGCCAAATACTCATAATCAATAAAATCCGTCATAACCTTCCCTCCAAGTACATTTCTCCATATTTCCTCCCGTATTTCTTTGGACGGCATGGAAAACCGGACTTCATACTTCATACGCCGCATAAATGCCACATCTACATTTTCCCGGTAATTCGTAGAAAGAATAACAATTCCGTCAAACTCTTCTATTCTTTGTAAAATGTAAGCAACTTCCGTATTTGCATATTTATCTCTGGCATCATTTATCTCACTGCGTTTTCCAAACAGGGCATCCGCCTCATCAAAAAACAAGATCATATTACTGTTTTCTGCCCTTTTAAATATCTCCTCCAGCCGCTTTTCAGCCTCCCCTATGTATTTATCCACAACCTTGGATAAATCCACCTTATACAATTCCAGATTCAGCATATTTGCCAGAACATAAACCGCCATTGTTTTTCCGGTCCCCGAAGGCCCGGAAAATAATGCAGATATACATCTTCCATACTGAAACTGCTGCCTGAGCCCGAAATCCTCATAAACTTTTAACCGATATTTCACATGAGAATAAATATCTTTTAAGATATTTTTTTGTGCAGCTTCCAATTTCAAATCCTCCCATGAATAACCAGACTCAATATGTTTAATGTCATCATATTTACCATCATTTAAAATCATATAACAAATCTTAGATAAAAATTTTTCATTCTGAATTTTATCTGAATCTGCATACTTTAATTGATGTGCAATTTTTTTAACATATCCTGCTGCCACTTTCATTTTTACTGCCAGTTCACGAATATCTATTTTTTCTGCCTGCTGTTCGCCAAGATATTGTATCAGAAAATTTTTCCAAAGCATAAAGCTTTGTACTTCATCCGGTTTCTTTATTTCCATTTGACACACCACATTATCAATATAAGGTATAATCTTAAACGTGCTGTCAGAGGCAATAAAAATTTCTTTTTTTTCCCCGTCATTTTCTAAATTTGCAATGATTTTAACAATTTTCTCAATAACCTCTTTGCTCTTTTCATTTTTTTCCTGCGCAGATATACAAATACACAAGACCGCTTCTGCAATAAACACTGTCCGTTTTAATTTTTGAATGATTCTTGCAAATTCCTCCCCATTTTCCGTTTCAACATAAGCATATGTCAAAAGATTGTGTTGAAGTCTTTTTGAAATATGACGAATCATAAATTTTTTTCCCGACTGCCGCTCTCCCATTATATGAATTACCGGACATAATTCATCTGTCTCCGTAATCCTTGATACCTCGTTACTGATCTGATTAATTTCTTTCTGAAATAAAATGGAAGATTCCATATCTTTCTGAAAATCATACAAACGGACAGATGCACCATAATTTTTGTTGGGATTCTGATTGATACTGCTGCTGCCGGATATATCCATTTCCCTGCATATATCAGAAATATCAACACCATTCAGGTAATTCAGCAGGGTTAAATCCACACGAAAGGTATCTCTTATAGAATCCGAATATATATGTTCGAGTACTAACACTCTTTCAACAATCTTTCGTGCTTCAGAAATTTCTTTTGACAAATTTAACAGCGCTTCTTCCGGCATGGCAATCTTTGCAGCTAAATCAAGGCTGACTCCCCGATCCACATTTCCCGTGATTATACCAAATACCTCATTTGCTGCGTTGTCAATATATTCTAATAATGCCAGTTCAATACAGGTCGTGGCTATTTCACTTTTTCTGCACTGTTCAAAAATTTTTTTATACCGATCCCTGATTAGTTCTGTCTTATATATTCTATAATCAAATTCATATCTGCATATGGAATCCAGACCTTCTTTTGTGACATTAGATTTTATTATTCTTGCATATCTTTGGAAGGCATCCGGATTTAATTTTTCTTTTAACCAATAAGATAACTTATATGCCCCCACCATTGCATATTGTCTCATTTGTTGTTAGTCACCTGCCAGTCTGAAACTATATATTTGAATCATAATCTTTCTACTCTCTTTCTTTACTATAGTTTTTTATCCACCCATCTTCTGTATAAAGCTCTCCGGATAATCCATCACTTAAATCATTTAAATTCTCTTTTTTAAACAAAAGTTCTATCTCATCCTGCACTTCTATCATAAACAACATATTATGTAAACTCATATCAATAATTTTAGGAAGAAACCATTTTACAACTTCTATTTGTTTACTGTCAAAATCTGCAAATTTTTCTTGTACTTGCCGTGAAGTTATCCCTTTCATAGTTCCATCTAACATTTTATCTATTGAATTTATAGTTTCATCACGTACCGCTTTCATAAACAGTTTTCCAAATTCCTCTAATTTTTTTTCCATTCTTTTTCTCCATTTTATAAATTTTTTTAATTATTCCATGGTATATTTGTAGGTTCTGTTACTCCCTGTTCTTCTAAATTTTTCAATGAACACCCCACCAGGTACTGAGTCATTTGAACATCTGCCCCTCCATTCATTAAAGCAGTTTTCGCTACTGTCGTATGCTCAGTTAATGAATTAACACGTGTTCCGTTTCTTACATCTTTAGCCAATTGATTAAATAATTGACGTTGCATATTTGTCATATCCTGATGATTCAATCTATTTTTAGTTATAAATTTCTGGCTAATACAAAATGCCTTATTTAAATTGTACTTTTTATTATCCTTAAATCCTGCTTTTGCATGAATATGATGTCCTCCAACCTTACTATATGGTCCCACTAAAGCGCCCTTATATTCAAATGCAACATTACTAACTTGTTGTTGCGGAGGTGAGGAACTTTCATGCGTTGTACTTTGCTGAAATAGCATTGGTGTATAATCCATTTTTTATCTCCCGAAACAGCCTTTCTACTTAATTCATATAACTTAATTATAAATGCTCTTTCTCTTACCTGTAAATATTTCAACTCTTTTCTTTAGAAAACCTTTAAATAATAAAAAGGCCATATATCAGCTTATCCCTTGCCAATATATAACCTTTTTAATCTCTCTTACCCTTTTATTTTATATGTATCAATTTATAATCCGGCCTACGACAAAAATTCCTCCAGCACCTCATCAAATATCTTTTCAATCTCCTGATCATCTGCTTTTTCAACTTTCGTCTCCCTGTTTCCACTCTGAGCAGTATCCGCTTTAAGATTTTCCTCTTTTTTCACGTTATCCTCTTCAATTTCTGCATTAGTAATTTTATTCTCTTCCTTTATTTCCGCCTGCAAATTTTTTTCCGCAGCGTTCTTCTTCCCTTTTCTGTTTTTACTATTTCTTTTTGTTCTCTTATTTGCCTCCTTTTTTGTAACCGTTTGCTTCCTTTCTTCCACTGCCTTCTCCGCAACCGCCTCTTTTTCTTCTATCGTATTCTCAATTGCTCCTTTCTCTTCCAATTCCTTCTCATCACACCAGTCCGTCCTTATGACATCCATCTCCGTATCCGCATCCCCAACTTTTCCTTCTTTTCCCTCATTCTTCATTTCCACATGAACGGTCGGAATATTCTTTCCGTCAACAGCATGATTATTATCCAGATAATTTATAATTTCGTCCCGAATTACATTTCTCTTATAATCCAATGCAATTACATTATCCCACAGCTTCAGACAAATAAATAAAATTGCTGCAGCCGCCGCATATATGTATATCCCCTTTGTCATCTGGGAACCAAATGATAACTCATCTTTCTGCGCCGCCAATAATATGGCTATGGCACATATCCCCAGTATCAAACATACCTTTCCAAAAATATCACCGATTCCCTGCATCTTTTCCACTAAAATACTTTTTATTTTCCATCCATGCATGGCACGTTCCACAAATGCACTTAAATTGTTTATTTTTTTTCCAAATTTCACTTCGTTTTCATACTGAAGAATAATCCCTTCCGCCCGCTTGTTCTTTCGTATCTGGAAATTCTCTATTTTATCCAAAATATCATCATAACACAGACTTCCCGCTGTTTTTATGCCGAAGCCAATTAGAAATAATCCGATTATTACGTATAACATTCCGCCATTTGTCGTAAAATTAATAATAAAATCTGCAATTGCCCTCATAATTATTTTCTCCCTGCTTAATAATTTACTGCTTTTTATGTTAACATATGCCGTATCATTTTTAAACATACTTTCTAAAAAATCGTTCGCTTTCCTTCGACAGAAGGTGTCGATTTAAAAGTTTTCCTGTATACGGCTCATGTCTTTGACATTCATCTGATTTGTTGTATAATATTTTTAAAAAACAATCTTAAAATCTGGAGGAAAATTTATGGTCTATAAAACAAAAGGGACCTGTTCCCGTGAAATTCATATTGAAGTTGAAAATGATATCATAAAAGACGTAGCATTTATAGGCGGCTGCAATGGAAACACCCAGGGAATTGCCAGTCTGGTAAAAGGAATGAATATACATGACGTTATAGCAAAAATGGAAGGGATTGACTGCGGCGGGCGCGGTACCTCCTGTCCGGACCAGCTGGCCAAAGCATTAAAAAATTTTGTGACCGCACAATAAAACTTATTAAATCCCATATTGCAGAAAGGACATTCAATCTATGTCAAAAAAAATTGTTTTAACCGGCGGCGGTACTGCCGGACATGTCACCCCGAATATGGCACTCATTCCAGGATTAAAGGATATGGGTTTTGATATAAAATACATAGGCTCCTATGACGGAATCGAAAAAAAACTGATTGAAGAAATGGATGTTTCATATCAGGGTATTTCATCCGGTAAATTAAGACGTTACTTTTCCGCCAAAAATTTCACCGATCCATTCCGGGTAATCAAAGGGTATGGAGAAGCAAAAAAAATCATTAAAAACTATAAACCGGACGTCCTTTTTTCGAAAGGCGGTTTTGTATCGGTTCCGGTCATTCTTGCAGCAAAAAAATACAAAGTTCCTATCATTATCCATGAATCCGATATGACTCCCGGATTAGCAAATAAAATTTCTATACCGTATGCTCATACAGTATGTCATAACTTTCCAGAAACTGCAAAATATCTTCCGGAAGGCAAAGCGCTGTTAACCGGCTCTCCTATCCGCCAGGAATTAAAACAGGGTGACAAACTTGCAGGACTGAATATGTGCGGATTTTCTGCAAACAAACCCATCATTATGGTCATAGGCGGCAGTCTTGGCGCCGTTGCCGTAAATGAAGCGGTTCGCAGTTCCCTGGATGAATTGTTAAAAACTTATCAGATTGTCCATCTCTGCGGTAAAGGAAAAACGGATGACAGCCTGAATAACCGTTCCGGTTATAAACAGTTTGAATATATCAAAGCGGAACTGAAAGACTTATTTGCAATGTCCGATATTATCATATCCCGTGCAGGTGCCAATGCAATATGTGAAATTGTGGCTCTGCGTAAACCAAGTATATTGATTCCGTTATCCGCAAAAGCCAGCCGCGGTGACCAGATACTAAACGCCGATTCTTTTAAGCATCAGGGATTCAGCGAAGTAATACAGGAAGAAGACATAACTTCAGAAATCCTTGTCTCTACGATTAATTCCGTTTACGGCAACCGACAGAAATATATTGATGCCATTGATAACGCAGGCGCTACAGATGCCGTTAAAACAATTTTGAATTTAATACAGGAGTTAACCAAAAACGACAGCCAATAAACACTAAATCCGAATTCCCTGAATATCTCACTGAAACCCAATGCGCTGTCTGCATTGGAGTATCTATGCTTTGAGATTTAAACGGAATCCGGATTTAATTTTGTTTAAAAATATTTCAATCTGTTTTTCAACCTTTAATTCAATTCTTTTTTTACCAGTTCCAGCAGTTTCGTTAGCTCTTCATCACTGATTTCTTTAGATTCCCAAAACTTTATGGCATTATCCCCTTCATATCTTGGTATTAAATGCACATGAAAATGAAAAACAGACTGTCCTGCTAATTTTCCGTTATTCTGCACAACATTAAAACCATCAGCCTGAAAAGCTGTCTTCATTGCTGCTGCCAGTTTCTTTGCCAGCACAAAAACTTCTGCTGCCAGACTGTCATCAATTTCAAAAATATTTTCAAAATGCTCTTTTGAAATCATGATGGCATGTCCTCTGGTTGCCGGTCCTATATCAAAAATCACTTTAAACTTATCATCTTCATACAACGTTTTTGATGGAATCTCTCCATTAATAATTTTACAAAATACGCAATCATTTTTTTTCATTTTTTAATTCCTTTCCATTTTAATAAAATTTTATTATAAAAATATCGTTTTTGTATGATTAATAGCGCATTTTAAAAAATGCATATCATATTTGTCGAAATATGATGTTCAATTTTGTTTGACTTTTTTCCTAAAAATGTTAAACTACTTTATTATAAATAATTAAAATATTGGGATACTGTTTCCCCAATATGGAAATGAGGAAAACATGGTAACAAATTATATAAGTGATGAGTATGGGGATTTAATAAATTCCAATCCGACAATTCGAAATCTGTTTAATACAATGGTAGAGGATTTCTCTTTTTCAATGCATGAACTATCACATGAACTGGGTAATATTGTAACACTCATAAACAGTTCTCTTCAAATTATTGAATCCAGCCATCCTGAGGTAAAGGACTTCAAATATTGGAATTCAACAGTGGAAGATGTAAAATATATGATTGAATTATTATCCAAACTGTCCTCTTTTAACAACGGCAGTAAACTCAATCCGGAACTAACTGATATCAGCCAAATGCTAAATAATATCATTAGTTCATTTATCACCAATTCCAACTATTCTCATATCAATTTTATATCTAATATTGCTACCGATATTCCGCTTATGAATGCAGACCCCGTAAAACTAAAGCAAGTATTTATTAACATAATTAAAAACGCCTGTGAAGCAGGAAGCCGGACCATTACTATCCAGCTTTATCAGGATGAAACAAATATTCTGGTGAATATTATTGATAATGGTTGCGGTTTAAGTCCTGAACAGGTAAAACAAATCTTTAAACCAATGGTAAGTTTTAAAGACGGAGGTACCGGTCTGGGTCTGCCAATATGTGAACGTATCGTATTGGCCCATCGTGGTCACATATCCTGTAATTCTGAAAAAAATAGCGGTACTTCCTTTACCATAACTCTCCCTACATAAACTGATATGTCCAAAAAGTACGGAGATTATAATGACTTGACAGGACAGCAAAAGATATAACTAACTGCTAAAAGGAAAAATCATATCCAGCATTCGCAACGTTTTAAAATTTCCTTTTGCTGTCATCTCTCCAGTCATAAATGCCCTCTGGAATGTATATCTGCCCTTCACTATATTGCTCAACACCTCTGAAGACAATTTTGACAAAACGTCAACATCCGTGACATCCTCATATCTGCAAACCAGATCCGCTCCATCTACCTGAATAAACAGTGTCTTATCCATGTCTCCAATTATAAAAGCATAAGTTGCACTAAAATCCTCCTGTGCATGAAATACATTATTAATTGCTTTTATAAACTCATCTTCATCGCTTTCCTGCTGATTCAGCATACCTTTAAATAATTTTGCTAATTCCTCTATATCCTCCTTCTGCTGTTTAACATAATAGTCATCCGAAGCATATTTGGAAAGCTGTTCTGTTTCCTGAGGCGTCAGATCCAGTGACTCTTTCATTATATTCTGTTTTATTGCATAACTGCTGGAAGGAAGCGCCTTCCGCCTTTGCGAAACCGTCCGGTATAAATTTTCTGCTTTTTTTTCAATAATATCCGCATATTCATGGTTCATTTCAAAATCAACGGACTCATTTACATAAGCACACACTCCGGAACAGGGCATTCCTCCCAGCAACTCCCATGCATTTTTTAAATCTGTCAAGGCTTCTTTCTCTCCATAAGTAGTAGATATTACAACCGGGCACATATATAATTTACTAATCTTCTCCTTGTCCCCATACAGCCAGCAGGAATCAAGAAATTCCTGCATATATCCGCCAATGCCCCTCCATTCCACACTTGCCGCCAGTATAATAGCATCGGCATCCTTTAATGTCTGGGGAAGTGTGGGAATCGTACTTTTCATTTCGTATAAATTATATCTGACCACATTTACTCTTAATTCATTTAGTACCCCTTCTATTTTTCCAAGAACATATAATGTTGGATCTTCAATCAGGCCTCTTCCGCCATAATATATATTTACATTCATTCTCTGTATCCTTTCCATTTAATTTTATCTTTATAACAAGTTCTATGCTATAACCTCAGAAATTATATTAATTTTAATATATTATCTAAGGTTTTTCAACTTATCAAATGTTTGTTTATCAGAAAAAATTTTAAAAATCAACATTATGATAATTCCACCGGTCAAACCGCCGATATGTGCTAACATATCAACCCCCTGTGTACCGCTTCCGTAGAACATTAAAAAAAGTACAAGTCCCATTCGTATAAACATGGATTTATCATTTCTTCGTCTCTGTATAAGTGCGACCACAAGAATCGCCCCTAAAATACCGTATATTGCGCCGGAAGCACCGGCTGATACCACCGGAGGAAAGGCATTATAATAATGCACGGCAGAAACAATACTTCCCGCCAAGCCGCTTAAAATATATAAAACAACAAACCTGATATTTCCTATAATACTCTCCAGCTTACTTCCCAAAATCCATAAAGCCAGCATATTATTTAATAAATGTGCTATTCCAAAATGCATAAATGTAGCTGTAAGCAAACGGTAATATTCATGCTTATCAAATATATTGCTTCCAAGTGCAGCTCCTTTTTTAAGCATATATACGGGATTTTCCGTATCTCCGTTCATTTCCAGACAAATAAAAACAATCACATTTATAAACAATAGTAAGATTGTTATTATTGGTAATTTCTTTCTTCTTTCGGGATGAGCTGTCTCTCTCTCTAAGCTGCTATATATTCCGGCTGAATTATCCCTTTGTTCTTCAAAAACATTTTTCATCAGACTTTTCAGACCAAAAAAGTCATCCGGTTGTTCTTCAAAAACCACGATTCTTTTACCCGTAGTATCCATTAGCCAATAATTAGATTTGCCTTGAGAATATTTTTTGTCTCTTTCAAAATCATCTGAAAATACAAGGTATAATATATTAACTTCTCTTGCATATCGGCCAATTAAAAACTTACGTTCTATCTGAAATGTGATACTGTCCAGCTGATCTGAAGTTAATTCTGATTTTCCAACGTTATTCATCAATCCCACTATATTCATACGTTCATTTTCTTCATCATGCTGAAACAACAATGCCAGGCATGGAACATTACTTCCCATTACCTGATAGCCATTATTCATCATTAGTGTTATCGCGCTATTATAAATCAATTTATAAACATCCTTTCTACATAAATAACACAATTTCGACAAAATCATGCTTTTCATACCTTAACACTAATTGATAAACCTGTCAAATACTGACTATCTAAAAAAGAAATCAATTTCGGCAAAACCTATTTTATCTCCAATCTTTATTTCAACTATTTCATATGGTTCTATCCTTTCTTCATTGACGTATGTTCCATTTTTGGAATTTAAATCCTCCAAAAAATATTTATTATCAATTAATTGAATTTTTGCCTGAACCCTGCTGATTGAATTGTGTCTGATGACACCATCTACATTTTTTTTTAATTTTCCAATAAGAAACGGGTAATTTTCAATAATAATATTGTCTATACCACACATGCTTATTAGGTTTCTTTTATGTCTGAGCAGCGCAGCTGAAACCAGTATAGTTTCATTATCACTATTATCTCCAAAGGAAACTGTTTCATTAGTAATATTTTCAGTCTCTTCTGAATATTCATTATTAAAAGAACAATCCTTATAGGGTTCCATCCCATTTAAAACGTCGCTTTTAAACCTGCTGACTTTTTCCCTTAAAATTTCAAAAATTCGGACAAAAGGATTTATTTTGCCCGGAATACTGTTATTATATTCAAAACAATTTTGTCCTGTATCAAAGTTTTCTTTTTGAGATTCTTTTTTTATAATGTCCTGTGTTTTTGCAGGTAAATACTCCTCTTCAACTATTTTCTTCAGCCTGTCTATTTCATTATGTTCTATGCTACACCACTCATTTACTTTGTAAATAACCTCCACTGCCATTAAATCGTTATAATCGACAGCCAACAGCATTCCTTGTATGAGATCACGAAATGCCATATAAAAATCCTTTTTATAACCGGGACTATAACACAAATAAACTTTGTTTGTATTCAAGTCAATAAATATCATATCATCCGTTAAAATAATATTATCTGCATCCAGCAAATAATTCGGAATCAAATCCCACAAAGCTATAATTCCCTGTATTAAGGTTCTCAGTTGGTTAAATTTAATCTTTTCTTTACTATACAAATCTTTTATTGCAGTCTTAGACGAAATATTATATTTCAAAACTATTTCCTCATCAAGTACCGTATATTTCATTTTTAACAAACCGGAAATTTCATTCTTTTCAATCATTTTAAACTTATAACTTAACGCCTCAAATGGCTGTTTTATTATCATAAAATTATTATTTGTATCATGCCCATAACTTATATTCATTGTCCCTCTCATTCTGCCACTTTCTGGCTCATAAACTTTTATCTGATTATTTTTTCCAATTCATCTGCAATAACCTGAACCTTCCTTAAATAATCCGGGTTGCTTATTTCATTTACAGTAATATTAATTGTTTCTGTTTTTTTTAATTTCCAAAACATCATATCATAATTTAAATCAATAGAAACATTTATATATCCTTCTTTTTTTGATACTTTAACCCGTTTCACTGTTCCCAATATCAAGCGTTTTCTTACCACATTCTCTATGCGTTTTTCGAAATCAGAAACTGCAAGTCCCTGACCTGCTGCCTCATTACAACATCTGTTACATTCTGCTCTTGTAACTGTCATGTCATGTGTATAAAATGCTATATATACTCCTCCAAAAACAATAAACAATATTATTGGAAATAATAGAGACATTTCAATAGTATAAACCGCATTAATATTGTTTTTTATTCCATTTTTTATATTTAATCTTTTATAATTGAATTTTATATCTTTATTTAAACAATTTAACAACATATTTTTTTCTTTTATTTTAAAAATCAAATGATAAAACTCCTTAAAATATAACTTATTGTAATAAATGGTAGAAAAGCCATAGTCTTTTTTCTGTTACATTTTTTAAAAATTAACTGATACATACCAGAAAATGAGGCTAAAAAAAGACTGATTATTAATATTTCAAAGTTCATAATTCCCCCTGCTGCCAATCCCGTTATAACAAAGGCTACACCGTCTCCTATTCCGATGGCTTCTTTTGTAATATAACTGACAATCATTACAAAGCCTCCAACCAATAAACCTGATATCATAAAGAACAAACTTTCTAAATGATACAGCAAATTTCCTAATATAATAAAACTTATTGATATAATACAAATACCCAGATTTATTTTCTTTTTTCGAATATCCTGCCATGATAAAATTATCAAAATAACTGCTACAAAAAAATTCATTATCCCTCTCTTTCTTTGCATCTTTTACATAATTTTCTGTTTCCTATCTGATTTATATCTATGGTTATTACATTTCTGATAATTCCACTGCAATGATTATCTGTGTGATATTTATCTCCATTTGCCGTGATCACTACTGACTCATTTCCTATCAATTTTGATTTGACACATTTTTCACACTTTTTATACTTTCCGCCTCCTTTATTTCTTAACAAAGGCAGTTCTGAAAATGCGACGGAAACAACAGATAAATCAATATGCGTACAATCTTTATTGATATGGTAAACAGTTCCGCTCTTTGTTATATAAACCTTTTCAGAAGTGTTTTTTGACTTTACATCAATGGACTCACCAATAAAATTACGAAAATAACACCTGTTTACAAATGACATCATATATACGCTGTTACTGAGCATTGGTATCTTTACCATATAAGAAACTGCTAAATCAACATTTTCCTGCTCCAGAAAGTTTGATTCCATCATACTGATACCTGCTAATCCCGTATATATTCCTAAATGTTCAGACAGTTTCTTTACATTATTATCTAAAATTTTATTAAGCGCATATGTTCCTGTTAACCCACCTTTAATCAGATTTTCTGTAACTGATAACTCTGACAGCTTATCTGAAATATTTTTTTGTTCCTTGGCAGAACATTTATCTTTTTTTAATATCGTCCCTGTCCGTTCCGCTGTATAACTGTATCTGCTAATATCCCAGGCTGTATTTATCATATTTTGATTTAATATAATCTGAAAATTAATTATCAAAATAAAATAAATCAGCATAATCATACCTAATAACATAAATGGTAAAACAATTGCAGCCTCTATGGTTAAACTTGCTTTTCCCATTAACAGGATGAATAAAGATGTACTCTTATTATCGGAAAATACTGCGGAGTTATTTTTCTTTATTTTTTTTATAAAATTGCCTTGAACTTGGAGAGAATTCAGTGTGTTTTTTTGTAAAATTGTTTTGTGTTTTATTAATTTATACATTATTTTATATGTATTAATTGTATCTTCTTCGGAATAAGAGTACATGTTTATACACCCCCTTAATAACAATAAGATATTTTCGAACTAATTGTAAAATCAGAATTCTGGTTCACAATAAGCTGCTTTACAAATGCCAACGCTGTAAACAAACATTCCACCCTGCATTCTATTTTAACGGTTACTCCCAAAACACACTGATCAATACGAAATAAATCATTGTATTGATTACTGATATTCAACTGAATCATATCCATAATTCCGGCCGTTTGTTTTCCTGTATTTTCAATAAAAAGCAATAACCTTAAATAATCTTTATATGTAAAACCACTGTTGCTATTCTTATTTTTACTGTTTTGTTCAGTTAATCTCCATAATGAATCCAGAGAAAGATTCCAATCCGACTCAGATTTAAAAAGTTTTACACCATATCCATTTAATAAATCTTTAACATCCATCAATGATTCCGCATATGCCCAGGCACCCAGTACCAATAACTGGGTCAGCCGTATTACCAGCGGCATACCGGTAAATCCCACAAGTGCTACAGCCATCAAATATGCCTCTTCACGACAGTCGGCATTTTTAAACAAATAGATCAGATTAAAACCTTCTCTGATGGAAACAATTTTTTTTCCAACGTAACTTAAATTTTCTTTATCATTTTGAAAACCGCCAAGTATATATTCCACCTCATAATCCAATAATCCATTTTCTTTTTTAATTTCATTTTTATCTGTATAACAATGAAAAAAATCCAATATGTATTGACCCATTAAAGCTTTTCTAATACTTTGCTCCATAACACTTAATGTACACCAAATAGTATTGTTAGAACGGATATCTGCAAAATTCTCTGAAAGAAAAGAATTGTCAACTTTTTTTTCAGAAATATTATCTGTAATAATTGATAGCCACCCATTATTCATAATTTTTTTGACATGATCCAGCAGATTATTTTCATTTTTTTTGGCCTCCTGAACATAATAATTTATTTCTAATTTTCTGATATCAACATTTTGATAAATTAACTGAGCCTCCTCCAGTTCGGATAAAAAACATTTTACATAATCTTTATTGGAATCCAGCTGATTGAACATTAAATTATTATATAATATCCCATTCATATCATTTTTTATCTGAATCATCTTTTCCGATGCGGACTGCATTCCGTTAAAATACTCTGTAGCATGAAAATGATTTTCTTTTACTCTGTAAGCATCGGTATTTTGATTGGAAACCTGGTTTTCCAATTCCTGAACCTCATTTTTTAATGTTTCATATGCTTCACTGTCTAACGATTCTCTTTTTTCCTCCAAATCATTATACAAATTTTTTATAAGTTCCGTGGACTCATATACTGATTGGTAATATGTATCTGTTGCCTCATTAATCTCTGACAGATACCTGCTTAATAAATTCCAACTGTCATTATAGACTGTATAAGTCTGCTTAAACTCTTCAAACAATTGATCCTTCATTATTAATTCCTGCCCTTTTTCCTCTTCACCGATTTTTCCCTGATCCCTTTTTAATGCCATTTCCCTGTCGATTTGCTGAATCCCGTTAAGTTTTTCTCTTAACTCTGCTAAGTACTCCTTTGGTTGTCCTGCCATATCTTTTATTTGATCTACCTTCTTTTTTATATCAGCAACCGATTCTTCAATCCGGTTAAATTTTTCTGTGCAGTCGTTAATTTTATCAAAAAACTCTTGAACTTTTTCTCCCTGAGATAATAAATTACACTTTTCCAGTAATAAATCAATTGCATCACCGGCTATCCGGTATTTCATATAATCATAAATCTGGTTTGCCATATCCTCCCCTCTATGATTAGACGCATATTTAACATCAGATAATTTTATTTGATTAATTCTAATCCCTAATAAATCATTACTTTTTTGAATAAAGTCATCTTTGTAATTTATATTTTTGTTTAAATACTTACTTACCTCCGTTATAATTTCGTTTTCATCTTTCCACAGCAGGAATATGCCATAATCTCTGAAAACCTCCTCTGCATATTCAGAAAAGACAGAATTTATTGATATTCGTGTAGTCTGTGCCAATCTTATATTGGCTGCGGAAACTCTGGCAGACTCAACCAGAGTTCCGATCAATGCAAATATAAATAACATGATTATGCTGAGAAATATTGTTATTCCGCCATTTAAATCCGAAAATAATATTTTATTTTTCCTCATATTAAAACGAATTAACCTTATTATTAATCTTAGAAAATACAGTGTTTAAAATGGAAGATACCTTACCCTTAAACGTAAATGCCAGCCCTACAAGGACCAATATTATTAATATAACTTCTATTACACCCATTCCTTGATTATTTCCGATTAATGAAAATCTGTTATTCATTATTTTCTCCCAAATTTTTACCTGAATCTTAATAATTATTTCATCTGATTTTTTTAAAATTTTGTTTGTCCTGAAAATCTTCATATATATATTTCCCCTTTCCTACACTTCATTTTCCTACAAATTCATTGACATAAAGGCCGGTACTATAACCACTGCCATTGAAACCAACAGCATAAGCAGCATTGGCAGCAAAAGTTTTGTTGAAGCTTCTTCACCCTTTTTCTTTGCCAGCAATTTTCTGTCTGCAAAAGCCTCTCTAACCTCACCTTCCAGTATACTCTTCAGCCCTTTTGTACCTTTTTTTATATTCTGCTCTAGAAGACATCCCAGCTTTATATAAGATGCGGTATCGCATCTGCGGCCAAACTCTGCATATGCCTCTGCCTCTGGTACTCCGCTTTTCATTCGATATCTGGCAATCTTCATCTCTTCATATGCATATCGATAACCGTATTGCATTTTTTCTGATTCATAATCTGCTATAATTCTCTCCCATGCCATTAATAAAGTACTGCCAGCTTCATTTAACAATGTTAATTTACAAACAATGGAAGCATAATCCGTTTCTAATTGGGTCTTTCTATTTTTTAACTGCTTTTTTAATTTTTCATCTCCTGCCGCAAAAATTAAAATCCCCATACCAACACTCAATAAAACAAATAATGCCGATTCTTTTTCCTTTGTTTCAAAAAACTTTATGCTCTTTCCATCAATATTGTCCGGTAAAAGTATATTTTTTTCATTGTCAGAATAATTTTTCTCAATCTCTTTCATAATTTTGTATAAAAGCATATTCTGTCTACTTTTTAATTTAATTTCAATCGGCTGATTAAACTCCTTATCAAAATTTTGATATGATACAATAACAGAAAAAGAAGACTTTATACTGTTGGTATGATTTTTCTCATAATATTCATATATCTGCTGTTCATTTAGTGTACCGTTTTCGTTTAAAAAACCATCTTCATTTACTGTAAAGAAAACCATAACATCATTTAAATCCCTATTTGAAAAATCCAGGCTTTTAGCAATATTTTTATAATCCGTATTCTCACCTAAGCATTTAATAAGCAGTTGCTCAAGTATCTTATCCAACATTTGGTTAATTTCATTTTCTGACATCTTATATTCATCTATTGTCAGTGCCACATTTTCCTTTTCCTTATCTTCTCCATGGTTTACAACTTCTAAATTATAGGTATACGGACCCTTGCCTGGTTCCGGCCTATGAAGAGCGGTAATTGCTTTGTTTCCTTTCATCCTTATGGAAATACAGTTAAATACTCCCAGTATCATAAAGAAAACAATACACAGAATAACCATGGTAACCTTATTAACAAACTGCAGATATACCTGTTTTCTGCTATCCTTATCCGGCTCTAATTTCTGAATTTTTTTTCGAATATCGTCATTATTGAAAATATGAAACCTTTTATGTACTTTATCTGCAATATACATGGAAAGTCCGCTTAAAAAATAAATTTTTCCTTTACACAGTGACTGTCTTAATTCTTTTTTATAATTATGTGTAAATATAAACATTACCAGAATACCCAAAAGTACGATACAATATAAAAATAACATTAATTCACCCCTGACTAAACTGATTAAACAAACTATACTTCAATCTCCATTATTTTTCTTCCAAGCAGAAACGCAGCAATATAAATTACAAAGCAGACACTCATAATCATTCTCCCTGCTGTTGTCTGATACATGACTGTCATCATTTCAGGTGATGAAAACTTAACATATGAAATCATTACCAATGGAATAATATTCATTATCATTTGTTCAAACTGCTTTTCACTGATTATGGACCTAATTTCTCGTTCTGCATCTGCTTTTTCAGCAATATTTAATGCTGCGGAACGAACAATACCAATCAAATCTCCGCCGCTTCGTTTTCCGATTGCCAGTACTTCCGAAAACAGCCGGATATCCTGATTACCGCTTCGAATTGCTAATTGTGCAATTGAATCCTCAATACTTATGTTGTTCTTTAACTTACCCAAAATGACTTTCAGCTCTTTACAAATATAACTGTCTGTTCCATATAATTCACTCATTTCCACATAAGACTCCTTTACGGAATTTTCAATAGAATACCCAGCGGACATTTGTGCTGCCAACGATATACACAACTCCTTAAATTCTTCCTTTAATTTATTCTGTTGGCGAATGCACAATTTCTTTTTTATAATTCTAAAATAAGGAATTAAAACAGGAAACAAAAAAACTGAAGCCAACAAACTATCATAAAATATATTGGAAAATCCAAAAACAATTACAATTCCTAATATTCCATATCTGAAATACTCTATAAAAGAGAGTTCATAAAGATTATAAATTATTAATCCATCATTTTTACTGCTACTCACTCCTATATTTTAAATCCTCCTCATTAAATCCGGCAGCCAGCAGTTTACCCGGATTATTCAATTTGTTCCCGGTCCATCGTAATTCTCCGAATACATCCTTTTGTCTGTTCCCTTCTTGTTCCTCATGAAACTGAAATATCGGATTAATTTTAATCTCACCGGATTCATATTCTCCTACTTCCACTATCTCCATAACTCTTCTGGTTTTATCCCTCAGTCTGGATAAATGAATGATAATATCTATTCCGGAAGCTATCTGACCCTTAATACCATCCAATGGCATGTCTATTCCCATTAATACCATGGTTTCAAGCCTTTTCAGCATATCTTTTGAGTTATTGGCATGTCCTGTACTTAAACTGCCGTCATGGCCGGTATTTAAGGCAGATAATAAATCAAATGCCTCTTCCCCCCTTACTTCTCCAATAATAATCCTGTCCGGTCTCATCCTAAGGCTGCTCTTTATCAGATCACGTATTAAAATCCCATTTTCTCCTTCCGAATTTTCCTGTTTTACTTCCAGACTGACCAGATTTTTTATTCCATTTATCTTTAATTCCGCAGAGTCCTCAATTGTAATGATTCTCTCATTGACCGGAATGTAATTTGACAACACATTTAAAAAAGTCGTCTTACCCGAACCGGTTCCTCCGCATATAAAAAGATTATATTTGCTCTGTACCAGTATTTTTAAAAAATCAGCCGCTATTTTGTTAATCGCACCAATTTCTATAAGCCTGTCCATTGTCAGCGGGCGACTTCCAAACTTTCGTATGGTTACAACCGGACCATTTAATGCTACTGGTGATAATACCACATTTACACGGCTTCCATCTTTCAATCTTGTATCTACAATCGGAGATGTTTCATTTACTCTTCTATTTACTCCCGCCACTATTTGCTGTATTACATCGCGTAAACGTTCTTCAGAGGTGAATTTGCCGTTAAACTGATTTATTTCCCCATTTTTTTCTATAAAAATATTATTTGGTCCATTAATCATAATTTCTGTAATTTCATCATCTTTCAGCAAATACTCCAAAACATCCAGTCCACGAATGGAATCAAATATCTCCTTTCCATAGATTAGTTTCTCCTGTATCCCGATAGGACTTCCTTTGTTTCTATCCCGGCTGAATCTAAATAATTCTTCATCAATAATCTGCCAAACATCATCATCCGAACTGTCTTTTGTTACATCTATTCTGTCAATAACCCGCTTTCTTAATACATCTAAAACTTTACCCTTATCCATTTGAAATCAATAGTCCCCTTTCCTCTGTTAAAGTATGAACTTTCATCTGCAGACATTCTTTGTCATATTTTTCATTCATTACATCATTCATGGGTATACGGTATATTTCCAATTTATTGTCTTCTTTCTTAAGGATTTTTTCAAATTCTGCGGCTTTATGCATTGAAATTTCATCCCTCATATAGGGCATTATTATAAAATCACACATATCAAGTAACCGCAGTATATTACTAATAATATCTGATAAGTCTAATATGATTATCTTATAATCCGATACTTTGCATATTTCCAAAATCAGTCCTTTCCACTGCTCAGTCGTAATATTTCTCAGTTCATCACCGTTTTCCATTGGCGGAATATAATCAAATCCACTCATATTCTGAAGCACTGCTTTTAGTTTTAATTCAAACGACCATGAATTCTGCATATAAAAAAATAATAAATCAGCTAAATCATATTCCTTATTTTCTCCATCATATCTTCTCCAAGCAGAATACTCTTCCATATTAATTAATAATATCTTTCCATTCTTAGCCAGATTTCCTGCTAATTCCATGGATAATGCCGTCTTTCCACAACGTTTTACCGGTGAATATACTCCGATTATCTGAACCTTTTTCTCACCTGTTACCCTAATAATCTCATTTTTTATCGGTACGGATTCCGCACACAAATTGATGATGTAGCGAATCATATTTTTCATATGCTGAAATCTATATAATGTTTTAATCCCATTAATACTTTCAATACCTGCCTCCTCTGTCAGTAAAACAATTTTTTCGTTATCCACATCATTTTCTATATCGCCTAACAGTTCCTCTTTTGTTAAAATCAAATCAATTTTTTCCTGGTTTGCATATTTAAAAAAAGATTCCTTTTCACTAAAACCTGCAATTTTTAAAGCACTTTCATTATAATTCTCAAAATAACCAAGAAAACTACTTAAATATTCCTTGTCATCCTCTAAAATAACAATAATACACTCCCTCAATATCCGCCTCCAAAATCCACTATATTATCCTTTTTTAATATGTTACCTTGCTTTTAATATATTATACACCACACATTTTAATTTGTAAAGTTATATTTATGTTTTATCATATGAGTACTAAAAAAAAGAGTCCAATAAGCTATAATATGCATAAATCTATTTATATTGACTATAATTATATAAAAAAGATAAACAACGAGGTGGTTAAATGTTACTCAGAAAGTCGAAAAAATCCGAAAAAACTCCAAACATCTATGCTGCAGACGGTAATTTAAATGAACTTGAAAAACTAAGACTGGAATTAATAGAAGCCAAATATGCATTAGATGCTGCATATTCTATCCTGCAGAATGTTACGGAACCAGACCTCATTGACAGTGCAATATACGAATTAAAATCCGTGCAAATGCGTTATACTTTTCTTCACAAAAAATTTGTAGAACTTTCGGCTTAGTAAAAATACTATTTCAAAATGAATAAAAAATAATTGCCATCTGTAATCTTAAATAAAGACTACAGATGGCAATTAAATGATTATATAACCGTTATAATTCTGCTGCCTCATCTGCATGAGGCAGTAGTTCTCCCACCTAACCTTATCCCTTATATTGACAAGTAAGTACAACTCTCTTCAAAACAGCTATTTTCTGTTGATTACTTCTTTTAAATTGCTTGGTGTCTTAGGCTGATAGCAATCATACCATGACGGTTCTCCTGCTGCTGCCTTTGCAGAAGCAAATCCTACTTTTGCAATTAACTTTAATACCTTATTTTCCTTTTTCTGCATATTTAAACTTCCTTTCTTTAGCAATTCCTGCTAACATTAAAATAATGACCATCATCACTGTAGCTGTTAATGCAACCATTGCGCTATAATTATATGTATATAATACAAATCCAATAACAGACCATAATGCATATAAAATATGGCTTTCTTTTCTACCCTTCTTTTTTTCTTCCATATCCAATGGTTTATTAACATTTTCGACAGGCGCATAAATATAAATAACTAAAAACCCCAATAAATAAACCATAAACAAGATAGGTGGTGAAACTAAAACTTTTTCACTAAATTTTTCAACCATAAGCACTATCAAAAATACGGTTGTAAATACAACATTGCAGGACAGATAACTATCCGCATGATATCCGCCGCACTTAATTCTGAGTGAGCAGAATACTGCAATAAAAATTAATGATGTCATCAGACTACCTGCTGTCAAACCAAGAATGAGAACGATACAAATCCCTAGAATGGTGGAAAAGAGAATTTCAAAGCCGTACTTATAAACATCCTTCTCATCCTGGTTGACAACCTCCCGCTTGACTAAATAATTTGTAACCAAGCCTGCTGCTATTTCAATCATTTATACCACCTCCACATAAGTATAATAACTCATTATGGAGATTTTTCAATATACTTGGCAAAGTTTGCACATTTAGAGGCAAACTTGGTAAAACTTTACGTATTTTTTAACATTATATTTACTACAATAGTTTTGTTTTCTTCATAAACTTTATACATTCCATTATATTTTTTTACTATTTTTTTTACACTCATCAAACCTATTCCATGACTGTTTTTATCTTTCTTTGTAGTAAAAAGGTTAGGATTAAAAAACAAAACCGAATTATCAATCTTATTTTTTATAACAATATTGACATAATCTTTACTGTCAAATATTTTTATATCAATAAACGGTTTATTTTTTACTTTTTTGGAAGCTTCAATTGCATTATCCAATAAATTTCCGATGATTATACTAATATCCACATCTGAAATATTGGTCAGATCACTTGTAATTTCCACGTTCCAATTAATTTTATTTTTATTACATGTGTCTAACTTAATATTTAACAGGGCGCTTAATGTCTGACTGTTTGTTGTAACAAAGGTTTCAATTGTATCTATTTCCTGACCAATCAGGTTTACCATATAACTCTTTACTTTATTATATTCTTTATTATCAATTAAACCAATGGCTGTCATAAGGTAATTTTTCATATCATGTTTAAGCACTCTGATTTTTTCATTTGATTCCAATATACTTGTGAGCATTTTTTCCTGCTGCTCTATTTGGCTTTCCATAAGCTTATACCGTATTTCTTCACGATTGCTTTTGCTTAATTTTAGAAGCATTCCATATATTATAATGTCAACCAGAATTAACATCATAGAAAATATTATAATCAGATACTTAGACATTTGAGAAACTTGCACTGTGTACATAATCTTATATATCATTGTTAACATAGTCAACGTCATAATGACTATAAAAACGCAAGTTATCCATTCCTTTATTGTTAATTGAAATTCCTGTTTTTTAGTAACTATTAATATACTTTTTCCAAACACATAAAACATTAATTTTGTTACAATTAAGACAATTATTCTATATTCTCCTTGTTCATCTATTAATGTAGTAATATGTACATTTAACAGCATACTTAATATCTGTAAAGTTAAAATACAGATAACAGCAATAACAACAAATGCACTAATTGAAAATATTATTTTATTTACCAGATTTCCATCCAAACAAAAATAACCGAATATGACCATTACTATCATTGCAATTACAACACCATAATCACTTGTCATCCCCAATTTAAGAGAAATGGTTCCGGCAATGCAGATAATAATAAAAGTAATAGTTGCAAAAAAATAATTTAATGGCGTTTTTTTCTTGAAAAGAAAAAAATTAACATAAAACTTCATCATTAACAAATTCTCAATAAGAAGTGCCGCTAATTCTGATATCTGATATATATTCATTTATTTACTCCTAATATAATTTAAATATTTTTCCTTTACTTCCTCTAACCGTGAGCGACTAATGGGCACTTCAAAATTGTTATCCAGCATAATCTTTTTATCTCCAATGGAACAAATATATAGGGGATTTACCAGATATCCCACATGAGACCGGATAAACATATTTGCTGTTAACTTTTCTTCAAAATCAGATAATTTGCTCCGGATAGTATGAACATCATTCAAACATACAATATGTAAATTATGTTTTTCTGAGGTAACATAAATTATATCCTTATACTTTAGTCTGTACATTCTTCCTGCTTTTTCTATGATCAATTCCGTTTCTGTCTTTACAAATTCTCTTAATAATGCCAGCATTGCTTCTTTTATTTCTGAATGCATTACACTTTTTCGGATAAAACGAAAGGGTTTATATTGTATGGATTGAAAAACCATTTCTTCTCTGTTTGTAATAAATATAATAAAGACATCATCTTCACTCTGTCTCAGTTTATTTGCAATATCTATTCCATCCAGTCCGGGCATATCAATATCTAAAAAAATAACATCTGCTTTATCATTTTCATATATTTTATACATCTTTACCGGGTCTGTAAATACGGATATCTTTGCAGACACCGTTAAATTATTCTGAACTTCCTGTTCAATCAACTCTGCCATTTCCTTCTCATCATCACATATAAATATTTTCATAAACAATCCCTCCTATATTACATAACTTCCATATATTACCAATTTTATATTAATATTACTAATTCATCAACAAAAAAATTATTATTATTCCATAAATCGACATATTTTTTATAAAAAAGCGGCAGGAACAAATGTAAATTCATTCCTGCCGCTTTTTAATAAAATCTAATCTACTTCGTAACTTAGTATTTTTCCGGTGTATCCATCTATCTCATACTCATATTCATTCATACCTGCATAGAATTCTATTTCATAGACGATTGTTCCATCCTCCCTTTCACATTTTACCTCTGTGAAAGTTACCTGGCTTACACCGGCATGTTGTAATACAATTTGTTTTGCCTCACTTTCACTAATTATGTTTTTGTTACTGCCTTCATTCATTTCATCATCATTGCTATCTATATCGTATTTCAGTATCTTACCGGTAAAACCATCTATTTCATATTCATATTCTTTATTTCCCGCATAAAATTCTATTTCATAAACCACTTCATCATTATCTTTATCGCATTTTATCTTTTTAAAGACTGCCTGAGTAATTCCGGCATGCCGTAACGCAATTTGTTTTGCTTCATCCTCACTGATCACACTTACTGTATTCTGTCTTGTTGTCTCATGGATATCTAAATCATACTCTAATATTTTACCGCTATATGCATCAATTTTGTATTCATATTCATCATTTCCAACATGAAATTCTATTTCATAGACTATCTTTCCGTCACTTCTGTCAAGACTGACTTTCATATTTGTAATCTGATTGGTTCCCGCATGCTGCAACGCAATTTGTTTCGCTGCTTCTTCACCGATCATTTGTTTATCTACATCCGGATTTGGCGTTGTAGTTTCCGTTTGATTCACAGTCGTCTCTACCGGTGAAGCCGTGGATGAAACTGGTTCCGTACTCTGTACAGCATTTGTCGTTGTCTGTTCCTCTTGATTTGATGTAATATTTTCTGATTCCGATGCAGAAGATTCAACCATTTCAGAAGTTGTTTCCTGATCCGTCAACGAGTTCTTTTCATCTTCTGAATCATTTCCGGTACCTTCTTCCGGTTTCATTTCACAATATAAAATATTTCCGGAAACCGCATCTAGTTTACACTCATACTCCATAAGATCCATAACAAACTTTAACTCATACACAGCTTCCTCATGGCCAGCATCACATTTAATTCCCGTAAACTCAGCAGTTTTCAGACCACAATAATCAAGAACTATTTCCTTTGCTTTTGCCAATGTAATAATTTTTCGAATCTCAACATTTATCCCCTGTTTTTTACCAAAATTGTTAAAAACAATCTCCCTGAATTCCGAATCATATTTCAAAAAATCATCATTATTTTCTGATTCAATTGATAATGTAACCTTTCCTCCCTTTTCCAGAAATCCGGAATCTATTGCTTTTTGAATAAGTTCTTCTGCAACTGCGGTCCTCTCTTTTTTACTGTATTCGTAATCAGAAATCAAACTTTGACCATCCTCATTCAAAGCTTCAATCTCAAGAATCGTACCATCTTTACTCAAATCCAGACAAATGGCAGGATTTATTGTTATATAAATTTTGGACTGAATCGGTACATTCACCCCTTTTTCATTCACACCACTTCCAAAAAAACGGCTTCCTGCATATATACTGATTAGTAAACAGGCAGCAATCACTGAAACCAAAGTAACTATTATATTTCTGTTAATCCCTTTTAAACCGTGATTTTCTTCAGGCATTGCTTCTTCAATTAAATCTTCATCAACATTTGTAATAGCATCATATACATTTATTTCATTTTTATTATGATTCATATACTTATTTCCTCACTTTCTAAATACTCTCTTAATTTTTCTCTCAGCCTTTTTAACCTCTGTGTCATAGTATTTGCAGATATTCCATAGCAATCCGCTATATACTTTACGCTTTTTGCATACCAGTATCTTTGAAGAAATATTCTTCTGTCCTCAATTTCTATATTTCTCAACCATTCACTTATGGCCATACTCAGTTCTTTGGTTTCAAAATATTTTTCAATTGAATTTTCAAAAGAAATACATTCTTCAATTTCGGAAAGCAATATATTCATGGATTTATAACGTTTTTTTGCATGATATTTCTTATAAATATTCATAGAGGTATTGCGTACAATCGTCCCTAAAAATATTCTGAGATTTAATGGTTTTACTGGCGGTATGGAATTCCATGCCTTTAACCAGGTATCATTCAGTGATTCTTCCGTATCTTCTTTGTTATCCAATATACCAAAAGCAATTGACCAGCAGTAGTTTCCATATTTATTTTCAGATTCCTTAATTGCCTGTTCCTCCCTGTTAAAATATAATTCAATTATTTCTGTATCCTCCATGATGTTATCCTCCATTCCTGCTCTCCGTCTATATATATAGACAAAAAATTTTTTAACATATGACAAAATAGTAGATATTTTTGTATAATTAAATTTTATCTGAATATACTATTACTGAAACGAGGTGAATAATATGGCATCCTATATTGCTCCTGAAATTCAGGATAAATTTGAAGACTTCTCCATCGATTTGAAAAATGAAATCTTAAAACGTGATGTACGGCTTGAGAACATACATGATTTAATACATGTTCTTGAATTAATTTGCAAAGAAGCAGAAGAATAGTTTTTCTGCTTTTTATCAGAAATACGCCGATTCCATATAAATGAAATCGACGCTTTCCCTGTTAGTGTTTAAAATATTATCTCATACACTCTTATCTTTTGTACACAATCAGTTTATCATTAATTAAGTTCTAAATCAATATTTTAAGACTTATTTGATATTAGTACTTTTTCCCATTTCAAATTATTTAATTATTTAAATTGTTTATGTAATCATTAACTGCTTTTTTATATAACTCAGATTCTATATCTTTATCACTAAATGCGCGGATATATAGTCTGTTTAATAATGTCTTCACATCCTTCAGTTCTTCCTGAATTCTATTAACATTATCATTATACGTCTGCTCTGCTTCTTCTTTTGTTCTATAGCAATCCTCAGCCTCCTCCAGCCCGTAAAATTCTTCTTTTTCCAAATTCTCATAATTGCCTGATAATTCTTTTCTATGTACATAAATCAGATTGTCTTTTTTACCAACAATTATATTCTCTGTATAATAAAAAATTTCATTTACATTATAAAAGATATCACCAACATTCAGTTTTGAAATATCAAACATAACTTCACTCCTAATATTTTTATTGTCACCGGTGTTTCTTATATTATAATACTAAAATCATTAAATTGATAATAGTAATATCTTCCTTTTTCCTTAATACACTCTGTATCGCCCTATTTTATCAGCTTTTATCATCTGCTGCCATACATTACCATACAAATCATTCCTTTTTTAAAATAAGTTTTGACAAATAGGAAATTTTATTATATAATATATATATCTTTTGATTGATTCATCATCTTAAAAGGCTCCCAATATACTTTTGGGAGTCTTTCTTATTTATTTTTTGCATAATTTACGCTTCTTCAGTCAAACTATTACTGAGGTGAACATTATGCTTAAACCACATGACTTTAACTCTAATGAAAATAAAATTCAGGTTATTGCTTCATTTAATAAAAATCAGGATATCAAACCTCTGTATTTTAAATATAATGAAAAAACAATTACCATTTTATCCTGTACCTGCGAAAAATCACATAGTATTTATTCATTTAAATGTCGTGTTGAATCTGAAGGATATACAAAATTTGTAAATATTCGTTATTATATTAAACTTTGTATCTGGACCCTAATTGCAAATTAAGGGTAATAAAAAATGCTCTAAATAATATTGATTTTCCGGTTCCTTTTGACAAAAAAAGAGATACCATTGGCGGTATCTCCAGGTAATGAGACACCCGGGAATCGAACCCGGGACAACTTGATTAAAAGTCAAGTGCTCTACCGACTGAGCTAGTATCCCATCTTCCTTTTCAGGAAAATGCCCAGAACCGGAATCGAACCAGTGACACGAGGATTTTCAGTCCTCTGCTCTACCAACTGAGCTATCTGGGCATATGCATTATGCATCACAATACATATAATTGCGGGGGCAGGATTTGAACCTACGACCTTCGGGTTATGAGCCCGACGAGCTTCCAGACTGCTCTACCCCGCGGCATCCATATAATTATTATATGCAGTATACCGTAAAGTATACTTCTAAGTGGATGGAGGTGGATTCGAACCACCGAAGCAATTTGCAGCAGATTTACAGTC
>CAJTXN010000005.1 GCA_910583605.1 uncultured Lachnospiraceae bacterium
GAAAAATTTGGAATTTTTCAGGGATGGTTGATACTGTTTAGTTTTCAATGTTCATGCCTTCTCCCAAATTACTTTGGGTTTAAACTGTTGCGCTACACTTACATCATTTAAGAAGTTTGTCTTAAATTCTGTTTTTCAGCGGCAACTTTGATAGTCTAACACACTGTTTAGTTTTTGTCAACAGTTTTTTTCTTTTTTTTCATTATTTTTATTTTTCAATATTAATGTCAAAAAAAGAAACGGAGAAAGAGGGATTTGAACCCTCGCGCCGCGTAAACGACCTACACCCTTAGCAGGGGCGCCTCTTCAGCCTCTTGAGTATTTCTCCATACTTGTCTGAATTCCAAAAATATATTTTATTATTATCCCAGAAAATTTAAAACTTATTTTCTGTGACGCACAAAACATTATAATCGATTAGCAAAATTTTGTCAATTACTTTTTTTATTTCTCTTAAGTCTGCATAATCAAACTAAATTTATATACTGAATCTTATCTGATTATGCAGACTTTTTTATTAATAGAAAACTTCAAGGTATAACTATTTTAAACCCATCTTCTTCTTTATTTTTTTATATCTATAATATCATATTTCTTTGGATTCTCTCCCATATATTCAATATTAAATTCTAATTCCAGTAACACTAGCCTTATTTTTCTTTTTCTTTCATAATCGAAATCATCATCAGCTGCTTCATCATCATATTTCAATAGAAGCATGGTGTCATATAATTTAAAGGAGTCAGAATATTGCAACAATCAAAGAAATCATACCTGTGACAGCTTCACAAATCTCTCTTTTATTAAACTTACTTTTCTTATATATCTTTTTGCAGGATATCCTTCTGTATCATATTTTTTACAATCTCTGCAATTTCTGTTGTTTTCATATCTTTATATTCTTCATATTCTATCGGCTTTAAAAAATGTATTTCCATTTCTGCTTTTTTTATGGAATGAGCATCAAATACTTTATAAGAATCTATAACCGAAACCGGAACAATGGGACATTTGGCATTAAAGGCACTTTTAAAACTTCCTCCTTTAAAATTTAATAATTCATTCCCTTTTTTGCTTCTTGTTCCTTCTGCAAATATAAGATAATTTCTTCCTTCTTTAACCTCTTTTGTAACCTGCATGATCACCTTCATGGATTGTCTGATATCTCCCCGTCTGATCACCTGGGCTTTTAATGCCTGAATAATTCTTTTTAAAAATAAATTCTTCTCTGCTTCCTCCTTTATTACTACAGTAAAGGGAGTCGGATTACATTCAATTACTGCAAGAACGTCAAACAGTCCCTGATGATTCGGAAACATGATATATCCATTTTGATCCGGCAGATTCTCCAGACCTCTGCAGGTTATATTTACATTACCTGCCTGATTAACCCCCATAACAATCTTTCTTATAATTTCATATTTTTTCTCATTACTCATCTTCCTGCTCTTTGCACACAGAAAAATCTGAAGATACCAATATGGCACAATAAAAATTCTTTTTAAAATTAATAAAATTATTCTCTCCATATTATTTCAACACCATCTCATATAAATTATTTCCTTGAGCATCAATAACTACTATAGCCGGAAAATTCTCTACTTCCAGCTTTCTGATCGCTTCCGTTCCTAAATCATCATATGCTATAACTTCGCTTTTTGTAATGCTTTTTGATAACAATGCCCCTGCTCCTCCTACCGCGGCAAAATAAACCGCACCGTTTTCAACAATTGCAGCTTTAACCTCTTCGCTCCTCTTTCCCTTTCCTATCATGCCCTTCAGACCGAGATTTAACATAACCGGCGTATATTTATCCATTCTGCTGGCTGTCGTTGGTCCTGCAGAACCGATCGGCCTGTTATCCCTTGCCGGTGAAGGTCCCATATAATAAATAATATTATTATTAAGATTCATTGGAAGTGGTTCTTTCTTCTGAATTGCTTCATACATTCTTTTATGCGCGGCATCTCTGGCTGTATATATGGTTCCTGTAATATAGACATAGTCGCCGGCGCTTAAATCTTTAATTTCATCTTCAATCAGCGGAGCATTAATATATTTATTCATATTTTATACCAAAATTCAAGCAAAAATACTTGTAATTTATCCTTTCCTCTTTATTATATTACTCTTGTAACATGTCGGTTCACATGACAGCATGTATTTATTGCAACAGGAAGACCTGCGATATGTGTGGGATATGTTTCAATATTAACGGAAAACGCTGTATTGGTTCCGCCTAATCCGCCCGGTCCTATTTTTAACTGATTGATAGTATTTAACAATTCCTCTTCCAGTTCTTTTACATATGGAATGGATGAATGTTCATTCAGATTACGGGTTAATGCTTTTTTTGAAAGAACGGCACATTTTTCAAAATCTCCTCCGATACCCACTCCTATTACCATGGGCGGACAAGCATTTGGCCCTGCATCCCTAACTGCAGTAATCACTGCATTTTTTACACCTTCTATTCCGTCTGCCGGTTTCAGCATAAATATTCGGCTCATATTTTCACTTCCAAATCCCTTCGGTGCAACCGTAATCGTAACACTATCCCCTTCCACAATTTCATAATGGATGACTGCCGGTGTATTATCCTTTGTATTTTCCCGGATTAACGGATCTTTAACCACTGATTTTCTAAGGTACCCGTCTACATACCCTCTCCGCACTCCTTCATTAATCGCATCTTCTATATTTCCTCCAACTAAGTGAACTTCCTGACCCACCTGAATAAAAATAACTGCCATTCCTGTATCCTGACAGATTGGAATCATATCCTTTTCTGCAATCTGAAGATTTTCTTTTAATGAATCCAGTACCTGTTTTCCAAGCTCTGATTTCTCTGAATTTACTGCCTTACTTAAACAGGATTTCATATCATCCGATAAAAAATGATTTGCTTCTATACACATTTCCTTTATGTTTTCCGTAATGATTTCCACATTTAATTCTCGCATATTCACAATAATCCTTTCACAAAATTTTCGATTACATTTCATCTTACTTTCAACGGCAATAAAGGCTGTACGATTCGTACAGCCTTCTTTTTACTGATTATCTCCTTCCGGTGATTCATCTTCCGGATCATCTGCTGCATCTATTTCATCTTCTGACTCCTTCAATGCAATCGTTTCTCCTTCGGCACCTTTTGGATTCTCTCTGACCTTGGCTATCTTTGCAACTTTTATATTTTTCTCCGTATCAATATCGATAAGTTTCACTCCCGATGTAATCCTGCCAATCTTTGATATATTTGATACCGAAATCTGGATAATAATTCCTTCATTGGTTATAAGCATTACTTCATGATCTTCGTTAACCGCTTTTACACCAACCACATAACCGGTCTTTTCATTTACCTTATAACATCTGACGCCTTTTCCACCGCGTTTTTGAAGATTAAACTCATCAATTGCAGTGCGTTTTCCCAAACCGTTTTCGGAAACGATCAATAAACAATCTCCCTGGGTATTCATCTGCATAGCCACAACTTCATCTCCCGGCTCTAAATTCATGCCGATTACACCCATGGATATCCTGCCTGTTTTTCTGACATCATTTTCATGGAACCGGATACAGTAACCATATTTTGTGACAAGGAAAATTTCCCGGCTGGCATTGGACGTCTTCACTTCGATTAATTCATCATCATCACGAAGATTAATGGACTGTATTCCGTTTTTACGGATATTACTGAATTCCACAACAGGTGTCTTCTTAACAATACCGTTTTTTGTGGCCATAAATAAATATTTCTTTTCATCATAATTCTTTATCGGAATGATTGCAGTAATTTTTTCTCCCGGAAGAAGCTGTATCAGATTAATAATGGCAACGCCTCTGGCACTTCTTCCTGCTTCCGGTATTTCATATGCCTTTAACCGGTAAGTTCTGCCTTTATTCGTAAAGAACATAATATAGTGATGCGTTGATGTCATTAATAAATCAACAATATAATCTTCTTCTATGGTCTGCATACCTTTTATGCCTTTACCGCCGCGATTCTGACTTTTGAAATTATCTACGGTCATTCTCTTGATATATCCTAAATTTGTTCTGGCAATAACGGTATTTTCATCCGGTATCAGATCTTCCATGGAAATATCAAATTCATCATATCCAATGGAAGTTCTTCTGTCATCTCCGTATTTATTGGCAATAACAGTAATTTCTTCTTTAATGACTGCCAGCAGCTTATTTTCATCTGCCAGAATTGCTTTTAATTCGGCGATTTTTACCATCAGTTCCTTATATTCCGTTTCCAGTTTTTCCCGTTCCAAACCGGTTAACGCGCGTAGACGCATATCTACAATGGCCTGTGCCTGAACTTCCGTCAGGGAAAAACGTTCCATCAGACCTTCTTTTGCAATCTGTGTGGTTTTGGAACCCCGGATGATTCTGATCACTTCATCAATATTGTCAAGAGCGATCATTAAGCCTTCTAATATATGTGCTCTTTCTTCTGCCTTATTTAGATCATATTTTGTACGTCTTGTAACTACATCTTCCTGATGCTGTAAATAATAATTCAGCATTTCAAACAGATTAAGTATCTTTGGCTCATTGTTTACCAAAGCAAGCATAATTACTCCAAATGTATCCTGAAGTTGCGTATGTTTATATAACTGATTTAAAATAATGGTCGGATTCGCATCTCTTCTCAGCTCAATTGCTATTCTCATACCGGTTTTATCCGATTCATCCCGCAAATCCGTGATACCATCAACTTTTTTATCTTTCACCAGATCCGCAATTTTTTCAATTAATTTTGCCTTATTGACCATAAACGGAAGTTCTGTAACAACAATACGGTTCTTCCCATTTTCCATCGGCTCAATATCAGTAATTGCCCTAACCTTAATCTTTCCTCTTCCGGTCCGGTAGGCTTCCTCAATTCCTCTTGTTCCAAGTATGGTTCCGCCGGTGGGAAAATCAGGACCTTTCACTATGCCCATAAGTTCTTCTATTGTTGTATCATCTTTTCCTTCCATCCGGTTATCAATAATCTTAACAACAGCATTAATAATCTCCCTTAAATTATGAGGAGGTATATTTGTAGCCATACCAACTGCAATACCATTGGTTCCGTTTACCAGAAGATTCGGAAATCGAGCTGGAAGCACTACCGGTTCCTTTTCCGTTTCATCAAAGTTTGGTACAAAATCCACTGTATTTTTATTAATATCTGCCAGAAGTTCCATGGAAATTTTACTGAGTCTGGCTTCCGTATAACGCATGGCAGCGGCTCCGTCTCCATCTACGGAACCAAAGTTTCCGTGTCCGTCTACCAGGATATATCTTGTAGACCAGGGCTGGGCCATATTTACTAATGCACCATAAATAGAACTGTCACCATGAGGATGATATTTACCCATTGTATCACCGACAATACGCGCACATTTACGATGGGGTTTATCAGGTCCGTTGTTCAATTCTATCATTGAGAACAGAACTCTTCTCTGAACGGGTTTCAGTCCGTCTCTTACATCCGGTAATGCTCTGGCTGCTATAACACTCATGGCATAATCAATATATGATTTTTCCATGGTTTTCTTTAAATCAACTTCCTGAATTTTATCAAATTCATGGATCTGGTCTAAATCGTGAATTTCTTTCGATTCCTTTTCGTCCATCCTACATTACAACCTTTCCTATATTTTGTTAAAGCAATTAATATCTTTTACTGACAAAATAACTAAATATCAAGGTTTGAAACAAATTTAGCATTAGCCTCAATAAATTCTCTTCTTGGTTCAACCTGATCTCCCATAAGGGTAGTAAATGTTAAATCCAATTCAGATTGTGTATCTTCATCAATTAATACTTTTAATAAAACTCTGTGTTCCGGATCCATGGTCGTTTCCCATAACTGTTCTGCATCCATTTCTCCCAGTCCTTTATAACGCTGTATCTTATTATTCTGGTCTCTTCCTACTTCTTTTAAGATATCATTTAATTCTTCATCACTGTACGCATACCATATTTTTTTATTTTTCTCCAGCTTATAAAGGGGCGGCTGTGCCAGATATACATGTCCCTCCCGAATTAAATCCGGCATAAAACGATATAAAAATGTCAACAGCAATGTTGCAATATGTGCGCCGTCCACATCGGCATCCGTCATGATGATGATTTTATGATATCTCAGTTTTGAAATATCAAAATCCTCATGTATTCCCGTTCCGAATGCCGTTATCATTGCTTTTATTTCGGCATTTCCAAGAATCCGGTCCAATCTTGCCTTTTCAACATTTAAAATTTTTCCTCTGAGCGGAAGTATAGCCTGTGTAGCTCTTGCTCTTGCGGTTTTTGCAGATCCGCCTGCGGAATCACCCTCAACAATATATATTTCACAGTTTTCCGGATTCTTATCACTACAGTCTGCCAGTTTTCCCGGCAGACTGGCGCCTTCCAATGCTGTCTTTCTTCTTGCCAGATCTCTGGCTTTTCTGGCGGCTGCCCTGGCTCTCTGTGCCAGAATAGACTTCTCACATATAATCTTGGCAACAGAAGGATTCTGTTCCAGAAAATATTTAAGCTGTTCACTTACAACAGATTCCACTGCATTTCTGGCTTCACTGTTTCCAAGTTTTTGTTTGGTCTGTCCCTCAAACTGCGGATTTTCAATTTTTATGCTTACAATTACGGTAAGACCTTCCCTTATATCTTCACCGGATAAATTAGTTTCGCTTTCTTTTAATAATTTATTATTTCTTGCATAATCATTAAAAGTCTTTGTTATGGCACGTTTGAAACCTTCCACATGGGTTCCGCCTTCGGGAGTATTAATGTTATTTACAAATCCGTATGCATTTTCGCTATAGGAATCATTATGCTGCAGGGCTACTTCCACACTCACACCATTGATAAGACCTTCACAATATATAATATTATCATATAAAGGCTGCTTGCCCTTATTCAGATACTGGATAAACTCCTTAATTCCACCTTCGTAATGAAATACTTTTTCCTTCTTTTCTTCTCTGTCATCCCTGAAGATTATTTTTAGATTTTTGGTAAGAAACGCCATTTCCCTTAACCGGTGTTTTAGCACTTCATAATCAAAAACAGTCTCTTCAAAAATAGTATCATCCGGTAAAAACGATACTTCCGTTCCTGTTTTCTCCAACGGACATTCTCCCACTACCTGAAGGGAAGAAGTGGTATGTCCGCCGTTTTCATAACGCTGTTTATGAATTTTTCCGTCTCTGTATACAATAACTTCCAGCCATTTGGAAAGAGCATTTACAACCGAAGCACCTACTCCATGCAGTCCGCCGGATACCTTGTATCCTCCTCCTCCAAACTTTCCGCCTGCATGAAGTATCGTAAATACCACTTCTACAGCAGGAATTCCTGCTTTTTCATTGATTCCTACCGGAATTCCTCTTCCGTTATCCTTAACAGTAATGGAATTATCACTGTTTATCTGTACTTCTATGACTGAACAGTATCCTGCAAGTGCCTCATCTATGGAATTATCAACGATTTCATATACCAGGTGATGTAATCCTTTTGAGGAAGTACTGCCGATATACATACCCGGCCTTTTTCTGACAGCTTCCAGACCTTCCAATATCTGTATCTGATTTGCATCATACTGATTTTGAGTATTACTTGTATTACCCATTGTTACTCCTTTCAAACATGATAAAGATTTGCTGTTCCATTTATAATTCTGTAAATCCTGTTAACACTTATCCTATTTTCCACAAATTCATCCAGTCCTGTACATGTAACAATAGTCTGAATCCCATCCAGACTATTCAGCAGCTGATTTTGTCTGCTGCTGTCCAGTTCCGACATTACATCATCCAGTAATAAAACCGGCGAATCATGGATAATTTTCTTAACCAGTTCAATTTCTGATAACTTAAGTGATAACGCTGCTGTTCTCTGTTGTCCCTGACTTCCATATTTTCGAATATCAATATCTTTAATATAAAATCCAATATCATCCCGATGAGGTCCCACAGATGTACTTTTCAATTTCATATCCCTGTCTCTGTTTTTTATTAACTCATTATAGATATCAACCGCCTCGGCATTGGGCTCATACCTCAATTCTATACTCTCCCTTCCTCCGGATAGATTGTTATGAATCCCAAAAATGATTTCATTTATCTGATGTATAAATTCTTCCCTTCTTTTTATTATTTTATTACCATAATCTGCCAGCTGAATATCCCACACATCCAGTGTATCATATAAAGATTTATCAAAATGAAAGGAGATATCCTTCAGCAGTTTATTTCTTTGATTTATGATTTTATTGTAATTCACTATATTATGCAGATAAAATTTATCAAGCTGACATAATTCTATATCAATAAATTTTCTTCTCTCTGACGGTCCGCTCTTTATAATGGATAAATCTTCAGGCGAAAAAAATACTACATTCACAATTCCGAATAATTCACTGGCCCGTTTGATGGGCAGTCCGTTTATGGCAATACCTTTTGTCTTATTTTTCTTTAAATGCATGTCTACCCGGTAAGGTACATCTTTTTTTCTTACGATTAATTTTATATGTGATTCATCCTCACCAAACTGAATAATTTCTTTATCCCTGCTTCCTCTATGGGACTTTGTGGTACTGCATACATATAACGCTTCAAGGATATTCGTTTTTCCCTGGGCATTATCTCCATATAAAATATTAGTACCATCAGAAAATTCAATTGATAATTCCTGATAATTTCTATAATGTTCCAGATTTAGAGATTCCACCACCATTGACTGCACCTGTAATAAAATTTAATTTTTAGAAATTTTAATCTCGTTGCCATTATAAGAAACAATATCGCCATCAAATAATTTCCGGCCACGCCTGGTTTCCGTTTCACTGTTAACCTTCACTTCACCGTTAATAATTACAATTTTAGCCTCCACGCCGGAATCTACCAGTCCCGCTGCTTTTAATGCCTGGCCCAGTTTAATGAATTCATCTCTTAAAGTAATTGTTTGCATATGCTTCCTCAATTCTACACCCGAGTGTAATTATTTATTATTATAAGTTAACCGGCAATATCAGATAAATATATGACTGTTCCTCGTTTCTTATAAAACAAGGTGCTTTTGAGTTCAGAAGATAAATTGTAATTTCCTCGTCATCAATGACTCTTAAAGCATCCAATAAAAATCTTGGATTAAATCCAATTACAATATCTTTACCCTCTTTGGATATAATAATATTTTCATTCATGGATCCCATCATGGAATTAATTTTTAATTCCAGTTCCCCATCCTGAATGTTAATAACGATTGGACGCTTATCTCCTTCTTTAATCAAAAGTGTGGCCCTGTCAATACATTCCAGAAACTCTCTCTTATTTACATTTATTTTTGTTTCATAATCGGAAGAAAGCATCTGATTTATCTTAAAATATTCTCCTTCAATGAGCCGGGATACCACCACTGTTTTATCAAATTCAAATACGATATGATTGGATGTAAAGAAAATTCTAACTTCATCATCATTCCCTCCGGTAAGAATCTTACAGATTTCGTTCAATGTCTTTCCCGGTACGATCACACTGATATCATCAAACGAATCCTTTAACTCGATTTTACGGATGGAAATTCTGTGTCCGTCCAAAGATACAACTTTCAATTCATTTCCTTTAATCTCAAAAAGTTCACCCGTCATTATTTTATTGTTATCATTGTCAGCAATGGAAAAGATGGTTTGTCTTATGGTTTCCTTTAAAGTAAACTGGGATAAAAAGATAAATTTATCTTTTTCAATCAACGGAAGATAAGAAAAATCTTCTCCGCTTTTTCCCGGTATAACAAATTTTGCTTTTTCACTTGTAATGACCATCTGATAATTATTGTCTGTTTCAATTACTATTTCGCTGTCAGGAAGTTTTCTTACAATATCGGAAAATATCTTTGCTTCTATTGCAATCTGTCCCTTATCCAATATTTCTCCGTTTACTATGGTTTCAATACCAAGTTCCATATCGTTAGCCGTAAATTTTATTTCATTCGTGGTTGCATCGATCAGTATACATTCCAGTATAGTCATGGTTGTTTTAGAAGGAACAGCTTTTAATACTATATTAACAGCACCTGCTAAATCCGATTTTTTAAAAATAAGCTTCATGTGTGAAAAACTCCTTTCCGCAGAAAACATATAAAATAAATATAAAAGATTTAATAGTAGTAGTAATAAGGGATGTGAATTTGTTGAAATGTAGTTCAAACCCTTGAAATAGAAGAATTCTAAAAAAGGATAAGCTTGTTTAACAACTGTTATTTTGATATGGACAAGTTCATGTTTTTTAACAAGTCAGATATTACTTAAAAATTATTCACATCAAATTCACCCTTTATAAACAGTTTATATACATAAAAAGATTTATTATTAGGTTAATGTAATTTGGTTTTATATATAAATAAGAAGATAGTAAAATTATCAATTTGGTAAAAGTTTTTTCTTAAGTACTTCAACCGCATTCTTAATCTGGTCGTTTGTATCCATTAAAGAAACCACTTTTTCATAACCATGCATTACGGTTGAATGGTCCTTGCCGCCAAGAAGTTGTCCGATAGCCGAAAAGGAATCCTCGGTTAATTCTCGGCAGAGATACATTACAATTTGCCTCGGGATTACAATATTCTGGCTTTTTTTCTTAGAGGTTAAGTCGGTTGCCGCAATATTAAAGTGTTCGGCAACAATCTGAATAATAAGCTGGCTGGTAATCTCATTGTTTGCATTGGGGGAAATGGAATCTTTCAAAACTTCTTTTGCTAATTCTATATCCATTTTCAGAGGTGAAATTTTAGAGTATGCCACAACCTTTGTAAGGGCACCTTCTAATTCTCTGATATTGCTGACGATATTATTTGCTATGTATTGAAGAATTTCATTATCAATATCATATCCTTCCAGTTCCGCCTTTTTTTGTAAGATTGCCATACGAGTTTCATATTCAGGAGAAGAAATATCAACGGACAAACCCCAGTCAAAACGGGAGCGCAGCCGCTCTTCCAATGTTGTCATATCTTTTGGAGGTTTATCTGATGAAATAACAATCTGTTTTTTGGCACCGTATAAGTCATTAAATGTATGAAAAAATTCTTCCTGGCATCGTTCTTTTCCTATTATAAATTGAATATCATCAATCAGGAGCACATCAATATTACGGTATTTATTTCTAAATTCCATGACTGCATTCTGATTTTCATTACGAATGACATTGATCAGTTCATTTGTAAAAGTTTCGCTTGTTACATAGAGAACTTTTGCATTTTCATTATGTTCTAATATGTAATGGGCAATGGAATGCATTAAATGTGTTTTTCCAAGACCAACGCCTCCGTATAAAAACAGAGGATTACAGATTTCTCCCGGCGCTTCCGCAACTTTTAGTGCATATGCCTGTGCAAAATTATTGCTTCCGCCGACAACGAAGGTATCAAATGTATATCTTGGATTTAAATTTGCCTCCTGTATTCGTGAATTCAAAGCAGGATTATCAGATTTCATATTTAAAGAGGGATCAATCTTTTTATGATTGGATTGATTGTTTGCTTCTTCCCTGGATATAAAGCAGATTTCATATGGTTCACCAAGAAATTCAGCAATCGTTACTTTGAAATATTTACTGAATCGTTTATTCATGTAAGCAACACCAATATTTTCTTCTACAATAATATATATAATATTATCTTTAATGGAACATAACTCTAATGGAACGAGCCATGTTTCAAAAGAAACATCTGAAATATCATATTCATGTTTGATATAATCTAATATTTCATTCCATTTGCTTTTTAAAATTTCTAACATAAATAAACCATGCCTTTCTGATGCTTCTTTATATAATCGCATACACTCTTATATTTTATAACAAAATGAGTTATTTTTCAATGACCAATGATTAAAACAAATTTAATAACTGTAATTGTGGATAACTATGTGGATAAAGTGGATAACTTTTTCAAAACCTTAAAAAATCCAGAAATTAAGCCTGTTTATGATGTGGTTAAAAATAATTGTGAATAATTTAGAAAAATGTTGAAAAAAAATACCGGTAAAGTTGACAATAATTATGATGTTAATAATGTTAAAAATGAATCAACAATGTCAACAGTTGAAAAATAAGGGTTTATGATATTGATAATGAATTATATCCACAGTTATCCACAAGTTATCCACAAAATGTGGATAACTTTATGTAAAGCATAAATTAAGTTATGTAAAGTGGATAACTGTTTTTCCGGATTTTCTGTGGATAAGTGATATAAATGCAAAATCTGCAAAAATAATTCTTGACTTATAAATGCGAATCATCTATAATTGTAATGATATTTACCAATTTTATAAATTTAATATAAGAGGAGGTGCGTGTTCAATGAAGATGACATTTCAGCCTAAAAAGAGATCAAGATCAAAAGTTCATGGTTTCAGAGCAAGAATGAGTTCTGCAAGCGGAAGAAAAGTATTAGCAGCAAGAAGAGCAAAAGGAAGAAAGAAGTTATCAGCTTAGGACCGCATATTTTGTGGTCTTTTCTTCTATTTATTAATAATTGTCTTATAGAGTGTAATGTTTCGGATTATAAATGAAATCCGGAATATTATGCTCAATGATAAGATCAGTTTAAATTCCTGTAATTATATAATGCTGATCATATGGCAGGAGAATTCAATGAAGAATTTTAATTCATTAAAGAAGAATGAAGAGTTTAACAGAGTGTATAAGAATGGAAAATCTTATGCAAATAAAAATTTGGTAATGTATCTTGTGAAAAATGATGCCGGAAAATGTAGAATTGGTATATCAGTCAGTAAAAAAGTCGGAAATAGTGTTGTCAGACACAGGATGACCAGATTGTTAAGAGAGTGTTTCAGGTTAAATGAAGACAGGTTTAATACCAGTTTGGATATGGTAGTAGTCGTAAGGGCATCTGCAAAAAATCTGGGTTTTTTTGAGATGCAGGATTCGTATCTGCATTTATGCAGATTACACAAAATATTAAAAGAGATGGTGTAACTTTGAAGATTGTCAGGAGTATTTTTAGAACAATATCGAATATATTAAAATGTTTTTTCATCCAGTGTATTCAGTTTTACCGAAAGTATTTATCCGCACGGAAGAAAACCATACATTGCAGATATATACCCACATGTTCACAATATGCGTTGGAAGCAATTGAAAAATATGGACCCTTCAAAGGTACGTATTTGGCTTTAAAAAGAATTTTAAGATGCAACCCGTTTTCAAAAGGTGGGGTTGATCCTGTACCATAGTCAAGGAGAAAAATATATATGTTTAATTTTATTTTAACACAGAATAGTACGCCGATCATTGGCTGGTGTGCTTCGTTGCTTGGAAAGGTAATGGAATGGTTATATGTATTTTTCAATTTCATTGGGATTGAAAATATCGGCTTATGTATAATATTTTTTACTCTTATCATTAAGCTTTTAATGTTTCCGTTAACAATAAAGCAGCAGAAATTTTCAAAATTATCTACTTTGATGAATCCGGAATTACAGGAAATTCAGAAAAAGTATAAGGGTAAAAGGGACAATGAGTCCATGATGAAAATGCAGGAGGAAACTTCAGCAGTTTATAAAAAGTATGGTACATCACCTACCGGCAGTTGTCTTCAGCTGTTAATACAGATGCCTATATTATTTTCGCTGTATTATATCATCAGTAATGTTCCTGCTTATGTTCCACAGGTTAAGGATTATTATGAAGATGTCAGTCATAATATTGTAGTTGATTATGATTATTTTGAATTTATGAATCAGGCATATGATGACTATGTAAAGAAAGACGGAGATGAAGATAAATATAAATATATAGATGATATGCTGGATTCATTTTCAAAAATTACCGATAAAAAGGTAATTGACGTATTGGCAAGATATTCTACGGAACAGTGGAATAATCTGAGGGATTCTTATGAGAATTTCGGTGAGCTGGCGACGGATTTATCGGTTGTTACGGATGAGGAATGGGATAAGCTCTTAGATGGAATCAGTAATGAAGATAAAAAGAAAAAAATAGAAAAGTTTATAGAAGAGAAGATATCAAAAGAAACAGAAATTGCTATAATTGACAAAGAATTTGATGATAAAGCAGAAGAAGTAACTGTCAGTGAAAAGAAGATAATGAAAATTAATGAGTTTGGTCCGATTAACCTCAGTCAGTCTCCAAGCGTGGTAATGGGATGGGCTGTATTAATACCAATCTTATGTTTTCTGACACAGTGGTTCAGTTCAAAACTGGTTATGGGTGCCAATAAAGAACAGATGGCGGATAATCCTATGGGAAATTCAATGAAGGTAATGAATGTGGTGTTACCGTTGATGTCTGCATTTATTTCGTTGTCAGTTCCTGCCGGTTTAGGCTTATACTGGGTATGCAACGGTGTGTTCCAGATTATTCAGCAGGTGGGCGTAAATGCTTATTTTAAGACTGTAGACGTCAATGACATTATTAAGAATAATGTTGAAAAAATGAATAAGAAATTGGAAAAAAGAGGTATTGATCCAAATAAGGTTGCATCTTTCGCTTCCACGAATACTAAAAATATTAACAGTAAAACTAATGTAAAACAAAATAACACGGTTTCTAATAATGCGAACAGGAAATATAAAGCCGGAAGTATGGCAGCAAAAGCAAATATGGTAAAAGAATTTAACGATAAAAACAGAAAGTAGGGTATAGTTATGGAGTTTTTGGAATTTACCGGAAAAACAGTAGATGATGCTTTAACGGAAGCAGCTATTAAGTTAGAAACAACAAGTGATAAAATCGATTATGAAGTAATAGAGAAGGGAAGCAGCGGTATTCTCGGTTTTGGAAGTAAATTGGCAAAGATAAAGGCCAGAAAGAAAAATAATATAGAAGATATTGCTGTGGAATTTTTAAATAAGGTTTTTAATGCCATGAATCTGGCTGTTAATATTGATGTAACGGTTAACATGGAAGATAAGATGGTTGATATTGAACTTTCAGGTGATGAGATGGGTGTCCTGATCGGTAAAAGAGGACAAACCATTGATTCCTTACAGTATCTGGTAAGTCTTGTTATCAATAAAGAGAGTGAAGATTACCTGAGAGTGAAGGTAGATACTGAAAATTACCGTGCAAGAAGAAAAACTACCCTGGAAGAACTTGCAAAAAACATTGCATATAAGGTAAAGAGAACAAAGAGAGCAGTTTCTCTGGAACCGATGAACCCGTATGAAAGAAGAATTATTCATTCGGCTTTACAGAATGATAAATATGTTACAACTAAAAGTGAAGGGGAAGAACCTTACAGACATATTATTGTGGTATTAAAGAAATAATATGAAATTTAAATGAAGTTAAATGCGGTAACCCGATAAGAATATATTATTCGTATCGGGTTATTTGATATATATAGGTGATTCAGAAAGGAAAGGTGTGATGAAACAGTGTATCGAAGTGAAACCATAGCTGCCATATCAACAGCAATGACGAATTCCGGTATTGGAATTATCAGAATCAGCGGTAATGAGGCCATTGATATAGCAGATGAGATATTTATATCCGTGAAGAAGGGTAAGAAAATAAAAAATATGGCAAGCCATACGGTTCATTATGGAAATATAGCTGATAACGGGAAAATTATTGATGAAGTTTTATTGATCGTAATGAAAGCACCGAATACCTATACCAGGGAAGATGTTGTAGAGATTAACTGTCATGGCGGTGTGTTTGTGACAAAGAAGATATTGGAACTGGTACTTAAGAAAGGGGCAAGATGTGCTGAGCCGGGAGAATTTACCAGGAGAGCTTTTTTAAACGGAAGAATAGACCTTTCACAGGCAGAAGCAGTTACGGATATCATTAATGCAAAAAATACCATGGCCCTGGATGCTTCCGTTTCACAGTTAAGGGGAGGTATCAGTGATATCATTAAACAGCAGAGAGAAAAAATCATATATCATATTGCATTTATTGAGGCAGCGTTAGATGATCCGGAACATATTGAGATTGAACATTATGGAGATGAATTGATAATCATTGTAGAAGAAATCTTAGGTACTTTAGAATCTTTATTAAGTACTGCAGATAACGGAAAATTAATATCGGAGGGTATTAAAACGGTGATTCTCGGAAAACCAAATGCGGGTAAATCTTCATTATTAAATCGTCTTTTGCGGGAAGAGCGGGCAATCGTAACCGATGTGGCCGGAACGACAAGGGATACATTGGAAGAAACCATGAGTCTTTCCGAAATCAATCTAAATATCATTGATACGGCCGGGATAAGGGAAACCGATGACATTGTGGAAAAAATAGGTGTGGAGCGGGCAAAAAAAATAGCAGAGGAAGCAGATCTTATAATATATGTAGTAGATACTTCTGTTCCGCTGGATGAAAATGATAAGGAAATTATAGAATTAATTTCCAATAAAAAATCAATAGTATTGTTGAATAAATCAGATTTAGAGTGTATAGTATCAGTTGATGAGATAAGACAATTAACAGATACAGAACCGATTGTGATTTCTGCAAAAGAAAATATAGGGATTCAAAATCTGGAAGAACGGATTAAGGAAATGTTTTATGAAGGTATTATTTCCTTTAATGAAGAGGTTTATATTACAAATATCCGTCATAAACAGTTATTGGCAGATGCTGCGGAAAGTTTAAAATTGGTTAAGAATAGTATTGAACAACAGTTGCCGGAAGATTTTTATTCCATAGATTTAATGAATGCATATGAACTTTTGGGTGAAATTATTGGTGAATCCGTATCGGATGATCTGGTAAATGAAATATTCAGTAAGTTTTGCATGGGAAAATAATTAAAAATTTACGGATTTGATAGAATGGAGAAAAAAATGTCAAACGTATGTGAAGAATATGATGTGGTGGTAGTAGGAGCCGGTCATGCAGGCTGCGAGGCAGCATTGGCAGGCGCCAGGCTGGGATTAAAAACAATAATGTTTACTGTCAGTGTGGACAGTATTGCCTTGATGCCCTGTAATCCAAATATTGGAGGAAGTTCTAAAGGACATTTGGTTCGGGAAATCGATGCTTTGGGCGGAGAGATGGGAAAAAATATTGACAAAACTTTTATTCAGTCAAAGATGCTGAATATTTCAAAAGGTCCGGCAGTTCATTCTCTCAGGGCACAGGCAGATAAACAGGATTACACCAGAGAAATGAGGAATGTACTTGAAAATACGGAAAATCTGGTCATTCGACAGGCAGAGGTTACTGAGATTATAGTAGAAAATGGGATTATTGGGGGTGTTAAGACATTTTCAGGAGCCGTATATTATGCAAAGGCAGTAGTTTTGTGTACAGGTACATATCTGAAAGCAAGATGTATTTACGGGGATGTCAGTAATCCCACCGGACCTAACGGATTGCAGGCTGCAAATCATTTAACCGATTCTTTAAAGACACATGGAATTGAAATGTTCCGGTTTAAAACAGGAACACCGGCCAGAGTGGATAAACGCAGTATTGATTTCAGTAAAATGGAAGAGCAGTTTGGTGATAAGAAGATAGTACCCTTTTCCTTTTCCACCAATCCCGAGGATATTCAGAAAGAACAGGTATCCTGCTGGCTGACATATACAAATGAGGAAACTCATAAGATAATTCGTGAAAATTTAGACCGGTCCCCGCTGTTTTCCGGTATGATTGAGGGAACAGGACCGAGATATTGTCCTTCAATTGAAGATAAAGTTGTAAAGTTTGCAGATAAAAACAGACACCAGGTATTTATTGAACCCGAAGGAAATTATACTAATGAAATGTATTTAGGCGGAATGTCCAGTTCCCTGCCGGAAGATGTTCAGTATGCAATGTATCGGACGGTTCCGGGATTGGAAAATGTAAGAATTGTTCGTAACGCTTATGCCATTGAATATGATTGCATCAATCCAATGCAGCTTCTTCCGACTTTGGAATTTAAAAAAATAAAGGGTTTATTTAGCAGCGGTCAGTTTAACGGAAGTTCCGGTTATGAAGAAGCTGCAGCCCAGGGACTGCTTGCAGGAATAAATGCGGCCATGTATGTAAAAAATCAGGAACAGATTGTATTAGACCGGTCCCAGGCATATATTGGAGTTTTGGTAGATGATTTAGTAACAAAAGAAAATCATGAACCTTACAGAATGATGACTTCCCGGGCAGAGTATCGATTGCTGCTGAGACAGGATAATGCGGATTTACGTTTATCTGAAATCGGTCATAAAGTAGGTTTGGTACCGGATGAAGTTTATAACAGAGTATGTAAAAAACAGGAATTGATTCATCAGGAAATAGCACGGCTTGAAAAAATAAATATTGGGGCTTGTAAGCAGGTTCAGGAATTTTTGGAGAATCATAATAGTACACCGTTAAAAACAGGAACAACTCTGGCAGAACTGATTCGAAGACCGGAATTATCTTATGAATCGGTAGTGGATTTTGATATTGACAGAAAACCACTGGCGGTGGATGTGATTGAACAGGTTAACATAAATATTAAGTATGACGGGTATATAAAAAGACAGTTAAAACAGGTCGAACAGTATAAAAAGCTTGAGAACAAGAAGATTAATCCTAAATTAGATTATGACGATATTAGTGGATTGAGGAATGAAGCCAGACAAAAACTTAAATTATGTAAACCACTGTCTATTGGACAGGCATCCAGAATATCCGGTGTTACTCCAGCAGATATATCTGTTTTATTAGTATATTTGGAGCAGTTTAATTATCTGCAGAATAAGAAGAAGGCTGAAACTCCTGAACTGTGATTATAAATTTTGTAATAGTCTGATTATATTTAGAATAGAAAGGATATTTTATGGCAGATAAAACCGGAATTTTAGAAAAGCTTTCATCTGATATAGGTTATCATTTATTGGATCAGCAGATGAATCAGTTTAATGATTTTTATGAAATGCTGGTTGAGAAAAATAAAGTAATGAATCTGACAGCAATAACCGAATATGATGAAGTGGTCTTAAAGCATTTTATTGACAGTATTGTAATATATAAAAGAATATCAGAGGATAATGTGGAAAGTATTATGGATGTAGGAACGGGGGCCGGGTTTCCGGGAATTCCACTGAAGATATTATTTCCAGAAATCAGATTGACATTATTGGATTCTCTGAATAAAAGAATCTTATTTTTGAATGAAGTAATCCATAACCTGGGACTCGAAAATATTGAGTGTATTCATGGAAGAGCAGAAGATATTGGTCATTTACCGGAATACAGGGAGCAATATGATCTGACTGTATCCAGAGCAGTGGCAAATCTCTCATCTTTATCGGAATATTGTATTCCTTTTGTAAGGGTAGGCGGTAAGTTTATTTCTTATAAATCCGGAAATATTGATGATGAATTGAATGATGCAAAGACTGCAATTCATTTGCTGGGTTCCGGGATAGAAGATGTTGAAAAATATACTCTGCCTGATTCTGATATGCAACGTTCTATTGTGGTTATACGTAAAGAAAAGAAATTAAATAATAAATATCCAAGAAAAGCAGGGATGCCTGCAAAACAGCCGTTGTAAAAAGTTTTCGTGTCTGATAGTTAATATAGAATTGTAAAATACTTCCTAATATTTTAGATTAAAATATTAGGAAGTATTTTGCCGTAAAAAAATTATGAAAGTGTTATAATAATGTGGTATTATATTAAATGAAAAGTATAATAGAAAGGATAAGCCATAGATCGCTTACAGCAGGTATCAGATTATGAATGAACTTGAAAGCTATCTTTTTAATCAAAAAAATAATTTATTGGAGCAAAGAAACAAGAGTATTTATTCTATAGATAAATTAAAAAATGAAAATATACAAATTGATTTAAATATTACGGAGCTGACAAAAAATCTTGATACAACATTTGAAGTATTTTCTCCTAATTCTATTATGAGTGATTATAACGTTACGGAAATAGACAGATTGAAAAAAATATATCATAAAAATGAAATAGATATCCGAACATTGGAGAATAATCAAAAGAAAGTTGATGAAGAACTGAATGAAATAAGTATTGCTATTGAATCTTATGAAAACTTAAGAAATAATATTGATTTAAATGATAAAAAAATTAAAGAAAAAGAAATTGATGAAAATCAAAGAGAACTGAGCAGACTGGCGGTTGATATTTCTGAAAGGGAAATTAAAAGAATTGAAAATAGAATATCTCAGGAAGTTACTCAGATTATAGACAGTTTAATTTATAAAGGAGAGTTATGTAAGAATATTTTTGACGTGGATGTAAATAGAAGTAAAATAGAACTGCTTGAAATTAAAGAAGGATTACATACTTTACAAAATAAAGCATTAGATTTTATGTTTCACGTGAAACATTCTGTAGTAGAAAATAATTTTTATTTCTTACAAAATATTCATAATCATATAAAGAAATATAATGTAGCTTCGGAACTTATAACTATTTCGGGTATAGGTGATGATGTAATCATGCCATCTTATGATATTCAAAATAATTTAAGGATACTTGATGAAATTATCAATAATTCTATTCTTCATGGAAGAGCAAAGAATATAAATATTGATGTATCTGTTGTATCAAGTATTGATAAAAATGAAATATTGAGTATTGTTAATCAAATGGATGATTTGAATGAAGATTCTTTAGATAAGAAAAATGATATAAATGAAAAAGTAATTGATTATGATTTGAAAGAGTCTTCTTCTAATTTAAAACATATAAATGTAACCGTGAGTGATGACGGATGTGGTTTTGATATTAATAATTTGAATGATACTGCTGATTTGGGATTGAATATTGTTAAAAAAAGATTGGAATTATATCTTGGTGAGTTTAAAATTAAATCCAGCAGTGAGTTTGGAACTATTGTAAGTTATAGTTATAACTACAAACAGTAAATTATGAAATGTTTCACGTGAAACATTTTCTGAAAAAGTAATGGCGTATATAGCACCTTCGTGATATAATTATAAAGGTACTAAAATACTTTTAAATGGTTGATAAAATTATTAAAGAAGAAGGAGAAATATGTACATGTTTGTGCATAAGCATTGTTTAGATAATGAGTAGAATAATTGCAATTGCAAATCAAAAGGGCGGAGTTGGTAAAACCACTACATCTATTAATCTGTCTGCGTGTCTTGCGGAACAAGGAAAAAAAGTATTGGTTGTAGATATAGACCCTCAGGGAAATGCCACAAGCGGATTGGGAATTGATAAAAATGCTTTGGAGAATACAGTATATGAATTATTTATAGAGGAATGTAATATGGAAGACTGTATCCAGGAGGAAGCATTAGAACATTTAGATGTATTGCCTTCAAATGTAAATTTATCAGGTGCAGAAATTGATTTAATTGGAATTGATGGAAGAGAATATATTTTAAAGAATCTTTTAACAGATATAAAGGATAATTATGATTTTGTTATAATTGATTGTCCTCCTTCTCTTAATATTTTGACCGTTAATGCGATGGTTACTGCTGATACCGTTCTGGTTCCGATTCAATGTGAATATTATGCATTAGAGGGCTTATCCCAATTGATACATACGATTAATCTTGTAAAAAAACGATTAAATCCGGAATTGGAGATGGAAGGAGTAGTTTTTACAATGTATGATGCGAGAACGAATCTTTCATTAGAAGTAGTAGAAAATGTAAAACGAAATTTGAAGCAAAACGTCTATAAAACAATAATACCCCGGAATATAAGACTTGCTGAAGCACCAAGTCACGGGTTGCCGATTAATTTATACGATTCAAAGTCTGTCGGGGCTGAGAGTTATAGAATGTTAGCATTAGAAGTTATTCATCGCGGAGATGAAGATTTTGATATTGATGATTATATGAATACTATAAATGATACAAAAGATAAACAAAAGGGGAATAAACTTTCAAAACTGATAAAAGGTAAGAAATAAATTATTTTGAGAGATTAAAAATAAATATAAAAAGGCAGGAATAATAACAATATGAAAGCAGATTCTAAGACAGCTTTGAAAGCGGCTACAAAAACAGGAACTAAAAATAGAAAAACGGGGTTGGGTAAGGGATTAGATTTATTAATACCGGATATAGATGCAGAAGAATTATCGGTTAAATCAAAAAAAGGTGATGAGAAAGAGAATAGTACCGGCGGACCTGTTTTATTAAAAATAAATGATATAGAACCGAATAGAAACCAGCCGAGAAAAAAATTTAACGAAGATGCCTTGCAGGAATTATCAGAGTCAATTAAGCAGTTTGGAGTAATACAGCCTCTCGTTGTTCAGAAAAGAGACGATTATTATGAAATAATTGCAGGTGAAAGAAGATGGAGAGCTTCCAAACTTGCCGGTATCAAAGAAGTACCGGTTATTATTAAGGATTATTCAGAACAGGAAATTGTAGAGATTGCTCTGATTGAAAATATACAGAGGGAAGATTTGAATCCCATTGAAGAAGCTCAGGCATATAGAAGGCTTATTGATGAATATGATTTAAAACAGGATGAACTGGCAGAAAGAATTTCGAAGAGCAGAACTGCCATAACAAATTCCATGCGTCTGTTAAAATTATCAGATGATGTGCAGCAAATGCTGATTGAAGATATGATATCCAGCGGACATGCGAGAGCATTATTATCGATTGAAGATAAAGAACAGCAGTATCAGCTCGCATTAAAAATTATGGATGAGAAGCTCAGTGTAAGAGAAACTGAAAAGCTGGTAAAACAATTGGGCAATCCGAAACCGGAAAAAATTAAGCCGGTATTGGAGAATGCTTTTGTTTATGAAGATATAGAAAGAAAAATAAAAGAGATTGTGGGAACTAAGGTCAAAGTTAACCACAAACAAAACGGAAAAGGCAAGATTGAAATTGAGTATTATTCTGATAATGAATTAGAGAGATTATTGGAATTATTTATGAAAGCTAAAAGTGAATAAAAACATATAAAGAAAGAGTGAATAAAATGAACAGTGAATTGTTGCAATATATTGGTATTGGAGAAGTAGATCCGGCATATTTTATTATTGCTTTATTAGTAATTAGTTTAGGATTGTTGATTTATATTATTGTTACAAATTTAAAAATAAAAAAACTGACAAACAAATATGAAGTTTTTATGAGTGGAAAAGATGGAAAAAGTTTGGAAAATGTAATTGCAAAAAGATTTAGTCAGGTAGATGAGCTGATTGCCAGAGATGCAAAGAAGGATGTAATGCTTAAAGAAATTCAGGAAAATCTTTTGACAGTTTATCAGAAAGTCGGTATTGTAAAATACGATGCATTTAATGAGATGGGAGGAAAGCTAAGCTTTGCTCTTGCCATGTTGGATAAAGAGAATACAGGATTTGTGTTAAATGCAATGCACAGCAGAGAAGGATGTTATACTTATATAAAAGAAATAATAAAGGGTGAGTCATATATTGTATTAGGTGAAGAAGAGAAAATAGCAGTCGAGAAGGCCATCAACGTAGATAATTTTATGGAATAATTTTTTAAAAAAATGAAAAGAATCGGAGATAACCGTGTGGATAAGTATTTTGAAAAATTAGAGAAAATATTACATGATAAAATTAATGGTGTTGGGAGATTATCAAATAATTTCCTGTTGGTTAAATATTATGATAATAAGGGTATAACAAGAGAGCTGGCAGATGCTGTAAAATCAGACAATAAATATATTTATTTTTATCATGAGTTTAACGCCACCCGGATTCCGGAAGCATATGAACCATTTTTAATATGGATTAAATATATTTTCGATAATTATATTGATATGAATCTTGATGAGTTTTTTGAAGTGTGTAAAATTTATAATCCTCACAGGATAATTTTAAAATCGTATTTTGAGACAGGTATTACCAGACGGGAAGAATTTTTATTATTAAATGAAATAGAATTTGAAACAGACAAGCTATATCAAGGTTTGTTAAATATGATAACATTTGCATCAAAAATAAAGCCGATCATAGTAATATTTAATAAAATACATCTTGCCGGAACATCTACCATGAAATTTATTAATAAAATATTTTCAGGTGAAGATACCGGGAATATGGTAATCATTGCTGCTTTTAAAAACAATGTACCGGGATTGAAGGGGAAATCTGTTATTTGGAATGAATTAATAAATAATTTTATAGACATAAACTGTGTATATGATTGGGATGATTTTGGGGAGTTGGAAGATAACTCCAAAAATGAAAAAGAGATAGTAAGTCTGGAATTTGATGAAACGGAATTGGAAGCCACCATGGTTAAAATTAAGAATATGTGTGATTTACTTGCTTTGAATCAGGCTTCCGACTATCTTGGATTTCTGTATCATAAATATGAGGTTGAGAAGTATGATATATCCAATGATCTAAAGTTTAAATTATATAAACTATATACGAAAAACTGTATTGAGTTAAGAAAAATCAGTGATGCATATGAAGCAATAAACAATCTTAAAGTTCTGGCTGTAAGCAAAGATAAGAAATTTGATTATTATATTATGAGGACTTATCTTGAGCTTTCAAATGAAAAATATGATGAAGCAAAAAAACTGATAGAAAAAGCAAAGAAACTTATAGATATAAATGAAGAAAGAAAAATAGTTTTTTTACAAATCATAGCTCATATAGCGGACTACTCTAATTGGAGAGGTGCTTGGTTTTATAAGGATATAACTTCGGACCAGATGTCAATAATAGAAAAGTGTGAGAAGTATAATTATAAAAATATATTGGCTCATATATATATTTATGCCTTTGATAATAATAGTTCATTATATTATAAAGCAGACGGACTGGAGCATAGGCTTAAATTTTTCAATAAGGGAATTCGAATTGCAGAAGAGATGGGAAATGACAGTCTTTTACTGGATGCTTATCACAAAGCATTACTTATTGCATCTTCCAATGGTTTTATTGATGTGTCTGATTACTTTTATCTGGAAAAATGTATGCCTATCTGTAAGAAAAATAATAATCTCAATGAAGAAGCTATGACATATATTGGTTTGGGGTATAACAGATGTACCTGCGAAGAATTTGATAAAGCAAATGAATACTTTAATAAAGCATTAATCATATATTATAGTGTGGAAGATATCAGTTATATGGGTGAAACTTTATATAATATGACTATTAATGCAATACTGGGTGAAGACTTTAAAAGTGCGGACAGTTATATTACCACCTGTCTGGCTGCAATGGAAAATCTGAGAAAGAACAGTAAAATACGAGTTTGCCATGTAGCTAAATTAAATGCCTTAAAAGCATTATGCTGTTACAGACTGGGAAATATATATAAGTGTAAAATTTATCTTAATAATACTAAACGTATGATAGATTATGTTCTGAGTTTTCGGGAAGAAGAAGAGACCTATTATTATTGGTCGGATGATTTGTTTTTATATTATTTTATTAAAGGTATGTTATTAAGAGACGGCGGAAAATATGAATCTGCAGAAGAACATATGGATAAGGCAAATTATTATTCCATGAAAGCAGATGGCAGTACTTTCTTTACCTATACACAGTGTATGATCGAAAAAGCAAAATTATATATGCTGATTGGAAGAAAAGAATCAGCAATCTATGCATTGGAACAGGCAATTGATTATTGTGTAAATAATAATCTGAAAAAACAGCGGTATAAAGTTCTTCTTGCAATGAGGGAGATTACAGGGGAAAACAGAATCCTGGACACGGATACGGATGGTTTAAAAAATGAACAGCTTACCTGGGATAATGGAACTTTTGAATTGTCTTTGAGAGGAATTACCCTGAATAATATTACACAGCTTATTAAAAATATAGGTATTTACAATCGTTCCATTGAAGAAAAGGAGAGAGTTCAGTTTTTGTCAAAATGGACAAAGCTGTTAAATGCTTCTGTTTCTTCTGTTGATGAAATGATAAATGATTCCATAAAAGCTTTTGAAAATAATTTTGGAATTGATAACTGTATTTATATAAAAATAGAAGATGGTATTCCAAAAGTGAAGTTTTCTGATGCAGATATTATTTTGACAGAAGAAAAAGTTGACAGGATTTATCAGTATGTAATAAAAAATACCCGTGAATTTGCCGTTTCCAAATTGGATGCCAATTTTTATGACTATGAGGATATTATGTCGGTATTCGGTTCTGCCAGAATAGCTTCATTTATGCTGATTCCTATTGTTGTAAATGAAGATATTAATTGTATTGTTGTAATGTATATGTTTATGCATAATACCTGGTATTCCAATCTCAGCAAGTACATTTTAAATAATGAAAGTTTATCTTTGTTTACATCATCTTTTCGTCAAATGGTAGATGCTGTTGAAAGGGAAAAAATTCATGCGGAACTTCGGGAGATGAATAATCGTCTTAAAACCATAGCATTAACGGATAATTTAACCGGATTATTTAATCGGCAGGGATTACAGTATAATATTAATAAAATAGGTATACAGAAGAATAGAAATGTTTGTTCCATTCTGTATATGGATTTAGATAATTTTAAATACTACAATGACAATTTTGGACATGAAGTTGGTGATTTAATTCTTGTGTCTTTTGCAAATGTTATCAAAAGTATTTGCGGAGAAGACAGTTTTGCAGTCAGATACGGCGGTGATGAGTTTCTGATCATTTTATATCTGGATAAAGCAGAGGATGTGGAGAATGCAGCAAAAAGCATTTATAATACCATAAAAAATGAAGCATCATTTCAGGGACTGGTAGAACAGATGGTAGGACACAGCGTGGATATCAGTGAATCAAACAGGGTATCCTGCAGTATAGGCATAGCCTGCGTAAATCAGGCCGAAGGAGCCAATTCCTTTGAAAATGCATTAAAGAGAGCCGATGATGCTTTGTACTATATTAAGAGAACGAATAAGGGACGTTATGAAATATGGGATAATATTAAAGATTTATTATAATTCAGTCAGAAAGGTGTAATCTTTGGAGGTTATATGTACCAGGGATATTAATATAATTATGCATAGTTATTTACGTACTGTAGGGTTCGGCGGTCCGGATTGCAACAGAAATGTCAGGTATTTATTGGACAAGATCATTAAAGAAGATGAAGCTATCAACAATTCGGCAAAACACGAAGGGGAGTCGGTGGAAATCTTTAAGCATTTTTCTCCGAATATGGGGATAACTTTTCATGGAGAGTTTTTAAGCAGCAGAGAATTTCATTGTGACTTTTATTATCCTTTTGCATTGCCTATGAAATATATTCATTATGATGAAATCGTTATTGAAAAAAACGTAATGAATATGTCATTTTATGCTTCCTGTGAGGATAACCGGTTGGGATTTTCGGTGATTTTTTTCATACAGAATGGTTTGGACTATATTAATTTTGACAATAACAGAGGAATATCCAGAATATCTGCAAAGGTGGGGCTGACGGCCATGAGTCTTTCCGGTAAAATATTAATGCCCGTGAAAAAGGACAGCTCTTTTACCTCTATGTCAGATGAACTGCGCAGATACAGGGGTGAAGTTCTAAGGGAAGCAAAAAAGGGAAATCAGGAAGCAATTGATGCCATGGCTTTAGAGGAAATGAATGAATATAATCAGATCTGCAAACGTGTAATGAATGAGGATATTCTGACAATCGTGGAATCCAGTATAATGCCTTATGGCATAGAGTGTGATAAATATCAGGTGATTGGCGAAATCAGGGATATTGTGGAAGATAAAAACGGAATCAGTGATGAAGAAATCATAGAAATGCTGATTGAATGTAATGATATCAGTATAACGGTGTTTATCAATAAAAATGATTTAATGGGAGTACCGAAAATCGGAAGAAGATTTAAAGGTGTGGTTTGGCTGCAGGGCAGGATTGATTTTGAAACCGTATAGTACAGACATATGTTATTTAAATCTTGACTGAATATTGTTAATATGATAGAATTAATGAGTTAAAAATATATTTAAACTGTCGCTATAGCTCAGCTGGATAGAGCGACCGCCTCCTAAGCGGTAGGCCGGAGGTTCAAATCCTCTTAGCGACGCTGGAATTTCCGCTGGAAACATTGATTTTTCAAGGTTTTCGGCGTTTTTTATTTTTCAAAAAGGATTTGAACTTGTAGCAACGTGCGATAAGGAATTTAGAGAACTGGTGAAGATAGCGGTAGAGAAACTAAAAGACTAATCTGTATTTTTGTTTGAAAAAATGAAATGTGGGAAAGAATGAGCGACTATCAAGAATATTGTGATAATGATAGCTTAAAAAATTTTTGTGATTCAGATGATTTAATGGACTGGTTATCGTAGCAGCTATGGATGTGACAGGCTACAATATAAAAGACTTGCACAGGGTTTGGGAATCGAATATAATATAATCTATAAAATCACAGTATTGCGATTTCTGCTGTCGCAAAATTTTTCTAAGACATGGAGGTTTAATATGATCGAAAAAAAAGTGGAAAATAATACTAGAAACAGAAATGTAGTATCATCCATACTGATAGTAGAAGTAATGGTATTTATAACGCTGCTGATCAGCGAGTTCTATCTGATTAAGAGGATACCGCAGAATTATCCTATAATTCTTGGGGGTGGAATATTTGTAATAATTGATGTGTATCTGATTACCGATGAAATTATTAAAATAATAAATAAATGTTACAAACAGAAAATGTTGCAGATTGAAGAATATATGAAATCCCAAAAGGCAATTTATTTATGCAGTAAAAAGGGTTTTGAAAGCATAACTGAAAAGCTGGAGGAAGTTGATAAAAGCACCAGGGAAGCAATTGACAGTTTGTTTTCCGGCCAGAAAACCATTGGAAAAACCATTATTAAGAAAAATATGGAATCATTGGCGGAAGTAAGAACGGCCGTAGAAACATTAAATCTTCAGATTTCTGAATTAAAGCCGAATAAAAATAATCCGGATAATTTATCTACAGGTATCGAACACTTTGAACAGGCTGTCATTACTGCAATTCAAAACAGCAGCGAAGAGTTTTCTCAGTTAAAAAATGAATGTGTATCAATCAGAGAAGCATGTGGAATCTTAATTGAAAAGCTGGATAATATAAATATTGAAGAACTATTGAAACAAAACGTAAACCAAATGCCAGAAGAAAAGCCGACGCCGGAACAAGAGCAGATATTGGGTTATGTACCGGAAGCAACACAGGAAGATGAGCCGGAACAGATTTTGGAACCGGAGCTGACATTGAATCGAGAGCCGGAAGAGATACCGGAGCTATTGCAGGTACAGCCGTCAGAAGAGCCGGTTTTGGAAGAATCTCAGGATTTACTGGGGGAAATGGGAATTTCTGAATCTGATGGATTATTCAACAGTGAAACAGAAAATGAAATAATGAATCAGGATATCTTTGATGACGAAAGTATTTTAGCAAACCTGAATGAGTTTGAACAAATGGATTTATTGGGAGATTTCAATCTGAACCTGGATGATGAACAAATTGAAACAGATACAGAAGCGGAATCAACCGAATCTGAGAAAACAGAAGAGCCGGAAGATATAGAGGAACAGATGGAAATCACACCGCAGCAGGAAGCTGAACCTGAGAAGGAACCTGTACAGGCTCCGGATTTATCAGACCCGAATAAGCAGATGTCACCGGACGATATAGCTGCATTGATTGCATCCATGCAGTCATAAGAGTGGGATTTGAATGTAATTAATATGAATAAAGAGAGAACGCCATGAATTACATTGTTTTTGATTTGGAATGGAATCAGACGATTAATCAGAACAATAAGAATAAAACGGATTTACTTCAATTTGAGATTATTGAAGTCGGAGCCGTGATGCTGGATGAAGATTTTAATGAGATTTCAAGATATTCCAGTCTGATAAAGCCTGTTCTGCACCGGAAAATCCATCCGATCATAAAGGAAATAACGAAAATAACAGATGAAGACCTGCAGACGGAGCGGGATTTCAAAACCGTTATATCCGAGTTTTTTCAGTGGTGCGGGAAAGATTATATCTTATGTACCTATGGAAATCAGGATTTAATGGAGCTTCAGAATAATCTGGAATATCACGGAATTAATACTATGGAACTGGGTGTACAATGGTCATATCCCATGATGTATATTGATGTTCAAAAAATATTCGGTCTGGCAAAGAATGAAAATAATGAGCAGTATTCTCTGGAATCCGCGGTGATACAGCTAAATCTTGTACAGGATAAAGAATTTCACAGGGCGTTGGAAGATGCCGTATATACCGGACAGATTTTGGCGAAATTGAAGCGTGATCTGATCTCAGGAAATTATTCGCTGGATCATTATCGGATTCCTGAAAATCAACAGGAAGAAAAAGAAATTAAGATCAGCGGACACAAAGAATTTATTTCAATGGGATATGAAAATAAAGAACAGTTATTAGAGCAGCCTTATCTTTATGTGACGAGATGTGTCATATGTGACAAAAAATGCAGAAAAAAAATTAAATGGTTTACGGATAATTCAAAGTATACCTGTATATCGGTCTGCCCGGAGCATGGAATAATGGAAGGGACCATTCATGTAAAGCAAAACAGAATCAGGAATGTATATTATGCCATAAGAAAAGTAAGTTTGATAAACAATGAAGAATTGGAAAATATAATTGTAAAAAAGGAAAATATAAAAGAAAAGCGCCGCCAGAAGAGGCAGCGCGAAAAGAATAAAAAAATTTTATGATTGCTTTTTAGAAATGTCCGGTATTGGATTCACGGTAAGTTTCCAACAGTGCATCCAGTTCATCCAGAAAACAATCCACACAGCCATAGAATGCATCATTATTGCTTGGATTATTAAACTTTTCTTTAATGGATTTCAATTCGTGAATTGCGGCGTCGATTCGTTTTCTGCCGGAATCATTGAGATAGAGCATATATCTGCTCCGCTCATTCTCTTCCGGTGTCAGTTTTCTCAAAATAACCTGAACATTCGGTTTTTCTCCGATATAACGGTATGTTATGGAAGGAGATGCATGATTAAATAAATGCTGTAAATAATTAATGTCACCAGTAGAGCGGTAATATCTCCATGCAAAAGTCTTTCTCATTGTCTGGGCGCCGATGGTGCTTAATCCCAGAGACCTGCCGGCAGTTTTAAATACTCTGTATGCCTGTTCTCTGGAAAGGGGAGCCTTAGAACTGGCATGTCCGGTAATCAGATACGCATTCATATCCTTTCCGGCTACATAAGAGTTAATGGTTTCCTGTACGTTTTTCGGTATCTGGTAAGAGCGCTCAATCTTTCTGGCACCGATAACAACTGTTATCACTTCCTTTTCATATACATCCCGGTTTTTTAGCTGTAAAATATCCTGAAGCAGAAGACCGGTTCCGATTCCAAGTTCAAACATAATATAATATTTATCGTCTACTTTTCTTAAGGCCTGTTTAAATTTTTCTAAAGTTGCCTCATCTTTTATTGGTGATACCCAACCCATAAAAACACCTCTTTCATTTATTTTAAATTTCTATCTATATTTGTTACGTTTATTTCTTCTGTGTCGTTTTCGGCTTATTCTGGTTGTTTTAAGAAAATACAGAATTACCAGTAAGACTAATATTATAACAACCACTGCTAAAACTACCCAGAGATTAATTGTTATATATTCGTTATCTGCAGGTTCTTTTTTTGTTTCTTCTTCGATTTTAGGACCGAAATTAAAGTGGTTGTTTTCTTCTTTATTCACAATGAGGGTTGCAGAGCCTACGGTTCTGTCACCCAGTTTATATTCCAGCCGGGCGAACACGTCCGGGTTCTCTTCTGAGAATGTAAGATTGGAAGAACATTGTTCCAAGGTAATACTGTTCGGCAAGACTGCATAATCATCGGGACTGATTTGAATCAGTGAAGAATCCTCTGAAAAAATGGAACTGCCGTTGCTGGGTGTGAAATTTGTCTCATTTTGAGAAATGTTTGTCAGACTGAAATTATTAAAACCGTAATCCAGAAGAAGTTTTGTATCATTATAGACATTCTGGCTATTGGATTTCATTACCACGCTGATCAATGTCATGCCATTTCTTCGGGCAAAGGTTACGAGTGTATTACCGGACTGGTCAACATAGCCGGTCTTTCCTCCGAGAATACCGTCATAGTAAACGGCATTTAACGGAAACAGCATCTTGTGACGATTGGCAATAGGCTGAGTCTCTGTTTTAAGATTTGTGGTGGGCAGCGTATAAGTAAGCTGGGACTCAACTTTTAAAAACTGATCGTTTTTAATTGCCTCTCTGGTAATCATGGCCATATCATAGCACGTGGTGTAATGATTTTCATCAAACAATCCGTTGGGATTGCAAAAATGCGTATTCTGGGCGCCACACTGTACAGCACGGGAATTCATCATATCGGCAAAGACCTGAATGGCAACAACGGATTCATTGTATTCCTGTCCGGCGGCATCCAGTTCGGCAATCCGCTTTTCATATTCCGGCTGTTTTTTTGCAATATATTCAGCCACGGCATTGGAAACTTCATTTGCAGAAGCCAGCATAATGGCATACAGACAATCATTCAGGGAAAGCAGTTCTCCCTGATCCATGCTTACATGTGCGGCTCCGCTTTCCAGTGAATATACGGAATAATGCGAAAATTCTACCATATCGCTGAGATTACCATATTCCAATGCCAGCATGGTGGTCATTATCTTTGTAATACTGGCAGGATACATCTGGTTGTGGCAGTTTTTTTCATATAACACGGTTCCGCTGGCAGCGTCGATCAGTACGCCGGCTTCCGCATATATGGAAGGATATGACGGCCATTCCGTATTTACGTAAATGGAAGTCTGGGATGAATCTGCCGGTTCATCTGCAAAAACCGAATGAAGGTCGACAGCCTGAAACACGGATAAAATCAGAGCCGGTATCAAAAAAAACGAAACAAACGATTTTATTTTTTTTAGCATTTAAGTATATTACCTTTCCCACAATTTGTATTTTCTTGTCTATTATACTAAAACAAAAAAATAAATGCAATAAAAAATGATAAAACTTCTCATTTCTTATTGCATTATGTTATAAATTAATTCGTTATTTGGAATGCATTCGTTTAATAACTTTTAATCTTGTAAACTCTTCACGTTCTTTTTCCTCCAGAGCATTTGTAATATCCCTGGTAATCGTTTCGTAATTGGGAATGGTAATATTCTGCAGTGCGTTTGCACGCTTTTGTGTCTTTTTAATATTATAAGCCAGACGGTATGCAGAGTTTTCTATCATGGAAAGTTTTATGGTAAGTTCTTTCACCTTTTCAAATCCGGCTTTTGCTTCATCCAGGGATTCTCTTGTACTGAAAAATGCATATGCAGGATAATCTTTTCCGGTATCGTCATATTCCACCAAAGGAATTTCCGTACCCATAATACTTCTGGATTTAATAGTCACGGAATTCTCAATGGGAACGGCATGGGCAAATTTCTGAACTTCATTAATTCCCATCTGAATATTGGCTTTCTGCAATGCCTGATAAGCGGAGGTGTAGGTTTCATTTATTTCCTGCTGAATATCTTCTGCCTTGTCTATCAGAGCCATAAGTTCACGAATCAGAATATTCCGTTTTTTATCCATAAGTTCATATCCCTGTTTTGCCAGGGCAAGAGAATTTTTTGCTAATATCAGATTTCCTTTAGTCGGAAAGGCATTAGGATTCATGTTAACCTCCATTTTCAGGCAACTGCCGATATATTTTACAGAGTGTTGGAATCGGCATCGGTGCCGGTAATATCATAATATTTTTCCAGAATTTTTGTGTCGATTCTGTCCAGTTCTTCTTTTGGAACCATGTGAAGAAGACGCCAGCCAAGATTCAGTGTGGTAATGATGTCCCGGTTTTCATAATCATTCTGGGCTACAAATTCCTGTTCGAAAGCTTTGCCAAATGCCAGATATTTTTTATCGGTAGGTGACAGTTCATCTTCACCGATAACGGAGGCAAGGGCACGGGCTTCACCAACTTTGGCATAGGAAGAAAATAACTGATTGGCAACGGACTGATGGTCATCCCGGGTAAATCCTTCACCGATTCCGTCTTTCATCAGTCGTGAAAGAGACGGAAGTACATTAATAGGAGGATAAACGGACTGTCCGTGCAGAACACGATCCAATACAATCTGGCCTTCGGTAATATACCCCGTTAAATCAGGAATCGGGTGGGTAATATCGTCATTCGGCATAGTCAGGATCGGTATCTGGGTTACGGAACCCTCAGAACCTTCTACAATTCCGGCACGCTCATAAATAGTGGCAAGTTCGCTGTACAGATAACCTGGATATCCTTTTCTGGAAGGAATTTCTCCCTTTGAAGAAGATACTTCACGCATAGCTTCCGCAAATGAAGTCATATCCGTTAATATTACAAGCACATGTTTCCCTAAATCAAATGCAAGATATTCGGCGGCAGTCAATGCAACTTTTGGTGTGATCAGACGTTCCACTACCGGGTCATTCGCCAGATTTAAAAACATGACCACATGGTCTGAAACACCGCTTTCATTAAACGTTCTCCTGAAAAATTCCGCCACGTCATATTTAACACCCATTGCGGCAAAGATTACCACCAGTTCGTCTGAAGTCTTATCACCCAGAGAAGCCTGTTTTACAATCTGGGCTGCAAGACGGTCATGGGGAAGTCCGTTGCCGGAAAATATAGGAAGCTTCTGGCCTCTGATCAGGGTAGTCAGACCGTCAATCGCCGAAATTCCGGTGCGGATATAATTCCGGGGATACTGACGGGTAACCGGATTCAGCGGCATACCGTTGACATCCCGTTTTATATCGGATAAGATCTCACCCATACCGTCAATGGGTTTTCCGATACCGTTAAAAGTTCTCCCCAGCAGATCAGGTGAGAGAGGGATTCTTAAGGGATGCCCGGTAAGTTTGGTGTGTGTATTGGTAAGGGACATATTTTCAGAGCCTTCAAATACCTGTATGACTGCTTTATCTTCATATATTTCTATAATACGCCCAAGCTTTTTGCCGGGGTCATTGTCAAGGGTTAATTCCACGATTTCATCAAAAGCCGCGTTTCTGACGCCTTCCAATGCGACTAAAGGCCCTTTGATCTCACTTAGTCCTAAATATTCTATAGCCATAACCTGCCTCCTGTTTTTCTTTCACTAAGGATTATCCAACCATAAATTATCCGTTTCTTCTCATAATATCTTCATAGAATTCATCAATGGATTTCCGGTAATTTTTAATTAAGTCTAAACGGTCGTTGGGTACATCATACTTAATAGATATGACACTCTCAAAAATATTGTTTTCTTTTAACACGCTGATAGGCATATTTAAAGAAACCAGAGCTTTGCATTTATCATAGAGATATAAAATAGTCTGCATCATCAGAAGTTGTTTTTCCAAAGAAACGCAGGTATCATCTTTATGAAAAGCATTCTGCTGTAAAAATCCCAGACGGATAACCCTGGCGATTTCCAGAGTCAGTTTCTGGTCGTCCGGAAGTACGTCGCTGCCAATGAGTTTTACGATTTCCATCAGGCTGCTTTCCTGATTCAGTATTGCCAGCAACTGGTTCCTGCAGGAAATGAAATCAGGACCTACATTATCGTTATACCATGGAGCCAGGTCATTCAGATACTCGCTGTAACTGGTCAGCCAGTGGATGGCCGGGAAATGTCTGGCATAGGCAAGGGATTTATCCAGACCCCAGAAGCAGCGGATAAAACGTTTGGTATTCTGGGTGACCGGTTCGGAAAAATCTCCGCCCTGGGGCGAAACGGCTCCGATAATGGATACCGAGCCTTCGGTACAGTTTAAATTTGATACATAGCCTGCTCTCTCGTAGAATGCGGAAAGACGGCTTGCCAGATATGCCGGAAATCCTTCTTCTGCCGGCATTTCTTCCAGACGTCCCGACAATTCACGGAGAGCCTCCGCCCAGCGGGATGTGGAGTCTGCCATGATTGCCACGTGATAACCCATATCACGGTAATATTCCGCCAAAGTAATACCGGTATAAATACTGGCTTCACGGGCGGCAACAGGCATATTGGAGGTATTGGCAATCAGGGAAGTACGGGCCATTAACGGATTTCCGGAACGGGGGTCTACCAGTTTTGAAAAGTCTTCCAGAACCTGTGTCATTTCATTCCCGCGTTCTCCGCAGCCGATGTAAATAATAATGTCTGCATCCGACCATTTTGCAATCTGATGCTGGGACATGGTCTTTCCGGTACCAAAACCTCCCGGAATTGCAGCGGTACCGCCTTTGGCAATCGGAAATAAGGTATCTATGATCCTCTGCCCCGTAATCAACGGTTTGGTAGAAGAAAAACGCTTATTTATGGGTCTAGGCTGACGTATCGGCCATTTCTGGGCCATGCTCAGTTCAAGAGAAGTACCGTCCGGTTTGGAAATGGTAACAATGGTATCATTGATGGTATATTGTCCGTCAGGTGCAACAGAGGTCACGATTCCCGAAATATAAGGAGGAACCATACATTTGTGAAGAATGGCGCTGGTTTCGGGAACCTCTGCAATAATGGTACCGCCCTGTACCTCATCTCCGGGTTTTACGGTTATATGTGTATCCCATTTCTTTGATGTATCCAGGGAATCTACGGTAACACCTCTGGATATATAGATTCCGGATTGTTCCGCAATATCTTTTAACGGACGTTCAATTCCGTCAAATATGTTGTTTAATATTCCGGGAGCCAGTGTAACGAATATGGCACTGCCTGTAGAATATATGGTATCGCCGGGTTTTAAGCCGGAAGTTTCTTCATAGACCTGAATCGTAGTCTGTTCGGAAGAAAGTCCGATGACTTCACCCACCAGTTTCTGGGCGCCTACATAGACCATTTCGCCCATTTTGAAAGCTGTTCGCCCTTTTATATAGACAACGGGACCGTTTACTCCATATATGCTTCCTGTTACTTCTTTACTCATCGAACAACCTCCTACAGATTAATCGTATAGTTATCTTTGATTTCATGTAATTTAGAATTAAATGAATAATCAATCAGTATGTTTTTGGAAGGGATTATTGCACGCATTCCTCTGCCAAAGGAATATGCACTAATCGTAATATCTGCACCGGTCTGGGTTTCAAGAAAATCTTTTTTTTCCTCGTCCAGCGGGTCAATATAAATTGTTATTTCCTCGGCAGGAGCTACCGACAGGGAAAATTTTATTTCTTTGACCAGAAGTGCGGTATAGTCATCCGATAAAATAAATTCATTTAACAGACTGCTCACTTCGGAAAAGATTTTTTCTTTTAATTCATCTTTTTTATGTGTCAGTTTTCTTCTTATATGTTGCTGCTGCAGTGAGAAATCTTTGCTGAAATCTCTCCTCAGCCCTTCTAAAGCGGCTTTTTCCTGAAGCCGGTATCTGTTTTTCGCATCTTCTTTATAATTTTCAAACTGGATATCAAGTCCGGCTTTATATTCTTTAACCATTGATTCCTTTTTACTCATGGCAGACTGCATGGATACATCCATGAAATGCCGGAGTTTGTCGTCTGTAGTCATGTTAATCACCATGCCTTTCTATAATTTGCAAATACTACATGGTCTAAAGTTTCAGACCAATTGCCTCATTGACATAAGAGGTTATAAAGTCTGCCCGCCGTCCGCTGCCGTGCCGGTCCGGTATTTCCACAAGCAGCGGAAGTTTCCGGTTCAGTTTAATATCATTGATTATTTCAGGAAATTCAAAACTGAGTTTTTCGGTTATCAGTATGATTCCGATTTCTTTGTTTGCCAGGGCAGCATTTAAGGCTGCCTTAAGCTCCTCTTTTTCATGTACTACGCAGCCTTCTATACCAGCAAGCCTCATACCGGTCTGCGTATCAATATTATCACTGATCAGATAAATATTCATATGCGGTTCTTACAGTTTACTGAGGATCATGAAGGAGATGATAAGTCCGTAAAGGGCAACACCTTCCGCAAGACCTACGAAGATAAGAGATTTACCGAGAATACTCTGATCTTCGCTGATTGCACCCAAAGCGGCGCTTGCAGCGCTGGCAACTGCAATACCGCCGCCGATACAGGATAATCCGGTTACCAGTGCAGCGGCAAGATATCCTAGTCCCGTTGCAAGTCCGGAAGAGGAAGCGGCTTCTGCAGCTTCGGCAGCGGAAACGTCACCGGTAAAAATTACGATTTGGGAAATGATAAGAATTCCGAAAAATCCGATGACATTGAGCGCCAGAGCTTTTTTATAGCGTCCCCGGTTTTTTTCTCCAACGGCATAAGCCGCAAAAGGAATGACAATACTGAGTATAAGTGCAATAAATAAAGTGATTTTTACGGTTAACATAATATACCTCTTTTCTGTTTTATTTCTTTTAATAGTTTATTTATGAGCCTTAAACGGTTTAAATTCCCGTCCGGTTCCTTTATAGAAACGACTGAACAGTTCATAATATTCAAGACGAAGTACCTGAATACCTACGATCAGTCCTTCCATACCCACAACAAACAGGTTGCCCAGTACGATGACCACCATATTCGGGGAGCCGCTTTCGGCGCCGGCAAGCATTAAAACCACTTCCATCATGGAAACATGGCTGACAGCAAATGCACCAATACGGATGAAAGACAGCGTATTGGAAAAATAGCTTAACAAAACTTCAAATAATTCAAAGAATGCCTGTGTAATAAACATTCCGATTCCTGTTTTTTCTTCCGGTTCGGTTTTATCAATCATATGTGTCAGCGGCTCTTTTAATGCGATGAGCAGCAGCGGTATCACAAACATAATGAGCAGAACAATGAAGGCAGGCATTTTCTTTCCGGCCATCATCAATCCTGTAACGGCAACGATGGCACCGTAAAAGACAAGACCTGCAAGGGCGTTGGTATCAAAAAATATATTTTCGGTGTCATGGTTTTTAATACCGTTTATGATATGAAGAATCATTGTAAAAAGTATCAGGAACATTCCAAAGCCAATGGCAACCACAAATACGGTATTCAGTTTTCCGATAAACGGCACATTCGTCATGGCATCCACCGGTCTCAGCCAAACGGCATCGATAATATCTTCAAAACCAAAGATACTTCCGAACATAAAACCGAAAAAGGTGGAAAAGATACCGGCAGTTCCGATGATTGCCGCCAGATTCATTTTCTTAAAGTGATACAGCAGGAAGCCGCCGAATACCAGCAGCAGACCCTGTCCAACGTCTCCGAACATGGCGCCGAAAATAAAGGAGTAGGTAAGCGCCACAAAGATGGTGGGGTCTATTTCATTGTATGCAGGAAGACCATACATACGGATATACATTTCAAAGGGCTTAAAAATTTTAGGATTTTTAAGTTTGGTAGGCGGCGTCTTCCGACGACGTCCATTCTGGTCTTCAATGATACAGACTACATTATCGTCCTGTTCTATTTCATGCATAAAATCTGAAGAATCGGATTCCGTCATCCAGCCGCATATAATATAAAAAATTACACCGTCGTTGCTGGTATGGGTTGCCATTTTCCGCACGTCAAAATTTTCATATGCCGTCTGAATCTTTTCACAGGCTGTAACGATTAAAGTTTTATCTTTTTCCAGCCGGTTTTTTATTTTGGCGTCGGAAGCAGCAATTTTCTCGTTTAGCCCGTTAATCTTTTTTAACAGCTGTTTGCAGGCCTCTTCCGGCGTACCTGTGGATTCGGTAGGAATAAATGTCCGTTCAAAATGCATGGATGTATAGGTCGCATCGCATTTATCCGATAAAGAAGCGGGAACAAAGTAAACGCCCCATACATATTGTTTGTCTGTGGTACATTTTTTGAATATAGAAGAATTATTGTTTTCCATATACATTTCAAGTTTTGTATAATATTCTATCGGAATACGTCCAAAACGGAATTTAATATGTTTAAACAGCAGTATACTTTTAATATCATATTTCAGTCCCACAAACGGCGATATCTTGTCATAATCAGATTGGATGGAATCCCTTTTTTTCTCCAGCTCTTTTTTACTGTTCCGTAATTGTTTGATATCATTGCTTAATTGTTTGATCAACTGTTCCGCTTTTTGAAGATTCATGTCTTCGGTCTCCGGAACGGTGTCGGTACTGATTAATTTTTTTAATGCTTCTCCCTTTGCAAGAAGTTCCTTGTACGGGTTGCTTTCTATATAGGGAAACAGATTATTGGAGGAGCCAAGTTCCAGCATTGGGTTTTCAAGATGTATTTCATATTTTGATAAATATTGATTAATGACCCGGTCAATATCATCATTCGGCCCCGTGATACTGACAAATTTCATTTTTTCAATCACTTCATTCACCTCCGTCGTTATTCAATCAGTTTTTTTATTTCTGCCGGTGTATAGGAATAGCGGATACATTCGGTCAGGGTAATTAATTTAGTAATTTCGTTATGTTTCCGGTGCAGATAGTAATTTACCGCGGCCAGTGAGTAGGGATTATAGCGCATTAAAAGTTTATGCTTCCGGTTGAGTACCAGTTTATAAAGATTCTCCAGAGAAATATCCTCACCATTTGTTCCATAATCGGAGTAACAGGTAGACTGAAGCATATCAGGCAGAGAAATGATGCTGTCTGATTCTATAATGGCTTTTAGCTTTGATTTCCGCAGTTTATGGTTAATCGGAATGATCAGGGCATATATATCGGCATTTGTTATATTGTAATATTTTTTGCATCGATATATCCATTGAAGATTCAGCAGGTCAATGGTGGTTCCGTATAATTCGGTTATGACGTCTAAATCTTTGCCTTTCAGATATTTGTTTTTGTCATTCCATATGGTTTGAAAGTGAAAGAGGTCAAGGCATATTTCATAATCAAACAGGGTAACGCCATCGATTGCCTGAACTTTTTTCAGCGGCTGATAGTATTTGGTTCCCTTAAGAGTTTCAATTAATTCTTCCAAAGTTGCAGCAGCGGATACCTTTTTCAGATTAATATCCGAAAATCTGTCAAAATAAAGAGAAAGAAAATCTATATCCAATGCCCCGGTCCTCGTATCCATAATTTCCCGTATCAATTGTTTTAACAGACGTGTCTCATATTTGATAAAATATAATTTCAGATAACGTCGTCCTTTTACGGAGGAGAAATTATACAATTTGGCAAAAGATTTATATTCAGACATCATAAGCAGTCGTTCCAGTCCGCCCCTGTGTAATTCAGAGGTTTCAATACCGTCAAATATATCACAATATTCCAGATGATTCTGCAGATATCCCACAATTTCCGAAACAGAAGAAAGATTTATAATCTGTTCATATTCAGATGACGAAATCAGATGACTTTCCATTGCTCTGACTTTTGTAGTCAGCCCGCTGTAGGCAAGTAAGTTGTTCATTGTTATTTCCCTCCATACCATAAAGAAAGCAAATAAATTTTATTCACTGATAAGCTTTTTGAATATTTCATTTGCCCATGCTGAATGGTTTTCCTGATACGCAGCATCCAGTTTGGAAAGCAATGCTTCCGTTTCGGTGCGATATTGCTGTAAAATCCTTTGGTTATGGGATTGTATTTTTAATTTATAAGATTCAATATTTTGATTCATGTTATTTATCAGAGAATCTTCATATTCTTTTTTCCAGGATTCAATGGCAGAAGAATAATCTTCTTTTTCGTTTTCCGCAGACAATATTATCTGTTCGGTAGCAGAATCAATCTTGGATAATTCTTCTATTACCTGATTAACCTGTAGTTCCATGGTATCACCCCGCTTTGTCTTGGTATAATTATATGTTATTAACCTATATTTCTTAAATTCATCATAAATAATACTACTTTTTAGAAAAAAATCTAGGTTTTTTTGAAAATTTTTTCTTTTTTTTTAGGGTAATTTGTTGTATCATATTCAATAGACTATTTATTTGTGCGAAAAAGGAAAGGCGGGGTCCGGTGTGAGACTTAGAAACGTAAGAGGTTCCAGGGAAGCCATAGCAGAAAGTGAATATACAATAAGCCTGCCGGCGGAGTATAAAGGCAGATGGAATGAATTTTTTGGAAATGATAATCCCATCCGCATAGAAATCGGGATGGGAAAGGGAAAGTTTATAACGGAGCTGGCAGTGAACCACCCGGATATTAATTATATAGGTATTGAAAAGTATTCCAGCGTTCTGATCCGGGCCGTGGAAAAGCGAAAGCAGCTGGATATAAATAATCTTTTTTTTATCCGGATGGATGCGGTTGAAATTTGTGATATATTTGATAAGGGAGAAATAGACAGGATTTATCTGAATTTTTCCGACCCATGGCCAAAGGACCGGCATGCCAAAAGGAGACTGACATCCAGGCAGTTTTTTTCAAGGTATGATGAAATCCTGAAGGCAGGGGGCGTTGTGGAGTTTAAGACGGATAATCGTCCGCTGTTTGATTTTTCTCTGGCAGAGATACCAGAGACGGTTTTTTCTGTTGAAACATATACATTTGATTTACATGGAGAAAAAGACGGCAGGCTGTTTGAAGAAAATGTTACAACCGAGTATGAGGAGAAGTTTGTGGAAATGGGAAATCCGATCTGTAAATTAGTAGCAGGCAGAAAATCAGAGAATAAAATAAATTAAAGAAATGTGAAGACGGGGATTGCTATGAGTCGCGGAAAAACAAAATTTTGCAGATGCATGAATAGATTTATCTGTGACAGAAGATGGATGGACAGAAAATGCATAAATATGAAAAAGTCCTTTGATGAGGTATATGCAATTCTGAATCCGAGATGTAAGTGCTGTAAAAAATAAGCCTGTATAAGTATAAAAAGGAAGGAAGATGAACATATGATATATCAGTTAAATGATAAGAATTTTGAGGATGAAGTAATAAAAAGTGATAAACCGGTTATTGTGGATTTTTATGCGGACTGGTGTGGTCCATGTAAGATGATGACACCGATTGTGTCTCAGATTGCAGGTGAAAATATGGATACGATAAAAGTATGTAAATTAAATATTGACGAAAATACATCAACTGCAATGAAATACAGGGTATTATCCATTCCTACACTGGTGTTTTTCAAAGGGGGAGAGATGCTGGGAAGGATAGAGGGAGCCGTGCCGAAAAGTATGGTGGACCAGAAGGTACAGAAATATTTTGGATGATTGTAACGGACTTGGAAAAGTAATCAGCAGAAATGCGCCCTTCAATGTACAAATAATATCACTTGTACATTAAAGGGCGCATTTTTATACGTTATAACATTTCTCGTTATTTATAGTGTTTCAGAATCAATTTTTTTTGCAGAGAGTTTTCGTTCAATACATCTGTCTGTCAGAAATGCAATAACCGCAACTACCGGTACGCCAAGGAACATTCCGATTGTACCGGCCAGCCAGCCGCCGGCCGTTATGGCAAATATAATCCATACAGGACGAAGTCCCGTACTGTCACCGAGAATCTTCGGTCCAAGATACAGACCGTCAAATTGCTGCAGTGCTAAAATAAGTACACCGAATATTAAAGCGTATTTCCAGTTTATGGTCAGTAATATCAGAACTCCCGGAACTGCACCGATAAAAGGTCCGAAATAAGGTATCATATTTGTGATGCCTACGATAACGCTGATCAGCATGGTATATTTTAAACCCAGTATATTCATAAAGAGAAAACACATAAAACCGATGATGGTTGAGTCAATTGTTTTCCCTATAAGGAATCCGCCAAATATTCTGTTGCAGTCTCCACAGGTGGATATGAAGGTATCGGCATGCTCCTTTTTAAAAAAAGCATATATAAAACGTTTACAATTTTTCAGTAATCTGTTTTTATCGATCAGCATATAGCAGGAAACCATAATAGCTATAATAATATTGATTATCCAGGAGATAACGGAAACGGAGGTGTTGTACAGCATAGGAAGGATTTTGTCCAGCGACCCCTTTACAAAATCAATGATATTTGAACTGTTTTCTTTTACGACATCCGTAACATAAGAGATATCCATATCCGGATATTTTTTGTTGAAATCTTCCAGGAAGATAATAAGCTTATTGTAGGATTCCTGTACTCCGGAAGAAATATTTTTTAAGCTGGAGTATATTTCCGGAATAATTACCGAGATACAGACGATAATGATGCCAAGAACAAAAATATAAGAAATAAAAATAGATAATGCTTTACGCACATTTGCCTTTTTTATCCGGAATATTTTTTCAAACAGTTTTTTGTCCAGTCCTTTTACAAGGGGATTCATCAGGTAAGCAATCAGCAGACCGATTAAAAACGGCATTAACATACCGATAATGTGTTCCAGGGATTTTATTGTGGATGCCCAGTGCCATATTATTTTTAACAGTATGGCGGATATTATAACGGTCGCTATTACATAGAGAGAAATTGTGTAATATTTTGGATTTTTTTCAAATTTGTGTTTGTTTTCCACTTGAACAGCCCTCATCTCTTTGAAAATCAAAATAATCTTGTGGTGATTAGTATAACATAGATATATCAACTTGCAAATAAAATTTAAAAATTTAATAATATTAGATAAGCATACAAAATCAAAAAAAGCACCTGCCCCGAAGCTCATACGTCTCCAAAACTGGTACTTCTAGTGCGCGACCAGGGGTTCGAACCCTGGACACCCTGATTAAGAGTCAGGTGCTCTACCAACTGAGCTAGTCGCGCATATATTTTTAATGCGAAAATCATTATATATCAAAAAATGTAAAAATGCAAGCTTTTTTTAAAAAAGTTTTAATTCAATGCGCGACCAGGGGTTCGAACCCTGGACACCCTGATTAAGAGTCAGGTGCTCTACCAACTGAGCTAGTCGCGCGGAACGCTTTGGATATTATAGAGGAAAACGGAATAAAATGCAAGCGGTTTTTAAAATTATCGTTGACGGTAAAAATAAAAAATGATATCGTTCTTATAAATATATTGATAATATTACAGATACAATAACAAAATTCTCAGAAAGAAGGAACGGATAATGAAGATTTTAGTTGTAATAGATATGCAGAAAGATTTTATTGATGGTTCTTTGGGGACAAAGGAAGCATTAGCCATTGTTGAACCGATAGCAGAAAAAATAAGAGATTATAAAAAACAGGGCATTAAAATTATATTTACCAGAGATACGCATACCAGAAATTATCCGGAAACACAGGAAGGTAAAAATCTTCCGGTGGAACATTGTATAGAAGGAACGCCGGGATTTGAAATAGATGGAGCGTTGGATACCGATGATTCCGTTATTGTAAATAAGAATACATTCGGTTCAGCGGATTTACCGGAAGTCATCCGGAAAACCGCAGGGGAACTTTCAAATACAGGTGAATTGGAGATTGAATTATGCGGACTGTGTACGGATATCTGTGTAATATCCAATGCAATGATATTAAAGGCGTTTTTTCCGGAAGCCGTTATATCCGTGGATGCCGGCTGCTGTGCAGGGGTGACGCCGGAAAGTCATGTAAACGCCCTGAATGCAATGAAAATGTGTCAGATAAAAATATACGGGAATACTTTGTGTAAGAAAAAAAAATATGATTGTCCGTCAGTGGCGGCGGATATGGTGGTATTTTCCGTAAGAGATACCCGGCCGGAATCATACCGGGAACCGGAAATAAAGAAGTTCTCGGTCCTGCTGATCCGGCGGGGAGCCAATCCTTATATGGGATGCTGGGCCATTCCGGGGGGATTTGTAGAGAAAAATGAAACGGTAGAACAGGCGGCATATCGTGAATTGAAAGAGGAAACGGGAATTGAAAATGTAACGCTCCGGCAGTTGCAGGTGTTCAGCCAGCCGGACAGGGATAAACGGGGCTGGGTCATGTCTTCCGCATTTATGGCTTTGGCGGAATCGGAGCAATTGCATGTAGTATCCGGTGATGATGCCGCAGATGCCAAATGGTTTGAAACGGAACTGACGGAAACCGGAATTGAAGAGCTGGACGATCAGGAGGAACCGGACGGAAAAACAGTCGGGAAGGAATGGGAAAAAGGAAAAATCCGGTTATATAAGTTAAATCTCACGGCGGAGCAGGAAAATGAAGAAGAACAGGTTTTAACCGCGTTGCTGCAGATAGAAAACAACGGTTATATGCCGGGAGCCGGAGAAATAAAGATACTATGGTCCCGGGGACTTGCATTTGATCATGCGGCAATTATTACACTGGCGGTTATGAGACTGAAAGAAGGACTGACCGGTTCAGGAACTGAAGCGGGTGTCAGGGAAATAAAATAAGAATATAAACAAATTGTAAAAAATGCGGAGAACCGTTCTAAAAGGGACAGGCTCCGCATAAATTATTTATAGAATCTTTAATTTGGGTGATACGGAAAAGAGGGGTATGGATTGAAGGAAAAAAGAATATCGGTATGTCTGCTTCTGCTGTGTGTACTGGGAATGGCCATTGTTTACGGAAAATGGGGAAACCGTCAGGACATGGAAACGGATATGCATGCAGGCCAATCGGCATATGGTCATTCTGGACCGGAAACCTATGCCATGGTACTGAAATCATATGAGGGGATATATCCGGTGGATATGACTGACATGGAAATATTAAACGGTGGAACGGAGTTAAATATTGTATTGGATGAAAATAAAGCAAAACAGCTTTTGAAAGGCGACATATTTGAAATAATATTGTCATATTCCATTATGCCCCTTTCCGGTAATACGGTTACGGATATCGTCATATCCGGAAATAATATACTGGAAAGCGAAATCAGCAGAAATTGCGGCAACAAAAATATTGCCATTATTTCCCATTTGATAAAGCCGGAAGAAACGATAGAACTGTATAAAGGGAATAATTATGAATTTGATGCATGGGTAGAGATATATGGAAGGACAGGCATTAAACAGGAGAATAATATTTATGGGACGCCCATGATACAAAAATTAAATCTTCATTGTAAAATAAATGTTGAGTAAGTTCGAATAAGTAATAAAATATATGAAAATTTCGTGAAAAGAACCTTTTATATATTCCTTTATTCTGCTATAATTATATTAGTTGTACCCGTTTATAAAAGGGCACAGACTGCTATATCTGTACAGGTAAATAAGTGAGTGCTTGAACAGAAAGGTAATATTTTAAATGACAGTTTATTTAGTAGATTTCGAGAATGTGAGATCGGAGGGTTTAAAGGGAGTTGAAGAATTAACATCAGAGGATAAGGTTGTAATATTTTATAGTAAGAATGCGGATGCAATAACATTTGATGTTCACACATTATTGAGCAAAAGCCCGGCAGAGATAGAGACTTACAGAATTCTCAGAGGAGGGCATAATTCCCTTGATTTTCAATTATCAACGTATTTGGGGTATCTGGTCATGGAGAATTCTTTTAAGGAAATCGTTATAATCAGCAAAGACAAGGGATTTTTATGTGTAACAAATTTCTGGGAAGAGAACAGGGATAAATGTAATTGTGACATCAAGTTGTGCAGAAGTATCAGGGCGGCATTTGATAATATTGAACTGGATAATGATTTTGAAGACGGCCTTGCAGGCAGATTTATTGAGAGACTGAGCGGAAAAGACGGAGTGATTCTTTCGGTTAACGGAGAAGAGGTTTCCAAAGAGGCACTGGATGAATCTGCCGGCGGGGAGAGTAATGAGAAACAGGTATCAGAGGAACGTCAGACAGAAGATACCGCATCCGGAAAAGAGAGAACGGAAACCAGAGTATATGGCAGACCGCCGGGACCGAAACGTACTACATATAGTACGAATATATTTACAAAATCGGAACCTTATTACAGAGTTCCAAATCAGGAAGGCAGCAGGAACCGGAAGCCGTGGCAGAATGATGAGCGCAAGTCAAATGAGCCGTGGAGACAGGCTGCCGGCGATAAGAAACCATGGAAGCCGGGAAAACCGGGAACCAGGAAACAACATTCCGGGCATAAGAATGAACCGGATAGCAATAAACGGGACGTTGAAGAGGAACTTCCGGTGAACCGTCTGATCAATAAGGCAATGGAAAAACTTATAAACAGTCCGGCGGACAGGATGCCGGCTCCTTCGGCAGATTTATCTGTGACGAAGCCGCTTCCGCCGAATCCGCAGAATCCAATATCAAAGAATAAAGTATTTGCAGCGGAAATTAAGCTGAATATTGATGAAGATGTCCGGGAATTGATAAAAGATAAATATGATGAATCATATGTTCCTGTGCTGGTAGAGGCAATTGGAATGTCTACGGGAAAACAGCATTTTTATAAAATGATGGTAAATAAAGTTGGTCAGGAAAAGGGATTGGATTTGTATAGGATGATAAAAAGCCATTATACTAATCTCAAGAGAAAATAATAATATGCCTGTACAGATATAGTTAATAAAGCTCACAAAACTATTTTATTACGGAATAAAAAGAGGAAGGTATGCAGTTGATATTATGGCAAAATCAAAAGAAAAAGACAATAAAACAAATGCCATGAGGATTTTGGATAAAAATAAAGTAAAATATCGTATAAATACTTATGAATGTGATGAATTTAAAGATGGAATCAGCATTGCAGATATGTTGGGGCAACCGTATGAGCGTTCATTTAAAACACTGGTCACAGTGGGAAAAAGCAGGAATTATTATGTGTTCGTGATACCGATTGCGGAAGAACTGGATATGAAAAAGGCAGCAAAGGCTGTGTCTGAAAAAAATATAGAAATGATACATGTGAAAGAGATTAATAATATTACAGGATATATCAGAGGGGGATGTACACCGGTTGGAATGAAGAAAAATTATATGACGGTAATTCATGAAAGTGTTAATGATTTTGATGAGATAATTGTAAGTGGAGGGAAAATAGGCGTCCAGATACTGTTATCACCCATTGATCTGATCCAGGTTACGGGGGCTGTTACCGGGGATATTATTGTGAAGAAAGAGTGATAATTATGTACAATATACATTATGACATCTGTGCGATTCTGGTGCTTGTGGCAGAGATAGTTTTATATTATTCCAGAAAAAACCTTAAGGTTGGGCAAAACAAAATATATATCTGCATGATTTATCTGCTGTTTATATCCACATCCTGTGATCTGGCAGTGGGAATTATTGCGAATGCCGGGATGGAGTTACCGGTTGGACCTGCGTTTTTTGTGAATACTTTATATTTTGTTGCTCATATTGCGCTCCCTATGTTATTTGTAATATATAACATTAGTATGACAACAAAAGCCAGTAAGTATAAAAGGTGGATGAAAACACTGTTTTTTACACCTTATATTATAGTGCTGCTGTTACTGATTTCCAATGTGTTTACCGAGTTTATTTTTGAAATAAATGAGAACGGTCAATATATCAGGGGACCAGGAATGTTTCTTTTGTACATCGCAGCCATTATTTATTTTTTATGTACGATCATATATGTAACAAAGAACAGCAGATATATTGAAGGTTATAAGATATTTTGTGTCTATCTGTTTATAGCGGTGATATCAGTTCCGGTAGCCCTGCAGACTTTATATCCTTATTTACTTGTTGAAGGTTTTGGGGAAGCAATTTGCTTTCTGCTGATTTATGCAAGTCTGGAGCAGAGGGCAGATTTGGTGGACGGAGTACTTGGTCTGTACAATAAAAAGGCATTTGTGAATTTTGCCAATATAAATATCAAAGAGGATAACTCCGTTTCCGTTATGTCCGTATCTGTGGATGATGTGGATTATCTGGAGAGAAATTTCGGAATCGAGTGCATGGCCGGGCTTGAATTTGCAATAGCAGAATTTTTAAAGACAATTTCTTCAGGGGTTGAAATTTATCATGTGGGTGATTACATTTTTTATATTGTAGACAGTGAAACGGAGTCAGACGGAGAAGTATTGGATGAGATTGCAAAGAAGATACAGAATACCTGCACAAACAACTGGATGGTTGGGGATGTGGAGATTCCGGTAGATATGGATATCTGCATTATAAGGTGTCCGGAGGATGTAAACAGTCTGGAGCAGATATTTGACTGTACCGAGTATATTTCAAATGAGGAACACGGCAGAGGAACCAGGATTGTTTATGCCAATGAGTTCAAGTCTTTTTACGGAAACAGAAAAAACCAGATACGGAAAGCCATACAAAAAGCCATTCAGGAAGAAAGTTTTCAGGTATATTACCAGCCGATATATTCTACGAAAGAGGGAAGGGTTAATTCTGCAGAAGCACTTGTACGTCTGATTGATGATGAGCTGGGATTTATTTCTCCGGAAGAATTTATACCGATTGCGGAAGAAGACGGTTCTATACTGAAAGTCGGCCGGTTTGTTCTGGAAAATGTGTGCCGGCTGATTAAGGAAAACGATATAAAGGCAAAAGGGATTGAATATATTGAAGTAAATGTTTCCGTTATAGAGTGTATGAAGCACAATATGGCGTCCAGGGTAGCCGGTATGATTAATCGTTACGGATTGGAACCGGGACAGATTAATCTGGAAATAACCGAGACTGCGGCTATGAATTCACCGGAAATCGTGGGTAATAATATGATTCATCTGGTGGATTACGGCGTGAATTTCTCTCTGGATGATTATGGTTCGGGATATTCTAACATCAACTATCTTGTGGAATTGCCGTTTAACCTTATTAAAGTGGATAAAAATATAGTATGGTCTTCTTTTGCAAACGAAAAAGCCGGAATTGCACTGGCCAGCAGTATTGCCATGATTCGAAGACTGGAATATAAAATTGTGGCAGAAGGAGTGGAAACCAAAGAGCAGGCAGATAAACTTACGGAAATGGGATGTGAATATCTTCAGGGATATTATTTTTCAAAGCCGTTGCCAGAAACGGATTTTATTCTATATATTTCGAAACTGAATGAGTCAGATGCTACTTGTGTCTGAGACTGAATTACCGGTTTTGTGCATATGTTGGATAAATTGAACGAAATATTAAAATTTTTCTTGTTATGTTTGTGGAAATAGGATATAATATAATCATTCTATATGCGTTTTTTGTTGTGAAAAATGATGATATAGCATTGGGTAGTTACGGTTTTTTAGTGATTTTTTACAGGGGGCGGAAATTACCTGAAAGCAAATTTTTGAAAGGAGAATGATTGTATGAAGAGAAAAGTAAAAAAAATCCTAAGTCTTGTCATGGTATTGACCATAACGGTCATGATGATGCCTGCCATGACGTTTAAGCTTTCTGCAGCGCCTACGGTTACAGAGCAGGACGGGACGTATAATGTGATATTTAAATATACGAATCCCGATGTAGCGGCGGTGTATATAGCAGGAGATTTTAATTCGTGGAGTACATCTTCCGATGAGTGGAAGATGGAAAAAAACGAATCCGGAGAGTGGGTATTAAATAAGCAGATAGACAGCGGGGTCTATGCGTATAAGTTTGTAGCAGACGGTTCATGGGTGAAGGACCCGTCAAATAATACTCTTTTCCCGGATAGTGACAATTCGAAACTTGTGGTTCCGGGAGCAGTACATAGTCCTGTGGTAAACGGAGATTCCGTTACTTTTAATTATCCGGCCGCACTGGTTGCGGAAGATGTTACATCAGTAAAAATTAAAGGTGGATTTAATGGCTGGGCTGAGGCAGATATGCAGTTATCGGAGGATGGAACCCATTATACCTACACGGCCAGCGGATTGGCAGCAGACACATATGAATATGGAATTAATGTATATACAGAATCCGGCCCGAGTTATGGTACGTTTTGTAAAGATTATTATAATATGGAGGCGGCAACGCTGGGAGGAAATAGTACATTTACCATTCAGCCGACCGTAGAATATCCGGATGAGGACCCGACTGTAGTCAGCCCGGTGGTCAACGGACATTCCGTTACACTTAAGTTATATGCTCCGGGAGCACTTACCGTTCAGGTTGCCGGAACCATTACAACTCCGGCCTGGGTCGGTCAGGATATGGCTTATGACAGTATGACCGGGTACTGGTCCATTACACTGAATGACCTTGCCTCCGGATTATATGAATATAAGTTTGTTAAAAACGGCAACTGGATTACCGACCCGTTAAATGATAATATAAATGCGGACGGAAACAGCACATTTTTCATTGCTTCGGATATAAAATCACCGGAAATTACGGATGACGGAGTAACCTTCAGATTTAAACCGGAAACAGACACTTATGACAGTGTGGCTGTTGCGGGAACGGCTACCACATGGGATGCAGCTTCAGCGCCGGTTATGACAAAAGGCAGCGACGGTGTATATACATATACCTGCACAGGTTTAAAACCGGGTACATATGAATATAAATTTATAGGTAATCCGTTATCAGAAACGCCGGCCTGGATGACGGACCCGGCAAATCCGGATGTAAAGAACGGAAACAGTATATTTACCATTTCCGGTCTTGCAGCTCCGGCAGGAAAATTATCAGTTAAAAAGGGCGAAAGTCTGGAACTTCCGGAAACCCTTACATATTATAAGCCGGATGGAACAACGGAAGACAAGGCTGTTACATATGAAGCGGCTAATGCAGCTGGTGTTTCCATTAACGGAACAACCTTATCGGTTGCTGCTGATTATGAAGGTGAAACGCTCGTTCTGACAGCAGAGACGGAAGACGGACTTTCAGTACCTGTAACGGTATCCGTTGTGGATAAGATGTATGAGGTAACCGTATATTATTATTATGCAAGAAACACCTCCCCTTCCATAGAGGATTCCGATATCTATTTATTTAATACAGAGGATTCGGAAGTAAATAATATATTGGAATTTACGGAAACATTTACGGATGATGACGGAAACGTATGGCTGAAAGGAAGTATTTCTATTCCGTATAACAAAATTTGTGCAATTGCACGATTGACAAAAGGTTCCTGGGACGGTGGTCAGGATTCGGACAGAGAATATACAATTACTAAAGATATTACTACATTATGGTATGTATTTGGTCAGGATTTAACGGAAACACAGCCGACCATAACAAAAGATGAGGATTTATTTGACGGCATTAAGCTTCATTTCTTAAGTTCCTGGGGCGGAGCAAATGTATATTACTGGGGAGTAACTCCTGCAGGTGCAGTTGAACCTGCCACATGGCCGGGAGCGGAAATGACGGACGAAGGAGATGGTTGGTTTGGTTATGAGCTGCCAGGAGTGGATGCAGCAAGTTTAATCTTTAATTACAATGGAGATCAGACAGAGGATTTAAGCAGAACCACAGGAGAATGGTGGTATGCAGCGAATACCTGGTTTGACCATGAGCCTACGGCAGAAGAATTAGAGACTGTAGAGAAACCTACGGAAGACGAGACTACATCAGAAGAGGATACTACAGGTGAAGATGAAACCACACTGGAAGATGATACCACAGATAAAGATGAAACTACATCAGAAGAGGATACCAAAGGTGAAGACGTAACAACATCAGAGGATGAAACCACACCGGGAGATGATTCGGTTCCAAATGTAGTGATATTGGAAGGTAAAGATGCAAAATATAGCGGAAGCGGTGAATATGTTCTTCGTTTAGACAGGGATATCAATAAGTTCATTGAAGTACTGATGGATGGTGCAATAGTTGATCCTTCCAACTACACGGTAACGGAAGGCTCCACTATACTTACTTTCTCAGAGGGATATCTGAAGTCACTTTCAGAGGGTGAACATATTGTTAAGGTAAATTTCACGGATGGTTATGCAGAGACGGTCTTAACCGTTGCATTATCTGCAGGTTCCACACCTGCAGAAGTTCCGACGACAGGATCTAATAATGGTGCATCAGTAAATACCGGTGATATTCTTCCGGCAACATTGCTGATTCTGTTGATTGTAAGTGCAGCAGTGGTTATTGTGAGTAAAAAGAAAGTGAACAACTAGTCATTCATTATAGTATTAATAAAAAAGACATTGGTCTGAAGCCAATGTCTTTTTTTTTATAAATTCGGTAGGTTATTCTGTTGTGGAAATTCATAACCTGCATATTAGAATATATTTTATATCTTAAAAGGATATAAAAAGATTCTAAACTAGAAATCTTTAGAAAACCTTTAGACTAATAGGGGTTTGCGTTATGTCAAATTAGGACAAATTATGATATAATGTAACAAAATATTTAGTCTATTCGACAAATTTTGGGGAGGAGGAGTATATATTGGGTGAAGCCAAAGGGACCATTCGAAGAAAGATATCAATCGTATTACTTGCGGTTGGTATGCTTATATTGGGTATCAGTGTCTGTATTTCCATTGCAGGCATGAGACAGACAATACGAAAATCGAAAGAAAGCAGCAGGAAACTGGGAAATAAGGTGGAGGAAGATACCAAAGATGCATTAATTCGTATGACGGAAAACAGTCTGCGGATAAGTACAAAGGAAATGTCTGCATTAAGCAATGAGAAGCTGGTAAAAATTTGCGAAAATGTGGAATTGTTGGCAGGGTATTTATCAGATATATATCAAAACCCCAATAATTATGGAAGCATACATTTTGATGTATTGGGACAGGAAAGTAAAGGAAATGCTGTTCTGCAGTTTGACCGTATGAAAGAGATAGCATATGAAGATGTAAAACAGGAAGCGGAAAAAGCAGGGATGTTTTACGAAACCGCAAAACACATTTTTGAAATAAACAAAAACAGTATAAGCTCCGTCTATTTTGGCTCTGCTTCGGGATTTATGGTTTCCTATGATGATAAAGGGGATAAGACTTTAACACTACGACCGGAAGAACGTATGCTGCCTGCCGGTTACAACATAACGGAACGGGAGTGGTATAAAATGGCAGAGAGCAAAGGAAAAGCAACGCTGATAGAAACCTATGGTGATAGTCTGGATAAATCCCTGATTCTGACATGCTCGGCACCGGTTTGGAGTTCATCAAACGAATTAGCAGGTGTGATTGCGATAGACATTAAACTTAAGTATGTGTGTGATGAAATCATATCTTCAAAGATTGGAGAAAATGGGTTTGCCATATTAATCGGGCAGTCCGGGCAGATTATTTCCGGTCCCGGAATGGGAGAGGACAGCTCTGGGGATTCTTTAGAAAGCATTACTTCTTTTAGTCCCGATATGGCAGAAGAGTTAAAACATATGCAGGATGGTAAAACCGGATTTAAAGAAACGACTATAGATAATAAAGAATACTATATGGCATATTCACCGGTTCCGGTCTCCGGCTGGACGCTGGCAGTTCTGGTTCCAAAAGATGAAATAATAAAACCGGCATTAGACAGTTCCGAAACCATAGAAAAAGAAACCCAAAATACCATGAAAGAGCTGGAAGAAATATTAAGGCATATGGTATTCATTTTTGTTGCAGTGTCTGTTGGATTAATGGCAGGAGTATTTCTGCTGACAATCCGAATGTCTGACAAGATTGCCGGTCCAATTAAGAAACTTACAACAGATGTAAGAAGAATCAGTAGTGGTGACCTGGATTACCGGACGGATATTAAAACGGGAGATGAAATTGAATTATTGGGAGACGCATTTAACTCCATGACAGGTTCTTTAAAGAATTATATTATGAATTATGCAAAGATCTCGGCAGAGAAAGAGAGAATAGCAACAGAGCTGGGTGTTGCAGCATCAATTCAAAAAAATATGCTGCCAGAAGGAAAAGTCGTCCGGGAAGAATTTGAATTATTTGCCGTCATGAACCCGGCAAAAGAAGTCGGGGGAGATTTTTATGATTATTTTAAGACGGAAGACGGAGGGTTATGGATTGTGATTGCCGATGTATCGGGTAAAGGCGTTCCGGCAGCATTATTTATGGTAATCGCCAAGACTCTGCTCAAGAATCAGGCCAATCATTCCTCCTCACCCGGAGAAGTATTGAAAACCGTAAATAATCAATTGTGTGAACATAATGAGACGGAGATGTTTGTTACCGCATTTATTGCCAGATATGATTTTGAGAAAAAAATAATGGAATGTGCCAATGCCGGACATAACCAGCCGTTAATCAGTAAAAAGGGAGAAGGTTTTCAATGGCTGTCATTAAAGCCGGGATTCGTATTGGCCGGATTTGAAAACATGGAATATGACACTTTTACTATATCCATGAATTCCGGCGACCGGATAATCCTTTATACCGACGGAGTTACGGAGGCATTGAGTAAAGAGGAAACACTGTATGGTGAAAAACGACTGGAAAACAGGTTAAACAGCCCGGAGGTTTTGGATAAAGAAACCACGGAGGATATTGTATCTTACATAAAAGAAGATATCAGTGTTTTTGCAGACGGGGCGGAACAGGCAGATGATATTACGATTATGCTGCTTAAAATAAAGTAGAGAGTATTAAAATTTAGGAGTTATTATGAATCAAGGGAACAGTAAATTAATTTTTAGGAATCTGGAAATTTCGGACAGGCAAATTGTGGATAGGGCGGTGCAATTTGCAGACAGTATGTCCTGTCAGGTATCCTTTGCCAATTTATATTGCCTTTCGTGTAAATATAATACAAAAATCTGTATATCAGACGGTGTATTATACATCAGACAGGGAAGCCGGGATGAAAATTTATATGAGGCATATCTTCTTCCAATGAAGATACCGGAGAAATATTGTGAATCTATGAGCGCTCACCCGCCGGACTGGTTTCACAGGGCAATTGAAAAAATAAGAGAAGAGGCACATTCCGCCGGAAAACTGCTCATGTTTTTTGGTGTAACGGAAGATATGAAGGAATTTGTTTTAAAAGAAGAAAAAGGATGGTTTCGTGAGCTGGAAAACAGAGACTGGGCGGATTATATTTATCTGAGCGAGAAGATGATTTCTTTAAAAGGCAGTCGGCTGGCAGCAAAGCGAAAAGCTTATAATAAATTTATGCGTGAGTATGGTGAAAGAATCACCATATCAAAAATAACAGCGGATAACATTGAGGAAGTCAGGGAATTTCAGAAAATATGGATGGCAAATAATAATATTAAAACAAAAGAGCAGCAATCCTTATTCTTTGAAAACAAATCAATTAATATTGCTCTGGATTTTTTTGAAGCATTGGGACTGGAAGGCATTGTCATGTATATAGATAACAGGGTGGCGGCATATTCCTATGGACAGCCGGTAACGGATAAAATTTTTGATGTAATAGTGGAGAAGGGAGATTACCGGTTTCCAAATATTTATCGGGCGATTAACCGTTTTTTTGTCATGTACTGCTGTAAAAAATACAAATATATTAACAGAGAAGAAGATATCGGACTTACCGGGCTGCGGCAGGCTAAAATGAGATATCAGCCGGAACTGCTGCTGAAAAAGTATAATCTTTATGAACACAGGGAGCGGAGATTATAGTCAGGTAACAGAAAAGGGTATAATTAACGAATATGGAAAGAAGGGTTTGAATTGAAGGAATTAATTGTGGAAGCGGATACAAAAAATCTGGAGCAGGTAATCGATTTTATCAACAGAGAGCTAGAGTTCAGACAATGCAGTGACAAAATCAAATATGAGATAGATATTGCCGTGGAAGAAATTTATGTTAATATTGCAAACTATGCATACAGCCCGGAAATAGGAGATGCACGGATAAGGTGTGAAATTGAAGAGCAGCCTTTGCAGATAGTGATACAATTTCTGGATAACGGAAGACCGTATAATCCTTTGCAACGGACGGACCCGGATATTAATTTGTGTCTGGAGGAACGTCAGGTGGGAGGATTGGGAATTTATCTGGTGAAACAATCTATGACATCTGTAAATTATGAATACCGGGGTGGGAAAAATATTCTTACGATAAGAAAGGAACTGGACAGTAATTAGGAGGGATGAGGATATGAATAGCAGTGTGTTACTAGTGGAAGATGATGTGGATTTATCCTATATTATAAAGTTTAATCTGGAAAGTGCAGGATATAATGTGGAAACAGCATATAACGGTATGGAAAGTATGAAAAAGATAAAAAACAGTAAATATGATCTGATTCTTTTGGATGTACTTTTACCGGATACCAATGGAACAGAGATTTGCAGGCATATTCGGCATGAACAGAATACACCGATTATCTTTGTAAGCTGTATTGATGACAAAGATATTATGATTGAAGCTTTGGAAAAAGGCGGCGATGATTATATTGTAAAACCTGTGGATTATGCGGAACTCATTGCCAGAATTGAAGCAAATATCAGACGGGTCAAAATGGACTGCCGAAAATATAATATTAAGCGAAAACTGTCATTTAAACAATTTTCCGTTGATATAGACAGAAGAGTCGTAAGAAATAATAAAGGGGAAGAAATTGATCTGTCACCAACAGAATATCAGTTGCTGCTGAAATTTATCAGACATCAGGGAGAACTGCTGTTATATAACGATTTGTACAGCAGTATATGGGAAAGTGACAGTTTGGGTGACATAAGAACCGTAATGGTTCATATCTCCAATTTAAGAAAAAAGATTGACAGTGGGAAAACGGGAATCATAGAGACTGTCAGAGGTGCAGGATATATTTTTGATGATAAATAAAGAAATGAAATTTTTAAAACAAAAAGAGAAAAGGGGTTCAACTGACAGGCAGAAGAAAGGTAGTGGAGGAATGAAACCTGAGAACATTATATTGGCAGCCGCCGGTATCATTATTCTGGTTTTGCTTGCAGCCATTTTGCATATAAAATATATGTATGGAATCAGGATTCATAAGGAAGCAGAAAAGATTAAGGCGGAGTATAACAGGGAAATCGAAAGAATCAGAAGTTCCCTGTCTCATGGTTTTAGAATGCCTTTGGCAATTATATGGGGATATTGTGATATATTATTAAAAAATGATAACATAGAAAAAGAAACTTATCGGGAATATTTGGAGAAAATATGTGATAACGCTAAATATTTAAATATAATGGTAAACCGTTCGTTCATGCAGATTCAAAAACGAATTGGAGAACCCGTTTATATGATGGAGTCTGTGAATCTGACGGAAATTGTGAGAAAAACGGCCGGGGATATGGAAGAGCTGTTACGACAGAATGAAATCCGTCTTCAGCTTATGTTTGATGATTCGCCAGTTTTGATTAAAGGTGACAGGATTCAGATAACGAACGTGTTAAACAATCTGTTTGATAATGCCATAAAATATATGGATTGCCGCGGATGTATTACCCTGACTTTAATAAAAATAAATAATCAGGCAGTACTGGAATTTAAAGATAACGGAAAAGGTTTGAAAGCAGACGAAATCTTCGGGATATTTGAGGAAAATTTTCAGGGTTCCAATGCAGGTCACGGTTCCGGAAATGGATTGTATATTGCAAAAGAAATCGTAGAGGCTCATAACGGAGATATTTTTGCTGTCAGCGGTACCGGACGGGGTATGAAAATATACATATTTTTTCCGACATATATAGACATTCTTTAACAAATCTTTAGACAAAATATGTCCTTCCTCTGTTATACTGTTTTTAAATAAAACAGGAAGGGGAGGGTATAATTTTGTCTGATAATCAATTATTTCCCTTTGAAAGAAATCGTTATTATGCAGGTAAAATGCTGACTTCGGCAGATTTTACGGCAGAACAGGATTATTTTAATAATAAAAGAAAATTTTTAAATCAGATTTTATTCGGGTCCGGCATTATATGTGGAATGAGTGTTTTTAATCTGGATGATTTATCGGTTATGATCGAAAGCGGCGCTGCAATTGACGGATACGGAAGAGAGATTGTTATGGATAAAGCGGCGGTTAGGAAGCTGTCGGCTATAGAAGGTTTTGAAAATCTGAAATCGGACAGGGCCAGTCTGTGCGTGAGATACAGAGAGGAACCGGTTCATTTGGTATATGCGCTGAATAAAAGTACTCAGGAATATGAATCTAACCGCATATCCGAGGGCTATGAACTGTTTTTGGTGGATACAGCCGCTGTGGAATCCGTATATGAAATGGAGCAGGAATTTTTAGCAAAGTCGGTTCTGGCAGCAGGAGACAGTTATACGGCAGAACTCAGTGTACCGGTTACTGTATGCAGGGGCAGGGGTGTAAATCTGTTTTTAAAGATAGCAAACAGGAAGGACAGTACAGCTTCTTTTCATTTGAAATGCCGGATACAGACACCTGAATTGCTGAATTCTGAGGGAAACCATGATTTACTTATTGATACCGGACATATTACACTTTCAGGGGGAGAGGAAAAATATTTCACGTATCCTCTGCAGGTACAGGAATCCGCCCATGATGATATCAATATTGTAATTGAGCCGGATTCCTTTCAGGCGTTTGAGGGAGACAAAAGGATAGAGCCGGAAAATTCTGTTCCGATAAAAATCAATGCGGCTTCCGTTCTTCCCGAAGAACTTATTACAAGAGAAGTGGGAAAATTAAGTCTGGAAATGCAGAGTCTGGCCGGAGTCAGGGAATATATCAGACTTGCGGATATACAACTGGAAAGAACCGGAGGTAATTATCTGATTGACTCCGTGGAGGAAAGTGTAAAAACTTATCTTCAGGCGCCGTCCCAAGCGGAGAAACGAAGGGAATATGAAAGGTATTTTTGTGTAGATACCGCCTTTTTTCGTACCGCCGGCAATCCAGACATATGGGGAAAAGAGCAGGATGGCAGAACGGAGCCGTCCTGCGGTCCGATGATAGCCACCGGAACGGTGGAGATACCTCTGGGTGACAAAATGAGAAAAGGGGATGTCCGGTATTCCGGAGAAATCATGCACGGACTGGGAAAAGGAAATGTGTTTGTAAAAGTCGGATTTGAGTATATGAAGGAAGATAATACCATGGGAAAGCCGTGTAAGTCCGTAATATACGGAAATCCTGAATTGTTTAAGGAAAAATCCCCCATATCCAAAGTAGAAACCGCGGTAAAAATTTTAAATGAAAAAGGAAGTTTTGTCGTAGCGGCAAAACTGCTGAAAGATACGGGATTTTTTATTCTGACGCTGCGCTGGACAGCCATAAAGGCGGATTCCGGCGATAATTCGGACAGAATCGGAATTTATACCGGAAAAAGTATTTCACCGCAGAAGACGACGGTGGTTCTGGGAACAAAGGAAAGTTTTTATTTTAATGTACGGTTTAATAATATGGAGCCTTGCAGTGTTACCTATGAGCTGACGGAGCCGGGCAGCGGTGAAATAACACTGGATGGCGTATATACGGCGCCTGCCAGGGAAGGAGTTTATGAAATCCGGATATTCTGTACCGACATGCCGATTCTGTGTACTTATGCTTATGCGGTGGTTAAGAAAAAGATAGAAAATAATTAGGGGGAGCATGACATGACTTTTAAGACGGAAAAGCGGCTTCTTACTGTGGTAAGTCAGGTATTTGCTTCGGAAATCAATGAAGTGTACATATGCAGAGATATAAAATATACGGGTAATCCATATTATACCGTGATACTAATAACACAGCACCGGATTGCCCGACAGATTATTAAAGCATTTAAAACCGGTGATACAGAAGAATTTTTATGCCCGGAATATTTTTCGGTACAGGATACTGTCGGTCTTGTGCTTCCCTATGAAAATGAGCGGCCCCTGACCAAATTTTACATGGGAAGTCTGCTTTCACCATGGGAATGTGAAGCGATATGCACGAATCTTGTAATTCAGTGTATCGTATCAAATATTCCGCCTCAGTTATTGTATTTAATACTGACGCAGAAGAATATACAGATTCAGAGAGATAATAGTATCTCTTTTTCCTGGTTTCTGGATCTGGGCAGGTATGATGACAACCGCACCGGCCGGGACTGTGTAAGGCAGTGTGCGGAGATTATTGTAAGTTTATTGGAGCCATGCCGAAAAAAGAAAGCAAAAAGCTATGAGTTAATAAGAAAAAAAACATATAAGAACGGATATACGGATTTTACAGATTTATACAGAGATATCATGCTGACTGCGGAATCGGAAAAAAAGCCCGGATTACTTATAAAATGGAAAAATTTCAGGGAGAGGAAAAAAGATATTTTATTTCGTCTGCTGCTGTTCATCTGTATTATTTTAATATTGCTGACTCTGGTCATACTTCTGTCGCAGATACTATCCGGTGAAGTCAGGCTGTTTCGTTTATTTTTTAACCCGTTTAAGAACATAGGAACAGAGACGCTGACATAAGGGCAGGCCGAAAGGGATGCCGGCACCGGATGGGAACGGTCCGGAAGAATGGAGGAAGGTATGAAAAAAATAATTGTTGTTCTGGTAATTGCGTCTTTATATTGTGTTCTTATTTTTAATATAAATCAAAGATTTACATTAAATCTGAATCAGTTTGAGAGATGGATTCGGGGAGATGAAAACGGAAATATTTATATGGTAAAAAATACGGAGAACCGATGTGATATTATAAAACTGGACAAAAATAACCGGATGAGTCTGACAGACTCTTTTTATCATAACAACGGTGGACAAAGGGTTAAAATTACGGATATGGCAGTGGATAACGATGAGATTTATCTGTTATTTCGGTATTTATCTCCCCAAAAGTGGAAAATCGTAAAGTATTCCATAACAGACGGAGAGCGGCAGGATATATTTGAAACCGATAAAAACATAGATATAAAACGGCTGTCATACCGGGATAAAAGGTTATATTTAAATGCAACAGCGGAAACAGCAAAAATTGAAATATATGAACTGGATTTACGTTCGGAAACCGGGGATATTAATTTAATTACGGAGAGAGAATTAACGGAAGAGCCAATGGATATACTGTACGAATCCGAAGAATTATATGTGCTGAGCTGTGCCGGAAATGTATGGTTTTTCCGGGACGGAGAACCGGTCTGGATAAACGGGGAAGCGGAGGGCGGCTGTACTGCTGTTGCGGTACGGGACAAAACTCTTTTCCGGTTTAGTCAGAGAGAACATACATTATATTCCGGTCAAAATGAAGCCATAAAAACAGAAGAATTGACCGTGATATCCATGGCAGGAGAGTGGCAGGGCGGAATTCATATTCTGGCAGCCGGCAAGAATGGAAATGTTCTGTTATATACATTGGAAGATGGCAATCTTGTTCCAAGGACAAAACCGCTGAATGATTCAGGGAAACAGAACAATGCGCCGGTGTTCTGGCTCATGGCGGCGACCCTTATCTATTTTTCACTGGTGCTTATCATTCTTCTTCTGATTTGGGGGTATCGAAAATCAAAGCATCTGGCAGTAAGGATTTCCATGATATCCGTTGAAATGGCAGCAGTTCTGATTGCGGCATTAACCTATTTCTCCTATACGGCTACCCGGGATACCATGGAAGAGGAAAGAAAGGATTATGGAAGTCTGAGTAATCAGATACAGATGAGGATGCTGGAGGACATCAGGTTTGAACAGATAACCAAAGGAACAGACAGTGGGGAAGATGATTTTTTATATACGTTTTATCAAAGTGAAGATTATCGGAAACTGGTTACCCTTCTTTGGGATGAACTGCTGGAAGATTCAGGAGAAGCGCCCGGCTCTGCCCGGTATCTGCTGTATTTTGATAATAAGAGCGGACAATCATACATTCTCGGAAGCGGAGCGGATGACATTATAACAGGAAGTTCTGCCGGCGCCGTTTTTTCCGGAGAATCCGTATCACTGGTCTGCCGGAGCATGGAGCAGAATGAAAGAATTTCAGAAGTGCTGAAAACGGAATACGGAATGTGTTCCGTTACGGCAGCTCCGCTGAACAGAGGGATGGATCCGTGTCTCTGTCTGGTAACGGCGGTATCCATGCAGGATATGGGAAGGAAAGAGACAGCGGCGCTGGTACGGTTAATCACGGCAGCCGTGTGTATTCTTATCATTACTATCATATTGCTGGTCATTTCCATCCGGATTGCCCTGCATCCAGTTAAGCGTTTATCAAAGGCTATGGCCCGGGCGGCAGAAGGAAGGATTTACGAACCGGGTTATGAATTTCTAAAAATAAAAATGCCGGAACATGAAATTGGCTCTATGTGGGTTTCATTTGAAAAAATGTGCCGGTCGCTGCAGAAGAAGAATTACAGAATGACTAATATTCTCCGCTCATATTATCGTTTTGTTCCAAAAAAAATAGAAAAATTAATGAACCGGGATACCGTAATGGGTGTACAGCCCGGAGATATGAAATATATCAGCGGAACATTGGGCCTGATATCCGTAGCCGATAAAAAAGAACTGCCTGACAGAAATCCGGCAGAACAAATGAAATTTATTAACCGCTGTTTTCGGACTATCAGCAGGAACTGTGAGGAAAACAGGGGAATTCTGCTGTCAAATGACTGTAATTTGTCATCGGTAAACATAATGTTTCCCGATTCTGCAGAAAAAGCTTTTGTATTCGGAATCGATACTATTCGGGCAATGATTGCTGACGGCTGCCGGCCGGCTGTGGTTATTCATAAAACAGACGTGTTGTTTGGGGCAGCCGGAACAACAGAGCAGCTTTTCCCGTTTATTTCTTCCGGGGAAATTGAGGAATTAAGCCGATTTATACCGGAACTGAGAAAGGCGGGTGTTCGCATGGCAGTTACGGATTCCGTAATCCGGAAAATGCGCCGGGGATTTTCCGTAAGGTATATCGGTTATGTGGTATCGGAAACCCTGAACCGGACATTTCAGTTGTATGAAATGCTGGAGGTATATTCGGAAAACGAAAAGAATATCAGGCAGAAAACGGATATAAAATTGCAGGAGGGAATTCAGATGTTTTATCAAAATGATTTCTATCTGGCACGAAATAAGTTTTCAGCGGTTTTAAAGGAATGTCAGGAGGACGGCATTGCCAGATGGTATCTGTTTACCTGTGAAGCTATGTTAAATGCCGTAAACTCCGGGGATATCCGGCATGATTTATTCGCAGATATTTAGAATTTGCGGGAAAGGGAGGTTTCATGCTGTCAGTCTTAAGAATTTATATAAATATTGTCAGGGAAAAATTTGCAAAAATACTGGCATTGCTTTGGACGTATACGAATCCCCGGTATGTGAAAGAACATCTGCTGGTTCGGATAAAAAAATTTTTAACCGTTCTTCTGAATGTCAGACCAAAGGATAAAGATGATTATTATACGGTTTTTGGGTGGATGATCAGCAGGAAACTGGCATTTGCCATTGTTGTTTTTCTGGGGCTTATCTGCGTTGTTTTTATAGCAGGAATGAAGCCGGTAAATATCATGGGAAATTCCGGGTCGGACAGCGGGATTATAACCTATCGTTATGATGCTATTCCACTGCGTTTTCATTCGGGGCAGGTAAGGATATTGGGAAAATCCGGATACCGGGCTTATGAAGGAAGTATGAAGGACGGAGTGGTGGAAGGAACCGGAAAACTCTACGGTAAAGAAGGAAATCTTGTTTACAGTGGAGAGTTTGATGAAAATATGTATAACGGGACCGGAAAACGCTATTATGACAATCAGATGTTATGGTATCAGGGTGAGTTTAAGGATAATGAGTTTTCCGGAACCGGTATTTTGTATCGGGATAATGGTGTAAAAGAATATGAGGGTGAATTTTCGGAAAATGAAAAAAACGGTGCGGGGAAATTATTTGATGAAAGCGGAAATCTGGTTTTTGACGGGAATTTCAGCAACGGAGAATTGTTATACAGTGATATTCCGGGAAAAACCACTCAGGAGCTCTCCGCCATGTATACCGGAAAAAGAATCGTTTATTCCGCAGAAAATGAATTTGGTGTGGGAATGCCGGATATTCAGGCGTTTTATTGGGGAATCAGCGGCGAGGATACATTAGAGGAGACTTACAGGGCAGGGGGTGTGATAGTATTAAAAGATACCTTTTGTCTTCAAAAACAAAGGTTTACCGGCATACCCGGAATAAAAGAATATCTGGGGGAGCCGGTCTATGAAGGCAATACCAATCTTACCCTGATGGAATGCGTGGCGGTCAATCTGATGATTGATTTAGGAAACCGGGAGTTTGAGAAAATTGAAATAAAAAGTGATTCTTCAATTAAGGATGTTATTGAGGTGATGGATTATGATAAAACCAGAGAAATTTATATATATAGTTTTGAAAATAACGGACTGCTGTACACATTCTACTGTATGGAGAAAGAAGGGCGGTTTGCGTTTTGGAAATGTGAGGCGGCATAATTTTCTTTTGAATAGTTTTAGGAGCTGATGGTATGGGTTTTTACAGGAGATTTCTCAGTATTCTGTTAATGGTCATGCTGTTGCTCTGCTGTACGGACAGCATGGTTCAGCAGGCATTTTGTATAAAGCATGTGAATGTGTATGCATATAGTGCGGATAAGATTCTGACTGTTTCCCAGGCAAAGAATCTTGCTTTAAAGAACAGCAGGGATTATAAATCGGTGAAAAGCGATATTACACTTTTACAGGTTAAATATGAACAGGCAGTGAAATCCATTGCTTTAAAAAAGCATAATATGACCACGTTCCGCTGGACGCCGCTGTTAAGTTTTAAATTTCCGGAAAAGGCTGACCTGGCGGAGGAATATGAGTTTACCTATAAGCCGCTGCAGATTCAGTCGGATATTACGGCAAAGAAACACAAGTTAAGCGATATAGTATATGAAATATATGAGGAAACGGAACTGGTATTTGTAAAATTATATGTATATCAGGAAAAAATTGCGTTTAACCGGAAGCGGATAGAAACACTGAAAGAGGATATCAGTAGAAATAAAGCCAGAGTACTGACAGGAGATGGGGTTCAGGATGATGTGGATAAAATGCAGTCTTCTCTGGATAAGCTGGAATCGGATACGGCGGCAGTTATGCGCAGCTTTGAAAACGCAAAAGAAGATTTATCCGATTTGATAAAAATCGACGTATCAACGGGTTACCGGTTTGCCAGTCCTCTGGTTACGGCGGAAATAGAACGGAACCGGCTGAATGGTCTGATTCAGCGGACGCTGGATATGGATCAGGAATATTATGAAGCAAAACTGGCGGCCGGTCTGGCGCTTACTTCATTAAATACATATGAATCATTGATGAAGAAACAATATGGCGGGAATATGAGTTACATACAATCCTATGTAAATATGGCAAAGAGCAATCAGGGAATTGATTACGATGCTTTTAAAAGCGCTTATGATGCCATGCAGAAAGCTGTAGATGATCCATGGGCCGGAAGTATTAGAATATTGTTTATAAAAATTCCGAAAGAGTGGTTTAAGGGTCAGATTTCAGGTATCCGTTATATTGAAGACGAGCCGTATGCACTGCTGACTGCGGCAAAGGAATATATGGCTGCCGTAAATGAACAGGAATCTGTTCAAAAAGCAAAGGAAAAGGCGGTAAAATCCGGGTTTGAAAATATAGTGACTGCCCGCAACGCATATTTATCTTTGGAAAAGAGTGTAAATACACTGAAAAAGGATTATCAGAAATTATCGGCAAAAAACAAACTGGGAGAAGCCGGGTACGATGAGATACGGGAAGTTCAGGCGGAATATGAGGAAACACAGATGGATATGCTGGACTCTCTGGCGGCATATGCAGAATTATTATATTCCTATGACCGGCTGACCTGCGGCGGAATTACTGCACTGTTGTCCGGTGCGGATGTCAGCGGGGATTCCGTGGAAGGCGGGGACAGCATTGTTATCAAAGAGGGAGACGAAGGCGCCTGGTATACCATTCAGAGCAAAGTGGAAGATAATCTGTTCTTATTCAGTGTATCCGTTCCGGAGGGCTTTGAACCGGATGTTAATTTCTATGAATTGTGGGTGAACGGAATTCAAATCGGGGAGAGAACCGGTATTTCCTCTGCTATCCGGCACTTGGCGCTGGATTTGGAAAATGTGGAATCGGCATTTGTGAGATTTTATTCCGATGAGGATTTTGTGGATGACTGTGAGATAGATGCATCGGTGTATCACGAAAAACTAAATATCAACGGCGGATATACCGTAAAACCACCAACCGAGATTATTGTGGGAACCTATGAATGTAAAGATACCGGCAACGGGACGGCAGAGCTTGAGATAAAACCGGAACTTGCCAAGGCGGCATATTACCGTCTGGTTACAACGGAGGAGCAGGCGGTTCTCAGCGATGCACTGATTCCCATCTCGGATAAATTCCGGTATCTTAGTGTATTAAAGGATTCCTTTCAGGATATGAGAATATATCTGTATGATAAAGAGAAACAATTGCTTTGCAAAGGAGAGTTTGAAACCGGTACGCTGCAGATTAAAATGGTTCAGCCATCGGAATAGGGGCTGAAATAAAACCGGAGCAACTGCAAACGGTATGGTGGAGAGACAGAAGGAAAGGATAAAGGTATGGGTATAAGCTTAAAAAAAATCAGGCGGTCCGTCCGCCTGAACGTGAGGATTGCAATTGCATGTCCGGTTTTAACTATTTTTGTCTTTGTATTATTTAATACCGGTGTTGTAAGTGCAATATGGGACTCAAACGAGGCGGTTCATATAAATGCATCGGAACTTGAAAATTCCACTCTTGTGATAGGAACCCATTTAATTCATTTAAGTGCATTGACGGATGAATTATATGAGATTGCTTATCAGTCGGCAGCGGATTCCCGGCAAATGACAATGTTTTATAAATCGGAACTTGCCGATGGTGCGTGGATAAATTTAGGCAGTGCTTCCGGTGTATTGGATTTGACCGGCGACAGCAGTCAGGCGGTTTCTGATGATGAGATTAATGAGATGTTTTTTGAGTATCATACCAGGTCTGACGGCGTTACATACGACTTACGGAATAATAAAGAAATATGCGTCTATGACATTATCAGCCCCTATGATTTAGAGAGCATGAAGGAACTGGAACCTTTGAAAAACCAGTATCAGAATATTCAGGAGCAGTATAAATATAACAAAGATTTAAAAGAAATACAAAATATGCTCCGGGATTTTTTTAAAGAAGAAACAGAGGATGAATATACAGGGGAACGGGACCGTGAAATCCGGGAGCTGGACCGGTATCTGCGGATTTTAAATGATAATGGCGGAAACGACGGCGCAAAAGAAGTTGTGAATAAGATTATGTCCAAGGTGGATTCTGCCAGAAGGGTTTATGTCTTAAACCGGGTAAACCAATTATTAGAAAAATTAGAAGAAGATTTGAATTCCATGGACGACCAGGAAGGGACATCCCGAACAGATACCTTAACGGCTCTTTACAGTAGTATTCAGAATATTGAAGAAAGCTGCCGGGAGCATGACGGAAATACGCTGAAGGAGGGAAATACGGTATTATCAAAGGCGGAATATGATGAAGCAAACAGACTGATTCAGCATACATTGGAGCATCTGGATTCGGAATGTGATATAGATACAGACCATTTGTCGGTCATCTATAATGTAAATGATAATGTAATCGTCAACCAGTCTGCAGAACGGTTTTATTTAACGGAGGAACTGATAAAGCGGGGGGAAGCCGCCTTTGAAACAAAACTGGCAGCAGGAATTAATGATAAATATAAAGCCGGATTAAATAAAAAATCCTCAAGGGTTGTGTTAAACAGTATCGTTTCGGAAAATCAAAGCGAACTGGCAGCCATAAAAGGGGAATTGGAATTTCTGGTACAGGCTGTAACCGACCGTTTGGATTCCGGTGAGGCCACGGATTTTTTAACCGAAAAGTTAAACGGAACCGGAACTTTTCAGTCTGTAGTTCCTGCCGATGCTTTTCAGGAAAGCGCTTTGGCGGAAGCGGAGGATTACAGACAATGGCTGGAAAATAAAATCAGGGAATCCGGCGCCGGCGGGGCAGACGGAGACAATGAGTTAAGGGATTTGTATGAAGAGAAGCAGGAACTAATGGAGAAAAAAATGGAAGCGCTGGATAAGAATGATTTAAAAGAGGCAGGCAGGATAGATGCATTGATTTCAGCCAACAGCGAAAAAACAGAGGCGCTGGAAGATAAATTGTCGGAAGAGATTAATGGACTGACAGAACAAATCGCAAAGCTTCAGAAAGAGTCGGATGAACCGGGCAGCGGAACCGGAGACGGTAACGGAGTCAGTGAGGAAAAGAAAATTCTCCAGCGGCAGATCGCAGAGTTAAAGGCTAAGCTGGCGGCGGCTACGGCAGGACTGGAAGAGGGAAGCCGTGTGTCCGCCATAGCAGAATTCAGTAAGTCGGCGGCGGATTCCATTGCAGAAGTAAAAGCGGCCGGTTCACCGGGAGGCAGTTCCGGAAGCGGAGAAGCTGTCCGGGAAGCCGTGGAGGACATTGACCGCAGCGTAGACGGACTGGCGGTTTTTCTGGATTCAAATACAAAACAGGTCTACAATGCTCTTCAGGATATTTATTCTTCATTGGTTGCGGAAAAGTTTCTGAATTCAACAGAGGCTTATGATGAACTGATTCAGAAGATTGAACGGTTGATTTCCGAACATTCGGATTTACTCAGCGGTTTAGAGGAAAATCCTTCGGCTCTGTCTGCCGGTGAACTGGGAAATATGATGGAGGAAATAGGGGAGAATTTGCTGGAGGGAGACTCTCTTTCGGATAACAGTGAAGTAAATACGGCATCCATGAGCCCGCAGGAAATAAACGCCGCACTTCTGGCAGGACTTGCCCGGTATGGAGAAATGATGAAGGATGATGAAACAGACGGACTGCTGGCGACGCAGGCAAAGAAAGAATTTAATGCCGGCAATGAGCGGGTATTTGAAACGGTTTCCGGAACCTCAGGTGCGGAGTATGTACCGGCAAAAGCGCTGGCGCCGGCTTCCGGTTACAGGTATATCTGGAATGATTCTTATAAAACGGCGGTTCTTGCATTGGGAACAAAGTATTATGCATTTGCTGCCTTTTCGGACCGGGCAGTCAGAAGTCTGGATGGACAGGAATCGGATATACTTCCCAATACCAGTGAATTTAAGGGGATGGTGTATATTGATGACGGTTATGCTTATCAGGAGTTCGGATATGAGGCATATTATCTCGGAGATACGGGATATGGGATACTGGCAGATGATAAAATATTGGAACTGGCGGCAGAGATATGTGATATTATGTTAAATGCAGGAAATCCGTAAAGAATTTAGGGTTTATGAGAAAAAGATATTAAGAATATTATAGAAATTTATTTGAGAATAGGAGGGTTTTGTCGAATAATGTCGACGGAATAGGTTTGACATTATTCATGTATATTGGTAAATTAATACAATGGAATGATACTATTAATCGTATCAAAACAATTACTAATCAGATAATATCACGGAGGGAAGAATGAAAAAATTAATGAAAAAAAGCACTATCAGAAGAATTGTATCCATTGTATTAACAGCAGCGATTTTGTTTACCAGTCTGGGGCTAGAGAATTTTACAAATATTGTAAAAGCAGCAGCATCTTACACCACCCTATATCTTGTGGACGATACGCCGGAACACTGGCTGGGAAATGATAATGCGGTGATTGAAATGGTGGATAACACCTTTGGACATGACCGTTATATAATGACAAAGGAGTCCGGCAACCGATGGAGCGTCCGGGTTCCATCAACCACATATAATGTTACATTTAACCGGCTGAGTCCGGACAAAAGTACACAATGGAATTCCTGGAGCGCCGGGGGCAGAGATACCCACAGTACCTATCATGCCATTACCCATGAGCATGGATACTGGGAGGGAACCGCAGTATTGGAAGAGGGGTTTCGTGAGGGAGATATCATTTATCTGGATTATTATGAATTCAGTGACTGGAAGTTATCCGATGCATGGTTTTATGTAAATTTCACAGGAGCCTCCAAAGAGGAGAATAGCGGACAGGATATCAGTATCAGTCATGGAGATAAAGAGAAATATTCACCGGTAAAACTGGTCAATGAAATAGAGGAAGATGTATTTACATATACGGTAACAAAAGAAGACGAGGGAGCAAAAGAGTTACGGTTCTGGAGGGGAAATTCAGATACTTTGTGGAACTGCTCGGTAACACTTTCCTACAGTGATTACAAAGCAGGTAATAATTGTGTAAAAATACAGGGCTGGAATGATACCGGATATGTATGCCCTTACGTTCCAAGGAGGCACATCACCCGGATTGACAGTATAGAGCTAAATGTATCGGGCAATCGGAAGGTAAACAGAAAAATTACCATAGATCTGGACATACAGGGAGAAACAGAGTTATTATTACAGGATGAAACCACTATTACAATAGAGAAAGTAAATGATAATACAGGGCTTGTATTATATGATGATTCCAAAACCTTGTGGAACCATAGGGAACTGATATTTAAGGAAGCAGGAAATTATCATATCAAAGCAACTGCAACCGATGGAACGGATACCTTTTCTACAGAGAAATATATCACCATTGCAGAGGATCAAGCGCCGGCTGCAGATTTTAAACTGAACAGTGATGATAACATCTATCTCCGTGACAGCCGGGGAACTGCGCATATCTCTGTTACGGATATGTCTGTTTCGGAGCCGGGCGATGACATTGTAAAACGGATATATAAACTATATCATGATGTAAACGGAAACGGAGTGTTTGAGAAAGAGGAATTGATTGACCAAATCGCCGGAAATGAAACAGAGGTAAACTATGACCTTTCGTTGGTAGGAAAATACATGGTAAACCTGTATGTGCAGGAAACATTTACAGACACCATTCCCCAATTTCTTCATGAAAATGATTATTTAAGCGGAGATATATCAAAAACATTTGAGATTGTCAATCAGGCGCCGGAATCTTCCATGTCACTGGAGAAGAGTAAGATTGCGGACATTATATTTACAGTAGGAAATGCAGACCGGGATATACTGGATAAATATGTAAGCGCCGGTGAAAAAGTAAGAGATAAGCTGAGAGAACTGGGGATTGAGGCAAAGGTAAGTACGGTTTCTTCATCTGCACTTACGGCACAGGATACGTTCGCCTGGAAAGAATATGATCACTATGATTATAAGGATTCTTATGGACAGCAGTTGCCGAAGCATATTCTTTATGATGGAAAAGACATAAAGATGTTAGGTTATTTTTGGGCGCCGTTAAAGGATTTTCTGTATATTGATGACAATGACAGCAGCAGGAAAGTTTTTGAGTTTGATTTGCAGAGAGACGGAACGGACTGGCACAGTATGGAGGGCGGAGGCTTTCTGTTTAATACTGTTGTGTCGGAAGAAGAGAATTATATACAGGGATATTGTATTCTTGTTACACAAAGCGGATTAAAACTGGTTCAGATGAATAAAACGGACCTTTCAAAGTTTCGAAACGGTTCTTATTCCACGGTACAGAAAACTGGCAGATTATTGCAGACTTTTAAAATTACCGATTTATATGCGGAACATCATTTTAAGATTATTGTGGATAAAAATGTTCTTACCGTTTATGACGGTGATAAATTAATCATAAATGAATATGTTCTTCCGGAGGATGAAATTGATGCATATGGTTATGGTCCGATTATCAGTCATATAAGTCATGGATGTAACCAACAGTCATTCTTTACATTTAAGAATATTGTTATGCAGACCATTACCGGAGAAAGTTTGTCTGATGTGGTAAATAATCATATATGGACACCGGGGACAAATCATTATGTTATTAATCTAAGCGAGACTTCCGTACCGGAGTTATCGGATAATGACAGATTGGCAGATGTTGCTTCGGCAATGCTGCAAAACGATGCCATGTTTTTTGGAATAGGAAATGATAATACAATTGACCAATATAATACCCTGCAGAATACTTTGGAGGGAAAAGGGGAAACCATCGAACTACGGTACGGAGAAGAGGCTGACAGGGAAGTAGAAAATTATAAGGTCTCTGTGGAAGAAGGGGTTGACCGGATTGTATCAGCTATCATTGCGGATATTAACAGCAAAGATTATTCCATCGGCTACACATTAGCTACCGATGAAGAAGTGATATATACGGAAACTTACCATGACCCGGATAATGATCCGGTAGGTATGGAAGAGTGGAATTATATGTATGACGGGTCTGTATTTGGAGAAAACAATACCTCTATACAGGAAATAAGAAGAGAAACTCCGATTACCATGTTTACTGAAGCCGGCGCATATGAGATAAGCCATAGGGTAAGTGATGATCCAACAGGGGGAAATCCAGACCTTACATCTTATATCAAATGGTCGGATACAGATGAATACAAGAAACTCATATTGGCGCAGCACCGTCCCACAGCAAAGGTGACAGCCACGGTAACACAGTCTCCGTCTGACAGAAACAAATGTATGGTAAATGTTATATATGAAAGTGAGGATATTGACCACCCCTCCGACAGCAGAAAAGGAATCCGGGAGGAAAAGTTCTATTACAAGAAACTGGGTGATACAGAGTGGACAGAAGGAAGATTTCCGGCAGAAGCGGAAATGGGAACCACTTACCTTGTGAAATATATTGTAACCGATATCGAGGGAACCGTAAGCCGTCCGGCCATGGCTGCCATCAAGACTTCAGAAGCAAGAGTCTTTACGGAACCGGAAGATACCAACCCGCCGGTTATAGACCTGACAGTGAGCAGTGATACGGTTGAAGTGGGAGAAACTTTTTATATTGAAACTTCGGCGTCGGATGATTATGGAATTACAGACTTTTCCGTTTATGTAAATGGAGATAAATCAGGAAATACTTATGGAAGATATGAAATTACCACAGAAATTGCCGGAGAAATCCTGATAACCGTCACCGCCACAGACATTGGTAAAAATACGTCAACAGAGACAAGAATCGTCACTGTTCTGGATAAGAGTGATGTAACACCTCCGAATATTGATATCCTGTCTCCGGGTAGCGGTGCAATCAGCGGAAAGACGGATATAATCGGAAGTATTACCGATAATAAACAATTGAAATCTTACACCGTTACAAGAACATATATTAAGACTGGCACAGCAGAGAATGAAAGCGAAACAGCGGATACAGAACATTTGGAGCCGGTGGTGATTGCTGAAGGTACGGAAGAGATTATTAATGATGTAATTGCCGTAATCGATACGGAAGAACTGGTTAACGGTGTTTATAAGATAGAAATAACGGCAGAAGATACGGCAGGTCTCAGAAGCACAGCCACACTTCTGATAACAGTGGAAGAAACAGTATCAGACCGGATACCGCCACAGGCAGAAATCAGTGATATTCTTCTTACCGAAGATAATAAGGAAATTACAGTTATAGGAAGTGTAACGGACGAGACGGAACTGGAAAGATATGAATTGATTTTGTATCCTTCCGGGCATGAATCGGATAAAACCACAATAGCCGTTGGAACAGAAGCTGTTATCAATGAACGGATTGGCAGTATAACTACAGAAAATCTGGAAAGCGGTACCTATATTCTTGAATTAAAGGCTTGGGATACAGAGGGAAATACCTGTGTATCGGGGGCTTCCTTTACATACACAAAAGGAAGCAGTGAAACGGAAGAAAAGGGAGAAATCGGAAGAGAGGAGGATACGGTTCCTCCGGTAATTGCAGGAGAATTAAGAGCAGCGATTACCGACAGCGGATTACAGTTAGTTCTTTCCGGTACGATTTATGATGAAAACCTGAAAGAATACACGGTTCTTACAGGAAGAAAGTATGAAGATACACTGCTTTCTCCGATAACCATTGCTCATGGATTTGAGAACATATCAGAGGAAACTATTGCGGAATATACATACGGAAACTATAGCGAGGGAAATTATGCGGTGCGCATAATAGCAGAAGACCATGCAGGAAATAAGCGGACGGCTGACTATTTGGTGACTGTCACGAAACAGGGAATGATTGATGACGGTTATCAGGGGGAAACCGGCGGAAGTACGGGAGATACCGGGGATAAGGAATTAAATCTTGTTCTTTCAGGATTTACTGCAAATGTAGGGGAAACGGTAAAGGCATATATGACTTATCCTAAAACTGCTTCGGATGTAACACTTACAGCCGGGAGCGCCGATGTAACCATATTCGGAAGAAATGCAGATATTAAGGCAGCTTCGGCAGGAGAAGTGGAAGTAATTCTGTCTGCCGTTATAGACGGAGAGACAAAAACCGTATCCCGGACTATCCGTTTTTTTGATAAATCGGATAGGGTTCACCCGACGGCATATTTCCTTACACCGGAAGCAGACAGTACGGTTCGGACAAAGACAGAGATTACGGGAACCGCTGCGGACGAAACCGGTATGGCATACTATATTTTGGAATATCGTATGGAAGGAACCAATGAGTACAGACAGATTGCATACAAAACGGAGCCGGTGACAGAGGGTGTGCTTGGTGAACTGGATACTACCATGCTGGAAAACGGAAGGTATGTATTACGTCTTACCGTAGTAGACAACGGCGGAAACCGCATTCGTGTGGAACGCAGTATAAATGTGGATGGTAATCTGAAAATCGGGAATATGAATCTGAGTTTTACGGATATCAGCGCCAATGTGTCCGGTATTCCTCTTACTGTGACCAGAAGCTATGACAGCAGAAATAAATCTTCCGGGGACTTTGGCGTGGGCTGGAAGCTTGGCCTGCAGAGCGTGAAACTTACCGAAAGTTCGGATATTACGCAGGGATACCAAATGATTCAGCAGGGTACGCAATTTTCAACCGGTTACTATATGACACAGACCGCATGCCATGATATAACGGTTACCTATGGTGACGGAACCAGTGACAGGTTTGAGCTGAAGCTTTCGCCGGAACGGCAGGGACTGGTTCCGATTTATGAGGTAGGAATTACATTCCTGTGTGTGACGGATAAAAATGTTAAACTGGAATTAAACGGTGATAATCATGCTCTGGTCTACGGTGATCAGCTTTTACTGGGGGATGACGGACTGTTTGAGAACCGCTCCTATATTCTTACAAAGAAGGATGGAACGAAGCTGTATCTCGACGGCAGCCATGGACTTTTAAAGATGACGGATACAAACGGAAACACAATATCCGTTTCAAAGAACGGGTTGAAACATTCCGACGGGAATGGGGTAACATTTACAAGAGACAATCAGGGACGTATTATAAAAGCAGTAGAAAAGGGAAGTGCCGGAAATATCATTACTTCCATGAGCTATGCCTATGATAATAAAGATAATCTGATAGCCGTAACGGATGGGGCAGACCGGACCGTTACATTTACCTATGATGATGACCATAATCTGATTGATATTATTGACCCGTCAGGAATGGCAGTGGCCAGAAATGAATATGATGAGAATGGCAGATTGGTGGCTGTCATAGATGCAGAGGGAAACCGGGTAGAGTATGACCATGACCTGGAAGGTAAAACGGAAACCGTGCGGGACAAGATGGGAAATGTAACGGTATATACCTATGATGATAACGGAAATATTCTGCAGACTGTGGATGCGCTGGGGAATGTAACAAGCAGTACGTATGATGAAAATAATAATGTACTTACAAAGACGGATGCAAGGGGGAATGTAACGACTTATAATTATGACGGGAGTAATAATTTGAAATCCCTGACATCAGCAGACGGTGTAACGGAAACCATTGAATATAATACGTTAAATCTTGTAAACAGTATTTCTTTTGCCGACAGTATTGTGATGACAATGGATTATGATGATAAGGGAAATCTGACGGAACTGACGGATTCCCTTGGAAATGAAACGGAGTTATCCTATACAAAAGACGGAAAGCTGACCGGCATAACCGACAGTATCGGATTGGTTCAGAAAGTGACCTATGATTCTGATGGCAATCTTACAGTTCAGACAGATGGCAACGGAAATACCACATCATACAACTATGATTCCGAAGGAAAGTGTAACGGAGTAACTGTAAGGAGAACCGAAGCAGACGGACAGGTCAGGGAATATACCTCAACCTACAGTTATGACAGTGCAGGAAATGTAACTGCGGTTATCAGTAATACGGGAGCAGTGACAGGTTATGAATATGATTTCCGCAATAACCGGACAGCGATGATTACGTCCGATGGTAAAAGAACAGAGTATACCTATGATAATCAGGATAATCTGATTATGGCAGCATATCCGGACGGAACAACGGAGCATTTTACATATGATTTAAATGGAAATAATATTTCAGCAATAAGCCGTATGGGAATCCGGATTACAATGACATATGATAAGTTAAACCGGTTATTAAAGAAGACTTATGCTGACGGAACGGAAGAGAGTTATACTTATGATGCCAATGGAAATGTGCTGACTTATACATCAGTGACAGGTGGAGTGACTGCTTATACATATGACAGTATGAACCGGAATACTTCTATTACGGATGCATATGGAACGATTACAACCTTTGAATATGACCAGCGTTCTTTGCATACAAAAACAATCGATGGATTAGGAAATGAATTTAATTTAGTATATGATGCCAACGGAAATCAGACAGATATCATTTATCCGGACGGAACATCTGAAAAAACGGAATATGATGCCAGAGGAAGAGTTACCAAAAGGACAGACAGAAACGGCAACAGTACGAAATATACCTATGATAATGCAGATAATCTTACTTCTGTAATGGATGCCATGGGTGGTGTTTATACCTATGAATATGATGAGACGTATGAACTTACGAAAGTCACCGATGCCAATGGCAATGAAACCTGTTATGAATATGACGGGGATGGAAGGTTAATACGGATAATGAATTCCGCAGGAACCGGGGCTGAGTTTGTCTATGATGAAAACGGTTATCAGACCGGATATAAAGATTATGCAGGAACATCCACGGAATATTTTTATGATGAAACCGGAAGGGTAATTAAGGTTTCCAATTCGGATGGGGATACGGTGTATGCCTATGATGAGCTGGGAAGACTGGCGGCAGTTACGGATTCCATGGGAGTCATTCGTTATGCTTATGATGAATACAGCAGGCTTGCGTCTAAGTCAACCTATGATTTAGGAATCATAAAATATGCATACACTGCAGGAGACAAGGTAAGCGGTATTACGACCAATGTAAATGGTATGGATATGGGTACGGTTTCCTATGAGTATGACCTTATGGAACGCATTGTAAAAGTTGTGGGACATGATGGAAGTGCAACTTTGTATGAGTATGATGCCCTTGGCAACCGTACGGCGGTAAAACATGAAGGCGGATTGACGGTTCGTTATGAATATGATGAGTGTTCAAGGCTTATCCATGAAACGGTAACAGATCAAGATTCCAATGTACTGATGTATTATGGTTATGTTTACGGTAATGCGGGAGAGAAAACCCAGGCAGTTGAGGTTGTCAGGGATTCTGCTGATGATGAGAATGCCAGAGTAATTTGGACGGTTTATGGGTATGATAAGCTGCTGAGACTGACGGAAGAGACAATTTATATTACGGAGAGCGTATCTTTTGATAGTCTGAAGTTCAGGCAGATGGTGTCCGGCAGTGCTGAATCAGGAAAATCCGTTGCGGATATTTTATGGTCCGGTAATATTCGGAATCAATATTCCTATGATTCGGTGAGCAACCGGATCTCAAAGGAGACTGCAGTGTCCGGGGATGTATGTGGTCTTGATGAGAGTGTGGAAACCGGTAAGACGGTTTATACTTATAATAATCTGAACCAACTGACAGGGGCAGAGAATGGCGGAACGCTTGTAACTTACACCTATGATGCGAATGGTAATCTTGTATCGGAGCATGGTGGAAGCAAGGATAAAACTTACACCTATGATGCAGAGAACCGGCTGGTTACGGCTACGGTAAGCAGCGGGAACAGTGTTACAATTGAAAGTTATACCTATGATTATGAAGGAAACCGGGTGTCAAAGCAGGTAAATGAGGAGGCAAAGGTTTATTATCTGAATGATACGTTCGATGAACTGACACAGGTGGTATTGGAACTGAAGAAGTCAGGGGACGGTTCTTACGGTGTGGAGAAGTATTATACCAGAGGAACGGAATTAATCAGCGTGGATATATGTGATGATAATGCTTCCCTGGTATCCGGTATGGAAAATGTGTCTGTGAAGAAACAATATATAATGGACGGACATGGTTCGGTGACGGCGCTGGCAGAGAGCAGGGTATCAGAAGACGGTGCTGTTGTGAGTGGTATAACGGATACTTATATGTATGATGCCTATGGAAATCTGTTAAAGCAGACCGGAACCACGGAGAATGATTATCTGTATACCGGAGAGCAGTATAATGCTTTGACTGGATTGTATTATTTAAGAGCAAGATATATGAATCCTGAAACGGGTACTTTTACAAGTATGGATACGTATGCGGGGACATTGGATAATCTGGTTAGTTTACATAAGTATTTGTATGCGAATGCGAATCCGGTGATGTATACGGACCCGAGTGGGTATTTTTCACTGGCGGAAACGAGTGTGGCGCAGGGTATACAGAGTACGATTAATAGTGTGATTGTGCCGTATTTTAATGTGAAAAAGATAATGTCGTGGGCGAATCTGGCGGTGACGATGTATGATGTGGCGCAGCAGGTGAGGCTGATATTTGCGGGTGAGGCAAATATATTCGGGCTTGCTCTTGCGATTGCCAAAGGAATGATAACACAGGCGTTATTGAACTGTGCATTGACGGCAGTGTTAGGGGAAGCAGCGACTACTGTGCTTAAGATTATTGGTATTACGCAGAATGCAGATTCCTTTATAGAGGCGGTTAAGAGCGGTGATCCGGAGAGGATAATTGTAGAATCGCTTAGGCTGGCGGTGTCGGTATATGCTTTAAAGAGTCAGTGTTTTACGGGAGATACACTGGTAAGTACGGCTGATGGTGATAGAAGGATTGATGAGATAGAAGCCGGGGATTATGTCTGGTCGTATGATACGGAATGTGATAAAAAAGTGCTTGCGAAAGTAACGAATGTGTCTGTGACAGAGACGGATGTATTGGTTCATGTGATTACGTCGGAGGGGGATGATATAAGGACTACAATGTTTCATCCGTTTTATGTAAAGAGTACTGTAGAAGAAAATGGAAGCAGGTATAATGGGGAATGGAAGGCGGCTTCAAACCTTATAGCTGGAGATAAACTTCTGACGGAAGATGGAAGGGTTATATATGTAGAGGAAGTTAGGATTGAGAGACTTGCGAAAAATATTAAGGTATATAATCTGGAGATTGGAGATTTACATACATATTTTGTGACTGGTGGAGTGTTGGTACATAATGGATGTAAAAAGGATATAAAGCAAGTGAATGATGCAGCAAGAGAGGCAGGAATTCCTGACAAATTAAGACGTGAATTTGGAGATTACATAGAAGAATTAAAAAAAGGAAAAAGAAATGATAATAATTTTTCATATAAAGAATTATTAGAGATAGCGGAGGAATTTATGGAATGGCAATAGAAAGCATGGAAATGTCCCTTATTATTAAAGGGGAAAAAATAAGTATAGAAAGACTGGGAGAATTATCTAATTATGGCAAAGTAAAAGAATACCATAAAGGTCAGAGAATTAGTAAAGTTATACCAGAATTTGAGGAGGAGGTATTTATCTTTTCACAGAGCCTTACAAATAACTATGAAAATGGTATATGTGAGTTTTTAAATATAATAAATGAGAAAATACCCCCTATAAATTTACTTGAAGATAAAAATAATTTTAAAATCAGGCTATATATACAAACATTTGAAGCTCAGTTAAAAATAGACATTTCGCATAGAATAATCAATCTGCTAAATCAATCAAATATTGATTTTGAAATTAGTATATTATCATGGGGAGAGGTTGAAGAGTAGGTGATTTTAAAGTTATTGGTGTGTTGATATATAATATGTATGATATTAAAGATGACGAGTTGAATTGGTTGCAGTAATTGACTAAGAAGTCAGTGTTTTACGGGAGATACACTGGTAAGTACGGCTGATGGTGACAGAAGGATTGATGAGATAGAAGCTGGGGATTATGTCTGGTCATATGATACGGAACTTGATGAAAAAGTGCTTGCAAAAGTAATAAATGTGTCTGTGACAGAGACGGATGTGTTGGTTCATGTGATTACTTTGGAGGGGGATGATATAAGGACTACAATGTTTCATCCGTTTTATGTAAAGAGCATTGTAGAAGAAAATGAAAGCAGGTATAATGGGGAATGGAAGGCGGCTTCAAACCTTATAGCTGGAGATGAACTTCTGACGGAAGATGGAAGGGTTATATATGTAGAGGAAGTTAGGATTGAGAGACTTGCGAAAAATAGTAATATATATATAATCTTGAAGTTGAGAAATCACATACATATTTTGTTGCTAATGGAATTTTGGTACATAATGGGTGTGGAGATAAAAATATTAGTGATGAAAATGATTTATTTTTGCAAGATGAATATTATTATGAAAATAGATTACCAAAAGAAGTTAAACCAGGTATTCGTTATCTTCCTAAATATGATGAGTTTGGAAATGTTAAACAGATAAAAATGTATGACGATTTTGGAAGGGAAATTGTACGTGTTGATTATACAGATCATAATAGACCAAATGTACACACTGCACCTCATTGGCATGAAATGATTTGGAATTCTATGTTTCCTAAGGGAAAAAATATAGATCATATGATGGACACAAAAACACCATTTTAATTATTTGAACTTTCATAGAAATGGAGAAAAAATTGAATGATTAAACATATTATATGTGATGAGAGCAATATTAAGATAATTTTAGAAACTGTTATTAATGTAAATTGTAAATTCCCTGATAGTTATTGGGTAATAACGGATTTTGAGATAATTTCTGTATTTCATGGAGATTATAGCGGGTTTGGTACAGAAGAACCATGTTATCCGGCTGATAATTTTCAATCTCAAATAGAGAAAAATAAAAGAGTTATAATGAGTTATAATGAATTAATAGCACTATTAAAAGATACAGAAACCGTATCTTTTGGTTTACTATTTTGTTTTGAAGATAAAAGTAAAATAGATAATGAATTTCATCCAAAGCTTGGTGATGAAATAAAAGAACTTCCAATAAATATAAATTCTTTATGTGAAATAAGTGTTTTTGAGGAAGCAATTATAGATATATATATAAAATCCTTTAATAACTAAATTTTTTTATGATAAAGAATATATTATGAATGATACAGGACAAGTAACACATCAAAGATTTATAAAGGGAGGAATTTATACCGGAACTCCAAACCAAAAAGTACCCAAAGGAGGTCATCAATAATGTTAGATGGTAAAGTGAATTTTGAAAGGGTATGTGGAATTGTTAAGGAATGGAAGTGGTGTGAATTAAAAGCAGGTCTCGAAAAAAAAATAATTTCAAAAAAAGAAATAATTTTATATGCATATTTGATTATTTCGGAGGATACAGAACAATTTGATAGAGTAATAGAATTGTCTATTGCAGAGGAAGTTGAAGTTGAAGATATTTTATCCGAATTAGTATTAAAGGAGGAAAAGAAATCTTTAGAAACAATAAATTCAAAGTGAATATTTGCAATTATCTATGATGCATACATATACTTAAGAGACAAAGTATATGATGTGATAGAAGATGTATATGCAGAATTTGAATATCCGGACGAAATCAGCAATCTTGTAAGATATATGCCCTGTGTTGATAATAGACCTTTAAATGTAAAGTTAGATGAGTATATTGAGATTAATAAAAGAATATTTGACATAAAAGATGAATTCACATGTATGAAATAAGTATCAGAGAACGGGTCTGTTGTGGGTGGTATAACAGATACTTATGTGTATGATGCCTATGAAAATCTGTTAAAGCAGACCGGAACCACGGAGAATGATTATCTGTATACTGGAGAGAGGTATAATGCTTTGACCGGATTGTATTATTTAAGGGCAAGATATATGAATCCTGAAATGGGTGCTCTTACAAGTATGGATACGTATGCGGGGGACATTGGACAATCCGGTCAGTTTACATAAGTATCTGTATGCGAATCCGGTGATGTATACGGACCCCAGCGGTTATTTTTCGCTGGCAGAACTGAGTGTGGCGCAGAGTATACAGAATACGATTAATAGTGTAATTGTGCCGTATTTTAATGTGAAAAAGATAATGTCGTGGGCAAATAAATGGATGGGGAAACTGATGTTCCGCCAATTAAGGTAGATGGAAATCATAGATACATTGCATGTAGATTGGCAGGAATAGATATAGCAATTATATCGTGGAATGGAGGAAATATTGATAAAGTGATAAATTGGTTGGATATCAAATTTGATGATGTGGATTGGGGGAATAGGTAATGAAAGATATATTAAGAGAAGGAAGAGAAGACTTACATTTAGATATAGAATCATTTAGTCAATATAAATTTATAAATACGGATTTTCATAGAGCCATATTAAATGAGGATATTGTATTTAGTGAATTTATTGATGTTGATTTGAGAAACGCCAAAATGAAGAATATAAATATGAGTAATACAAAATTTATAAATACAAAATTTATACTTGTAGAGGCTGAAAATGTAGATTTTAGTAATTGTATATTTATAAATACTAATGTATCTTTTTGTAGATTTGACAATTGTAAATTTAATAATACAAGATTTGTAGAATGTATTTCTAAAGAAAATACCTTTACTAATTGTAAAAAACCACAATTTTAATGTATCAATAAATGAGATAATAATATTTTTTGGGTTCTCCGGGATCAGGTATGGAAAATGTGTCTGTGAAGAAACAGTATATTATGGACGGACATGGTTCGGTGACGGCGCTGGCAGAGAGCAGGGTATCAGAAGATGGTGCTGTTGTGAGTGGTATAACGGATACTTATGTGTATGATGCTTATGGAAATCTGTTGAAGCAGATCGGAACCACGGAGAATGATTATCTGTATACGGGGGGAGCAGTATAATGCTTCGACTGGATTGTATTATTTAAGAGCAAGATATATGAATCCTGAAACGGGTACTTTTACAAGTATGGATACGTATGCGGGGACATTGGATAATCTGGTTAGTTTACATAAGTATTTGTATGCGAATGCGAATCCGGTGATGTATACGGACCCGAGTGGGTATTTTTCACTGGCGGAAACGAGTGTGGCGCAGGGTATACAGAGTACGATTAATAGTGTGATTGTGCCGTATTTTAATGTGAAAAAGATAATGTCGTGGGCGAATCTGGCGGTGACGATGTATGATGTGGCGCAGCAGGTGAGGCTGATATTTGCGGGTGAGGCAAATATATTCGGGCTTGCTCTTGCGATTGCCAAAGGAATGATAACACAGGCGTTATTGAACTGTGCATTGACGGCAGTGTTAGGGGAAGCAGCGACTACTGTGCTTAAGATTATTGGTATTACGCAGAATGCAGATTCCTTTATAGAGGCGGTTAAGAGCGGTGATCCGGAGAGGATAATTGTAGAATCGCTTAGGCTGGCGGTGTCGGTATATGCTTTAAAGAGTCAGTGTTTTACGGGAGATACACTGGTAAGTACGGCTGATGGTGAAAGAAGAATTGATGAGATAGAAGCCGGGGATTATGTCTGGTCATATGATACGGAATGTGATGAAAAAGTGCTTGCAAGAGTAACGAATGTGTCTGTGACAGAGACGGATGTGTTGGTTCATGTGATTACTTCGGAGGGGGATGATATAAGGACTACGATGTTTCATCCGTTTTATGTAAAGGATTTAGAGAATGGTGGAGATGGCATTTGGGTAGCAGCATCAAATCTTATAAAAGGTCAGGAATTATTAACGGAAGATGGAAAGATTGTATATGTTGAGGAAGTTAAAATTGAAAGACTTGTAGAGAGTGTTGCAGTTTATAATTTGGAGATTGAGGAATTGCATACATACTTTGTGGCTGATAGTGTATTGGTACATAATATGTGTAGAGTAAGTAAGGACTCTGAGACTGCAGATACAACAATTTCAAATGGAGAAGCAGATGGTAAAGGCCCTAATGGTATTTACGAAAAAGCTGATTATCATGGTAAAAAAAATAATTCTGTAAAAAACAAAGCTCCAAATAAAGGACAGGAAGCCTTGAATAAATCTGTTTCAATAGGATCTAATACGACAAGAAGAGTAGGAATTAGTGATGGAGAGATTGTTGTTTTTGATGAAACAACAAGTGGAATCTTTCATGGTCATGTTCGCTCTTGGGATGAGTTGACAGAGCAAATGAAAGCGAGCTTAAGAAAAGCAGGAATTGTTAATAAGAAAGGAAAAATCAAAGAATGAAAAAAAAATATGTTCTTCTTAAAAGCGAAAAGTATAAATTGATGATATCATTAGAAGAGATTGATTTTGACTATTATACAGATGTATGTGTAGAATTGATTTTTGATAAAAAATCTATAATATTGTTTAAAGATAATTTGTTAGCATTGAAAAATATTATAAACCAATATATCGAAAATATTGATATATTAGATGTTAATTTGGATGAAAATAGGTTAGGAATATTATTGAATGATTTTTATCTGGGGCTTTATGAAAATCAGTTTCATGATAATTTGATATTAGATAATCAAGAACGATGGATAGGAGAAAAGTATTGTTGCTTTTCTAGCTTGGAATATGTAACTTGGATATATAAATATGATGAAAATATTATTATGAAAGTAACACCTATTTTTGGTGGATTTGAAGAGGATGATTATCTTCAAGAATATTGCAAGTTTATTCAAGAATATAATGATATTTTTAGAGAAGCAGTAACATTACAACAATTACTTTGTATAAAAAAAATGATTATTGAGTTATATAATAGATTATTTAAAAAATAATTCTATTTTAGGAGGGATGTTATCCTGAATTCTTTTTAAATAATGTATATGTGATGATAGTGGTTCACTGGTATCCGGTATGGAAAATGTGTCTGTGAAGAAATTGTATATTATGGACGGACATGGTTTGGTGACGGCGCTGGCAGAGAGCAGGGTATCAGAAGACGGTGCTGTTGTGAGTGGTATAACGGATACTTATGTGTATGATGCATTTTCATGTGGTTTGTTGATAAAAGATATACATTCCAATATGCTGATTGAAGATTATATACCAAATGCCAAAAATGCAGATCAAATCGCATTGATAAAATTAACAAAAGAAGCAGTAGCATCAGGTGGTTTGACAGAACACATTAAGGATATTCTTTTTGAATGGGCAAAAGAATATGATAGTTTTGAGGATATCTGGAATTTAATTTTTAATTTGTAAAAAATAAACAATCATAAGGATATTAAAAAAAGGAGGAAACTAATGTTAAATGATATATGGGTTTTATTACTTGGACTAGTGGCTTGTGCGTGTGAAATTCCTATAATTTATCGTATATATAAAAAGTGTTATGGAAAAGAGAGTATAACTATTACTGGAAAGGTGGTGGGCTTTTTTTCTGGAGATGGTTTAATAAAAACATATACTCCGGTAATAGAGATAGAATATGAGGGAAGGAATAATAGAATTATAGCCAAAGATAATATGTCTTTAAAGCCTAAATATTTAGTAAATGATAGGTTAGAAGTATATTATAATAGATCGTTTAAAAAAGTCCCTATTTTAATAAAGAAAGATTATGGTAGTTTATTTTATTCTATACTTATTTTAGGATTAGCATTAGGTCTTATCTTTGTTGTTATTATAAATGGATTAAATGGTGGTGATTTTTATACTCAAATTCGTCCGTTTTAAGAATATTTTTATGATGATGTATAGTGTTGTGATATAACTATGTTATATCACAACAAAGGGATATAAAGATATTGTCACTGCTTTAGTTATGTTAATATTATCCCTAATGCTGTTAGGGGCAGGAATAGGAGCATTGCTATATAAAATTATTGCATGATTTTATTAAATTGGGAAAAACGTATTCTCCAGTCATAGAGATAGAATATGAGGAAGGATTAATAAATTTATAGATAAAGAGAGATTATTGTAGTGTGTTTTATTATTTGACATGAGTCTTATGTTAGTTGGTATTATAAACGCATTGAATGATGGTAATTTTGATACGAAAATCCTCCCCTTTTAAATACTTGTTGGATATATCCGAAAGAGGAAAGGAAAAACAATGTATAAAATAATAAATGATATATTAACTATTTTTGTTGGATTAATGTTTTTTTTATATGGAGTTTTAGTTATTTACCGAATCTGTAAAAAAAGATATGGAAAAGATAGTATCATACTTGTTGGAAAAATTATTGCTTTTAGAGTTGGAGATGGATTGAAAAAAACATATATTCCAATTATAGAGGTTACATATAATGATGTAATCAGCAGGTATATGGCGATTGATAATTTATCTTTTAAGGAAAAATATTCACTTCATGCTAATATTGAACTATATTATAATAAATCATTAAGAAAAAATCCGATATTGATAAAAAATGATTATGGCATACCAAATAATAATATGAAACGTGATATAGATTACGGTTTTGGAATTTTTTTTGAAAATAATAAATTATTTATAAGGTGTGTAGATGTTTTACCATTGCAATATGATGATATATATTAATTGATTGCGGAGGCTACGAATATTATTCCTTTGATTCGGTGAGCAACCGGATATCAAAAGAGACTGCAGTGTCCGGGGATGTATGTGGTCTTGATGAGAGTGTGGAAATCTGTTAAAGCAGACTGGAACCACAAAGAATGATTATTTGTATACGGAAAAGCAGTTGTATTATTTAAGAGCAAGATATATGAATCCTAAAATGGGTACATTTACAAGTATAGACACATTTGCGGGGACATTGGATCATCTGGTTAGTTTACATAAGTATCTGTATGCGAATGCGAATCCGGCGGTGTCGGTGTATGCTTTAAAGAGCCAGTGTTTTACGGGGGATACTCTGATAAGTACGGCTGATGGTGAAAGAAGAATTGATGAGATATCAAGGGATTATTTAAAAATGCAGGAAAGGAATTAGGCAAAAAAATAATAGATGGTAGAGTTAATTCTTTATTGAAACAACTATCAAAGCAAAAAGAAGAAATAGAAAGGATAGAAAAAATATTGGCAGGAAGAAAAAATAATGGAAATTGAAATTATTGAAAATGTTTTTAATGAACTTTTCAAATTATTAAAGAAAAAAAATATAAGAACAATTAAAACAGATATTGATTATTTTTGGAATATTGATATTTCAGATGCTATTAAATTTGAAATAGTGGAACCAACCATAGTTGTAGAATCAATATCCGAAGATTATGCAGAAGTATGTGAAGTGAACACGAATAAACGAAATTTAAATGTTACGGATATAGAGAAGTTAGCTAATATTATTCGGATATTAGCTTATGAAATAGAAAAGTCCGATATAAGTATAATGTAAATCTGTTAAAGCAGGCAGGCATAACATAGAATGAGTATCTGTATACAGGAGAGCAGTTTAATGCTTTGACTGGATTGTATTATTTAAGAGCCAGATATAATTGGCACATAATATTTGTAAAGTATGTAAGGACGGTGAAACTGTAAATACAACAATTTTAAACGGAGAAACAAGTGGTAGTAATTCTTTTGCAGATATGCTGCCTCTGGAAGAATTTACTAGGTATGAAGCATATGTGGAACAAAATGCTTCTAACTATAATGCTCCAAGTTCTGTAATAATGCATTATAATGTACACAATGATATAATTGAAAAATCAATAGTGATAAATGATGATTTTGGAAGACAGAAATGGAGAATGGATTATAATAATCATGGTTATAGTGACCATTCAATTCCGCATTTACATGAACGAGATGATAGCCCGGGATATGATCCTGTGAAAGCGAAAGGAAACAAGATATGACATATGGAATTAATAATTATGAAAGTATTTATGGAATGGAAAAAGTATTTAAAATAAATCCAAATTTTTCATGGAATGATGTAAAATACATAGAAAAAATGGATTATTATATAGATTTAGATGAATATGCGGAACAAGTATCAAATCTTAAAATACTTTTTTTAATTGAATTGCCTGATAAGGCAATTCATAAGTTATTGGTAAAATTTAATGCAATAAATAATCTTAATCTTAATAATATTGGGGGAAAGTATAATCAAATAATGGGATTTGAAATTCTGGATCAAGTAACAGCAGGATGGGAATGTGAGCAAAGATATTTTGTGAGGGATTATGAGGATGAAACTTTAAAATTTTATTGTAAATCCATTGAAATTGTGTCTGTATGATTTCAATACGTAATTCTATATATACTTGCTGTGGTCACACTTTATTTGCAACAGTTGTGACTCAAAAATATTCTTTCCCTGTTTTATGGAAGATATCTTGGCAAGTATGGCTGATGGTAACAGGCGGATTGATGAGATAGAAGTTGGAGCAGAGAAGAGATTTAATTATACATTGGAAAATAGTATGCCTTGGACTAAATGTTTTAGATATAGCAGAAGCATTAAAAATAATTTGGAAATGCAATAAAATTATTTGAGAGATAGGTGAGATAAATGGAAGAAACGATAGCAACTTTTTTTGATAAAATGTTAGTTTTTTTCCCAAGACTAATTGAGGAATATGATAAGCATATTGAGAAATATTCTGAAAGATTAGATACAGTTGTTATTGAAGATGTATTTATGCCAAAAATAATAAGTTTATTGGAAAAGAGTGAAGATAATGGCTTTCTTAACGAATTATTTGACTATTTTGAAGTAGTATCAAATAATGCAGATGCCGATTTGTTAAATATATTCTCAGTAACAGTGCTTGAAATTTTAGGTAATGATATAGGTATATTGAAAAAAGCAAAGAAATTTATGGGACCACGAACAACAGAACTTCAAATTGAGGCTGATAGAGATTTGGGAAGAGTGAAAGAAAGTGGAGCATTTGTGAGTTTATCTCCTGGTGTAAATAGTACAAAGGTTGTAAAGGTAATAAATAGATTAATTGAAAAAGGAGATAATTAATGGCAGCAAATTTTGATATAAATCTTTATTTGAATAAAAACGTGAATTATAATGAAATAATAAAGTGGTTAAATGAAACGAAAATACCATATGAAATCTCTGAAATTAATGCAATAGATAATTGGACTTTTGAAAATCAACGTATTATAGAAAATGACAATATAAAATTAATAAATAAATTAATTTCTGAAGAAAAAATAATATTAGTATATGGAAAACTAATACAAAAACATTCATTTGGAGTTATGATATCATATAAGGAAACCATAAGTGAAGTTAATATATGGGTTTCAACGAAACAACTATTGTATTTAGAGGATGATTATATCAGTGAAAATAATATTGATGTTTATGATGCTATAATAAATTTTATAATAACTTATTTTAATAATAAGGATTTTTTGATTTGTGGGATAGGTGTAGAAACAATAATGGGTGAGGATAGAGTAGTGGATAAGCTTATAGCAGATAGTTATAATGTATCTTGTTTTATATTGCCAAAAAAATATGAGGTAAATAGTTTGCGATTATGTGATATGAAAAAAATAGATAATTACTTTATTTATTTTTTAAAAAAAGATTTTGAAATATTAAAACATACGTAATTATGGTTTTAGCTATATATTTGATAGAAATAGTAAATATAATTAGAATTTATAAACAGGTGAGGATGATATTTGCGGGGGAGGCGGTTAAGAGTGGTAATCCTAAAATATAAAGAATGATAAGTTAAATTTTTTATTGTTTATTTTTTGATATTGAAAGTAATTTTTGAAAAGTGGGAGAAGGAAATAAAATGAATCAATATATAGATAAGTTAAATAATATGAAAATAATTAATATTGGCAGATTTATGGATATGTTATGTATAGGATTTGGAAATGATATAATGGAATATGCATTACATATTCAGTCACCCTGGAGGATAACAGATAAAGAGAACCGGACAATAGTAGCAGCACAGTTAGAAGTATTTACGGGACTGACAGAAGATAAAAAACTAACTGTATTTGATGTTAATTTGAATAAATTGAATGAGAAGATAAGAAAAAGGAAGGTTACTTTATGTAGTATTAATGATTATGGGGATTTAAAAATAGACTTAGAAAACAAATACGTATTAGAAGTATTTGGAGATTCGTCTGAGGTGAAAGAATATTGGAGGTTATTGGAATGTCAGAGTGATGAAAAACAATTTGTAGTTTATGGACAATTGGGAGGAATTATCGAATAAAGCTAGAATAAAAAAGATTAGGATATTTTGAATGGAGAATATATTATGGACAGATATATTGACAAGTTAGTAAATATGCAAGTGGTTGGCATGGGTAGAATAAAAAATACATTTTGTATTAGATTTAGTAATGATAAAGAATCGTATGTTTTGCAAGTGCAAGCTGCGTGGAGAATTAAGGAAAAAAATACAAAGACAATTGCTGTAGCACAAATGGATGAATTTATGCAGTCAGAAGAAAATAAAGAAATAACTATATTTGGGATTAAAATAAAGAATCTTAAAAATAAAATAGAAAATAAGATAGTTACTTTATGTAGTATGAATGATTATGGAGATTTGAAAATAGACATTGGAGATAATTATATTTTAGAAATTTTTATAGATACATCAGAAGAAGAGGAGTGTTGGAGAATACAAAAATATGAAAGTGATGAAAAGCAGTATGTCTTTTATGGTAAAATAGGTGGTATATTAGAGTGAAATCTAAAACGGCTATATGGGATAACTGAGTAAAAAATAATTGTAAGTACAAAAAAATTTATTTGACTTTAAGGGAAGATATAATATGAATAAATATATTGATGATCTGGTTGATATGAAAGTAATTAAAATATATAGATTTTTAGATATGTTATGTATTCAATTTAGTAATGGCATAGACAAGTATGCTTTACATATTCAGTCATCATGGAAAATTGTGGATACAAATAGGAAAATTATTATTGCAGCACATATTGATGTATTTTCTGAAATATCTCAGCCAGATGAAAAAAAAGAAACAATATTTGATAAGAAAATGTATGAACAAAGACCGATAATAGAAAATTTAAAAGTAATTGCATGTAATATGAATAGTGTCGGAGATTTAAAAATAGATTTCTCAAATGGTTATGTTCTGGAAATATTTATAGATACATCAGAAGAAGAGGAGTGTTGGAGAATTTTAAAAATGGAAAGTGATGAAAAGCATTATGTTGTATATGGAAAAGGGGTGTCTTTTGGATAAGTACAGTTATTTGTCTTTGATGGTTTAATGAATAAATATAAAAGTGTAATTGATTGTGTAGCAAAAAATTATTGCAATAAGTGATGAAATAGTTGGGATAGCGAAAAAGGGAAGATAATATTTATGATAGAAACTATTTGTGTTGGAATAGGGCTGGGAATTTGGACTTTGATTGTTTCAATAGAATTTATTTTTGAAGTCATTAACACCAGATTTCGAAAAAGTGTAGAAATAATTCAAGGAGAAATAGTAGATTTGGTGGAGATATCTAATAGCCGTAGAACAGGTAAATTAAAATGTCCTGTTATTTATTTTATGTATAATGGAGATGAGTATATGCTGGAAGCACAATCCAATGCAATATGGTTTATTAATAAATACAAATTAAATCAAAAGATAGAAATATGTTATAATCCAAGGTTGATAGAGAAAAGGATTATAATAAAGAAGGGATATAAAGATATTGTCACTGTCTTAGTTATGTTGATATTATCCTTAATGTTATTAGGAGCAGGGATAGGAGCCTTGTTATATAAAATTATAGTTTGATTTCATAAAATAGGGAGGGAACAAATGATAAATGATGTATAGGTTTTATTACTTGGACTAGTGGCTTGTGGGTGCGAATTACCGGTAATTTATCGAGTATACAAAAAATGTTATGGTAAAGAGAGTATAATTGTTACTGGAAAGGTAGTGGGCTTTTTTACTGGAGATGGTTTGAATGGAGCCTAAATATTTAGTTAATGATAGGTTAGAAGTATATTATAATAGGTCGATAAAAAGAGTTCCTATTCTAATAAAGAAAGATTATGGTGGCTTATTTTATTCTATACTTATTTTGGGATTGGGTGTAAGTCTTATGTTAGTTGTTATTATTAATGCATTGAATGGCGGTGATTGTTATACGAAAATCCGTCCGTTTTAAATATTTGTTATATATCTTAAAGTAGAAAGGAAAAACTATGTATATAATAATAAATAAAATATTAACTATTTTAGTTGGAGTATTCTCTTTTTTATATGGATTTTCTGTAATATACCGAATATGTAAAAAAAATATGGAAGTGCTAGTATTATGTTGATGGGAAAGGTTGTTGCTTATAAAATGGGAAGTGGTTTAAAAAAATGTATACTCCTATAATTGAAGTAACATATAATGAGATAACAACCAAATATATGGCAATTGATAATTTGGCTTTTAAGGAAAAGTATTCACTTCGTGGTAATGTTGAACTATATTATAATAAATCATTAAGAAATAATCCAATATTGATAAAAAAGGATTATGGCAGTTTGTTTTATGCAATGATTATATCGATATTAGGAGCAGTTCTTACCTTAGCAGTTATAATTGATACATTGCAAGGTGGTGCTGCATACGCTAGATTACGTCCATGGAATTAAAGAGTTTATTAAAATTATACGTATGCGGGGACATATCTGAAGATTATGTAGCAATATGCGAAGTAAACAAAAATAAACGAAATCTGAATGTTATAGATATAGAAAAGTCAGATATAAATATAGTGTAAAACCAATATATCTGTGATAAAATGAAGTTTAAGTGCATAATTTCTGTCGGATGACCGGTACAGATAAGTCAAATAGTTCCAAAGGTGTGAATTAAAAGCGGGTTTGGTGATAATAAAACAAAATCACTAATTTATGATTATAAAAGTTCTTCTATTATTGTCATAAGCATGATATAATCTGATTCAGAAAAGGATGTGATAATATGGGTTTTGCAGAATTTGAACGAAGAAAAGATGAAAAAATAAATGGAGTCATTTATGATATGTCACCTGCCCCGGGGTATCAGCATGGAATTATTAATGGTAATATTTATACGGTTATTAAACAGGGATTAAAAAAAAGTATATGCCTTGTTTCTATGGAAAATTTAGATTTTAGGTTTCATCCGGAAGAAAATGATGATTATGTGTGCCCTGATATAATGGTTATCTGTGATCGTAAACATTTAAAGGGTGGAGCATATAGTGGTGTTCCAAAGTTTATAGTGGAAACCCTGAGTCCTTCAACCGCCAAGAGAGATAAATCAGAGAAAAAAGATATATATGAGAAAGCAGGTGTAGAAGAATATTGGATTGTTGCACCACAAGGTAAATCCGTTGAGATATATTATTTGGAAGATGGTAAGTATGTTTTGGAACAGAGCTATATATTACAGGATGATAAAGAGGATGAACATTATAACGCTGAAACTGTAATATGTTTAAAAGATTTTCCGCATATTAAAATGACTCTGGAAGATATTTTTGAAGGAATGGAATGGATTGATAAATAGCAGATTAGTAAATTAAAGGGCTATTGCAACGGAAAAGAGGCGATAGTCCTTTTACTGTTAAAGCGAAAAGAGGAATAAAGACTATCTATAAACAATATTTGTCGGTATTTTTATTGTTTCGGCAGACAGGAAGTGGTAAAATACCGGTTTTCAGGAGGTGGTTATGTGATTCATGTTGCAATCTGTGATGACGAAAAATACATGTCAGATATGATTAGGAGAAGCGTGTCTGATTTTTTCCGCAAAAAAAATATGGAGATAACGATCTCGCAATTTTCAAGTGGAGAGAGTCTGCTGAAATATGAAAAAAAAATAGATATTCTGTTTCTGGACATTCAGATGAAAGATATGGACGGTATGGATACGGCAAAGGAGCTGCGGGACCGGAAATTTAAAGGATTTCTGATTTTCATAACCGTTCTGAAGGAAATGGTATTCCGGTCATTTGAGGTTCAGGCATTTGATTACCTGGTAAAGCCCATAGATGAAAAGTATTTTGAAAAAATGATGGAACGCCTTCTGGCTTCCATGAAAAATAATAATGAAGCAAGTTTGCTTGTCCAAAAGGGATATGAAAGCACTATTATTCCGTTTGAAGATATTGTTTTCTGTGAAATAATAAACAGGAAGGTATATCTGCATTTGGTATCATCTGAAATTATTGATTTTTATGACCGGATTGAAAATCTCGAGACAAAACTGGACAGCAGATTTTTTCGGTGTCATAGAAGTTATCTGATTAATCTGAGACATTTGAAAAGCTATAAGAATGGAATGGCCTATATGGAAAGCGGCGAAGAAATACCGGTGTCAAGATTACGGAGCAAAGAATTTTCCGGTGTGATTTTGCAGTATATGAAAGAATGGAGGCTGTGAAATGGATGCTTTTCTGGACTTTTTTATTATATATATCATAGGAAGCGCTCAAATGCTTACCGGTTTTTATTTTCTTACCGTTTTTTTGCAAAAAAAAATAAAACTACTTAATTATATATTATTTTTGATGTTGGGAATTGTTATAACCAGGGTAATTCCTTCCTCAAATATAGCTGAATTTATTGCATATGTTCTGCTGCTTACAGCAATGGGAATTTTTGTATGCCGTGCAGACTGGAAGACTGTTATTTTATATACTTCACTGATTGTTGGGATTATGGAACTTAGCTATGGTATTTTTAATTCACTGTTAAGCATTCTATACCCGGTAATGATTTCTTTTGACAGGAAGATTGCCGGAATTGCTTTTATCGTATTGGGAAATCTGGCGTTATTGGCGGCCGTAATCTGCTACCGTATGGTGTATCGGTATTTTTTATGCTGTGAAACCATAAAAAAACAATATGTGCTTCTGATTTTAATTCCAATTCTGATGATATTTTTAATGGGTGAACATATCAGTTCTGTCATTTATGGGAATGTAAATCTCACGGATGGGAGACTCACGGTAAATACGAATCATTATCGGATGTTACTGTTACAGTTTTTAGGGATGGCAAGTCTGTTCTGTATTATGTTTGCCTATAAGAAACTGCTGGAAAATTTTCGCTTAAGCACAGAGCTGTCGTTGCTGGAGCAGGAGGAACATTTTCTGAACCGGTATGTGGAAGAAGCAAAAGAACATTATGAAAAAACGAAATCATTCCGCCATGATATAAAAAATCATATTATGGTGGTAAAGGAGCTTTTGCAGGAGGGAAATTTAGAGCAGGCGCTGAATTATATCGGAGATATGAAGGATATGACAGAAGAATTGTCATTTCCATGCAGCACAAATAATCCGGCAGCAGATATTCTGGTTGGAAATAAACTGGGGATAGCAAGAAGTATGGGCATAGATGTCAGCTGCTCCCTGCACCTGACCTATCCATGTTTTATCCGGGATATAGATTTCTGCATTATACTGTCAAATGCATTGGATAATGCCATACATGCCTGTAAAAGTATGGATTCAGCAGCAGAAAAATATATTCATGTGACCGGCCGTATACAGGGAGACTTTATTTTAATGGAAATTGAAAACAGTTTTCAGGGAAAGGGATTGATCAGAAAGGGAACAGGTCTGTCAAATGTAAAAGCAGTAGCAGAAAAGTACCAGGGTTCGATGAGCATTAAGACACAGGAGAATGTGTTCATTCTTAGCATACTTCTCATCATTCCACAACATCCGGAAATCATCTCACAGCAAATCGGTTAAATAATTTTTTTGAATGACGAAAATGATAGTACAGGCAGAACTTTGCAAAATATACTGTCTGATATTAACGATTAAAGGAGGACTATCATATGTCAATGAAAATCAATGAAAATTATAATCATTACAAAACCGATTATGCAGAAGAATTGAAAACAGAACAGAAAAAGGCAGGGGAAATCGGAAAGGGGAAGAATGATGAAAATGCATCTGATAAGACTGCTGCTCCGGAAGCAGAATATATTAGCAGTGAAAAATCAGGTGAGAAACCCAGTGGTCTGTACAGAGTAGGGAAGGATGAAAACGGCAACCGGAAACTCTATTTTGATGATCCGAAAAAGCCTGCGGAGAAGTGTACAGCGAATACGGATAAGGTGGATAAAGAAATCGAAAAATTAAAAGAGAAAAAGAAGCAGTTGGAACAGGAGATAAAAGCGGCGTCCGAGGATGAAGAAAAGGTCAGGAAACTGGAGAAGAAACTGGCTCAGGTAGAAAGTGAACTGAGTCAGAAAGATAATGATACATATAGGCGGCAGCATACTTCTTTTACAAAATAATACCGGACTGAACCAAATCATATCAGATAGGAGGATTAGATTATGCATACAGTGACAATGAAAGGACTTGTGCGAGGACCAATATGAATTTTCTAAATACTCCTATGCGGGTTTATAAGGAAGCAAGGCGTAAAGAAGAACGGGAAGAGCTGGAACAAAGGATTGCAGAAAACAGGAAGAAGAATACGGATATCGTTGAAATAAGTGAAGATGGCAAGGTATCGCTGAAAGATGATTCTGATCCGGCGAAAGCTGATTTAAACAGCGGCGTTTCTGTTGAAGCAGCGGCCGATACTGTCAGGATGGAACCTGTAATATATTTGAAAACCGGAGAAGCGGGTGAAAGCTGTGCAAAGGCTGGTACGTGTATTTCTGTTTCCGTTTAAAAACACGAAATTTAGATGATAGCTGACAGGCAGGAAAATAACTGAGAATTCAGATTGTTTTCCTGCTTTTTTGCGGTTTGGAGGCATACACTAATATGTCAGTATTTAGCTGTTTTTGTCTAAAGGTTTTCTAAAGAAATAAGAAAAATATTTACAATACAATTTGATTAATTGTATAATAACTGCAGAAAAAAGATTTTATTACTGCATTGGAGGAAGTATATGGCAGATTATACAATAATTTCGGATATCAGTTCCCATATTATAAAGTTATTGAGAGAGAATATGTGTCCGGAGCCGATTCCTGCAGAAAATAAAATCGAAATCTGTTCTCCTGCGGATGAGGAAACGGATTACATATTAGGGTTATATCTCTATGACATCAGGGAAGAAGGACAGGTAACAATTCCGCCGTTTAACATTCCGGGAATAACGGGAGTAAAACAGCCGCCGAGACCGTATGCCCTCTACTATATGATATTTGTAAACGGCTCTTCAAAAACAGGTCTGAAGTCTTCCGATTTACAGAAAATCATAGGCCGGGCGGCGCAGATTATTATGGACCATAACAGAATAGTTCCGTCGGAACTGCAAAGCCGGCTGGAAATTGATGAACCGTCCGTTGCGGTCGCTCAGGCTAAGATTACTCTGGAAGAAAAATTCCGGGTCTGGCAGGCGGTGAATAAACCATACCAGGTAAGCCTGTTTTACAGGATGGCGCCCGTATTTATTTCCAGCGGTATTATGACTGATATTCCAAAAGTAACGGAAGCTGCCTTTGATTTGCGGATTACGGGTGGCAAAGAAAACAGGATTTGAATGAATACACGTGCATAAAAAATTTATCTTAAAAGGGGTGGATACCATTTTCAGATTTCAGACAGATTTAGTTATTTATCTTATGGATACGGTTTCCGGTTCTGTGATTACGGAAGAAAATCTTACACTGATGAGAAATAATACATACCTCAATGCCGTAAAAAAGGGCATGGGATTTTACGTTCTTTACAACTCCGGAAGAGAAAATTTTGAATTAACGATCAGTGCAGACGGTTATGAGCATAAGAAATTTCAGGTAGAATTTGAAAGGCTGGATTCAAAGCTTCCTGCCGTATATATTCAGATGGTGCCAAAGCGGAGCATGAAAAATGAAAATGAGATATGGGAATTAAAAGGAAATATTTCAGGACTGGAAGCAATAGATGCGGTAAGTCTGGAAGACAGCTATTTATATTTCAAAGAATTCAGAAAAGAGGAGCGGGTATTATCACTGTTTAACTGCAGGGAAGGCTCCTATACCGGCCGGCAGTATGCAGCCGTAAATCCCGAAAAAACGGAATATGCCGTATTTGAAATTCAGCAGGAATTGTCTGCCGGACAATGGAAAATAAACGGAATTCCCGAAAAATTCCATATTCCCAATGCAGTGATTGCCAGAGTAATTCAGGGAATTGCAGGCCAGAACGGAGATTATGTCCTGCGGTTTAAAGCAGAGAATGAAATATACATTATTCGTTGTATGGTGCATGGAACGGAAAAGTTTCATTGTCTGAATCAGCAGGATAAAAGTCTGCAGTCAGGAGGGATTGTATGGGAATGCTCGTAGTGTCGGGCGGAACGGCACAGTGTACATTTGGGACAGCGCCGGGAACGATAAATACGACGGCACAAAGTATGTGTTTTGGCTGTGGTAAGCCAGTGGCAACCATTAAAGATACGGCAGCCAATGTTAACATTACATCCTTTGGAATGTGTACGTCCATGGCAAATCCCCAGGTTGCGGCGGCAACGGCGGCGGCGCTGGGGGTGCTTACCCCCCAGCCCTGTATGCTGGTGGCGGCAGGAACCTGGGTTCCTGCAAATCCGGCAGTTCTGGTGGGAGGAGCCCCGTGTCTGACCAGCGAATCACAGTTAGTTTGTGGAAACGGGATGGGAACAATTATGATAACCTCCCCGGGACAGACCACGATAGTTATATAAAGATGAAAAAGGAGTTTAAAGAATGGCAGAATATTTATCACCCGGAGTATATGTGGAGGAGTATGATAATTCCCCACGGACGATTGAAGGAGTAGGTACCAGTACCGCAGGATTTGTGGGACTGGCAGTGAAAGGACCGGTAATGGGGACGCCGTCCCTTGTTACGGGTTTTGCGGATTTTACCAGACAATATGGGGGATATCTGAGTGAATTTACACATGGAGAATACAGGTATCTGGCTTACAGCGTGGAGCAGTTTTTTGTAAACGGAGGAACCCGCTGTTATGTATCCCGGGTAATTCCTCCGGACGCCAAAGCGGCAGCGGCGAAAACCGGTATCCTTACCATGACAGCAGCCAATGAGGGAAAATGGGGCAACCGCTTAATGGTCACACTGGGAACCATTGCAAAAAAGAAAATGCATTTGACTGCAAAAGAGGGAGAGAAGGTTTACACTGCCCGAAATACCGACGGATTTAAAGAAGGGGATATCGTGGTATTTGAAGAAGAATATAACCGGATTCAGTCTATTTTTGACAATACCATTACGTTTGAAAAAGAATTTACGGAATCTCCGGTGGACAATGACGTGGTACCGAAAAAATTTCTTCTGCTGGTAGAAATGGATATGCTGGTACGTTATAACGAAGAATCGGAGGTGTATGCCGGATTAAATTTCAATCCGCTGTCACCAAATTATATTGTTACCAGACTTTCCTCCAGTCAGTTAATAAAAGTCACGGTGTCGGAAAAGGAAGAAATCGGCAATCCGGTGGAAGCAATACTGGGACAGGGCATTACCAACGGTACTGTCAGCTTTGATGGAGGAAGCGACGGAACCATGGAAAAAGTTAATGCGGAAACCTTTATTGGAGAGGATAAAGGGCCGGGAATGCGGACCGGACTGGCTTCTTTTGTGGAAAATAATGTGGTAAGCATGATGGCGGTGCCGGGAATCACCATACCGGAAGTAGTGGTTGCATTGGTTGCCAGGTGCGAGAATCTGGGAAACCGGTTTGCGGTCATTGATATGCCGAAAGAACTGGTCAATACAAAAGACTTAATTGAATACAGAGGGATGATTGACAGTACCTATGCGGCTATGTATCATCCATGGATTCAGGTATTTGACCATTCCACACAGAAGCCGGGGTACATACCGCCGTCTGGAGCTATTCTGGGCATTTATTCCAGAACGGATATTGCAAGAGGTGTTCATAAAGCGCCTGCCAATGAAACGGTGATGTGTACCGGACTGAGTACGAACTATACAAAGAATGAGCAGGATATCTTAAACCCGGAGGGAATTAATTTAATCCGTCTGCTGCCGGGACAGGGAATACGTGTATGGGGCGCCAGAACTGCCGGTAGTAACAGCGCATTTAAATATGTGAATGTCAGACGTCTGTTTATTTATGTGGAAGAAAGTATCAAGGCAAATACCAACTGGGTTGTGTTTGAACCAAACGATTCTACACTCTGGACAAGAGTTCAGATAACCATAGCGTCATTTCTGGATTCCATGTGGAGATCAGGAATGCTGGCAGGAAGCTCACCGGCAGAAGCATTTTTTGTGGAAATCGGTACCCAGACCATGACAAAAGATGATATTATGAGCGGCAGATTAATCTGCAACGTGGGAATCGCACCTTCCAGACCGGCGGAATTTGTTATTTTCCGTGTAACCCAGCATACGTCGGAATCGGCAGGCGGTTGATAATATGATAAATAACCGGTTTGGGGCAGAGAGTTTCCGGTCCGGACAGAATATTTGGAAAAAGGAGTAAAAAATATGGCTACATACGATAATGGAAATGGATTGGCATACCCGTTAACCAAAATGAATTTTTTAGTGACGGTAGAAGGTGTTAACGGAACCGCGGCATTTAATGAAGTCAGCGGAGTTGAGGCTTCAGTGGACGTTATTGAATTTCGGCAGGGAAATGCCCACAGTCTGGCTCCGGTTAAAATACCGGGTCTGGTGAAACACGGAAATATAACGTTGAAAATGGGATATACACTGGACAGCGCATTTAAAACATGGATTCAGGAATGTGTATCAGAGGTCAGAAAAGAAATGCCCAGGCATAAGGTATCCATTGAACTGATAGATATCAACGGAGGGGCGCCTTCTTCTGCAGTTACATCTATTTCCGGTACCAGAGTATGGGTGCTGACCAATGCCTGGGTAACAAAATACTCCGCACCGGACTTAAATGCAACCGCCAGTGAAGTGGCAATAGAATCGGTAGAAGTGGCATACGAGGAATTGATAATTCCGAATTGATAATTCCGAATTAATAATTCCGAATTAATAATTCCGAATTAATAATACCAAATAAATAATTCCAAATTTATAAATACTGCGGGAGGTTTGCATGGTTACAATATATGATTTTGAACTGCCGAGAGGATATATGGATAGCGGAGGGGAACTTCACAGGCGGGGGAAAATGCGTCTTGCAACGGCGGCGGATGAAATCAGCGCCACCCGTGATCCGAGAGTATTGTCCAATCCCTCATATCTCACCGTTGTGGTACTGTCAAAGGTGATCATTGAACTGGAAGGACTGGAGACGGTCACCACTACCAATATTGAGCGTCTTTTTACGGCGGATCTGGCATTTCTGCAGGATATGTATCAAAAGATAAATGACATAGAACCTCCGGTTATGAAGACAGTCTGCCCGGAATGTGGAAAAGTACATGAGGTGCCGCTAAATTTTACAGGGGAGGGATAGCGCTTTATCCGGAGGATGAGGCGTACAGGGAAATGTCTTTTATTTCCTACTATTTTCACTGGCAGGAAGATGCGGTAATGGCATTGGAACACATGGCGAGACGAAAATGGTGTGAAGAAATTTCAAGGATTAATGCCGATATAAATCCCTCTAAGAAAGAAAAAGAAAAAAGTATTTTTGAGTTACGGTAAAGGAGGAAAGTTCTATGGCGGTTCAGGCATTGGCGGGAAACAACATTGTGACCAACACCGGAGATTATCCGCTGGTTAATAATCATTTCATGCTTCGGGTAGAAGGAATTTATGACCTGCCCTGCAGACGGATTACCGGATTTCAAAAGGACAATGAATATGAATATATACAGGAAGGCGGACTGAACGATTATGTTCATATCCGCCGAAAGCCCGTATCCCGGCCATTTACATTTCAGGTAGAGCGTTATGCAGGTTCCGATTACTTTGATCCGCTGCCTAACGGAGCGGAACTGATACTTCCGGTATTGCTGCTGGTCAGCCGTTATGCCAACCGGTTTGACGTAACAAAACGCACCTATGCGTTCACCGGGTGTACGGTCATGGGAAAAAGTTACGGAGAATTAAATGCGGAAAGCAGTGGACTGCTGGTGGAAACCACAACCATTGCATACAGGGAAATGCTGTGTATTGATACGGTGTGGGATGATATACAGGTTTAAAAATGATAAGGAATGAAGTGCAGTATGCTGAAAATAAAGGGACAGATAGAACTGAAAAGTTTAAGAGGAATTTTTCTGACACCAAATGTTTTATATGACAGAATCGGTGTGTATTACCGTGTAATGAATTTGCAGATATCGGCGGAAGATTTTCTCCATCTGCTGAACCGTCCTCCGGATATATATTTGTCAGAGGGAGATATATTTCATCTGACTGTAAATAATGACACAAGAAATCAATATCTGAAAATGGAGTTCATCAATCAGTTGTTAAACCGGATACTGCTATTGGAAAATCAGACATTATCTTATCAGGACAGCATATTTGTATCGACAATGCTGAGAAAAACAGGAATAAGGCAGACCGGGAAACTGCTGAGTGATATTCGTCAGACACTGAAAGAACATCAGACCATTAAAAAACTAACGGATATGTATCAAAATAATGGTATGGTGATCAGGGAAGTGATAAGGGCAGGAGGGAAAGATTTCGTGTCCGGTGTTCAAAGGGACTATGAACAGCAGTATGGGAAAAACACCAATAATTCTGAGTATCATAACCGGAAAGAAGTGCTCGGCTCCCTTTCTTCCGCGGTATATCAGAGACTCCGGACAGAGGAAATCTATAACGAAGTATATGAGCGGACCCGGCAATACGGTACTGTCATACAGAATATAAATAATCAGGAACTGAACATGGCAGAGCAGGTACGGGTATCCGGTATTTTGTTATTAACCCGGTTGCGGAAGGAGTGTACCTTCCGTGAAAACGGTGGAACGGAACTATATATCAATCCCTATGAAGCGGGAGCCGGAAAAGTGGCGGCAGTCACCAGAGAAACCGTATTGTCGGAAATCCTTTCAGCGGCATTTCTGGGCCTTGCAAACAATATCTGCCAGATACGCAGGGAGCAGATGGTGCGGCAGGTCTTTCCGCAGTTCCGGATTGTACAGTCCCTTTGTCACAGTATGGAAAACATGTTAAACCGATATGAGTTTTTTCATACACGGGAAACATGGCAGTCAGTGGGGATTTATCCTTTTCTGGAGGATAACAGGCGCCTGTCGTACTATGAAATCAACTTATTGGAGGAGCTTGTCAGAAATAATGCAGTAATGCAGCTCAGTGCAGAAACCATACAATCGGCCCGTTGGCAGCAGGCGCTTATAAATTATCTCGGTCAAAGGGAGGAATATAATCTGTCAGAAGCAGTGAGTAATGCATTTATGGAATATCGTCAGGAAGTACAGAGCATACATCACAAAACAGAACAGGATAATATTCATCAGATAAATCAAATTAAGAATAACTTACAAAAAGCGGAAAAGTATGATTTGGCAGAGCAGATAAGATACCATTTGTCGAAACGAATAAAACATTATCTGTCAGTTCTACGGAAATTACAACTGATTCAGCAGGCAGCAAAAGAAAAACAGGAAATCATAAATGAAATTGTAACCAAAATTATTTGTGAGATTGTAAGCGGTACAATAAAGGATATATCAGCAAAAACATTTGAGCAACAAAATACATTGGTAAAAGAACTGTTGGAAGTACGGAAGGTATCGGAAATAATAAAAGAAATCGGAAGTGCCGGTTATACCTACGGATACCCCCGTTTGGCAGACAGAAAAGGCAGCACGATATTCAGAGAATCCGGGACAATTGCCAACATATATCAGGAAAGTGCAGGAGAATATAAGAAAAACAGTGTTTCAGAATATGGCAGGCTGTGGCAGAAATTAAATCTGACATATTATGTTGTAAATCAATGGTCTGATAATGAGGAGGTAGATATATTCCACCCCGGATTAAAAGCGGAGGGTTCACAATCAGATGACGAAACTGTATTTATACAAAATAATAATACTGATTTAAAAGAAAAAGCGGTTCGGGAACTGCAGCAGATAATTCAGAAGGAAAAAACGATACGGAATACTTTCCTGCAATATAATGAATATCAGCAGCAGTATCAGGAAAAAACAAAAGAAATCAGTGATACAGAGATTCTGGAAACAGAGGAAATTCAGAAACAATGGCAGAACCGGGAGATGCTCCGGCAGCTTCAGGAAATTAATCAAAAAAATATTGAGATAAACCAGAAATACAGAAAGGAACTGCAACAACGGAGTACCTCAGTCTCCCACCTGCAGGTGGATGGCAGAAAGACTATAAATGAAGCGTTAAAAATCATACATAATCCTCAAAATAATGCTGTTGAAACCATAGATGTAATACAAAAGAATCCACTGCCCTCCGGCATTGATGAGGAAGTTCGAAAGCTGGCATCCAAAGAAACCGTTGAAATCTTTGAAACCATTTTAGGAATAGAATCCGGCTTCTCCGGGGAATCGGGAGACCGGATATCACAAAAGCGTTTCGTTGATACCGGAGAAGAAGAAAAACGATCCATAAAAATACACAGGAGACCGGAAGCGGCGCTGCAGTGGGAAATACGGGAAATTGAACAGCAGATGGAACGGCAGACGAAACAGCAGTCTTCGGTTATGCGGACACGGGAATCAATTATGCCTCTGGCAGGAACGCAGGAAAAATTTGGGGCGGCAGGTGATAGTCCCGGACCACTTCAGAATCCGTTGCAAGCGGTAACCTTTATTCATAAAGAACAGAACAATCTGATGGAAGAGGCGCTCCTTCCGTATCTGCGGCAATACAGACATTCGGAAAGCACCGGGAAAAACAGTATTAAAGAAACAGTTGTGAATCATGGAACAGAGATGAAAGAAATCAGCCGGAAGAAAAACCAGGCGGAGTCGCAGTCGAAAGAGGAAGTAGAGGAACTGATCCGGAGAAATCTGCAGCGGCAGATGGAAACCATAACAGACCGGGTCATTAACCGGATAGAAAAAAAATTGCAGATGGAACGGAGACGAAGAGGATATTAATCATAAGTTTCTGAATCGGAAAGCGAAGTGAAGAAATGAGTTTCGGGAAAGAATTGAAAGATAATTTAACAGGAAATGTGGAACATGCGGTAATCATCATCGAGGATAAACGGATGGATTCTGCTGCCGGAATGGCCGGCGCCGCTGTTTCCGGTATACGGCAGGAAGTAAAAAAGAAGTTCCGGGTTCAATTCAACCCTTCTTCGTTAAGTTTAAGCGCCGACAGAAGAAAAAATGATCCGAAAAAAGACGTCAGTGAGAAAACAAAGGCGGCAGATAATATTATCATGGATTTTCCCAAAAATATTATGAGTGTTAAACTGATTTTCGATCAGGTGAATAATCAGGATGCTTTTATGAATGAAAATCTTGTTTTAAATCCTACATCAACAGCTGTTCAGATAACTCATACGGTTAAAAAAGGGGAATATACCGTACAGCCCTGTGTGGATGGATTTATTGCGGCAATACGAAACCCGAATACAAGAAAGCTGACATTTCAGTGGGGAGATTTTGCGTTCATTGGAAATCTTGAAAGCGTCAGCGCCGTTTATACAATGTTCAGTACTTCAGGGCTGCCGGTCCGGGCAGAAGTTACACTGTCTGTGGCGGCGAACCGGGCAGACAGAGATACTATTGGTTATAAGAGGTATGATACTGAAGGGCTTCCGGAAAAAACCAGAAGCATTGAAAAAGTCGGGAATTTATTAAATCTTCCCTAGACGGCAGGAAAGGAGAAAGTCTTTTGGGCCTTAAAAGTGTGACAGGAAATATTGAAAAAGCAGTAATCGAGTTTGAGAATGACGGAACGAAACAAAGGGTATCAGTCCAATATAATCCGGCTTCTGTTTCAATTTCCGCTTATGCACGGGATACGGAACTGAAAGATAAAGAAAATGGTGAAGATTCCGCAGAAAGTACCCGTCAGAATACCAATACGGCATATACCTGTATGAATATTGATTTAATATTTGATGATGTCAATAATTTGAAAAATATTTTTGCATTTATAAATCTGCTCAACTGCAGTAATAACAGGCAGGTTACATTCTACTGGTCGGAATTCAGTTTTCGGGGTGAGCTGACCGGTGTCAATACGGAATTCACTATGTTTAATATAATGGGAAATCCAATACGCGGAAAGGTAAGTCTCAGCATACAGCAGGATTATAGTGATGAAGGAGTCAGCAAAAATGAAAATGACCGGGCTTTTGATAAACTATTTGGCAGAGATATGTTTACCTCCTCCGAAACGGATGCAAAATTAATCAAAGATAAAGCAGGAAACCTGTTAAATTTAAGTATATTTTGAGTATCTAAGCGATTGCGAACCCCATAGTCGCAAGTCGCTGAAACATCTGACCTGTGACTATGGGGTTCGCAATTGCTTAGATACTCTATATAAATTGAAAGAATTTGAAAGGATGACGCTTTCATGGGCAGCGAGTTTGATTTTAAACAACTAAAACGGAATTATGATGATTTTTCCGCTCCGATGGCTGATATAAAGATTAACAATATGAAGCTTTCCGAAAATAAAATTAACATTGTGACAACGGATCTGGAGGTGGAGCTGACCTGTGAGCTGGAAGCATCGACGGCAGCATTCCGGTTATATAATGTTTTTGATTCGGAAAAGAAAGAATTTCGGATACAGGATATTAAAAAATACATATTCTTAGGCTCTGCAGTTTCCGTTTCCCTGGGATACCGTGGTGCGGTAAAAATGATTTTTTCCGGATATATTGCAAAAGTCAGTTTTCAGTATGAACCGGAGGATGTTCCTTTTATAGAAATAACCTGTATGGATATTAAGGGCATAATGATGGCAAGCAATTATTCAAAACAGCTAAAAGCAAAAACCTACTCGGAAGCAGTCAAAGAAGTATTCAGGGCCGTTAATTACGAAAAACTGAAAAATATCGGAGTCGTGGACAGCCGGATGAATATTCAGGATACACCGGATACGGCAGAGGAAAAACGTTCTTCCGATAAAAATAAGGAAACCGATGAAACCATGGAAATGGTGGCGGAAAGCGATTATGAATTTCTGGTAAAAGCCGCAAAAAAGTTTGGATTTGAAGCTTATATGACGGGAAATGTATTCAACTTTATAAAAGCTATGTCAAATACCACGGTTTTAATCGCTCTGCAGATTGGCGGGGGATTGCTGGGGTTTGACATATCCTATGAAACATCCGGAATGGTAGAGGAAGTAGAGGTACGGGGCATGGATGCTGGCAAAGGAAAGGTTATCAGCGCCAAAAAGAAATATCAGGGAAAGATGTCCATCGGAAACAAGGCAAAACCGCTGATAAAAAACACCAGGTATGTATTTCTGGATGCGGGAATCCGTTCCCAAAGCCGGGCTCAGGATCGGGCGGATGCTTTAATGCAGGAAATCTCCTGCAGGCTGGGCACTTTAAAAGCGGAGTGTATCGGAATGCCGGAACTGGTACCCGGACGGTTTGTGGAAATACAGGGATTGGGAAAACCGGCGGCAAATACTTTTTATATTACTAAAGTGAGACATGTACTAAACGAAACAAACGGGTATCGCAGCATACTCTACGGGAAGGTGGACAGCCAGACGACATGAGTGAATTCTTCAATATATTTGATGATATTTCCAAAAAGCAGATTTTAAAAACGGAAACCGGAGATTCCCGGATTTTTGGTGTTATGACGGGAATCGTTGCAAAAAATTATGACGGTAATATGCCGGGGCGGGTTTGCGTTACCATTCCGGTCAGGGATACGGATGCCAATGAGCTGAAGTGGGCCAGAACCGCTATGCCTGCTTCCGGTTCCCAATACGGTCATTATTTTCTGCCGGAAATCGGAGATCAGGTATTGGTGGCATTTGAACAGGGAAATATTGAGAAACCGTTTATAATAGGCTGTATTCCAAAAGACAATGATTCGTTTCTTCAGAAATCCGTGGACGAAGACAATCAGATTAAACGGATTGTGACCAAAAACGGCAACACCATTCATTTTGAGGATAACAAAGAAGGAGAAGGGGAAAAAGACAAGATAAAGATTGAAACACCGAAGCAGGCCCATACCGTTGTTTTGGACAATGAAAATAAGAAAATTGTAATACAGGATAAAGAAAAAAAATGTCAGATTGAAATGAAGACAGAAAATGGTGAGATAAATGTGAAAGCTAACAGTAAACTGACTATTGAAGCAGGTAATAACATTAAAATAAAGATGGACGGTGAAAGCGGAGAAATAAAGATTGAGGCAGTAAAGCTGTCTGTGGCAGCTTCTTCCAAGGTAAACATTGCTTCTGACGGAAGCGCTAAATTCAGCGGCAGTCAGACGATCATAGAGGCAGCTTCTGTGTTGAAGGAAAACAGCAGCGGAATGGTGCAGATACAGGGAAGCCCTGTCAAAATAGGATAAAAGGTCACGGGGGCCAAATCACTTATTTTATGTGGAAGAAAGAAGGTTGTTTGATTAATATGGAGCAGAATCAGTATTTGGGTCTGGGAATGAAGTTTCCGCCGCAGGTGAACAGGACGACGGGGCGGTTTGCCGTTGCCGGCGGACCGGAGAGCGTTAAGGAGTCTGTATATATTATTTTGATGACACAGAAAACGGAGCGGATGTTTGCGCCGGAATTTGGCAGCAGACTGTTGTCTTATACATTTATGGATACCAATAGAACGGAACTGAATATAATGGCGCGGGATTTAAAAGAGACTATTCTGAAACAGGAACCCAGAATTTCCGGAGTGGATATTAATATTATACCGGATAATGCTGACGGACGGCTGATGGTATATATCGATTATCTGGTAGCGGAAAGCAATACAAGGGATAATCTGGTGTTTCCGTTTTATTTAGATACGGTGGAGGAACAGAGGGAAAATGATAAATAACAGCTATTTGCCAAAGGAATGGCAGGAAGGAAATACAGAGGATATCCGGAGACGAATCCGGCATTTAGCCGAATCATATACGCCGGAGTGGAAATTTGAGGAAAATGATCCGGATATAGGCTCGGTTATAGCCATGATTTATACGGAACAGATGGAAGACAATGTGGTGCGTTTTCGCCAGGTCATGGATAAATACCGGACGGAATTTATTAATATGCTGGGAATCTCCCTGATGGCTGCCCGTCCTGCAAAATCGGCAGTGGTGATGAACCTGCTGGGGGATACCGTGGAAGGACGGATGGTTTCTAAGGGAACCCGCCTGCTGGAAGAGGAAAACTCCATTGTTTTTGAAACACTCCATGACATCTGTGTGACGGGAGCAAAGCTTACCCATATATTTCAGATATCCCAAAATCTGGGGAAAGTCATATCCTGCAGCCCCGGCGCCCCTGTTTCCGTTTTTGACTTTTCCGGAAGCGAACCGGTAAGAAACCGGTTGATAATTTATCACAAAACTCTCTTTGCAGTGGATAACGATGAAATTCTGCTGCGGTTTTCGCCGCTACATGAACAGGAGAGTCTGAATCTTCAATTTGCCGATGGTAAGAAATATCGTTTCTTTTGTTATACGGAACATGGGCCGGTGGAATTTGATGAAGCCAAATGGGAGGAAGGTATTATCCGGTTAAAAACCAAAGAGAAATGCGTGCCGGTGTATGTGGATGGCCTGCTTTATACGGCGATTGTTTTAGAAGCGCTGCAGCCGGTTCTGTCTCCGGTGGAATTAAAAAATATAGAAATATCTCTCTCCGGCAGCCGGGAAATCCCACAATTTGTCTGCAATTCCTTTATGGATATGAGCTGTGATCAATTTGCGCCATTCGGAGAAGAACTGGCATTGTATGCAGAGTGCTATATCGGAAATGATAAAATATTTTCCAAAGCAGAGGCGCTGATCACGCTTACGTTCCGGTTTGAGATGGAGGAAAAACGGGTGGGATTTACACCTGTTCAGACAGAGGAAAATCTCAGAATAATTAAAAGAAAACCCAAAAAAAATCTGTATGACCGGGAGGCAGATACTTTTATTCAGGAGATTTCCCTGGAGTATTATAACGGAAAGGGGTTTAAGAAATTACACTGTATTTCAGGGATGGAAAATATGTTTTATCAGGAGGGCGGAGGAACCGGCCGGATACAATTTATCTGCCCGGAAGATTTTTCTTCCTTCAGTGTGTTGGGAAATGAAGGCCTGTGTATCCGTATGCAGATTCTGAGAGCAGATAACTGCTATCTTCATCCGTGTATCCATCACTATCCGGTGATAAAAAATCTGGAAATGACATATTCCTACGGGGAACGGTATTTTGAACCGGACGGATTTATGAGGTGCACCGGAAGCCGGTGGAAGAACGGTATGGAATCCTGGGCAAAATGGAAGGGCAGAGGGTATATTCCGGCATTTCTTCCGCTGCCCTATGATGGAAACGGTCTGTATCTGGGGTTTGACAGAAAGCCGGAAGCGGGCCCCATAAGTCTGTTTTTCCTGATAGACGAAAGCCGCAGCGTAATTCCCCTGTCCCTTCGGTTTGAGTATTCTTCTCACCATGGGTTTAAGCCGTTGAAGGTTTTGGACAATACAAAGGGTTTTGTTGATTCGGGAACATTGATTTTTATGCCGCCGGAGGATTTTGCGCTCTATAACATAGAAGGAATCAAAAAGTATTACATACGGATTCGGGATATGGGAAATATCGGTTACAAAGAGGAAGGGTATCATCCGGTTATTGACCATATCTATTTAAATGCGGTCATGGTAGCAAACATTGAAACTCTGGACGAAGAGGAGTTTTATATTGACCGGGTTTCGGCAGGAATGAAGTTTCCGCTGAATGCCGATAATATTTTGTATTGTAAGGTGTATGTCAATGAAATCAATAAGTATACGCCGTCTCAAATGAAGGAAATGATAGCTGACGGAAAGCAGAAGATTAAGGCAGAGTATAATTATCTGGGAGAAATTACGGAATTTTATGTTCTGTGGGAAGAAGTGGAAAACTTTTCAGGCTCAGTGACCGGAGACAGGCATTATTTGATTGACCGCATGAATAATACCATTGAATTTGGAGACGGAGTTAATGTGAGGATTCCCGAAAATACGTCGGGAGCAGCATTTAAGGTGGTCACCGGCTGTTGCAGGGGGGCAGAGGGAAACGTAAGCCCGGGAAGTATCACCCGCTCTGCTTCCAATCTGCTGTTTATCGGAGATATTTTTAATCCGGTCCGGGGATACGGAGGCAGCGATATTGAAACACCGGACATGGCTCTGAACCGGGGCGCAGCGCAGCTGTCGAACCGGCGCAGACTGATTTCGGATTGGGACTATATCCGGGAGGTAAAATCTTTTTCCGGCAATATTGACAAGGTAAAGTGTATCTGCGGAGAAAACGGCAATATTTCTCTGGTGCTTTTAATGAAAGATTTTGAGGAGGGTTCTTATTCCTTTCGCAATATCAGCCGGGAGTTAAAAAAACATCTGCTGGAAAAGTGTGAATTAACGGTTGGAGCGGATGATTTGAATATTATGGAACCGGTGTTTTTAAAAATATCCATGGAGGTCTGGGCTGTAATAGAGCATATGAACAAAGCTTTTGATATTCGGAATTTATTGTTAAGGCAAATCCGAAGTTTCTTTCACCCGATTTCCGCAGACCCGGGAAGCGGACATAAAATCGGAGTGTTGCCGGGGAAACAGCAGATCATTACAATGCTTCATTCCGTTCCGTTTAACGGAAGGATTTCCCGTTTTGCAGTGACAGCCTGTTATACGGATTCGAAAGGGGAACATGAAACGGATATCAGCCATATGCGGCAGAATCCTTTTGCCGTGTGCATGAATGGAAATCATATCATACATTTGGCGGAGGCATAGAAGAAGGTGAGAGTATGTTACACAGTGTAAATCTTGACGACAAAACTTATGAAGAGCTGCGGCAGAAGGCGGTTTCCAAAATTCCCCTGTATTCGTCAGAGTGGACTAATTTTAATAAATCGGACCCGGGTATTACCATTCTGGAGGCATTAACATCGTTTCAGCTGATGCAGCAGAAGGCGATTAATACCGTAACTCCGGCGGTACAGATGAAATTGTTAAAAATGGCAGGTTATGTTCCGGAACCGGCCGGTTGTGCCAGAGTCCTGCTGGGAGTATCCTGTCAGGAACAGAAAATTAATCTCCCAATGAATCAGAAGCTCTATGCAGGCGAAACCTGTTTTGAGACGCCGGAGGAAATTATTTATGACAGGGAGAGAATTCTGGGGGTATATATAGGAAGCAGAAATTCGGGGCAGATGTCAGCCGGAACGGATATTACGGAACTGGTCAAAACGGAATTACCCATAGGCTGTGAGATTTTTACGGAACAACCGGAAAGCGGCAGGTTTATGGATATTCTTTTAAGCGGAACGGGAATAAAAGAGCAACTGATTTTTTATATTTCAGCAGAGGAGCGGGTGAAGCGCAACCCGTTTTCGGATAATAAACGGATTCCCTTTGCCAGAGTGGTCTGGCAGGTGTGGACACCGGAAGGATTTTGGGAGATTCCTGTGGAAAAAGTCCGGGACGAAACCTGTGGTTTTCTGGTCAGCGGAGAAATCAGAATTCAGATTCCCGCAAATGCGGCTGTATCCCGGCTCTATTCGAAGGAAGGGTATCTGCTCCGGGCATTGCTGGCGGAAGCAGATTACGATATTCCGCCGAAAGTCCGTTCCATAGAAGGTTTTTTATTTGAAGTGTTTCAGAAGGATTCCCTGGGGATTACTTATACGATTGACGGAAACTGCCGAAAGGCTTCTGCTGCTCCGGTTTCCGAAGAGAGATATATGACGTTTGAACTGTATGGTGTATTACAGGACAGCGGCTATCAGAGCGTATACTGTATGGAGCAGGAGGACGGAATCAGAAAGTATTATAAGTATAATGAGATAGATATGGAAACCGGGGATGATTTCATGGAACAGGGAAGATTTTACAGGAAAATACCGGTCGGGGACAGCCGCTATTATTACTGTTTTAACAAACACGGCAGGTATCATCCGGCAGCATGCAAAAAATCCCTTCGAATCGTATGTTATGGAGAACAGGCTTTTTCCCGGAGATTAGTGGGAGACATTTATGGATACGATAATCAGCTTTTTGAACTGTCCGTAAAAAATATATTTGACGGAGATTTACTGTTGCTGGTGGAATATGAAAATCGAAGGGGAGAAATTGTTTATGATTTTGTTCCACCGGGACTGACCGGTGATGAAGAATTAAATTTTATTCCGGTGGGTGACAGTGATAAGATTCTGGTTACAAATCCGGGAATATATGCCGGAGGCAGGCTTTATTTTGCCAATGTTTCCGCATTTGCCGGAGCGGAAGGAAATGTACGGAAGGGTAATGAGTTTTTTATATCTGACCGGACGGATGTAGTATTTTTCAATCCTGCAAAAGGAAGGGGCGGAAGAAAAAAGGAAACCGTTGAGGAACTGAAGAAGCGGTTTGCGGCAGATATGCTGTACCCCGACTGTGCCGTAAACCGGGAGGATTACGGCAGAATCATAATGAATACGCCGGGACTGGCGATTCATAAGGTCAGGGCGGTAATGGATAAAGGGGGCAGCAGTGTTTCCGTTGCGGTAAAACCTTATAGTATTGCGGCCATGCCGAAGTTATCTGAGGTCTATAAAGAAGAAATCATGAAATATATAGAGGATAAAAGGCTGCTCACCACTAAAGTTAAACTGTGTTCTCCCGTATACGTGCCGATTAACGTCCACTGTGTTCTGTATGTAAAGAAATATGCAGAATCCTGCCGGAAAATGGCACAGGAGCTTATCAGAAAACAACTGGATTATACTGTTGATGACCATGATTTCGGTGAAAAAATAATCTATGGAAATCTGTTCAGGGCCATAGAATCCCTGGAAGGTGTGGAGTATGTTTACAGTCTTTCTGTTAAAGCAGGAAAGAGCCGGAATGTGACCATGGCAGGTTGTGACATCATTCCGGATGAAGATAGTCTCTGTTATCCCGGAGATATCGTTGTGGATACGAAAACGATGTAGGAGGAAAGGCAGGTTAGGAATGGCATATGCTTTTAAAAATTATACGGTCCGGAAAAGCAGAATAGAAAAGAGTTATTATCGGGGATTTATCCTGAAGGAAAACGGAAGACTTCTGACAACATCTGACGGACAAAGACATATATTGTTTTTACAATATATTGACAGCGGGGAACCGGATTTGGAGTGGGGCAGATTAAAAGTTGATGTAACAATGGAGCGGGAAATGGTGCTTTCCATTCAGGCATTTGCGGTAAATTGTCTGGATTACCGGAAGGGGAACCGTGTCATTGACCTGGAAAGACAGATATTGTCTCAGGAAGGAAACACAGAGGATAAGGAAGTTTATTTTTCCCAAACGGATTTCGCAGGCTCAAAAAAGTTTATTGGCTGTGAAGATGTTTTGTTATATGGAATAAAAGGACGATATCTGTGGCTGTGTATTGAGCTGCTGGGAACCGGAATCGCCTTTATCAACAGTATCAATGTGGATTCGCCGGGAGATATCATGCTGGATGTTTTTCCGGAGATATATCAGGAAAGAGAATCATTTTTACATAGGTATCTGTCTGTTTTTTCTTCTGTTTTCATGGATTTTGAATATAAAATAGAAGGAATACACAATGAAATGGATTTGGAAACAGCCGGCGCAGATATGCTGAAGGTATTCGGTGAATGGATGGGGCTGAATCTGTCAGGCAGTTTTCTCAGCGAAGAGAAACTAAGGTCTCTGTTAATCCGGCTGCATGCTTTTAACCGGATGAAAGGGACAAAACAGTCGGTTTTGGGGCTGACGGAGGTACTATTGGGAGAGCCCGGTATTCTGGTGGAACGGAATCTGCTGGAGCATGGGGACAGGGGGCTGTATGATGCTTTATACGGGAACAGTCCTTATGATATAACGTTATTGATAAACGGCAGGGCCGACGAGCAGACACAATCCTGTTTACTGTTTTATCTGAAGCAGTTTATTCCGGTCAGAAGCCGGGTAAAGATAGTATTTTTAAATCAATGCTGCAATCTGGATTCCTATTGTTATCTGGATGTGAACGCAGCGATTTATACCGGTGTACCCGGAACTATGGATAGGCAGCAGGGGTTAGATGGAAATGTTATTTTAAAATTATAATATAGGAGATTGTGAAACTTATAGTCACAGGTCAGAAGTTTCACTTTCACTCTTTAAATTATAATCAATAAGAAGGAGGATCATATGAATCTTAATACGACCAGAACAGAGGATATCATTACAATTGAAATAGAGGGGAGAGTTGATACCAATACCAGTCCGGTTCTTCAAAATGAAATTCTGCTGAGTTTTCAGAAATTGTCAAAGGTGGTGCTGGATTTTGAGAAGACGGTTTATATATCCAGTGCAGGATTGAGAGCGCTGCTGATCGGGGAAAAGACGGCACAGTCCAAACAGGGAACCATGGTATTGAAGCATGTGCCGGAGGTGGTGATGAATGTGCTGGAGATGTCGGGGTTTGCAAAGATATTGAAGATTGAATAACAGATATTGCAGGTAAATCAAGGGTATAGAAATTCCGTTGAAGGATAGTATTTCAAGAAGGCTTTGGCAATAATTTGTTCTTCTTTTACATAGCGCATACCTTCTGCGGTTTTTAAGTCCGTTGTGATGCCGGAGTCTAAAGCGAGATTGCACCAGTATCTGGAATCAATGGAATGATTTCGGTTATCTCCTAAAACCAGATAGGAGTCTTTTGGTACTTCAAAAACATAGTGGGAGTTATCCGTATTCTTAGTCTCTTTTCGATATTGATCCGGAAGGGAAGAGGTGTTGTGATTAATGAAAATTTCACCGTTTATGATTTCGACATGTTCACCCGGAAGTCCTATAATACGCTTTATGTATATCTGACTTTCATCTAAGGGATAGTGAAAAACGATAATGTCGTATCGGTTATAAATCGTTTTGCAATCATTATTCCGAACAGCAAGCAGGCTGCTTCCGGTCTCCAGGGTATTTTCCATGGAAGCGGAGGTAACGGCTATGTTTAGGAATGTAGAGGTAAGTGAAAGTGTTATTATTTTTATGAAGGATTTTATTATTGTTTCTATCATTTCTTTTGCTTTCTTTATTGGATATCACTGACAGGCAATTTAAAATTCATTAGTAGGGATGATATATTTTAAATTGCCTGTTATAAGGCCTTAATTACTAAGTTTTGTTTTTAATTTTACTGGTGGTTTGATAACTTTTCACCATTATAAAGAATATAATCAATTTCTTTTAATTCCAGCAGTGTATTAAATGAACACTGTAACTGATATAAACCAAAATTTGGTTTCCATTCTTCATTTTCAAGACTATATGCCTCTGACAGGATAATAGAACTATAGCTTCCGTCTGTAACCAATGGGCATGTACTTCCGTCTGTATAAAATACTTTTAATTCATTTATTTTTACAACACCATCTTTGGACATTAAGTAAAAAGAGAAGGGAGAAAGGGAAATTTCTATATCGTCTTTGCTGAAATATGTTAGGGAAGGAACGGTATTGGTAAGCTGAAATTCAGCAGATGCCACATCAGGATTTCCAAAGTCCTTTACCATACCGCTTTCATAATCATATATATATAATTTATCTATATCTTTTTCAGCATCAATCTGGAAATAGTAGTATAGATACATAATATTATTTTTTACTGATATATCGATATCCTGTGCAACAGAGCCGGTTCCGGTATCAAAAAATATATGAAATCTTCCGTCTTTACCAAATCCAAAAGAGGCTGGACAATTTGGATAATATTCTTTTTTTAAATCCGCCTTATCATTTTCCATTATAAATTCACAATATCCTTCTTTGGTAGAACTGCAATAGGCAAGGTTTTTAAGTGTGATTTTATAATTGTCAATCATACAAACCTGACCATCCGGTATGATCATATCCATAATCCATCGTTTGTTTTGTTCATTTTCTTCTGAGAAAAATATATCAATTAAAGTTTTTTCGGTAAAGGCATATGTAACAAAATTAGTGATTACTAACATGATTATTAAAATAAAACAAATAATAGATGTTTTAAACAGTTTTCTATGTTTCATGTAATGAATCTCCTTTATTTATATGTGTTGTAATTATATGTAAAAGGCCAATCGATGCCAGAATACTCTGTTTCTATACTAACAGTTTTACCGGAAATTAAATTATAAATTGCGTTAATATATCCTCCTGTTGCTATATTGATTGCAACTATACTTAAATCTAAGTTTGTCTTTGAATGTAAATAATATGGATATAGCGTTAAAACATTTTGATTAGTTCCTCTTTTTAAATATGTAACCATTACTACGCTTTCATTGTAACATTCTTTTACCTTATATGTCCTTTGGGACATTAGACTTTCATCTGGTGCAAACAGATTAGTTGTTTCTTTCTTTTTATGTAATTGGACAGCGCAACAGATGGAGGTTGCATCTATAAAATATTGTCCGGCCTTTAAATTGTTAGGATTAGCATGGTAAGATAAATTTTTTGTTTTCTCTACAATCTTTCTATTTAATTTAATATATTTAGTACCATTGACATAGTCATAACTCTCTTCTGTCCATTTTTGCATTACACTGGTTTCTTTTATACTGAAATCGTCTCTTTCAAAAAAAGCACCATCCCATTTTAAAGATACCACATCTAAATTTGTGTATTTAGGCATTTTTGTCCAGATACAGGAATAGGTTACACAATAATAAGGATTATTTCTGCATTGGTATACAATTAGAATTTTCTTCAGTAAGGTATATTCCTTTTTATCATCGATTCCGCCTCTGCTTTCTGTTTTGGCAGAAGCTGCAATCGTTTCTATGCCAATTGTTTTAAGAAAAGTTGATGATGAAGAACCGATATTATCTTTAGATATTTCATCTTCGTAATATTCTTCACCAATTAGCTTATTCACCTCTTCGGCTGTCAGGGGTATCAATTCATCTTCACTAATCGTCTGCCCTTCCCGTTCCTTTGTGTCTTCCATGGCATAATATCCGGCATATATCTGAACATTTTGAATATCACACTGCTCCATATCATTCAGATTTTTTTCTCCCAGTGTGTTTATCTCATCATCAAATACTCCGTTTTCATTCAGATGCTTTTCGAGTTTTGTATTCACACTGCCGGATTGGTGTTTTATTTCTTTGTTGATTTTTTTGTTTGTAAATTTGTATTGTTCCCGATCTTCTGCAAAGGACTCAGAGGTATTTATGAGAAGTTCTTTGTTTTGCTGCTTGTTTTCTTGAAGATTGTTATCCGTCGCTGCAAAAATAGAAACAGGTACTGAGCGCAGACTCGCATTCAATGTTAATAAAATCATAACGAAACATTTTAAAATCAATTTTTTTTTCATATTTTTCATTAGTTTCCTTTCTTGTAGATCATGTCAATAAGTAAAAAAGCTACATTTGTACAATTTTTTCTTAAAATTATACAAATGCAGCTTGACAGTCTTTTGCTATGATTTTATCCTTCTATTGTTTCCTCATAACCAACTTATTTATCTTTTGTACCCTACATTATTTAACATTTGTATAACTGTACCAATGTCTATACTCTTTCCATATATTGGTATCATAACATGAGATATTAAAGATTGTCAAATTAATTATGAAATTTTTCTGACTTTTCTGACATTGCAAAGTATTTCTGTATCTGCAATTAATCCTTTAATAAAGCAATTCAATATGCTACAATTAAGTTACTTTAAAATAAAAACCACAGCGTATGCAGAAAGGATTGCTTATGAGAAAAAACGGTTATAAAACATCAGTAAAACGGATTGCTGCAGGGGTACTGGCGGCAGCAATGTTTTTGTCATTCACTGCCTGCGGAGGAACAAAGGAGGAAAAGGTGGAAAAGCCGTCGGAATCACCGGTTCCAACCGTGGAACGGGTGCAGGCGGACTGGGTGGATACGGCCATTTTATATGAGGTAAATCTCCGCCAGTATACGGAGGAAGGAACTTTTCAGGCATTTTCCCGGCATTTGGAACGGTTAAAGAAAATGGGAGTGAACACTCTTTGGTTTATGCCAATTTATACCATTGCCCAGGAGAATAAAAAGGGCAGCCTTGGCTCCTATTATGCGATTAAAGATTATTACAGTGTTGATGATGAGTTCGGAACTCTGGAAGATTTTCAGGCGCTGGTGGAGCAGGCTCATTCCATGGGATTTCATGTGATACTGGACTGGGTGGCAAACCATACCGGATGGGATCACACCTGGATTACGGAGCACCCGGAATATTATCTGAAAGATGAGTCGGGAAATATCATTTCTCCGGTTGACCAGGACTGGGATGATGTGGCGCAGCTGGATTATACAAATCCGGAAATGAGAAAAGCCATGATCGATGCCATGAAATACTGGATTAATGATATCGGCGTTGACGGATTCCGCTGCGATTATGCCCAGGGAGTGCCGGTGGATTTCTGGGAAGAGGCCAGAACGGAGCTGGACAAAATCAAACCGGTTTATATGGTGGCAGAGGACGGAACCCAGAGCAATAGTTTTATGAATCATGCCTTTGACAGCGATTATAATTTTGCGGTTTACAATATGCTGGAACAGATTGCCAGAGGCGGAAATAAAGCGGATGACCTGGCTTATAAACTGGATGTGACACTGCCGGACGGAGCATTTGCCATGAATTTTCTGGATAACCATGATAAAAATACTTATGACGGAACGTTAAACAAAAGATTCGGAGAAGATGCGATTGGTGTATTTACCAGCTTTATATTTACCATTCCGGGAATGCCTCTGATCTATTCCGGTCAGGAGGAAAGCATGGAGCTTAGTCTGGAATTTTTTGAAAAAGATGTTATTCCTTTCGGAACATATAAATACAGTGAACTTCTTACCGCATTATGTACGATAAAAAGTAATTATAAGGCTCTGAATAATAATTACACCGGCGGTCAGCTTGTGATTCATGAAGATGATAACAGGAAAGTATTGGCATATTCCAGAACAAGGGAGGACAAGACCATTACCGTGGTGGTGAATATGTCTGATGAAGAACAGCAGGTGGAGTTTAAGGACAAAATCGTTACCAGTCAGGTACTTCTTCATGGCAATACAGACGGCATAATCACGAATAATACTATAGACGGCAGTATCAGAGAGGATATTTCGGAGACCGTTAAGAATAAAGACCTGAAGAAACTTGCGCCATGGGAATATTATGTTTTGGTTTGTGAGTAAGTACCATAGCAACTTTGCGATTTAAAGTTTCGCAAGTGTTTCTTTACGAATAAAGAATAACAGGAGATAGTTAAATGAATGAAAATGTAGTGATTCTTGAGCATCCACTGATCAAGCATAAAATATCAATGTTGCGGGATAAGAATACGGGAACCAATGAGTTTAGAAAACTGATTGAAGAAATTGCCATGTTAATGGGTTATGAGGCGTTGCGGGACTTACCGGTAGAAAATGTGGAAGTTGAGACTCCGATTGAAAAGTGTATGACTCCGGTGATAGCCGGAAGAAAACTGGCAGTGGTGCCTATTTTAAGGGCCGGTCTGGGGATGGTCAGCGGTATTCTTGCGCTGACACCCAGTGCGAAAGTGGGTCATATCGGCTTGTGTCGCAACGAAGATACACATGAGCCGGAGGAATACTATTGTAAACTGCCGACACCAATTGATGAAAGGATTATCGTGGTAACCGACCCGATGCTGGCCACCGGAGGTTCTGCGGTGGCGGCTGTGGATTTTATTAAACAGCATGGAGGCAGGAAGATTAAATTTATGTCAATCATAGCGGCGCCGGAAGGTGTTGAGCGGTTAATGAATGCCCATCCCGATGTTCAGCTTTATGTGGGACAAATGGACCGTTGTCTGAATGAAGAGGCATATATCTGTCCGGGACTGGGAGATGCCGGAGACAGAATTTTCGGAACAAAATAATGTAATATTTAGAAATAAAAGTTTAATTTATGCACCTAACTTGTACCGATGAATATTATATAGTGAACAAACAAATAAGGAGACAACTGAATGTCAGAAGAAAAGTTAAGTTCACAAGGCCTTTGTTCTAAAGCGCCGGGTCCAAAACCCCCATTTCCACCTCACGGACCGGGTCCAAAACCCCCGTATCCGCAACCGGGACCAGGCCCAAAACCGCCATATCCGTCACCGGGACCAGGCCCAAAACCGCCATATCCGCCGGGACCGGAACCAAAACCACCATATCCGGGACCAGAACCAAAACCACCATATCCGCCGCAGCCACCATGTCCCAGGCCGCCTGTGCAATCCATTTCGGAGGTAATAACTATGAAAGCATGTGAAACCGTTAATTATCATAAATCAAAAGTTAGTGTACCGGTAGAGATAGAGCCGTTTGCCACTGTAGGTCAGATTACTACCAGATGCAACGGCGCTCCAATAATCACTCCGGGAGAACCTCACGGTTGTGAACATTCCGACCATTGCTGTAAATTCGTTATTACACAGGAGGTGACAGTTGCAATTCCAATTGCCTTTGGTGCAAGAACGGCAATCGGGGATGAGATAGTAGAGTGTATGCTGGTTACGAATGACGAGAATGAGTTGGGATAAGTGAAGGGATAATGGGGATTATAATAGATTATAGATAGTAGGTTTGAAAGAAGTATGACTGCTGTACCTGGAAGGGTATGGCAGTTATATTTTTTACTGTAAAGAAGATTGAATTGTTGTTATATAGGGAGAAGTTTAAAATTATAAACATATGCGAATACAAACATAATTTTAAATCATTCACATATAATAAATTAAAGATATATGAAAGAGGGATTATTATTAATCAAAAAAATGAACTATTTTGTTTGAGCAGAAAACATGATAATTATAAGAATCAAAGTAAACCTAATGAAAAAGGCAATAAAAAAATAACTATTAATAAAAAAAATATAGACCTGAATTTACATATGGAAATCATTGAAATAGTCTGTGAATAATTATAATGCATTATATGCGATTAGTTTGAGTGTAATTTAAAATTGTATAATTAAAGCAATAGTTGCTGCATCAATCAAATAATATGATTGATGTAGCATTTTTTTACAAATTATTCCATATGTCTATTATATTGTGCATTAAATCTGATATAATGACTTAGAGGTGATTTATTTGAGAGGAAAAGGAATAATCGATATATACATATTAGAAATTTTAGCAAGGTGTTCATCTGAGGAGCATAGACTTAGGCAGACGGATATAATGAAATATCTGGATAGAGATTATAATCTAACAATTGGAAGAAATACGTTATCAGGTTATATACGGGAATTAAAAAGAGAACATTATATTGAAGGTGACAGAGGAGTATATTATGTAAGGAAGTTCACTAATAGTGAAATAAGAATTATGATTAATAATATAATATATTCCAAAGAAATTCCGCAACAGGATATTCGAGATATAGTAAATAAACTTAGAGATATGGCCGATCCGGAATACAGAAAAAAACTAAATAATATATATCTCAGCGATTGTATAAATCGAACGGCTAATAACAATATAACTCAGAATATTGAACTTATAGAAAAAGCTATTGATAAATGCAGAAAAATCGAAATTGAAATATGTAATTACAATTTAAATGGAAAATTAGTTGTTTCTGGTAAACGTATAGTTAATCCATATTATATAGTTGTTGAAAAATCAAGATATTATTTATTATGTTATGCAGAGCGGCAAGATATAGAACCAAGAAGGATTGACCGGATTAAAACGGTAAAGCTGCTGAATGAAAAACGTTTAGAGATTAATGAGATTGATAAATATAAAAATAATACATTTCAAATCAGCAGCTATATGCGAAAACAGATCTATATGTATTCAGGAGATGATAGGCGCATAATTCTTAAAATTAAGATTAAAAATATAGGGGATTTTATTGATTGGTATGGAATGGATTATAAGATAATAGAATCTGGCGAAGAAGAAGCCATTCTCTCAATAGAAGCAAATGTAAACGCAGTATACTTTTGGGCATTACAATATGGAGAAATTGCTGAAATATTAGAACCAATAGAATTGAGAGATAAAATAATTGATGGATTAGAAAGTATGCTGAAGAAATATAAAATAAAAAAGACTTGAATCTCAAGTCTTAAAAACTGCAACCGCAGTACCTAAAAAGGTGGTTTCGATTAAATCGTTATTTGAACTTGTAATGTAAAATCGTAACTATATAATAAGTAAATTCTAAAGAAATGTCAATATAAAAATAAATACTGGGAGGAATTTTATATGAATAATAAAGAATACTTTTTAGGATTGGATATTGGAACTGGAAGTGTTGGCTGGGCTGTTACGGATACTCAATATAATTTAATTAAGATTAACAGAAAATATGCATGGGGATCTGTTTTATTTGATACTGCCAACGGAGCAGAAGAGCGGAGAGTAAATCGATGTGCCAGAAGAAGGTATCAAAGAGAAAAACAAAGAATTAACTTGCTGCAGGAATTATTTGAAGAAGAAATATATAAGGTGGACAGTGGATTTTTTCATCGTTTAAATGAAAGTAGATATGTATATGCGGATAAAAGGGATGAAAAGGGTGAAAAACCTGAATTACCGTATTCTTTGTTTGTAGATGAAAATTATACGGATGTAGATTATCACAGGGAATTTCCTACAGTTTATCATTTGCGTAAGGCATTAATGACAGAGGACAGAGCATTCGATGTTCGTTTGCTGTATCTGGCAATTGCTCATATTATAAGAAACAGAGGGCATTTTTTATCCAATATGGGTATGGATGAAGTAAATTTAGATTTTAGTAAAATATTCGGAGACTTAATGAATTGCTGGAAAGAAAATATGGAGGATGAAAGCCGGAATTCTGTTTTGGAATTAGAAAATGAAACAATTGAAAATATAGAAAAGATAATGAAAAATTCCGAGTTAACCAAAACTGCGAAGAAACAGAAGATTTTAGAGGAATTAAGTGGATTTAGCAAAGAATTTAAAGAATTAATTGCTTTAATTACAGGCGGAAAGGTATCTCTGGCAAAGCTGTTTGATAAAAAAGAATATGATACGCTGGAGATTGATAAAATATGCTTTGACGAGGCTTCCTTTGAAGAAAATGAAGAAATTTATGCCACCAATTTAGATGATTATTTTGAAATAATTACTAAAGCAAAAGCGGTATATGACTGGATGATTTTATCAAATATTTTTAAAGATGATAAAAGTGGATATTTATCATGTGCAAAGGTTGCGGATTATGAAAAACATAAAAGAGATTTAAAGAATCTGAAGGCGGCGATACGAAATGACAGCATTGGAGATGAGGAAGATAAAAGGAATTTATATAAGCAAACATTTGGTGTTCCTAAAAAGGGAGAAGAAAATTATTCAAAATATATTGGAATGACTGCATCAAAGGGAAGCAAGTTTGTAATAGACGGAGCAAAGTGCTCAAAATATGATTTTTATAAATTTGTAAAAAAGAATATCATTCCAAAGTTAAAAGATGGGGAATTAAAAGAATATATTGAAAAAGAGATTTCATTAGAATCATTTATGCCAAAAACAAGGGTAAAAGAAAATGCCATAATTCCATATCAGATTCATGCTAAGGAATTAAAGAAAATATTAGAATGTGCGGAAGCTTATATGCCATTTTTAAAAGAACGGGATGACAGCGGGAAAACAGTAAGTGAAAAAATCATGATGTTATTAACCTTCCGTGTACCTTATTATGTCGGTCCGTTAAACACTGCCAGTTCCCAGGCATGGGTTAAAAGAAATGGAACAGGACGGGTAACGCCTTGGAATTTTGAAACCATGATCAATGTAGATCTGAGTGCAGAAAAATTTATAGAACGAATGACAAGTAAATGTACATATTTAAAAAATGAGAAAGTATTGCCAAAAAGCTCCCTAGTCTATGAAGAATATATGGTATTGAACGAATTAAATAAGTTACAGATAAAGTCGGAACCCATAAGTGTAGAGTTAAAGAATGATATTTATCATGATTTGTTTGAGAGAAAATTAAAAGTAACTTTGAAGAAATTAGTAGATTATTTAAAGAGAGAAAAGGGTTATACGGATATTACAAAGGAAGACATCAGCGGTATCGACATTGATTTTAAATCTTCTTTAAAAAGTTATCATGCCTTTAAACGGGAATTTACTGATGTTAATCTTTCAGAGAGTGAAAAGGAAGATATCATCAAAGATATGACGTTGTTTGGCGCAGAACCCAAACTTCTAAAAAAACGCTTATTTGCTAAATTTCCGGATTATGAAAGTCAGTTAAATTCGCTGATTAAATCTTTAAATTGTAATGGCTGGGGAAGGCTCTCTTATAAATTATTAAATGGAATTGCAGTGGAAATACCTGGTCAGGGAATGGTAGGAACTGTATTATATCAATTAAGAAATACAAACAACAATTTAATGGAGATTTTAGAGAAAAGCGGGTCTCCCTATGCAAAATTAATAGAGGAAGAGAATAAAACGGATGATAGTCATAAAATAAATTATGAGTTAGTCAAAGAATTGTATGTGTCACCAGCAACGAAACGTCAGATTTGGAAAGCGATTCAGGTAGTGGAAGAAATTTCTCATGCCATGGGACATCCGCCCAAAAGATTATTTGTTGAAATGGCAAGAGAACATATGGAATCAAAGCGAAGTATTACACGGAAAAATAAATTATTGGATTTATATAAATCCATAAAAAATGAAAAAGAATTGTATGAAGAATTAAAGGGACAGCCGGAAGATAAACTGCGAAGTGATAAACTTTATTTATATTATACACAGTTTGGCACTTGCGCCTATACCGGTAAAAAAATTGAATTAAGTGAATTGTTTAATAATAATTTGTATGATATTGACCATATTTATCCCCAGTCAAAAACCGCAGACGATAGTTTAGATAATCGTGTTTTGGTTTGTAAAGATTCAAATGGATATAAATCAGATGTATATCCAATTGACAGTGATATACAGAAAAAAATGTGGAATATATGGTATTTATGGTATTCAAAAGGTTTAATCAGTAAAGAAAAATATAAAAGATTGACACGAACATCAGAATTGACCAATGATGAGCTGACAGGATTTATTAATCGGCAGTTGGTAGAAACAAGGCAAAGTACCAAGGAAATTATGAAATTAATGAGACAGTTGCTGCCGGATACGGAATTGGTATATTCCAAGGCAGGAAATGTTTCAAGATTTCGGCAGAAATATAAAATTTTAAAAGTAAGAGAATTAAATGATTACCATCATGCAAGAGATGCATATTTAAATATTGTGGTTGGAAATGCATATCATTTAAGATTTACAAAAGATATTCGAAACTACTTTATGAAATATGGAACTTATCGGACCTATAACCTGAAAAAAATGTTTGAAAAGGATATAACCTTTCAGGAGGAGGTTGCATGGAGAGCTGGAGAGAGGGGAACCATACAGACCGTTTTAAGATTTATGAATTGTGATAAGGTTCTGGTAACCAGACAAACATTCGAAAGAAAAGGAGCATTGTTTGACGTCCAGCCAAAGAAAAAGGGAGAAGGGCAGGTTCCGATTAAAAGTGGAATTAATAATGAGAGGTTAGCTGTTATTGAAAAATATGGAGGATACAATGGAGCAACAATTTCTTATTTTACTTTGATAGAAGGACTGAAAAATAATAAAAATAAAAAACGATATATTATACCGGTTCCATTGTATCTGTGTCATAAAATAGAAAAAGATGAATTATATGCAAAACAGTTTTTTGAAAAAGAGTCTAAATTATCTAATATAAGAATTATTAGAAAAATATTGATTCAGACATTAATGATTGATGAAGGATTTAAAATGAGGCTGGCAGGGAAATCAGGAACACAACTGATTTTTCATAATTCTAATGAATTGTCATTAAATAAAAAACATTTTAAGTGTTTAAAGGAAATAGAAAAATTTATTCTTGACCGAAAAGATAAGCCGGATGCCACAATAAATGAGAAAAGTGAACTTGCAGGTAATCAAATGCTGGATATCTATAATATATTTATAGATAAATTAATGAACTCAGTCTATTCGAAAGAGTTAGGAAAACATGGCGAATTTTTAAATAATGGATTGGAGCAATTCAATAAATTATCTTTAGAAGATCAGGCAATACAGCTCCATGAATTATTAAAGTTTTTCCAATGTACACCAGAAATGCCTGATTTATCAAGAGTCGGAGGTAGTAAATCGATTGGTGCGATCCGGAGTTCCATGGATGTAACAAAAAGAAGCAAATTGGCAATTATACATCAATCGGTTACAGGCATTTATGAAAAAATTGAAAGGATAAACGAATGAGTTGGAGAACGATTGTTGTTACGAAAAGAGCAAAGCTGGATTTACAGTTGAATCATATGGTTATTCGAACAGAAGATACATTAAAGGTACATTTGAGTGAAATTTCTGTTTTATTAGTGGAATCCACAGCAGTATCTATTACTGTAAGCTTGTTGTCAGAACTGACGAAGAGAAAGATTAAGGTTATATTTTGTGATGAAAAGCGTCAGCCTTCTTCGGAACTTGTAAGCTATTACGGCAGCCATGATACCAGTTTAAAATATAAAAAGCAGATAGCATGGAAAGAAGATATTAAAAAATTGGTATGGGCAGAACTTGTGGCAGAAAAAATTCGAAAGCAGGAGGAGTTTTTGCGACAGCAGGGAAAGGAGGAAAGCGAGCTGTTACGGCAATATATCGGGGAGATTAAACCAGGGGATGAGAGCAATCGGGAAGGACATGCAGCAAAGGTGTATTTTAATGCCTTGTTTGGAATGGACTTTTCAAGAACACTGGAGTGCAATATTAATGCGGCGTTAAATTATGGATATAGCATTATCTTATCAGCATTTACAAGAGATATAGTAGCGCAGGGATATTTTACGCAATTAGGAATATTCCACGATAATATGTTTAATCAATTTAATTTGGCTTGTGATTTGATGGAACCTTTTCGGATTTTGGTTGACCGGAAAGTTAAGAGTATGGATTTACAGGAATTTGGAAAAAAGGAGAAGATGGAATTGGTAGATATATTGAATCAACCCATTATGCTGGATGGCTGTACGGAATATGTCAGTAAGGCAATACGAATTTACAGTAAAAGCGTATTTGATGCCCTGAATGACAGTGATTTATCTATCATAAAATTTTACCAATATGAGTTATAGATTTATGAGAGTGATAGTATTTTTTGATTTACCAACAATATCTGTAGAGGACAGAAAAGAATATACCAAGTTTAGAAAGTTTTTAATTAAAAATGGATTTTTAATGATGCAGGAGTCGGTTTATACAAAATTAACATTAAACAAAACAGTTGCTGATGCAGTGTTTGATAATGTGAAGAAAAATAAACCATTGCGGGGATTGGTTCAAATGATGGCCGTTACAGAAAGACAATTTTCCCGTATGGAGTTTGTTTGCGGTGAACTTAAAAATGGTGTTTTGTGTACGGATGAAAGACTGGTGATAATTTGAAATTATATTGTGAAAAATTAGATTTATTTATGGAGTTAAAACTGGAGTGTGCAAATATTTTAGTAATAGAGTCGGCTGAAATATGCCGAGAAATGGTACAAGCGTTCATTGATTCAGTTAATAATGATTTAGATGATTGGATATTTTCGGAATCTGAAAAAATTTTAAAGAAAAGTACATCCATTGAAATAGTAACTTCTATCTTTACTTTGGATTTTAACAATAAAAAAATTCAAAAGGGTATAATCGATGATTTGTATGAAATTTCGGCAGGTGAGAAGTATTATATTAGAATGAAAGAATTGATAAGGGATTTAGAAACTTTTTTTTATGAATTGGATTTTGAGTCATCCTATAATATTCAGATAGAGATAGCAGATTTCAAGACTGTATTAAAAACAGGGGTTATGGGAATTATGGCGCCAGATAGTCTGATGGAGCGTGTTGATGAATATATTAAAATTTCTGCCCGATTACTTAAGAGCAGGGTATTAGTATTTATGAATGTGATGGAGTATTTTAGTGAGGAGGAATGGAGACAGATTGAAAGAACAGCCATGTATGAAGGGATTTATCTGCTTTGTTTTGAGCGGAATGATAAGTTGAAAGTTGCAAATAAAGTTGTGATTGATTCGGACTGTTGTCGTATTGTATAATATGGGTATAACGATTCTTGGTATTGTAAGGTATCTATTCTTAGATTTGAGGTTTGAGAGTAATGTAGAATCGTATAGTTATAAAACGCTTGGCGGTGGACAATTGCGGGGTTGTGCGTTTGAGAGTAATGTAGAATCGTATAGTTATAAAACCTTACTTTTAATCGGAAAATGGTAACGGACGTTTGAGAGTAATGTAGAATCGTATAGTTATAAAACACAAGTGCAATCTCTTAAAGGATACAAAGATGTTTGAGAGTAATGTAGAATCGTATAGTTATAAAACATGCGGATATTTTCATAAGGGCGTAGTTAGGTTTGAGAGTAATGTAGAATCGTATAGTTATAAAACACTTGAGGAATTGGCCACTGAAAAGGGGGTGTTTGAGAGTAATGTAGAATCGTATAGTTATAAAACGAAGCTTTTGTCCAACTAGACTATTATTGCGTTTGAGAGTAATGTAGAATCGTATAGTTATAAAACCCTTGCTTCTAATGGATTACTTGAATTGTGGTTTGAGAGTAATGTAGAATCGTATAGTTATAAAACTATCATATCATTTACCATGTCCTTTTTGTTGTTTGAGAGTAATGTAGAATCGTATAGTTATAAAACAATGAGTACGCAAGTGAATTCTAGGGATTACGTTTGAGAGTAATGTAGAATCGTATAGTTATAAAACCGTTAAACTTGCGTTATTTCAAATAGTTCCGTTTGAGAGTAATGTAGAATCGTATAGTTATAAAACCTTTAAAGAGTCTAAATCTAACCTTGATTTGTTTGAGAGTAATGTAGAATCGTATAGTTATAAAACTTATGATACTGTTGCCTGTGTAGAATCTTTTGTTTGAGAGTAATGTAGAATCGTATAGTTATAAAACCGGAAATTATGCAGTTTCAAACAGATTGTGGTTTGAGAGTAATGTAGAATCGTATAGTTATAAAACAAAAATGCCCTGCGTCTGACGCTGATAACCGTTTGAGAGTAATGTAGAATCGTATAGTTATAAAACATTGTTTACCCAAGCATTTGCGCAAGCAACGTTTGAGAGTAATGTAGAATCGTATAGTTATAAAACTGTTTGCGCGACGGCTTTATTTGGGGGCGGGGTTTGAGAGTAATGTAGAATCGTATAGTTATAAAACATCAAGCGGGGTAAGCGTCCTGTGGATGTTGTTTGAGAGTAATGTAGAATCGTATAGTTATAAAACAACTATCAAAAGGATTAAATTGTTCATCTCGTTTGAGAGTAATGTAGAATCGTATAGTTATAAAACATGCCTGCAATGTCAACAACAACGGCAATGGTTTGAGAGTAATGTAGAATCGTATAGTTATAAAACCCGGAACGGATAAAGTATTGTTTACGTCTGAGTTTGAGAGTAATGTAGAATCGTATAGTTATAAAACACTTTCTTGGTGACAAGATTACGGGGGGTCGTTTGAGAGTAATGTAGAATCGTATAGTTATAAAACTGTCATTTTTAGTATCATTATAAATATAGTGTTTGAGAGTAATGTAGAATCGTATAGTTATAAAACACTATTTTTAATGGCTTATTTGGGCAAGGAGTTTGAGAGTAATGTAGAATCGTATAGTTATAAAACTCTCTGCTGTCAAACTGCCAAAGCTTTTTTGGTTTGAGAGTAATGTAGAATCGTATAGTTATAAAACAAATACATCAATTAAGATGAGAGCAGATATGGTTTGAGAGTAATGTAGAATCGTATAGTTATAAAACTATTCCAGAAAATCTCCGAGCGTTTATTTAGTTTGAGAGTAATGTAGAATCGTATAGTTATAAAACCAGCACAATTTATTAATCGCATTGCCGATCTGTTTGAGAGTAATGTAGAATCGTATAGTTATAAAACATGGCAGATAGTGGCATGAACCGGAATAAAGTTTGAGAGTAATGTAGAATCGTATAGTTATAAAACTGAAAAAGGCAACAGCATAAGCAGTTACATGTTTGAGAGTAATGTAGAATCGTATAGTTATAAAACGAAAACAAGTTGTTGTATCCTTCCTCATTTGTTTGAGAGTAATGTAGAATCGTATAGTTATAAAACATTCTTCCACCCGTCCCGCTGCCACCGGTTGTTTGAGAGTAATGTAGAATCGTATAGTTATAAAACACAAAATCTGCACATGATGAATGCTCTTCAGTTTGAGAGTAATGTAGAATCGTATAGTTATAAAACAACTGTGTCTGATTTGAAGGTTGATAATACGTTTGAGAGTAATGTAGAATCGTATAGTTATAAAACACTTCTGGGTCTTTTGTCAAGCGTCCCATCGTTTGAGAGTAATGTAGAATCGTATAGTTATAAAACCTCTGCAAGTCTCTTTTTTTATCGTCATATGTTTGAGAGTAATGTAGAATCGTATAGTTATAAAACAGAACATCTCTGGAGTTTCCGTACCTATTTGTTTGAGAGTAATGTAGAATCGTATAGTTATAAAACAAATTCGGTTGTGGTTCGGGTCTATGACCAGTTTGAGAGTAATGTAGAATCGTATAGTTATAAAACCCGATAGCACAGCTTACTCTTATATCACATGTTTGAGAGTAATGTAGAATCGTATAGTTATAAAACTTTGGAAATGAATTTATTTTCGTGTGCCAATGTTTGAGAGTAATGTAGAATCGTATAGTTATAAAACAAAAAGCAAAAGAGTCCGCCATAAACATATCGTTTGAGAGTAATGTAGAATCGTATAGTTATAAAACCGATTCATTGGCGCTTTGTCAAGAATGAATGTTTGATAGTAATGTAGAATCGTATAGTTATAAAACATTAAAAGTCGGTGCACTTTTTATGGAGCAGGTTTGAGAGTAATGTAGAATCGTATAGTTATAAAACACAAAATCATGCGACTTGTAGAGCAAATTTGTTTGAGAGTAATGTAGAATCGTATAGTTATAAAACATGTTCATTGGTTCCAATCACAGTTTTAGCAGTTTGAGAGTAATGTAGAATCGTATAGTTATAAAACAATTCCCTCTCCCGTTTCACATTCAAAGTCAGTTTGAGAGTAATGTAGAATCGTATAGTTATAAAACATAATTGGGGTAGGACGATTAAGATGGGGAGTTTGAGAGTAATGTAGAATCGTATAGTTATAAAACGCAGAACGCCTTGCCTTTTTCTGCTGGTTGGTTTGAGAGTAATGTAGAATCGTATAGTTATAAAACGAAGTTTGAGGGGATTTGGAAAGACCCGTTGTTTGAGAGTAATGTAGAATCGTATAGTTATAAAACCGAAGTTTTCATTCTCTTAGACATACACATGTTTGAGAGTAATGTAGAATTGTAAAATTTGTATAATTAATTCATATTTTGGCAAAATATTAAATTTTAATATATGTCAACATTAGGTAGCCTCTCTTTTTTAAATCACAAACCATTTTGATTTTGGTTCGACAAATATGTTCTTTTATGGTAAAATTTAGAGATATTAAAAGGAAAAAGATGAGGAGGATTCCATGGTTACAAACACTAATTTAGCTGAAGAGTTAATGAAATCGGTTCAAACAAGTTTAATAGATTGTAATTCTGCTTCATCAGAAGAATACAGGTTAAAATTACTATACAATGACAAAAAACAAGGAAGCAATGTCCTTTGCAATATAGAAAGAGAATTAGATCAATGTGATGAGTTTTGGTTTTCAGTTGCATTTATAACCGATGGTGGGTTATTAATGCTGAAAAATATATTTAATGAATTATCAGAGCGAGGAATTAAAGGGAAAATTTTAACAACTGATTATCAATATTTTAATACACCCAAAAGTTTGCGGGAACTGCTGAAACTAAGAAATATTGAAACAAAAGTATATACAAAAGAGAAATTTCACACAAAGGGATATATGTTTAAAAAAGAAATGAATTATACCTTTGTTGTTGGAAGTTCAAATTTAACGCAAGGAGCTTTAAAAGAAAATAAAGAGTGGAACATGAGGATTAGTTCTCTTGAAAATGGGGAGCTGATTAAAGATGTAAATGCTGAGTTTGAATCTCTATGGATGGATGCAGAGAGTTTAAATGAAGAATGGGTTAGAGAATATGAGTATATATATAAAGATAAAAAGGTTATTAGGAAATCAAATAAAGTTACCAGAATAAAGACACATATATTAAAACCGAATCTAATGCAGAAAGAAGCCATAGAGAATCTGGATTTACTGCGGAAAAACAGAGAGAAAAAAGCATTATTAATATCTGCCACGGGAACCGGAAAAACCTATCTGTCTGCTTTTGATGTACGAAATTTTAATCCCAAAAAAATGCTTTTTCTTGCACATCGTGAACAAATACTAAAACAAGCGTTGGAAAGCTATCAAGATGTTTTGGGAGATAACATAAGTGCTGGAATTCTTTCAGGAAGTAATAAGGAGTATGATGTAGATTATTTATTTTCAACGGTACAAATGATGTCAAAACAGGAAACCTTGGAGCGATATCTGCCGGAATATTTTGACTATATATGTATCGATGAAACACACCGTTCCGGAGCAGACAGCTATCAAAAAATTATTCAGTATTTTAAACCAAAGTTTTTACTGGGTATGACGGCTAGTCCGGAGCGAACTGATGGATTTGATATTTATCAGTTATTTAATCATAATATTGCATACGAAATTCGTTTACAAAAAGCATTAGAGGAAAATATGCTTTGCCCGTTTCATTATTTTGGCATAACAGATCTAATGGTAGATGGCAAAGAGATTGGAGACGTAAGTGAATTTCGTTATTTGATATCTGATGAGCGTGTAAATAATATTATCTCTAAAATTGAATATTATGGTTATAGTGGAAACCGGGCAAAAGGATTGATATTTTGCAGCAAAAAAGAAGAGGCAAGAGAATTATCAGAATTATTTAATCAAAGGGGATACCAGACAACGGCGTTAACAGGAGAGGACAGGCAGGAAGTCAGAGAGGAAGCGGTTGCTAAATTAGAACAAGATCAACGGGAAAATGGTTTGGATTATATTTTTACCGTAGATATTTTTAATGAAGGAATTGATATTCCCTGTGTAAATCAGGTTGTAATGCTCCGTCCTACGGAATCAGCAATAATATTTGTGCAGCAGCTTGGAAGAGGATTGAGAAAATGTCATGACAAAGAGTATGTTGTTGTAATTGATTTTATTGGAAACTATGCTAAAAATTTTTTAATACCAATTGCCTTATCCGGTGACAGAACTTATAATAAAGATACTATTCGAAGATACATAGGTGAAGGAAATCGATTAATTCCGGGAAGTTCTACTATCAATTTTGATGCGGTTTCAAAGAAAAGAATTTTTGAATCCATAGATTCTGCAAATTTTAGTGATATAAAAATAATCAAAGAGAGCTATCAGCAGCTAAAATATAAATTAGGAAAAGTCCCTTCACTGATGGATTTTGAAACATATGGCGAGATAGATGTGTTAAGGATATTTGATAATCCTTCATTGGGCTCATATTATAGATTTTTGGTAAAATATGAAAAAGAATACACAATACGGCTATCGCCAGAACAGGAGCAATGTGTTGAATTTATTTCAAAAAAATTTGCTTCTGGGAAACGGGTTCATGAGCTGCTAATTTTAAAGCGTCTGTTGTCGTATCATCATAAATTATTTGCATATTTAAGACATCAGCTAAAAAAAGAATATAATATAGAGTTTTCTGAAAAATCTCAGAAAAATATTGTAAATATTCTGACAAATGAGTTCGCATCAGGAACAGGAAAAAATACATATAAAGATTGTATATTGATATCGAAGGAAAAGGATGATTTTGGAATTAGCCGAAATTATTCTGAGATGTTGGAACATAGAGAATTTCGAAATATTATATCTGAGCTTATTGAATTCGGTTTCATGCGTTATAAGAAGAATTATTCCAACCGTTATATGAATACTTGTTTTCAATTATATGCAAAGTACACATACGAAGATGTGTGCCGGCTATTGGAATGGGAAAAAAGTGAAGTCGCATTAAATATTGGAGGATATAAATATGATGATAAAACAAAAACATATCCGGTATTTATAAATTATGATAAAAATCAGGAAATTCAGGATACCATTCGATACGAGGACAGATTTTTAAACAATACCACTCTGATTGCCATATCAAAATCCGGTCGAACATTGAAATCAGAAGATGTACAGATTGCTGTCCACGCGGAAGAATTAAATGTAGAGATGGAATTGTTTGTAAGAAAAAATAAAAATGATAAGATTTCCAAAGAATTTTATTATTTAGGAAAGATAAAATCTACCGGAAACACCAGAGAATTTATAATGCCGAATACATCAAAACCAGCAGTAGAAATAGAGTATCACCTGATAACCCCGGTACGAGAAGATATTTTCGATTATATTACAAATTAACCGGAATGTAACCAAAATGAAAGAAGGACGAATAAAGTGAAAGCAATCCAGGTAGTGGCTGCCGTTATATGCGACCATGAAGAACAAAAAGAAAAAATATTTGCAACCCAGAGAGGATATGGGGATTTCAAGGGAGGATGGGAATTTCCCGGTGGAAAGGTTGAAGCAGGAGAAACTCTGGAAGAAGCTTTAAAAAGAGAAATCAGAGAAGAACTGGACACAGAAATCCATGTAGGAGAGTTAATCGACACTGTAGAATATGACTATCCCCGGTTTCATCTGACCATGCACTGCTTCTGGTGTACCGTAAAATCAGGAGATTTACATCTGAAAGAACATGAAGCAGCAAAATGGCTGACAAAGGATACCATTGACAGCGTAGAATGGTTGCCGGCAGATATCGGAATCATAAAACAGATTAAACAAAAACTTAAATAATATAAATGAGTTTTGCAATTACCTAAATAATTTAAAGAGAAAAAAGGAGGACACCCCATGAATTTAACAGGAAAAGAATTAGCAGCCGCAATTCACACACGTTTAAAAGAAACTACCTCAAAACCCACAATCGTTTTTGAATTGGAAGAAGGTTCAGCCGGGATTTTACAATGTAAAATAGGAGGAGCCTTTTTTGTGCCGGAGGGCATGGAAGTACCGAAAAATACCGAAACCGGAGAAGCATTATATCTGCTGGCACAGATAAATTTTGAAGAGCTGCCGCCTATGGAGGATATTCCGCAAAAAGGATTATTGCAGATTTTTATAGACGGAAAGGACGACCTCTATGGTTGCGATTTAGATAATAAAGCAAACCAAAAAGGCTGGTGTATCCGTTTTATAGAAAATCTGCCTTCCGCTGAAGAGATGAAACCGGAGCAGATACAGGAAACCGAATGGACAGAGGAGACATCGCTGCCATTGGAAAGACAGACGGTGTACCGACTGACCGGCAGAAGGGAAGATCAGCCAGTTAGTATCAATGATTACCGGTTTGATAAATTGTTAGCAAAATATTGCTCCGATTTACTTCCGGAGGGTGTGGAAGGATTCTTTGATCTGGATGATGAGGACGCTGAGGCATGTGAGGAGATGTATGAGTTATTTGAAGAATATGACTGTCAGATAGGCGGCTATCCGACGTTTACGCAAACCGATCCGAGAGAATTTATGAATGATGAGGAGGATGCGCCGGATATTCTTTTATTTCAGCTGGACACGGCGGAAGATATTATGTGGGGAGATAGCGGTGTGGGCAATTTCTTCATAAAAAGAGAAGATCTGATAAAAAAAGATTTTTCAAAAGTCTGGTATAACTGGGATTGTTGTTAAAAGAAAATGTATATTTTTTGTGAAATATTCTTCTGTGAGGTTACAATATCCTTAAATGTGTGTATAATGTAAAAAGAATCCTATCATAAATAAAATAACCGGATACAGATAAAAGGCCAAAAGAAATCACGGGAAGAAGGAGAAATATGCGGGCTGTTTTAACAGGCAGATAAGACAGGTTTTTCTGCGGCTGAAACAGATGATATCACAAGCCGATACAGCTTATGACAGGCATGAATAAAATATGGAAAATAAGACAGAGAGATTGCTGGAAGAACCGGCCGGAAAAGAGACAATGACACGATATAAGGCAGATATTGGAAACGGGCTGACATCGGAACAGGTAAGGGAATACCGGGAAAAGGGCCTGACCAATGAGGCGGTTGCGCCTCCGTCCAAGGATGTCAGGGAAATCATTTTAAGTAATGCATTCACTTATTTCAATCTGATATTTGCAATTATTGCGGTGCTGCTGATAGTTGTAGGTTCATTCCGGGATTTAACATTTTTACCAATTATAATAGCGAATACATTAATCGGTATCGTACAGGAGATTCGGGCCAAGAAAACATTGGACGAGCTTTCCGTACTGAATGCTCCGAAAGCTAGAGTGATTCGGGACGGTCAGGTACATGAAATACCGGCCGAAGAACTGGTGCTGGATGATATAGTTGTATTTAGCGGAGGAAATCAGATTTGTGCAGATGCCATAGTGCTGGACGGAGAGGTATCCGTCAATGAATCGCTGCTGACCGGCGAATCCGATGAGATTATAAAGAAACCGGGGGACAACCTGATGTCCGGCAGTTTTATCGTATCAGGTTCCTGTCATGCCAGACTGGACAAAGTAGGGGCGGATTCCTACATATCCAAGCTGACGTTAGAGGCGAAGGCCATGAAAGAAGGAGAACAGTCGGAAATGATACGTTCTCTGGACAAGCTGGTAAAGGCAGTAGGAATTATCATCATTCCAATCGGCATCCTTTTATTCAGCCAGCAGTTTTTCTTTTCGGATGAGTCGTTGAGAAAGAGCGTGACTTCCATGGTGGCGGCTGTGATCGGAATGATACCGGAAGGACTGTATCTGCTGGCCAGCGTAGCCCTTGTTATCAGCGTTATGCGCCTGGCCGGGAAAAAAGTTCTGGTGCATGATATGAAATGCATTGAAACGCTGGCCCGGGTCGATGTACTCTGTGTGGACAAAACCGGAACCATTACGGAAAACACCATGCATGTCAATAATATTATTGCTGCTGAACCTTATGACAGTGAGACCATGCCGTCTCTTATGGAACTGGTCAGCGATTTAACGGCCGCCATGTCGGATGATAATATTACCATGCATGCGCTGAAACAATATTTTAATCAGCCGGGAAACAGAAGGCCGGAATCTTCCACTTCCTTTTCTTCCGAATTCAAATACAGCAGCGTTACATTTTCGAATAACGCATATGTAATTGGAGCGCCGGAATTTGTGTTGCGGGAAGATTACGATTTATATAAAGATGAAATTGAAAAACACAGCGCCCTGGGGTACCGTGTACTGGTTTTCGGAATATATGACGGCAGAGCGGACGGAAAGGCTCTGACAGGGAAGGTTACGCCTTTGGGATTTATTCTGCTGTCTAATCCGGTGCGGAAAGAGGCGCCGGAAACCTTCCGCTATTTTGAGGAACAGGGAGTTGCCATTAAAGTCATATCCGGCGACAATCCGGTTACCGTTTCGGAAGTGGCGAAACAGGCAGGAATTACCGGAGCGGAAAATTATATCGATGCCTCTGCACTGCACTCAGATATGGATATACGGAATGCCATATTGAAATATACCGTATTCGGTCGTGTCACACCGAATCAGAAACGGCAGTTTGTACAGGCATTAAAGGATGCCGGCCGGACGGTTGCCATGACCGGTGACGGTGTGAATGATGTGCTTGCTCTTAAAGATGCGGACTGTTCGGTGGCAATGGCTTCGGGAAGCGATGCGGCGGCCCAGGCTGCCCAATTGGTATTGCTGGAATCAAATTTTGCCTGTATGCCATCCGTAGTACTGGAAGGACGCCGTGTGGTAAATAATATCCAGCGTTCTGCCAGCCTGTTTCTGGTAAAAAATATATTTTCCTTTTTGCTGGCGGTGTTTTCGGTGTGTTTTATGCTGACATATCCGTTGCAGCCGTCCCAGATATCATTGGTCAGTATGTTTACGATTGGAATTCCAGGATTTTTACTGGCGTTGCAGAATAATAAGAATATTATTCGGGGACATTTTCTGACCAATGTTCTGCTGAAAGCGCTGCCGGCGGGAATAACCGATGTATTGGCAGTGGGAGCTTTTGTAATGTTTGCAAAATCGTTTGAATTAAACTTTACTGATGTTTCTACGGCATGTACCATTTTAATGGCAATTATCGGCTGCATGATGTTATTCAGGGTAAGTCAGCCTATGACCCGGCTGAGCCGTGTGACATGTATCGGATGTATTGTCGGTCTGATCTTCTGCGGTATATTTTTAAACGACCTATTTGCATTGACCAGAATGTCTGAAAAATGCATTTTACTGCTGGTAATCTTTGGGATTGCCACGGAGCCGGTACTGCGGTATGTCAGTATGCTGACGGAACAAAGCAGATTACTGTTCCTAAGATTAAAGAAAGAGATAAAAGAAAAGCTGGGCAGATTTTAAAAAAATAAATAAAAATACTTTACAAATTAAAAATTTAATGTTATAGTCAGAAGAAATTAAAAGAAAGGAGCATTACCATGAAACATATAAAACAGCAAAGTCAGTTTAACAGCCAGATAATACAAAATTATAAAGATAACAGTTATATAAGGAATGACCTGTTCAGTCAGAAGAATTCTATATGTTTCGGTAATGCCGGAATATAGAGTTCTAAAAGCATTAAGTTTGTAGAGGATGCTGATGGTTGAATGAGTCATTCACCATCGGCATTTTTGAATTTAAAATATTATTAAAGGATTCAGAAAGTCGGTTTTTCCGGTATAAAGTAAAGATGCCGGAAGAAAGCGGCTTTTAATTTTTATCTGAAACGAAAGGAATTATTAGAAAAATGAAACTGGTAAAAGGAAAATATAATACGGCAAAAGTATTTACGGAAATTGTAGAAGACGAGGCGCTGGCACAGATTGAAAAACTTTGTGACCAGGAATTTGCAAGAGATGCTAAAATCAGGATTATGCCTGATGTGCATGCGGGCGCCGGGTGTACCATAGGAACTACCATGACCATTCATAATGCGGTGGTGCCGAATCTTGTAGGGGTAGACATCGGATGCGGTATGGAAACGATCCGGGTGAAAAATAAACATATTGAACTGGAGCGGCTGGATAAACTGATTTATCAGAAGATTCCTTCCGGGTTTGAAATCCGGGACACACCTCATTTGTTCAATGATGATGTGGACTTAACGGAGTTAAGGTGTTTAAAGGAAGGAAAGATAAATCTTAACCGGGCAGAACGTTCCCTGGGAACTCTGGGAGGGGGGAATCATTTTATAGAGGCAGATAAAGACGAAGATGGAAATATTTATATTGTAATCCATTCCGGTTCCAGACATCTGGGACTGGAAGTAGCCGGATTTTATCAGGAGCAGGCATATAAATCCCTGAACGGCAATACGAAAAAGGATATTGAGGCAATGATCCGGGAATATAAGGCGGCCGGCAGAGAAAAGGAAATTCAGGCAGAGATTAAACGCATGAATGCACAGCTTAAAACCATGGTTCCGAAAGAACTGGCATATTGTTCCGGCGCCCTGATGGAAGATTATATCCATGATATGAAAATCATACAGAGATTTGCCATGCTGAACCGTAAAGCAATGATGGCTGAAATCATTAAAGGCATGAAACTGAAGGTAGAAGAAGAATTTACGACGATTCATAATTATATTGATACTGATGCCATGATTTTACGTAAAGGAGCCGTTTCTGCCGAACAGGGAGAAAAGTTACTGATTCCGGTTAATATGAGGGACGGTTCGCTAATCTGCATTGGAAAGGGAAATGAGGACTGGAACTGTTCGGCGCCTCACGGAGCAGGCCGCTTAATGTCCAGAACAAGGGCAAAACATACCTATACGGTATCGGAATTTAAGAAAGAAATGAAAGGTGTCTATACCACATCGGTGAATGCGGAAACTCTGGACGAATGTCCGATGGCGTATAAGAGAATGGAGGATATTGTTGAAAATATCGGCGAGACGGCAGAGATTGTAAATATTATAAAGCCGATTTATAATTTTAAGGCGGGGACAATCTGACGTTTCTCCGAATGATGGGATAAAAAGGAATGGGCAGATACCAAATTAGCCGAAAGGCTGATTTGGCATCTGTCCGTTTTTTGTATTATCGTTTCAATTTATTTATAAAGTATAATAATGGAAAACTAAAATAGGATATACCAAGGGCTAATCGAAGATAAGGATTGGCCTCATAATCAGTAATGACCTGAAAACGTAATTTTCGGATATTATTTTTTGCCAGTCTCCTGTATTTTCTGTATTTCCAGCTTTGGGGAATCTGAAGATAGGCAAGCAGATTGTCACAGACAACACAGGAAGCAATGGGATTCTTCAGTTCCGGAAAACGGTTGCTCAGATAATTTTTCATCTCTTCTACATTATGGATTAAGTCCAGTTTTTTAGGGGTAAATTTAAGAAATGAGGTACTGCTCTTACGTATGAAATAATAATACCCGCTATATGTATTATTGGAAACCCGGTGGGCTTTTTCAAATAATTTATATAAAACGGCGGTATCACCATAAAGATTTCCGTCCGGAAAACGAATGTCGGTAAACAATGAACTTCTGAACATTTTTGTTAAAATAAATGAATTTATTTTATTTTTGTACAGTAATTCTTTTAATCCGTCTTTTTTGCTTAGCATATCACAGGGGGTAATGGTACGGCAGATGCCCATACCGTCAAGAGGAATTTCAGTATAACAGCAAGTGGAGATGTCAGCTTTCATTCTGACCAGATCCCCATACAATACTTCTATGTATAATTTATTGAGATAGTCATCACCGTCTACAAATACAACATATTCACCATGCATATTGTCTAATGCAATATTTCTGGCATAAGAAGTTCCGCCGTGTTTTACATGAAAAACCTTTACGCGGCGGTCTTTTGCCCCGTAATCATCACAAATATTACCTGTCTTATCTGTAGAACCATCATCTACCAGTAGAACTTCAAGATTTTTATATGACTGATTTAAAATAGAATCTACGCTGTCAATGATATAATTCTCAATATTGTAAACAGGTACAATAACACTTATTAAAGGATCAATCATAATGTATTCCTGCATATTCAAAATCTGCCTTTCCCTTATAAATTAGTTAAATTATTTATTAATAATAAATAGTTTTGTATATAATATACCTAATATTTTATCGGTTGTAAATAATAAATTTTTAGCAAAATTTTAAAAATTACTTTGTAGTCGGAAAAGATTTATGTGAAATAATATTTTATTAACGAAATATTAACGTTGTTTCTTATACGAAATAGACAAATCAGATGAAGCATTGGAAATAAAAGGTATTAATAAAAAAGTTTTATGAATTGGAATAAAGGGATTGTATGAAAATAATACTGATGAAAAAAATAATGCAAAAGTGAAGCTCATAAATGAAATGGAGGTAATTGTGAATGGATTACAGAAAAACAGCCGAAGATGTGCTGCGGTATGTGGGCGGTGAATCCAATGTATCCCATCTGGAACATTGCTCCACCAGACTTCGTTTTACACTGGTTGACAGTAAGAAGGCTGATATTGAGGCATTAAAGGCAGTAAAAGGCGTTATGGGCGTTATTATGACAGCCCAGTGTCAGGTGGTAATCGGTAATGACGTAATTGAAGTTTTTAATGAATTAAATAAGATTGCAGTTTTTAACGGAGAGAAGACACCGGTTTCAGGCGGCGGGGAAAAAAAGAAAATAGGAGCGGTCATTCTGGATTTTATTGTAGGTGTATTTCAGCCGTTAATTCCGGCCATTGCCGGAGCCGGTATCCTGAAAGCACTGCTGTCCCTGTTTGTCCTCTTTCACTGGATGGAAGAAAGCAGCACTGTATATAAGACACTGTTTTATGCAGCAGATGCGGCGCTTTATTTTCTGCCATTAATGGTAGCCATCACAACGGCATCCAAATTAAAGATAAATAAACTGGTGGCGCTTTCAGCCGTGGGAGCATTAATCCTGCCCGGCATGACAACCATGATTGCGGACGGGGCCACACTGTTTGGAATGAATATTAAAGCGATTCAGTATACCTATCAGGTATTCCCGGCAATTCTATCCGTTTTATTTCTGGCGGTGGTGGAAAAGCTGGCAACAAAAATATCACCGAAACCCATTCGGGTATTTTTTGTACCCCTCTTATGTTTTGTCATTGTGGTACCTGTAACTCTGTTATTATTGGGACCGCAGGGATTTACCATCGGTGAAGGACTGACCGATATAATCCTTACGTTATATAAGCATCTGGGCTGGATAGCAGTTGCCATACTGGCGGCAATTCTGCCGTTTATGATTGCAACCGGTATGCACAAGGCGCTGGTTCCTTATGCGGTTTCTTCCATTACAAACTCCGGCGAAGAATTGTTATATATGCCGGCTTCCCTTGCACACAATATTTCGGAGGGCGGCGCCTGCTTTGCGGTAGCCGTAAAGACAAAAGATACGGAACTGCGCTCGGCAGCAATTTCAGCGGGAATATCGGCAATATTCGGCATAACCGAACCGGCGCTGTATGGTATAACGCTGCAGAAAAAACGGGCGCTTTCCGGTGTTGTCATCGGAAGCTTTGTAGGTGGCCTGGTTGTGGGCCTGGCAGCGGTAAAAGCCTTTGTGGCCATGGGACCGGGACTGGCAGGTATGGCAATGTTTGTTGACAAAGAAAATGCTATGAATATAGTATGGGCGAGCGTTGGATTCGGGGTATCCGTTATTATATCTTTTATAGCAACATTGATTTTATACAGAGATGATGATGTCAGAACGCAGGACGGAGACAGAACTGCCCGGACGGCTGATATTGCCGGAGCGGCAACCGTTAATACCATAGAACTTATGGCGCCGGTAAACGGAACACTGATTTCAATCGAAGAAGTAAAGGATGAAGTATTCAGTGCAGGTATTTTAGGTAAAGGCGTCGGAATCCTTCCATCCGACGGTAAGATTTATGCTCCGGCCGACGGAAGCATTGAAAGTGTGTTTGAAACCAATCACGCCATTACGCTGATGGCTGAAAACGGCGGGGAAATTTTGATCCATGTGGGACTGGATACCGTGAATTTAAAAGGAAAAGGATTTAAACCAATGGTAAAAACCGGAGATACTGTTAAAGCCGGGGAGCTGATCATGGAAGTAAATTTAGAACAGATTAAATCTGCCGGATTTGATCCCACGGTTTTAATGGTCATTACAAATTCTGATGAATTTAATATTTCGGCGGAAAGCGGCAGACAGGTTAAAAAAAGCGATAATGTCCTGAAAATGGAGGCGATATAATGGCATTTCCGGAAGGTTTTTTATGGGGCGGCGCCATTGCCGCCAACCAGTCAGAGGGAGCATGGAATGTAGGAGGAAAAGGTTTATCGGTAGCAGATGTGGCCACTTATAAACCGGATGCGGATATAAAAGATTATAAAGCCCATGTAGGTATTTCACTGGAAGCAATTGAAAAAGCAAAGCAGGAACCGGATTCTCCTTATTATCCGAAGCGGAGGGGAATTGATTTTTATCACAGGTATAAGGAGGACATTGCCTTATTTGCAGAAATGGGATTTAAGGTTCTGCGGGTTTCCATTGCATGGAGCAGAATTTTTCCCAATGGAGATGAGACGGAGCCTAATGAAGAAGGTTTAAAATTTTATGAAAAGCTGTTTGAAGAATTAGAGAAAAATAATATTGAACCTCTGGTTACATTAAGTCACTATGAGATGCCGCTGTCTCTCGCTACCCGTTTTAACGGATGGACAGACCGCAGGGTAATGGACTGTTTTGTAAGATTTTCTACGGTCTGTTTTGAGCGGTTTAAGAAATATGTTAAATTGTGGCTGACGTTTAATGAAGTGGACAGTATAATCCGTCATCCTTTTACAACCGCAGGGATCATTCCGGAATTAAGCGAAGAAAAAGGGATACTGCAGTGCTGCTATCAGGCGTTGCACCATCAGTTTATGGCCAGCGCCATAGCGGTAAAAAGGTGTCATGAGATTATCCCCGGTTCCAGAATTGGCTGTATGCTTACCAAGCTTACCACTTATCCGAGAACCTGTACACCGGAGGACGTGCTGGTCACTTTAAAAAAGAATCTGGATAATTATTTTTATGCTGATGTCATGGTATGGGGTGAATATCCCCAAATGATCCGGAAATATTTTGAAAAAAACGGTATTGAAATTATAATGCATTCCGGAGATGAGGAAGTACTAAAACACGGATGTGTGGATTTTGTATCTTTCAGCTATTATATGACCATGACGGAATCCATGGACGAAAATGCAGAGCGCACGCCGGGCAATACGGTACTGGGCGTAAAAAATCCTTATCTGGAAAGCAGCGAATGGGGATGGCAGATTGACCCGGTGGGGCTTCGGATCAGTCTGCTCGAGTTATATGACCGGTACAGGAAGCCACTGTTTATTGTGGAAAACGGTATCGGAAACAGGGATATCCTTGAGGCGGATAAGACAATTCATGATCCCTATCGGATAGAGTATTTCAGAAAGCATTTTATGGAAATGGAAAAAGCCATTGATGATGGAGTGGAACTAATGGGATATACAAGCTGGGCGCCGATTGATATAATCAGTGCATCCACGAATCAGATTTCCAAACGGTATGGGTTTATCTATGTAGATGCAGATGACATGGGAAACGGCTCATATGACAGATACAGAAAAGACAGTTTTTACTGGTATAAGAAGGTAATAGAGACCAACGGAAAGTCTTTGAAAAACGAAAAGGTGTAAAGCAGATAATAACAGCGGCAGTCAGGAAGGCTGCCGCTGAAGATATTTAAAATTATAATCCCCAGTTGAGACTGATATCGTCAGTTGTTTCGTTAATATCATAGTTATTGGATTTGGAGGATTTATCATTATATCTGGTTTTTATAACGGCATTGCTGGAAAGAGAGTCATATTTATTTGTATATAAATATATACAACAGCCGCTTTTGGACATATGCCAGTCATTGGAATTTAGGAAGTTTAAATTGATATTCTGCTTAGCGGGAACCACTATTTTAAAACGGTATTCACCGTATTTTCCTTTTGTCTGAAACTTCCCATTATTGGATGCAAGATTACATACTTCGTTTTCAAAGCTACATTCTGCTGAGATATTTTGGAGATTAAGTTTTTTATCATTCAGATAAATGTTTACATTTATAGTTATCCGGTTACCTTTATATAATTAGTTTTAATCCGGTTTTGTATCATTGTTTTCCATATTTCCCAACTGATATCCCAGCAGTTCATCCAACAGCAGTAATGCCCTTGTCTTTAACTCGGAGCTGGAAAACATACCCTTAGTGGCCAGAGCCGCAGACTTTTTGGCATAGGCAATCCCCTGACTGAATAGATGTTCTTTAAATTCCTTCTGTGCCTGCTTATAATATGTAATGGCAAGCAGAGCCGCAGTCTCATCATAAAGGGAATTATCCTCTGTCAGAGTGGGTTCCAGTGAATGAATCACCGCAATATAGTCCTGAGTATGATATTTCTGCTTGGCAGATATATAGGTACTCTCTTTATCGTTGGAAACAACCGAGGATACGGGAGCAGTCTCGTCATCCGTCATCAGCTGGTTCAGAGGAATATCCAGAGCTTTGGCTATATATTCTAAAGTTTTAATGGACGGAGAGGCTGCACCGCTTTCTATCTGACTCAGCATATTTCTTGTAATAAAGGTACCCACAACTTCGCTCTGTGTCATCTTTTTGGCAAGCCTTGCCTCTTTTATTTTTTTTCCCAGTTCAATCTGTGTCATAGCAGCACCTCGTTTCAATGTTTCAATCTTACTATATAAAAAAGTATTCTGCAATAGAATAAATCTGCAGATGAGTTAAGCAATATTCAATAGAGCTGTTAAATTATATTTACATTTTAGCACAGGTTTTTTAAATATTCAACTAAACAAGGTAAATTTTATTGACATTTTATAATTGTGTGTTATAATTTATACAAAGCTGAGAAAATTTTACATACATAAAAGTTGAAATCAATGGATTTTTGCCAGGATGAAAGTAATTCATGTTTTGAAAAACGCTGGATACAGAGGGAGGTACAAATGGAAAATTGTATGGAATGGTATCGGTTTAAAAGATCCAAATTCCGGGTATGTATGTCCGGATTTGCTGTCGGATTAATAGTAATACTTATTGTTGATGCATTGTTATTCTATTTTGACATTATAGAATATAATTCAAAAAGTGATATGCTCTTTACGGATTTGATTAATCTGGTGATTTTGTCAGCCGCATTAATCTGGGCTTTTGCTTATACAAACACATGGTTCGGTCTGACCAAAGACACCCTGATATATGTAAAGCGGGGCAGGATAAAGGGCAGATATAATATTAACAGATGTACCATAAAAAGGGATTATAAATATAGAAGGCATGTTGTTAATGAAGAGTGTACCGTAAAGGAATTGGGCGCCATTCGGATTTCTGTTGAGACGGAGCAGGAGGAACGTTTTATATTAAAAGGAACCTGCTTTTCACTAAAGATATTTGAACAAATATTTGAATATATGGAATATTTAAAAAAATATAATACAGCCGGAGAGAACGGAATCTATATGATTCCCCAATACATATTTAAAAAGCAGCTGATCAGGCAGTCTCTCCTGTATGCGCCGGTTAGTTGGAAAACACCCTATAGGATAGAATTTTCCAAGGATTTCCTGATGATTGATAAACAGATTTATCCGGGAACTAAGATATCAGATATTGTTTTATCTGAAGAGAATAATGTCCGAAGATTAATATTACACCTGAATAATAAGAAGAAACTCTATTATCTGGGAAGTGCGGAAGATAATATATTGGATTCCGCTATGATAAAAAGAGAGATTCAGAATTTTAAGAGTTAAGAAAATGTTAATAGTAAAGGAGGTATTTATGGAAAAGGAATATATGGAATGATATCGTTTTAAAAGTTCTAAATGGAGAACGGTATTGACCGGATTTTCGGTGGGATTTTTTTTAACTATAATTATTGATTCGATTCTGGGGAATTTTTTCAATATTAGTTCGGAGAAAGAGTTGTATTATGTGGAATTGCTTGATATCGGAATATTTATAGTATGCTTAATCTGGGCAGCTGTATATACGCATATATGGTTCAGTTTATCCGAAGATACATTATATTATGTAAAACGGGGAAAAGTTAAAGGCAGTTATAATATTCATGAATGCAGTTTTAAAAGAGATTACAAAAAAGTAAGAGTTATATTCCTGCAGTTCTTATTTAAAAGGATAACTACCAGAATCCGGATTGCTGTTAAGACGGAACAGGGAAAGAGAGATATTTTAAAGGGAACCGGTTTTTCCGCAATTACCTTTGATGATATATTTGATCGTATTGAAGAATTGAGACAATATGATAAAATAGGACAAAACGGAAAGTATCTGATTCCTCAGCGGATATTAAAGAAACAGATTACTAAGCAATCATTTCTGCACATACTGGACAACTGGAAAACCCCTTGGAAACTGGAATTTGCCAAAGGATTCCTTGTTGTAAATAAAAAAGCATATTCAAGAAGCAGGATAAAGGATATCAGTATTGACGAAAACAGGAAAGTACGTAAATTAATACTCCGTCTGGAGGACCGGAAGAAAACGTATTATCTGGGAAGTACGGAAGACACTCTTCTGGATATCTCCGGTCTGCAGAGAGAGATTCAGAATTTTATGAGTTAAAAGATAATCAGAATACCGTTGCTGTTAAATTGAAGATATGACAGGAAAGATAAGGTGATGATCATGGCTGAATGGTGGGATACATTATTAACAATTGAAAAAATACTTTATTGTATTGCAGTTCCATCCACAATAATATTGGTTTTACAGACCATCGTGCTTTTATTTGGAGCCGATGACCACGAAGGGATTAATCCAAGTGATACTTCCGGTCTGGATTTAGACACTGATTACTGCGGACTGCATCATGGAATGGATTTTTCCGACATAGATATTAATTCGGATATGGGCGGACATCTGCAGGAACATATGAATGGTCATACCCACGGGGATTTGGAGGATATGGCGAATCTTCAGGATTTTGATACTCTCCGCTTATTTACCGTACAGGGACTGGTTGGTTTTTTTACTACCTTTTCGTGGGCTTCCATAGCCGGAATCAGTCAGGGGGTTGCTCATTGGACTGCAATGCTGATTGGCTTTATACTGGGCATAATTCTGATGTATGTTGTGGCCGTTATAATTAAATATTCCAGACGTCTTGCGGAAGACGGAACCTTTCATTTAAAAGACACATTGGGCCAGACAGCAACCGTTTATCTGCCGATTCCACCGGAACGTCAGGGACAGGGAAAAGTAAATATAACAGTACATAATCGTTTTCTGGAGTTAACCGCAGTAACAAATGAACACAGGACTATCAAAACAGGAGAATCGGTTCGGATCACGGATATCATAAACGATTCTGTTGTTGTTGAGATAGATTAGCCGCTTTTGGAAAAACGGCAGAAGGATGTATTTCAGATTAAAGGTACAAAAAGAAAAATTTATCAGGAGGAAGAAGTATGGGTTACGAATTAATTATTGCAATTGCAATTGCGACAGTTGTGTTACTGGTTTTGATCATAGGAATCTTATCACGCTATCGCAAGTGTCCATCCGACAAAGTTTTGGTTATTTATGGTAAGGTAGGCTCCGGGAGAAACGGGGAATCCAGATCGGCAAAGTGTATTCACGGCGGTGCGGCATTTATAGTACCGGTATTGCAATCCTATCAATACATGGATCTGACACCGATTTCGATTAATGTGGATTTGAGAAATGCATTGTCGAAACAGAATATCCGTGTAGACGTTCCGTCAAGGTTTACGGTTGGAATTTCCACGGAAGCGGGAACCATGCAGAATGCGGCAGAACGGCTGTTGGGGCTGAAAATGAATGAAATTCAGGAGTTAGCAAAGGATATCATTCTGGGGCAGCTTCGTCTCGTGATTGCTACTATGGATATTGAAGAGATTAATTCCGACAGAGATAAATTTCTGATATCCGTTTCTAATAACGTGGAAATTGAACTGAAAAAAATCGGTCTGCGTCTGATTAACGTAAATGTTACCGATATCAATGATGAATCCGGATACATTGAAGCTCTGGGTAAGGAAGCGGCAGCGAAAGCAATCAATGATGCGAAAAAGAGTGTGGCTGAAAAAGATAAAGACGGTGAAATCGGTCAGGCGAATGCCCGCCGGGAACAGCGTATTCAGGTTGCTGCTGCGGATGCCGCTGCTATCAAGGGTGAAAACGAAGCCAAGATAGAAGTTGCTTTATCGGATGCGGCAAGGCGTGAAAAGGAAGCAGAGGCATTGAGACTTGCTACGGCTGCCGAGCAGGTTCAGGCGGCAAAGGCAAAAGAAGAAGCTTATGTTGCACAGAAAGAGGCAGAGCAGAACCGTGCCGATCTGGAGCGGGCAACCCAGCAGGCAGATGTTATTGTTAAGGCGCAGATTGCAAAGGAACAGGCAGAGATTGCTGCAGAGGCAGAAGCGGAAGTTGTAAGACGCAAGGCCCGCGGTGAAGCGGACGCCATCTATGCAAAAATGGAAGCCCAGGCGAAAGGTATGCAGGAGATGCTGTCAAAGCAGGCACTTGGTATGCGGGAACTGGTTGCAGCGGCCGGCGGAGATGCAGATGCAGCCGTGAAGCTTATTGTTGCGGATAAATTACAGGATCTTATGCAGATTCAGGTGGAAGCCATTAAGAATATTAAGATTGATAAGGTTACGGTCTGGGATTCCATGAGTGGCAATGGAAGCGGCAGCGGAACACCGACCACTGCCAATTTTCTTTCAGGAATGATGAAGTCGATTCCGCCTTTAAATGAGGTATTTAAACAGGCGGGGATGGAATTGCCGTCTTTTCTTGGAAGCGAGAGAAAAGACGGGGAAAATGACAGTACAGAAGAAATGGAAGAAGAAAAGGAAGATGAAGTGTAGATAGTTATTCTGACAAATAAACCGGACTGCTGCATTGGCTGTGAATGAGCCGATGCAGCAGTCTTTATTGGTATTCTGCCAAAGAACTGTTTTTCCGAAATTTTTCTCAGGTGTATGTATTACTTGAAAGATATGGGAGAATCATGGTATACTATACAGCATGATATGCTTCATTGATGGTCGGAGAAAATGTTGGATGTGTATTGTGACTCGAAGGAATCATTCCTGAAGGTCTTTGCAATTGCCGCCGAATTATTTCTGAATCAGTTAAATCAATATATTCAGGGGATACCGGATGAATTTACAGGAGAAAATGAATCTTAAAAATAAAATAGAAAAAGTACTGCATACGCCATATAATTACAGGGGCGGGAGGCTTGAATTTGCAATTGTTTTTGATTATCATGTATCAGAAGAATTGTTGTCCGGACAGGCAAAAGAACTTATAAAATTACTGCGGACCATTCGCTACAGCCGTTCAAAAGACGGAAATGTTATATATGAAGATATATTCAGAAGCGCCAGATTAAATATTATTAAGTGGATTTCAGATGACAGAATCATCAAAGAAGTATCCTCAATGGGATTGGTCCAAATGGGAAAATGTTTTGAGGATTATGGTGAATATAAGGAAGAACACAGGACAGATAAAAGTCTGGACCTACTGACCAGACAGCTAAAGATGTTTTATGCCAGGAGTAAACTCATTTTTCTTATAACGGATGGCTCATATATCATAAAATCACAGGAAGAAACGGATAAAAATCTACTGCCTTTTCTGGGGCATAAACTGATATATGTAAATCTATAAACCTGTGGCAGAATGGTATGTTCTTTCGCAGAGGGGATTGCCTTTGACAATTTAAAAATAAAAAGGAGAACAGAAGTATGCCATTTATTAATTCAAAAGTAACGGTATCATTAACAGCAGAGAAAAAGGAAAATATCAAATCCAGACTGGGAGAAATAATACGGTTGATTCCCGGAAAATCGGAAAACTGGCTGATGGTGGGATTTGAAGACAATTACTCTTTATATTTTAAAGGAAATCAGGACGATGAAACGGCATTTGTAGAAGTCAGGCTTTTTGGAAGTGCAAATTCACAGGTCTACAATACTCTTACATCGGAAATCTGTAAAATCATGGAAGAGGAAGCAGGTATACCGAAAAGCCGGGTGTATGTAGAATACGAAGAAGTGGAACACTGGGGCTGGAACGGAGGAAATCTCTAAAAGTATCCCTGAAAGTATAAAAGGCTGTATCAGCCGGAAAGAATTCCGGCGTACAGCCTTTTTGTTGTCTTATCTTATTGATGAAATCCGGGAACCGGGACTTATGCCCGCATAACCGCTTCTTTCATGGATTTTACATAGTCGGAAACTTTTTCAATAGAGTTTTTACCATACCGGGCAACCAGTTTAACAATGGCGCTGCCTACAATGGCGCCGTCCGAAACGCCTGCCATTTTTTCGGCCTGTTCCGGTGTGGAAATTCCGAATCCGACCGCACATGGAATATCGTTTACCTGTTTCACCAGTTGAACCATGGAAGAAATATCGGTGTTGATTTCATTTCGGATACCGGTTACACCCATGGAAGAGACACAATATACAAAACCTTCCGCTTCTTTTGCTATCATGGTAATACGCTCATGACTGGTTGGAGCAATCAGCGAAATAAAATCAATGCCGTGGGTTTTACATTCAGCGCTTAATTCATCTTTCTCTTCGTAAGGTATATCGGGAATGATGATTCCGTCAATTCCGCACTCCGCGCATTTCGCCATAAATTTATCTTTACCATAGGTGAAAACAGGGTTTATGTAAGTCATAAATACTATTGGTTTTTCGCAGGTTTTACGGACTTTTGCAACCAGATCAAAAAGTTTATCCGTAGTACAGCCTCCTGCAAGGGCGCGTTCGCTTGCCGCCTGAATCACGGGTCCTTCGGCTACCGGGTCGGAAAAGGGGATTCCGATTTCAATCAGATCGGCGCCGGCTTTATCTATGGCATAGATTAACCGTTCCGTGGTGTCAAGGTCGGGGTCGCCGCCGGTTATAAATGCTATAAAAGCCTTTCCGTCTGTAAAGGCGTTTTTAATTCTACTCATAAATGTTCACTCCTCTATATCTGGCGATGGCGGCAACATCTTTGTCACCGCGGCCGGAAATGTTAATAACGATGATTTTATCTTTCTCCAGAGTTTTGGCATATTTCATTGCGTAGGCCACGGCATGGGAACTCTCAATGGCCGGAATGATGCCTTCTGTCCGGGAAAGATATTCAAAAGCTTCCACAGCTTCTTCATCGGTAACAGGAACATATTGTGCCCTTCCGGTGTCGTGAAGCATGGCGTGTTCCGGTCCGATTCCAGGATAATCCAGTCCGGCGGAAATTGAGTATACAGGTGCAATCTGTCCGTATTCGTCCTGACAGAACAGGGATTTCATACCGTGGAAAATACCGGTGGTACCGTTGGCAATAGTAGCGGCATTTTTCGGGTTATCGACACCAAGCCCTGCAGCTTCGCAGCCGATCAGCGCCACTTCTTTATCCGGAATAAATTCATAAAAAGCTCCCATGGCATTGCTGCCGCCGCCAACACAGGCGATTACCGCATCCGGAAGGCGGCCTTCGGCTTCCAGCATCTGTTCTTTAATTTCTTTACCGATGATTTTTTGAAAATCCCGGACAATGGTAGGGAACGGGTGGGGCCCCATAACGGAACCCAGCACATAAAGGGTATCGTCACAGCGGTTGGTCCATTCGCGCATTGCTTCATTTACGGCATCTTTTAGGGTCATTGTGCCGGAGGTTACAGGGTGTACTTTGGTACCCAGCAGTTCCATTCGGAAAACGTTAAGGGCCTGACGGTCCGTATCCAGTTTTCCCATATATACTTCACAATCCATACCCATCAGGGCGGCGGCAGTGGCGGTGGCAACGCCATGCTGTCCGGCGCCGGTTTCTGCGATTACTCTGGTCTTACCCATCTTTTTTGCCAGTAAAACCTGACCCAGTACATTGTTAATCTTATGGGAACCGGTGTGATTTAAATCTTCCCGTTTCAGATAAATCTTTGCTCCGCCTAAATCTTTTGTCATTTTTTCGGCATAGTATAACAGGGATGGTCTTCCTGCATATTTTTTATATAAGTCATCTAACTCGGCTAAAAATTCCGGGTCGTTTTTATAATGCTCATATGCTGTTTCCAATTCCTGAACGGCTGTCATCAGGGTTTCAGGAATAAATTGTCCGCCGTATTCACCAAAACGGCCTTTTTTATTTATATCAGTCATGGTTTTTCCTTTCTTTCAATTCATGGACCGATCTGTTTTTCCATTGATTCATTATATCCATAACTCTTTTTATTTTTTCAAAATCTTTGTATCCGTCGGTTTCAACGGAACTGCTTAAATCGATACAATAGGGATGACATTCCTCCATTGCCTGAAGCATATTGGCAGGGCCAAGTCCGCCGGCCAGAAAAAAGGGTCTGTAATTTTTTGGAATCATGGTTCGGTCAAAACATTGTCCGGTACCGCCGTATGCATTTTTTACATATGTATCCAGTAAAAGATAATCACAGGGAAAATCCTGATATTGAATCAACTGTTCGGTGCTTCGTACCCGTACTGCCTTAATGACCGGTTTACGGGTCTGTTCACGGAGCCGGCTGATATAAGAAGGGGATTCATCACCGTGAAGCTGAATACATTGGATTATGTTTTCGTTACATAAAGAAACAATGTGTTCAATCCTGTCATTTACAAAAACGCCCACAGGTACAATGGATGTATCCAGTGCAGCAGTCAGCCGGGCGGCTTCCCGGTCGGAAACCTTGCGTTTGGTATCGGCAAAAATATAGCCGATATAGTCTGGTTTATAACAGTTTACATAATCAATATCCTGTAATCGGCGAATACCGCATATTTTTATTTTAGCCCCGGTTTTATCGGGAACCGGGGAATATGATTCGGAGAGCATCACCATCGATGACCACCTCTCAGTTTTGCCAGTTCTTTGGATTTATTATCCGCCCGCATCAATGTTTCTCCGATCAGTACACCGTTTACGTTTGCGTTTCGAAGCACATCAATATCAGCAGCTGTCCGGATACCGCTCTCGGCTACAAATAAAATATGATCGGGAACCAGTTTTCTGTGTTTTTCGCTGTTGCGGACATCTACGGTAAATGTTTTTAAGTCCCGGTTATTGACACCGATAATTCTTGCTCCGGCAGTAATTGCAGAAAAGATTTCCGTTTCGTCATGGGCCTCCACAAGAGCAGAGAGTCCTAATGTGTCACATATTTTTATGTACTTTTTCAATGTTTCCGTATCCAGTAATGCACAAATCAGTAAAACACAGTCGGCGCCTAAGACTTTTGCCTGATATATCTGATAATCATTCACGGTAAAATCTTTCCGCAATACGGGAATTCCGACGGCTTCTTTGATTTCGGCCAGATATTTGTCACTGCCCTTAAAGTATTCCGGTTCTGTCAAACAGGAAATACAGTCGGCACCGGCGTTTTCATATTCTCTGGCAATTTCAACATAGGGAAAATCTTCGGCAATGATTCCTTTAGACGGGGAGGCTTTTTTTACCTCACAGATAAAGCTGATATCCTCCTTTTTTAATGCCTGTTCAAAGGCAAACGGAGGCAGCCGGAAGCGGCCGTTTTCTGCCGGATCTAAAGCCCGCCGCTTCATTTCATCATAAGAAATCTTCTTCATATCTTCGGCTGTCCGCTTTTCAGCAGCGACAGCAATTTCGTCCAATATCATAATTTCGTCCTCTTAAATATGATTCATATATAATTTACACTTTACCACTTCATAGTGATACAAACTTTTGGTTACTATCATAATGTTTTTGGAGGATAAAGTCAATTGAAAATGTTGGATTTTATCCGTTTCCGGGTTTTAAGCCCATAAAAATCCCCGGAACGGAGTCAGTACTGACTATATTCCGGGGATTTTAAAAGGAAATTGCCGATTATAAGATTTCTTCAATAAAAATTGTTCGTTCCAATCCAAGGTCAATGATTTTATCTTCCGTAATCGGACGGTTTACACGATTATAATATATTTTAACAACAGGACGGGGTCCCTCGTTTTTACGGATATTTGACACGATTCCCACTTCCTTGGTGGACAGACGGACCATTACGCCCAAAGGATAAATCGGTATATTATTGACAAAAGCTTTTACCACATCCGGGTCATAATAGATTCCGCTGGTACCGTACAATTCTTCAATTGCCATATATGGAGGAATATTTTTGTAGGTAACGGAGGAAGAATAATGAGCGCATAAGCCTACGATTCTGGCACATAAAGGAATCTCTTCTTCGGACAGCCCCTTTGGGTATCCGCTGCCGTTCCAGCGCTCATGGTGAAATTGTATACAGTTTGCAATTTTTCTCGGAATATTTTTCTGTAGTGCAAAATAAAAACCGTAGGTGGGATGTTCCTGCCACAGATTTCTCTGCTGCTGGGTAAAATTATCACTATTCAGAAGCATCGGCATTTCTGCCACGCCAATATTATGCAGTAAGCCACCGATTACCGCACATACGATTTCTTCCGTATTCAGTTTCATACATCCTGCAACAAGTCCGCTTAAAACGGAAGTATATATACTGTGTTCATAGAGCCGTAAATTATCAATGACTTTTAATTCCACCAAAAATGATAAAACATCTTCGTTTTTTGCAACTTTAACGATAATAGCCTCTAAAATACGGGCAACGGTAACTACGTCATCATTTTTATTGGCTTCCGGCCGTTTGGGAGATGTCTTGCGGAGTATTCTGATAAAATCGCTTACCAGAGATTCTGCCATCTTATCTGTTGGGGAAATAAACACGGTATCCCGGTCGGCAATATCAACCTGTTCGATTTTTAATTCCTTTAATTTTTCTATATTCTTAATACTAAGAATGGTGCCGGCACTTAGAAGACAGGTATCAGTTTCCGGTGAAACAACGGCCTGTTCCAGTTTCATACCCGGCTTCACTTCTATTATGGATAAAATGCTCATTAGAAAAACTCCTTAGTATATTATTGGTTTTTATCTTTTTGTCAGTTTTACAACAGCAGCAATAAATTCATTATACAGGTTTAAACGTGTAAAAGCAATAAAAAAGAGTAAAAAGTAATGCTTGAATATGGCGGTGTTTAGTGTTAAAATAATGAAAAAACAGAACGTAAGTTCGTGCATTAGAGGAGAAAATATGTATACACAAAGTAAAGGCATTACACTGCTGCATACCGGAGACATTCATCTTGGCTTTTTATACAGCGGTTTAAAGGAAAAAGCGGTGGAACGGCAGCAGGATAATCTGGAGACATTTCTCTATATAACTTCTCTCTGCCGAAGCCGGAACATAGATATTTTGCTGATAGCCGGTGATCTGTTTGATACGCCGGTACCGGACAGGAAGCTTTTAAAGACGGTAAGAAAGGCATTTGACGAGATTGCTGAAACTCTTGTGGTAATCAGTCCGGGGAACCACGATTATTATGAGCCGGGTGGTATTTATGATGATATAGAGGCCTGGAGTGATAATGTATTCATTTTTCACGGCGAAATGGATTGTTTTGAATTTAACGTCAGAGGTGAGACTGTCAGAATATACGGCGCCGCATTTACCGGTCAGTATCAGCGGGAGTCACTGATGAAGCAGCGAAGGCTGACCGGAGACGGGGTTATTTCCATCGGACTGTTTCACGGAGAACTGGGCAGCAGCGGTTCGGCTTCAAAGTATAACCGAATCACTCCGGGACAAATAGAAGCGAACCGGTTTTCCTATACGGCGCTGGGGCATATACATGGTACGGAAGGTATTTTTTATGCAGGGCAGGTACCTTATGCATATTGCGGAAGTCCGGAGGGACATGGATTTGATGAAACCGGCGGGAAAGGGATCTTTCTGGGATACATCACCAATGAAGAGTGTAATCTGGAATTTTACAAAACCTGCAGAAGGCAGTATATTGTGGAAAAGATTTGCATTGAAGACTTTGACGGTGCAAAACAATTGGCCGATTACCTTTTGGCTTCGTTTCGAAACCGGTTTGGTGAGGAATATAAAGACCATTTATATCAGTTAAAATTTTATGGCAGCAACAGACAGGACATAGATATGGAGCGTGTCAGGTTCTGTTTAAAATCTTTATATTATATTGAAATCAAAGATGAGACAGAAACTGTGTTAAGAGAACACAGCCGGGATTTCCGGGAAAAGCTAAACGGAATCCGGGATAGAAAAAGTATAGCAGAGAATGATTCGCTGGAAGCATATTTCGAGGAGCGGATGCGGCGTCTGATAGCCGCAGAAGAAACCGGAGAAGATCCGGATGAAATCAGGATAAAACGTTATCGGAGAGCATTACGGCTTGGAATGGAAGCTGTTTTAAATTATAGAAGGAAGGAATAAAGTATTGCAGATTTTGGATATACATATTGGCAGTTTTGGCGGCATTCAGAATATGAAACTCAGCTTTGAAGACGGATTTCAGATAATTTACGGTGAAAACGGGTACGGAAAATCTACAATTATGTCTTTTATCCGCTTAATGCTTTATGGCAAAAATTCAAAAAGCCGGGATTTGAATCAGAACCTCAGAAAAAAGTATACTCCGTTTAACGGCAGTAAGATGAACGGAAGTATGCGGTGGGAGATAAATGGGCATAGTATCAGAATAGACAGGGAGTTTGGGAAAACCCAGGCAAATGATATTATTTATGTATTTAATGAGACCACCGGAACGGAACTTCAGGTTCCTGCCGGAATGGAAATCGGTGAATATCTGCTGGATATGAATGAAAAAATATTTGAAAAGGTTATCTTTGGAGGAAGTCCGGACGGAGATGCGGGAACCGCAGCAGGAGACATCATGTCGGGACTGGTAAATATGGGAACTTCCGGAGACGAAGAGATATCCGTTTCTGATATTCTGGCGGATTTAAATACGGCAATGGAGAATTTGAAAAGCAAACGGGGGACATCGGGCAGTATTCCGCGTATCAGCGAAGAGATAATCCGCATGAATGAAGAGAAATCCGCGCTGATTCAAAGGAAGAAGGAACTGGAGCAGATTCGAAGGTCGGATATTTCGATGGCAGATAAGGAAAAGATATTACTTGGGAATCTGATCGCCCGTCTGGAAAATGAAAGATATACGGCAGAAAGGAAAAGGAGAAAAGAGACTAAGGGGGAAAAAACGGAAGCAAACAAAGGAAAACGCGGGCGACATTTTATATCGGCAGTTTTATGTTTTGGTTTTGGTATACTTCTGATTGGAAACGGAAAAGGAATTTTTGGAAGCGCTGGTTACAGATATGCTGCCGTTCTCATACTGTTTCTGGCGGGAATCGGTTTTCTGGCTGCTGCCGCAAGAAAAAGTCATTCGTCTGGAATCGAAGAGGATTTCACGGAATATACCGAAAAAATAAGTGAATTATTGGATGATTTAGGGTATAATGGATATTCATCAGATGATTTAAAAGAGAGACTGTGGGAACTGGAACATTCGGAGGAAGAGGATTTATCGGGAATGATACAGCGAATCCGTCAGGAAATTGAAGAATGTCAGATTCAGCTTACACAGTTACGAAAGAAAAGAGAAGAACTGACAGAAGAATACGAAGCATATAAAATTGCTTTTACCGTTATGCAGGAATGTGCGGCAGAACTTCGTTCCACGGTATCCCGGCCGTTAAATGATATGGCAGGGAAAATTTTTTTCCGTCTTACGGATAATCAATATGATGGTTTTATGGTAGACGAACAGTATCAGATCCGGGTGCGGGAACAAAAAGATGCCCTGTACCGTGAATGGAAGAATCTGAGTACGGGAACTGCTAATCAGGCATATTTGTCACTTCGGATTGCAGTGAATGAAATGTTCTCCGGACAGGAAAAAATGCCGCTGCTGTTGGACGATGTATTGTCAAATTATGACGAAAAACGGGCAGAACGGGCCATTCAGGTATTAAAAGAAAGAGGGGGACAGGTGATATTATTTACCTGTCATAAAAATCTGTTGCAAATTTCAGTGTGATAAATGTAACAGGCGATTGCGAAGCCCGCGGTCGCAGATTGGAAGTTTCAGTGAATTGCGGCTCTGGGCGAACAGTTTTGGTTCATTTGTCCGCTGAAAGCGAACAAATGGGCCGGAAAGGAATCACATTTTATGGCTGATTTATATAAAAGACTGATGGAATATTGTACCTCTGATTATTACCCTTTTCATATGCCGGGGCATAAAAGGGCTGTTCAGCAGGAAGGAAATCCTTATGTTTATGATATAACGGAGATAGAAGGCTTTGATAATCTCCATGAGCCTCAGGGGATTTTACGAATTGCCATGGAAGAGGCGGCAAAATTTTATCAGTCGGATAAAACATACTTTTTGATTAACGGCAGTACCGGAGGAATATTATCAGCAATCAGTGCAGTAACCGGTATGGGGGATGAGATCATTATTGCCAGAAACTGCCATAAATCTGTTTATCATGCCGTGTTTCTCAGAGAACTGAAACAGGTATATCTGTATCCGGAATATGTAAAAGAATACGGAATCTGCGGAGGCATCCGCCCGGAGCAGGTAAGGGAGACCTTGCAGGAACATCCGAATGCCAAAGCGGTGGTAATAACTTCGCCTACATATGAGGGTGTGGTTTCGGATATAAAGGCAATTGCGGATATTGTTCATCAGTATGGTATTCCGTTGATTGTGGACGAAGCCCATGGCGCCCACTTCGGTATGCATGACAGACTTCCGGAATCGGCATTGAAACTGGGAGCGGATTTGGTGATTCAAAGTCTGCATAAGACACTGCCGGCACTGACCCAGACGGCTCTGCTGCATATCCGCTTCCGTCAGGAACAGGGAAAGTATCTGGTTTCACGGGAGGCAGTTGAGCAATATCTTTCTATTTATCAGACCAGCAGCCCTTCTTATGTGCTGATGGCAAGTATTGATGAATGTATCAACAAGGTAAAGTCCGAAGGGATCATGTGGTTTGAGCCGTATGTAAAGCGGCTGGAAGTGATAAAGCAGCATGCAAAGCAGCTTACCCATTTAAAAATTATGGATCGGGAAGTTGTGGGAGATAACGGCATTTTTGATCTGGACATATCCAAACTGGTGATATCCTCCAGAGGTACCGGGTTATCCGGACAGCAGCTCTATGATAAATTAAACAATAAGTTTCATCTGCAGTTGGAAATGGCGGCCGGAGACTATGCCATTGCAATGACTTCGCCAATGGACAGTGAAGAAGGATTACTGCGCCTGTTTACGGCGCTGGCAGAGGTTGACAGGGATTTACGGATAGGCGGGGAGGAATATGAATACAGGCTTCCGTTAGCAAGAGCGGAAACCGTTACGGAAGCTGTTGAAAAGGAGTTTTCCATTCCGGACACGGTTGTGCTGACTTCCATATCTGCCGCTATGAAGCAGGACAGTGAGATGATAAAGTTTCATAACACGGCCGGAAGGATCAGCGGCTCTTATGTCTGGCTGTATCCGCCGGGAGTACCGGTTATCGCACCGGGAGACATGATTTCGGGAGAAATGATTGCATTAATCGATAAATACAGGGCAAGCGGACTGAAGGTATATGGTCTGTCGGAAGACAGGGACATGAAGATTAAAGTGATAAAAGAGAATTTTAAGCGGATAAAACTATGGAATGCCAGATTGTAATCCGGCAGGACATAGAGTAGCAGGATTGTAAAGCTGAAAGAAAGGAATGGACGGACACATGGGCAGGATATTTTATGTCATGGGTAAAAGTGCATCGGGAAAAGATACGATTTATAACAGCCTGATGACAGAAGAAGAATTCCGGTTTAAAAATATAGTGGGATATACTACCCGGCCGATGCGGGAACATGAAACAGAGGGCAGAGAGTATCATTTTGTAGATGAAACGAAGCTGGGGGAATTGGAGCGTCAGGGAAAAGTAGTGGAAAAACGGGGATATGATACCATATATGGAAAGTGGTATTACTGCACGGTGGATGACGGCAGCATTGATTTTGAACATGAGAATTATCTGCTAATCGGAACATTGGAAGCTTATCGGGATTTGTGCGGCTATTTCGGAACGGACAGACTGGTTCCCATCTATATTGAGGTGGACGATTTTGTACGTCTTTCCAGGGCAATGGAGCGGGAGCGGCAGCAATCGGTGCCGAAGTATACAGAAATGTGCCGGAGATTTGTAGCGGATGATGAAGACTTTTCAGAAGAGAAAATACGTGAGGCAGGAATTAAAAAAAGATATGTGAATCTGGACTTTGCACATTGTTATAATGAGATTAAAAATGATATAAAAAAGGAAATCTCAACGAAATCTTAATAAAATCTTAAGCTGTTGCCTCCTTGAATCTTATAATTGTTTTAAATAAAATAGGAGCATGAAATTTTTTAGGAAGGAGCACAGGGAATCCCCTGAGTAAAAAGTGTGGTATGATTGAAGTCAGAAATTTAAAGAAAACCTATAAACCCAAAAAAGGTATCAGAGTTCAGGCATTGGACGGCATTAATCTGAAGTTTGAAGATAAAGGTCTGGTATTTATATTGGGTAAATCCGGCAGCGGTAAATCTACATTGCTGAATATGCTGGGCGGACTGGATAATTTTGATGAGGGGGAAATTATTATCAAAGGAAAATCCTCAGATGATTTTTCCCAGTCAGATTTTGATTCCTACCGGAATACCTTTATCGGATTTATTTTTCAGGAATACAATATCTTAAATGATTTCACCGTGGGGGCCAATATTGCGTTAGCCATGGAATTGCAGGGACATAAGGCAGACAGTAAAACACTAAATGCAATTCTTGAGGAAGTGGATTTAACCGGTTATGCGGAACGGAAACCAAATGAACTGTCCGGCGGACAGAAACAGAGAGTGGCCATAGCCAGGGCGTTAATAAAGAATCCCCAGATCATTATGGCTGATGAACCTACCGGAGCTTTGGATTCCAATACAGGAAAACAGGTATTTGATACATTGAAACGGTTATCAAAAGACAAACTGGTCATCGTGGTATCCCATGACCGGGATTTTGCGGAACAGTACGGAGACCGGGTTATTGAGCTGGCAGACGGAAAAGTGATCAGTGATATAAAAAAATATAAAGCAGAAGCGAAAAGTGTAAGCAGCGGTGTGGATATTATCGATGAAAAGATAATACATATTAAACCGGGATATCAGTTAAGTGAAAAAGATATGGAACTGATCAATGATTATCTGAAAAATAACAGTGAGTCAGGTTCTTTTATTTCGCTGGATGGAAAGACTAATACGGAAATCAGGAAATTTGCAAGGATTGATGAAGAAGGCAACCGGGAAAATTTTGCGGATACCGGTGAGGAAAATCTTGATATTAAGGAATATGATGCTTCGGATTTTAAAATGATCAAATCCAGACTTCCGTTTAAGAATTCCCTGAAGATGGCCGCCAGCAGTCTGAAAAAGAAGCCGTTTCGCCTGTTTATGACCATATTATTATCCATGGTGGCGTTTGTGCTGTTTGGACTGACACATACCATGATTTCATATGAGCGTTTAAAATCCAATGTGGACTCGATTATAGATTCCGGTGTGGATTATCTGTCCTTTGTAAAAAAGGAAAAACGGACATATGGAGACAATTATTACTATTATGAGATGACAAATCTTTCAGACAAGGATATTGACGAAATAAAGAAGGAATTTCCGGATAAGACATTTTTTGAGGTCTATCTTCCGACGATTGTGTCAGACGGTATTTCATTTCGAAAGAATTTATACGATGCAAAAGAGATAGATGAAGCGGGTTATTATTCATACTACACAATGTTTTTTTCTGGTCTTGCCTCTGTCAGTGCAGCCAATATTGAACAACTGGGCTATTCTTTAGAAGGAAAAATGGCAGAACATGAAAATGAGGTGGTTATTACACAGTATGCTGCAGAGACTTTTTTGAAAACAGGATATTCGGGTAAGGATACGATTGATAAAACTGAGATAACATCAGCTTCTGATTTAATCGGCAGAACATTGACACTAAATCTGGGATTAGGTGAGAAAGATTATACGATTACCGGAATTGCAGATACAGGTTTTGACTCGGTGCGGTATGAGAAATATAAAGAACCCCAGAAATCCGGGATATCCATCGGGGATTATATGCTGGCCTCCGAATTAGAAGATGTGACAAAATACAGTTACCATGCGCTTTTATTTATTGATGAAACCAGTTATCGGTATATTTTGGAAAATACCGGATTCTATAATACCTATGGAAACATGTACGGAGTAGCCCTGTATACGGATGACAATGGAAATGAAGAATATCTTTCTGTTTCGGAAATGCTCTGTGACAGCGGAATACCGGATAGTGAAAAACAAAATATCATATTATTTGCCGATGACAGGGATGTAAATAATTTATCGCTTTCAGAGGAGGAAATCATCCTGCCGGCTTCGGCGCTGAAAAGTGATGAGGCATTGTATGCTAAATTAAGGGAAGCAAGGAATAATGGGAATCTGGCAGGCGTAATAAAAGAAAACAAAGATGAAATAACTGCAAAAGCCATAAAGATGACCATGTGGAATATGTTTACAGAGGGAATGGATATAACATATTCACAGAAAATAGCAGGTATTTATGATGATATGGAAACGGAACGAAATGCAGCAGTATTCTCTAAATCCGTTTTTAATAAACTGGGTATTGATGAAAATGCCAAATATAAGACAGTTCTGTCAGATATGCCGGTAAAACGAAAGGATATCACAGATATTGTAAGTTACTCCATTCACAGTGACGACGGCGCTAAGGAATATGTCATCATGAACAGTGTATCTTCTATGCTGGATACCATCAGTTCCGCTATTCGTACCACATCAAAAGTATTTTTGGTTGTAGGTATTATTTTTGCAGTCTTTGCATCCATTATGCTGATGAATTTTATTGCCACCAGTATTGCGAATAAGAAACGGGAGATTGGTATACTGAGAGCAGTGGGCGCCAGAGGTACGGATGTATTTCGTATATTTTTCCATGAAAGTCTGATGATAGCTCTGGTGAACTGGCTGATTTCGGTAGTGGCTACCGGTCTTGTGGTAACGTTTATTAATCAGATGATTCGAAACAAATATAATCTGCTGGTAACGATTCTGCATTTCGGAATCATACAGATAGCAGTTATGTTACTGATCAGTATGGGTGTTGCATTTGTTGCCAGCTTTTTACCGATATTCCGGGTTTCCAGAAAGAAACCGATTGAAGCGATAAGAAAATCTTAAAATAATCTTAAATATTTACCTTAACATATCAGAGAGGTGCTACACTGATAACGGTTCGGGAGAATTCCGAATTTGAAATTCTGCCGATAACATTGTCGGAAATCATTTGAATTAAGATAGAGAGGAATGTACACCATCGATTATTTTAGGAAAAATCCAGCAGAGTGTACAGGATGGGATATGACAAATATACTTGTATGTGACGATGAAAAAGATATAGTAAATGCCATGAAGATTTATCTGGAAGCAGAGGATTATAATGTCTATAGCGCATATAACGGAGAACAGGCGGTTAAAACCGTTTTAAGCAAAGAAATCCATCTTATTATTATGGATATTATGATGCCGGTGATGGATGGTATACAGGCAATGATTAAGATCAGGGAACAAAGCAATGTTCCGATTATACTTCTGACTGCAAAAGGGGAGGACTCCGATAAGGTATTGGGATTAAATGTGGGGGCATGAAACCGTCAAAGAATATGTGGAAGTCATAGACCGTCAGTCGTTAAGGCTTAAGAAACTGGTGATGGATGTGATAGAGGCTTCCAAAGCCGTAACCGGAAATATCAGTCCGATGATGAATCCGTTGGACATCCGTGAGTTGCTGAGTCAGGCAGTTGGTGAGTATGAAGAGCGCCTGCAGAAGCATCAGCTGGAAGTGGTTATAAACACGGAGAACCAGCGCCGGGGACAGGACGGTGATATACAGGAAGAGGAAAGTGAAGCCTGGATTGTCATGGCAGATGGAGACCGGCTTTGGCGGGTGTTTGACAATCTGCTGTCAAATATTTGCAAATATAGTACAGAGAATACAAGAGTGTATATTGAACTGCAGCAGTCGGAGTCGGATTTTATTATTATATTTAAGAATATTTCCAAAGACAGGCTGAACATAACGGAGGAGGAATTGTTTGAACGGTTTGTCAGAGGGGATGCGGCCAGACATACGGAGGGCAGCGGCCTGGGGCTGACCATTGCCAGAAGTCTGACGGAATTAATGGGAGGAAAACTGGTCATAGAGATTGAGGGGGATATGTTTCGGGCGAAAATTTCATTTAAAAAAATTTGAATGATTAACGGACTCATTTATGCAAAGTTTGCCTCTAAACGTGTAAAGTTTGCCAAACCTATTGTCATTTGCTGAAATAAATTGTAAAATATGTCGCTATTGCACAAAAGCGAATGAACAATAAGGAGGAACATATGAGTAAACTGTTATCAGAAAGCAGCAGAAGAAACAAAGGAAAGAGGTTGACGGCAATCCTGTTATGTATTGCCATTGTTATCTGCAATCTTGGTTTGGAATCTTATACCGGATTGGCAGAGGCCGCCGCCGGATATACGACTATATATCTGGTAGATAATACGGATGGACATTGGATTGGCAACGACAATGCAGTCATGGAGCTGGTGGATAATACCTATGGCCATGACCGTTATATCATGTCCACCACGGATAGAAGAACCTGGAGTGTCCGGGTACCAAAGAGTACCTATAATGTTACGTTTAACCGTCTGAATTCCAATCAGACAGCACAGTGGAATTCCTGGAGTGCAGGGGGACGTGACGGATATAACACATATTATGTCTATGGACATGAGTATGGGTTCTGGGGCGGCAGCAGGGATATAGAAGAAGGATTCCGGGCAGGAGACGTTATATATCTGGATTATTATGAATTCAGCGGATGGAAACAGGCAGATGCCCGGTTTTATATAAATTTTACGGATGCTTCCAAGGAGGAAAACGGAGGCAGTGACATCAGTATTTCCGGTGGAGATAAAACGAAATATTCTCCGATCGGACTGACAAATGAAATTGAAGAAGATGTATTTACTTATACGGTTACAGAAGAAGAAGCAGGCAGTACGGAATTAAGATTCTGGCGGGGAAATGCGGATACCCTTTGGAACTGTTCGGTGACATTAAGTTATCAGGAATATCAGGCCGGGAATAACTGTATCAAAATTCAGGGATGGGAAGATACGGGATACGTATGCCCGTATGTACCGAGAAAGCATAAGACACCGATAGAGTCCATGGAATTACGGCTTACGGGAAACCGGAAAGTGAATCGAAAGTTAACATTAGATTTGAATGTTACAGGAGAGACGGAACGGCTTCTGACAGACCGGACGGTTATTTTCGTTGAGAAAATGGGGCTTGGAAACGAAACAGAGAACGGAGCAGAGGAGGAATATGTCAGGTTTGATGATGCCGCTGCTTTGTGGAATCACAGGGAACTGCTTTTTACAGAGGCGGGAACTTACCGGATCACAGCGGTTGTAACTGACGGAGAAGAGGAATTTCAGACGGAAACGGAGGTTACCGTTGCAGCCGATGAGGCGCCGACAGCGGGATTCTCTTTTGACAGGGAAGATTCCGTTTATATAAGAGATGAGAATGGAACGGCGGTTATTACCATAACGGATAAATCCCTGTCAGAGGTAGGGGATACCATTATTTCACGTATGTATGATATTTATTATGATGCGGATAATGACGGTCTCTTTTCCGAAGAAGAAATGCTGAAAAGTATACAGGTTCCGTCTTCCGATTTAAAGGAGATGGAAACGGTACTTCATCTGTCTTCGGTGGGAAATTATAAGGTAGTGCAGACGGTATGGGAGCATTTTGAAGATACGATTCCGTCGCTGATTGGGGAAAGCGATTATCTGTCGGGAGACACAAGAGGATTGCCGGAGAAGTATACATCCTTCACCATCACCAATCAGGCGCCGTCTTCTTCCATGTCCATGGAGAAAAGTAAGATTGCGGATATTATTTTTACCGTAGGAAATGTTGACAGCAGTTGTCTGGAGCAGTATGCGGAGGCAGGAGAACGGGCGCGGGAGATTCTGAAGGAACAGGGAATTCAGGCGAAAGTCAGCACCGTTTCCACCTCTGCGTTAACGGCACAGGATACCTTTGCATGGAAGGAGTATGACCACTATAACTATAAGGATACTTATCTGCCGACTATGCCGAAGCATATTCTGTATGAAGAAAATGATATTACCATGATGGGATATTCCCTCAAGCCAATCAAGGATTTTCTTTATGTGGCAGATGAAGACGGAAGTAGAAAAGTTTTTGATTTTGATTTGCAGAGAGACAGCACCAACTGGCACAGTATGGAGGGCGGCGGCTTCCTTTTTAATACCATGGTATCGGAGAAGGAAAATTATATTCAGGGGTATTGTATCCTGGTAACCCAGTCCGGTTTACAGTTGGTACAGATAAATAAAACAAATTTAGATAAATTCAGAAACGGAACTTATAACTATGTGAGTCAGACCGGTAAGCTTCTGCAGACGTTCCGCATTTCTAATCTTTATGCGGAGCATCATTTTAAAATAATCGTGGACAATCACACGGTTACGGTATTTGACGGGGATACCCTTGTTATTAATGAATTTGTTCTGCCGGAACATGAGGAAAAGGCCTATGGTTACGGACCGATTATCAGTCATCAAAATCATGCCTGCGAACAGCAGTCTTATTTTACCTTTAAAAATATTGTTATGCAGACCATTCGCGGAGAAAGTCTGTCCCACGTAGTAGCGGGACATAACTGGACGCCAGGAACCAATCATTATGTCATTCATTTTAGTCAGACAGCCGTTCCTGAATTCATGGATACGGACCGGATGGCAGATACGGCAGCGGCGCTGCTTGGGAAGGATGTCCGGTTCTATGGACTTGGTAATGATATTACGATGGAAGAGTATAACGGATTGCTGAATGTAATGGATGGAAAAGGAACCGCCATTCGTGTGGGGGATTCGGAACAATCGGGAGAGGAACCAACATTATCTGTATCGGAAGCGGCAGAGGAAATTCTATCGGCAATTATAGCGGATGTGAAATCAAAAGATTATTCCATTGGTTATACGCTGGCTGCCGATGAACAAGTGGAGTATACCGGTACCTATTATGATCCGGAAGGAGACCCGGCAGGAGTGCAGGAATGGAATTATGTCCATGATGCTTCCGTCTTTGGGGAACGTACCGGGGAAGAGAGTGAAGTACGGCATATTCAGACAGCGGTACCGATTACCATGTTTGAACAGACAGGGGCATATGAAATCAGTCTTCGGGTAAGTGATGACCCTGCCGGTGGCAATCCTGCCCTGTCCTCTTATATTCTCTGGTCGGATTTGGATGATTATAAAAAGCTGGTTTTATCCCAGCACAGACCACAGGCAGTTGTATCTGCAACAGTGATGGAATCTGCGGATAATAAAGATATCTGTACCGTAAATGTCAGTTATAATGCATGGGATGAGGATCATCCGTCGGACAGCCGCAGGGGAATCCGGGAAGAGAAATTTTATTATAAGGAAATCCATGATACCGCATGGACGGAAGGAAAGATGCCGGCTTCAGTTCCGGCAGGAACCACATGGCTGGTAATGTATCTTGCAACGGATATCGAGGGAACTGTAAGCAGGCCGGCACTGTGTACCGTAAAGACTGCAGAGGCCAGAACGTTCCGGGAACCGGAGGATAATACACCGCCGGAGGTGCTGCTGAGTGTTACTGCATTAGAGACAGAACCGGGAAAATCTTTCTATATCGAAGCATCTGCTGCGGATGACTATGGAATTACCGATTTTACGGTTTGCATCAACGGGGAAAAGTTTGCGGATACCTATGGCAGGTTTGAATATACACCACAGAAAACCGGAGAACTGGAAATTACGGCGACTGCGGTGGACATTTGCGGAAATACAACAACGGAGACGAAAAAGGTAACTGTACTGGATAAGAGTGATGTAACGCCGCCGGTTATAGTGATCACTTCGCCAAAAAACGGCGCCATAACCGGAAAAACGGATATTATCGGAAGTATTACGGATGATAAGGAATTAAAATCTTATGTAATTACCCAAAAATTCTGTACTGCATCAGAGAAAGAGGATTCGGATGTGGAACAGAAAGAAACCGTGCTGGCAGAAGGAAACGGGGAAATCAGGAACGGAGTTCTGGCTTCTTTTGATACGGAAGGACTGGAATGTGGTGTTTATGAAATTAAGATAACCGCCAAAGATGCGGCAGGTCTGGAAACGGTTTTCCGACTGTTTTTAACCGTTGAGGAGGATAACAGTGCAGACCGTATTCCGCCAAAAGCGGAAATCAGTGATATACGGTTAAATAAGGCGGAAGATAAGTCTGCAGACAGTATTATTATTCTAGGAACGGCGGCAGACGAAACAGCATTATCCGGCTATGAATTAAGGCTGTATCCGGCAGAGAAATCACAGGAAGAAGCAAAACCGGTGGCTGCAGGAACTGCAGCGGTAGAAAATAATGTGTTGGGAGAAATTCTGACGGCGGATTTGGAGAGCGGAAGTTATCGTCTGCTTCTGGTGGTTACAGATGCTGCCGGAAACGAAACGATTACAGGAGCCGGCTTTGATTATGTAAAGGGAACTTCGGAGGAAGAAACGGAGCAGCCGGAGATTGTGCAGAATACCGATACTACCGCCCCGGTAATTTCTGCGGTTCTGACTGCCGTTATTGAAAAAGAAGGATTGAAACTCGGACTGGCCGGAACCATTACTGATGAAAATCTGAAGTCTTACCGGGTAACTACCTGGAAAGCGAAATCAGAAGTGACAGATTCGGACATGGTTTGTATGGCAGAAGGCAGTGAAAATATTGTTGACGGAACCATTGGAGAATATATTTGGAAAGATTATTCTGCCGGACAATATGCAGTAAGAGTGGAAGCTGAAGATATGGCAGGTAATTACCGGCGTATCGATTATGCCGTTACCGTAACGGAAAATAAGACCATTCTGGGAGACTATCAGGGTGATAAAACGGAGGATGGAGACGGCGAAGGAGATTCGGAACAGGGAGGAAAGATTTCACTCTTACTCTCTACTACACTTGCAAATGTAGGAGATACGATTCAGGCATATGTGACTTATCCTGTGGGTGCGGAACAGGTGACATTGATGGCAGACGGCAGGGAAATCGCTATAAACGGTAGAACTGCAGCGGTTACCGGAACCAAAGCCGGTGAAACGGAACTGGTATTTTCAGCAGTTGTCAAAGGAGAACTTCAGACCGTTACGGAACGGGTGCGTTTTTTAGATACCGGAGACCGTATACATCCGAAAGCGGTTCTGCTTACACCGGAAATTGATTCCGTAGTAAAAGAAAAGACAGAGATTACCGGTACCGCATGGGATGAAACTTCTCTGGCCTATTATAAATTGGAGTATCGTATGGAGGGAAGTGACAATTATACCGAAATCGTTACTTCCAGTGAGCCGGTGAAAGACGGAATTCTTGGAAGTCTGGATGCCACAAAGCTTTTAAACGGCAGATATGCATTGCGGCTGACCGTTGTGGACAATGGCGGAAACCGTGTATGGGTGGAACGGGATATCAATGTGGAAGGCAATTTAAAGATTGGAGCCATGTTTTTAAGTTTTACTGATATTTCTTCCAATGTGGCAGGAGTACCGCTGACCGTTATCCGCAGCTATGACAGCAGAAATAAACGGAGCGGGGACTTTGGATTCGGATGGAGTCTCGGATTGCAGAGTGTGACTTTAAGCGAGGCATCGGACATTACACAGGGATATGATATGATTCAGGTGGGAGAGAAGTTATCCACCGGATATTATATGACGCAGACGGAATGTCATGATGTAACCGTAACCTATGGAGACGGAACCAGCGACCGGTTTCGGTTAAAACTGTCACCGGAACGTCAGGCATTGGTACCAATCTATGAGGTGGCAATAAGTTTTAAATGTGTTACAAATCCAAAGCTGACATTGGAACTGGACGGAGATAATCATGCCATGGTGCAGGGTGGTCAGTTGTTATTTGAAGATGAAACCATGTTTAACAGTCATTCTTACATACTGACCAGAGAAGACGGCACAAAGTTGTATCTGGATGGCAAATACGGTCTTAAGAAAATGGAAGACAGCAACGGTAATATTCTGACAATCAGCAGGAATGCATTTACCCATTCTGACGGAACCGGAGTTGTTTTTACCAGAGATACACAGGGTAGGATTACGAAGGCAGAGGAACACAAAACACTGAAAAACGGAGAGAAAACAGTGATTCATTCGGCAGAGTACGGCTATGACAGCCGGGGAAATCTGGTGAGTGTTACGGATGATGCGGGAAGAACCGTTTCTTTTACATATGACGAGGAGCATAATCTGATTGATATCATTGACCCGTCGGGAATTGCTATGGCAAGAAATGAGTATGATGAAGAGGGCAGACTGATTGCGGTTATTGATGCAGAAGGAAATCGGATAGAGTATACCCATGATATTGAAGGCAGAACGGAAGCGGTTCGTGACCGTCTGGGAAATGTGACGGTTTATACGTATGATGAAAATGGAAATATTATAAAGACGGTGGATGCTTTGGGAACCGTGACCACAAATACGTTTGACGGACAGAATAATCTGCTGAGTCAGACGGATGGACTGGGGAATGTGACAAGGTATGGGTATGATGAGAAGAATAATCGTATTTCCGTTGAAAATGCACTGGGTCAGTCCATGAAGATTCATTATGGATCTAATAATGAAATACTTTCGATTACGCAGGACAATCTGTTGTCCGTACTCATTCATTATGATACCAACGGAAATATTACATCATCAACAGATACTGCAGGAAACATTACACAATATACTTATGAGAAAAACGGAAAACCAAAAAGTATTTCCGATTCCCTTGGTTCTGTTGTTACTTTTACCTATAATCAGAACGGGGAAGTTGCCACTACCACTGACGGAGAAGGCAATATCATTACCTATCTCTATGATGAAAAGGGAAACTGCACAGGAACCGAGTTTACAAAGATGACAAAAGACGGCAGTCAGACCATTCGGAATACGTATGTATATGACAATGCCGGAAATCTGACTGCAACCGTAGACAGTCTGGGCAATACCTCACATCTGGAATATGATGAAAACGGCAGGGTGCTTGCCATGACAGACGAAAACGGCAGACGTACTGCATACAGTTATGATGCTTTGGGAAATGTCAACGCTGTCAGTTACTCCGATGGTACCACCGAAATATTTACCTATGATGCCAACGGAAATCTGCTTACTTCCACCGACCGTCAGGGGCTGGTGAGGGAATACTGGTATGACAAGCTGGGCAGAACCGTTGAAACGCTCCTGCCGGACGGAACCGTCACCAGATATGAATACGATGCCAATGGAAATCTGACTGCTAATATAAGTGCTACCGGATGTGTTACCGCTTATAAATATGATGCTCTGGGCAGAACAACAGAGATTGCCGATGATGACGGAAATACCATTACCTATCGGTATAACAGCCTGTCCCAGATGATTGCCATGACTGATAAGCTGGGACGCACCACCGGATATGAATATGATGCTGCCGGAAATCTGACGGCAGTAACGGCGCCGGATGGTTCTGTCACCCGGATGGAATATGATGTCCGTTCCCGTCTGGTAAAGGAAACCGATTCCTACGGAACCGTTACCTTGTATGATTATGACAATGCCAACCGTCTGACTTCCGTTACGGACGGGGAAGGGAATACCACAACTTATGAATATGACAACCTTGGGGAATTAATTGCAGTTACGGATGCAAAAGGAGCCGTTATCACCTATGAGTATGACAGTCTGGGCCGGCGGATTTCCGAAACCG
>CAJTXN010000006.1 GCA_910583605.1 uncultured Lachnospiraceae bacterium
GGTGATATTGGATCCGGGACTGGTGCAGAAGGCGTTTTGGGAGATTATCCAGTGGAATAAGGAAGAATTTTCAAGTTATTACAGAAAAGGAAAGAAGGAAGTACCTAATGGTTCAGAACTAATAAGAAAAGATGTAAGAAATGTAAAAAGTTCTGAGTTTAAAGAGTTTATTAGAAAATTAGGAAAATCTTTTAAGAATAATGAATGGAAAAAAGTTATGGAAACTTGGAGAACACCTAATGGGCAAGAAATAGAAGTTCATTATTGGCGTAATAGTAAAACAGGAGAAATATGGAGTCATAACTAGGAGATAGCAATGAAATTTGATTTTTTGATTGAAGAATATTTATTAAACAAAGTTGATGCAGAGACACTAAAAAATTCTATTAAACAATACTTTAAAAAACTTTTAAATGAATATAAGTTTAGAGAAATAGAATATTTAAAATTTTATCCTTTTATTTCTGAATTACAAGATGATGAACTTTATAGGGAAGATGTTTTAAGAGGAAAAATTAGTGAAATAAAGGATATTTTATATGGTCAAAAAGCTTTTATTTATGATGTATGGATGAATTTATCAAAAAGTAATATTAGTCCAATTGATAGAGTTTGGAGTGAATTTAAAGAAAAAGGATGTGTTTCATTTACAAATAATGAAATATTACAAGAAGAATTAAATAATATTAGTATTAAAACAATTGAAGATTTATGTAGAGAGAAACTACTAACCTTGATGGTGGGTTTGCCAATAGTAGATGATTTTTTAACATATAACTTATTATATGTTAAAGAGATTACTCTAAATGTAATTAGTGAAGATATTGAAAGGTTAATAGATGTCTTGACTGGAAAACGACCAGTTCATTTATTATTAAAATATAATAATAATGACTTCATTTATATGGTTTTGTGATAATTAAAATAAATGTAATGGAACTGAGTGGTATGTAGAAATATTTGAAAATGGAAGACAGATATGGGCACAGGTTCAAAATGGGGAAATTAATAATTTCTCCAAAACTTATAATCCTGAAACAGGTCTTTCTAATAAAAAGGCAACTCAAGGAGGAAGAAAATGACAGAAAAAGAAGCATATATGGCTATGATTTTTTAGAACAATTCTATGAAAGAACCGGTTCTGATGATATAGCCGTATTACTTGGAGCAGTGATTCTTAGAGGAGATGAAGATACAATGATCCTGCGATGTGGAAGGATTGGCTGAATGCTATAAAAATGGTAAATAATGATTAGGTTTTATATCCATTTCTAATATAGTAAATTAAATGCACTTTTTGTATCAAAAAAATTTGTTGCAAAAGGTGCAATGTTTTATGTATATTAAAAAATAAACTCAGTAGCAATTAAAATATACGAAATCATCCAAAAAACCGCAAATAGCTGGAAATATACAGGAAGTGTATATTACGATATATGTGGCTGATGAGGTGGTTAAGAGGATAATTATTGGCGCTGCATTAGGAGGTATTTATGGCAAGAGAGGCAATTTTAGAGATAAATTGTAGTAGATATTCTGAAAGAATTATAGATGTAATAAATTTATTCAATGAGGTCAGATGGAAGTATTATGATGCTGAAAAAAATATTGAGTATCTGCCTTTAGGGGATAATGATGACTTTGATTGGCAAAAGAAATTTCTTTCAGAGAATGAACTGCAGGAATTAATTAATGATAAGCAAGATACATTTGAGCTGGTAGGTCTTAATTTATATTATGAAAATTCTGAAGAGGGTTTAACCTTACTGGCTAAAAATACTAAGAAAATAGCAATTGATTTAAATATTAACAGGAGAACAGTTGAGAATAGTAGGGAATCAATAACTGATATTGGCTGGTACTTCGATAATATAATACAAAAGTTAAAAAAAAGGAACTGTCCTATTGATTATATTAAATTTGAAGAATATGTAGATTAAATTTATTATGGTCATACTTCAGGCCTTTCAACTCCCTGAAATTCTTGTTTTACCATAGATATGTTAGTAAGCAAGTATAGACAAAAGAAATAATACTGAATATTCACTTAATTTTGGAAAATATATTACAAGATGGAGGTAAGGAAAATGTTTAAACATCTTGTTAGTCAAATTTCACCTGAGTTATTAAAGATTGATTTAGGTATGAAGATTGATATAAAAGAATTTTTTTTCGGGGAAAATCGATATGAAGAATGTATGATGGAAACAAAAAATAATATTTATAACATTACAATCAAATTATATGACTTTTCAGTTGAAAATGCAAAAAAAGAATTTGTGATTTTATGAAATTTATTCGTTATAATAATTTGAATATGTATTCATTTGAAATAACTGATTGTAGTCTGTTTGTCCAGTATTATACTTTTATAACTGATGAGGAAGGTACTTTTTTGAAATTCGATATTATTAATATTCCACCTTATAGTCAAATTAGAATTTGATATGTATTACTACTGTGGGGAGCAGATGGATAAGGCTATTGGGCTTTTATTATCTGCGGGCAAGGTATATGAATCCGCTGAAGTATTCAGATCCATAGATAAGAAAGACGTTTAGGGACCAATCGTAGTACCGGGAATCGTGTATAATCTGATTATTGATTTGGTTCCGCCGGAAATACAGAAGGTGCTTGTAAGAGGAGTTTCAAAATTGAAAACCAGTGTCCTCCGGCCATTTATCTGGATAGTCCGATTATTAAATTTGCTGCTAATATAGGCGCCAGATTTGATATGGATACATATGTACATTGAATAAGTCATATTTGTGGATGATGTGGCAGTCAGAAAATAGATTTTTGTTTATTATTAAGGAGGAAAATAAGGCGTTTTGTAGTGAATTTACAAGAATCTATAATTTAGAAACAGATTATGATAAGTTGACGAATGAAGAAAATATAGGGTTCAGGGATTTGTGTGAAATGGCAGAAAGGTTTTCGGATGATTTGGATGAATTGAAAATCCCACATATGTATTTTAGTGAAAATGAGATTGTGGAAAAGGCTAAAAAAATATATTATGAAAAAGAAAAGTGGTAACAATATGGTTATAAATTTAGGTAAAAGCATTTCTATGTGTGAATATGCATCCATATATTTTTATTTATTTCAGCATTCTTATGAAAAAATGGACTTGAGGAAGTAAAAATTATAAACATATGCAACCAATTCATTTAAAAGTTGTCTATTATAATGATGGCACTTTTGAGAAAGGAGAAAACATATGGACGATAGCAGAATCGTCGATTTATATTGGCAGCGGAATGAACAGGCTATCAAAGAAACTGCTGACAAATATGGCGGGTATTGCATGAAAATTTCCCGAAATATACTGTCAGATATTTTAGACAGTGAGGAAAATGTAAATGATACATATTTACAGGCATGGAACTCCATACCGCCATACCGGCCGAAATCTCTTAAGGCTTTTCTTGGGAAACTATCTCGGAATCTTGCCCTGAATAAGTATAAAGCGCAGCGTACCCGGAAACGTGGGTCGGGAGAATTTGCGGTATCTCTTGATGAACTCAGCATTTGTACCCCGTCAGGAATTACAGTGGAAGATGAACTGGAAATCGCAGCGCTTAGTAAGAGCATTAATAGTTTTTTATATGCACAGAAGACTAACATGCGAAATGTGTTTATCTGCAGATATTTTTACTGTGATTCCATTGAAGACATTTCCAATCGGTTTGGATACAGTCAGAGTAAGATTAAATCCATGTTAATGAGAGCAAGAGCCCGCTTGCGGCTTCATTTGGAAAAGGAGGGCTATTATGAAAAATGAAGTAATGGCAAAAGCAATTACAGGTATAGATGATGATTTGATAGTTTCTGCACATACTAATACTGTTTCACGACAGAAAAAGAAGAAATGGATTTATATATGTGCGGCAGAAGCATGTTTAATTGCATTATTTTTCGCTATATTGTCAACACAGCATAAGGGTGAAATGAAAATCCGGATAAATGGAAATGCTGTTTCAGACGAGCCGGTATTCATTGATGTTCCTGCACTTATGACAGCTGATATGCGTCAGACCACATTTCAAGCCATCACGGTTCCGATTGAATTGATCATCAATGGGAATTCAAGTATTCATACGGTTGACGGAACAATAGAAGTAAGTTCTGCGGAAACAGAGGAAATATTATGTATCGGTCAGTATTATATGACCAACGAATCTGTCAATATCCGATGGATAATAGAAAATGCAGAAATTAATAAGTCATATCAGCTTCGGCTGAAGAATGACACGGTGGTTCTCGTGCTTTCGTATAATAAAAATACAGGTAATTGGAAATTAATGAAACAATAGTATGAAAGAAAAGGTTGAAAGAAATTATTTTAAGAAAGGTAAAATTGCAGACTGCCCGTCTTTCAACCGGACGATATTGGGCAGTTTCGCAGATTTGTTTGTCTGTTGGAGTATTATCACAAGCAAGTTTGCGATATGCAAGGGTAACGACATGAAAAAATTTTTAGTAATACTTTTATCAGCTTTATGCATATTATCATTTACAGCCTGCGGAGACAGCAAAAAGAATTCGGAGGCAGAAACCACGGATAAAAAATCAGATAACCAGCAGACTTCTGACAAAGATGAGTCAGGAAGCCAGTCAACGATCAAGAGTCCGCTGGATTTATTAAATACGGTGTGGAACACTTATAAAGACGATGAAAAATTTTCCGCTGCCGGAGGAGAAATGACGGAAGATAAAGCAGTAATGGATGCTCCGGGAGAGCATGGAGTGACAGATTCTGCAGTATTAGATTCTTCCTTAGGGTTTCCGCCGGCTGCTGCCGATAAAATTGATGCCGCAGCATCGCTGGTTCATATGATGAATGCCAATACTTTTACCTGCGGTGCATTTCATGTAAAGAATAAAGATGACATTTCTGAAATTACCGGCTTGTTAAAGGACAATATTTTACAGAGACAGTGGATATGCGGATTTCCGGATAAGCTGGTGGTTGTAACGGTAGATGATTATATTGTATCATTTTTCGGAGAAAATGAAATTGTAGAGACATTTAAAACAAAGCTGACTGCAGCCTGCTCTTCTGCAAAAGTTGTGATTGAAGAGCCGATCCAGTAATGGAAGAACGGAGCTGAACGATGTTATTTTCAAGTATTCCGTTTCTATATTATTTTCTTCCCTGTGTGATCATTCTGTATTTTGCAGTACCGAAATGCCTGAAGAACAGCGTTATTCTTCTGTCAAGTCTTTTCTTCTATGCATGGGGAGAGCCGGAATATCTGATATTTATGCTGATTTCCATTACTCAGGGATATGTATTTGGAATATTGATAGAAAGATATCATGACAGGAAGTGGTCAAAAATATTTTTGGCCGCTTCTGTTCTTATCAGTCTGGGACTGCTGGGATATTGCAAGTATGCGGATTTTTTTATCCGGAATTTCAATGCGGCCACAGGACTGTCAATTCCGTTGCTGAAAATTGCACTGCCCATCGGAATCAGTTTTTATACTTTTCAGATATTAAGTTATGTGATAGACGTTTATCGCAGAGATGCAGAAGCGCAAAAAAATTATATCAATCTTGCAGCATATATTGCAATGTTCCCTCAGTTGATCGCAGGACCCATCGTCAGATATACGGATATTGCCGGACAGCTTGAGAACCGGAAACACAGTATGGATGATATTGCCGCCGGAATCCGCAGATTTCTTATAGGTCTGTCAAAAAAAATACTGATAGCCAATATTCTTGGGGAACTTATCTCGATTTACAAAGCCTCACAGGAAAAGTCAGTTATGTTTCTGTGGCTCTATGCAATTGCATATATGCTTCATGTGTATTTTGATTTCTCCGGTTACAGTGATATGGCAATCGGTCTGGGCCGGGTGTTTGGATTTCATTTTCCGGAAAATTTCAATTATCCGTATATATCCGGAAGCATAACGGAGTTCTGGAGGAGATGGCATATGTCCCTCGGTACCTGGTTCCGGGATTACCTCTATATACCGTTGGGCGGAAACCGGAGAAGCAGACCCCGCTGGCTGTTTAATATTTTTATTGTATGGATGGCAACGGGATTCTGGCATGGTGCGGAATGGAATTTTGTTCTTTGGGGAATTCTGTTTGCAGTATTGCTGATGGCGGAAAAGCTGTGGCTGTTAAAGATACTTAATCAATTAGAATTGCATTTCTTTAAACATATATATACGCTGTTTCTGGTGACCATCAGTTTTGTTATTTTTGATGCAGTGAGCGTAAGAGAAGCATTTTCCACGATAATCTCCATGCTGGGATTTTCGTCGCTGCCGGCGGTATCCTTTGAAAGTATATATTATCTGAAGAGTTATGCGGTCATCCTGATGACAGCAATATTGGGAGCAACTCCTGTGATGGCAGGATTTATCCGCAGAATCCGTCAGATGAAATATGGAACGCCGGTGATTAACGTGTTTGAACTGGTTTATCTGACGGCTTTGCTGGTGGTCTGTACCGCATATTTGATTGACGGTTCGTTTAATCCGTTTTTATATTTCAGATTTTAGGGAGGAATAACCAATGCCCACAAAAATAAAAAATATTTTACTTATTCTGATAACGGCGGTTTTCCTGCTTGGTTTTTCCGTCTGGAGCGTGCTGAAGCCGGATGAAATAGAATCTGTCAGCGAACGCAGACAGCTTGCGGAATTTCCGGCTCTTAACACTAAAACCGTACTGTCAGGAGATTTTATGACTTCCTTTGAAAAATATACGCTGGACCATTTTCCTCTGCGTGACGGGTTTCGTACGGTAAAAGCGGTAACTTCCTTTTATTTCTTCAGACAAAAGGATAATAATGACATCTACATTAAAAACGGATATGCTTCAAAACTGGAATATCCCATGGATAAGGAATCCATTAGGTATGCGGCAGACCGTTTTCGATTTGTTTATGAGCGGTTCATTGCCGGAACAGACATGAAAGTATACCTTTCTGTTATTCCCGATAAAAATTTTTTTATGGCAAAGGTGAACGGCTATCCGTCTATGAACTATGATGTATTTATAAATGAAATAAAATCAGAAATGGATTTTGCTGAATACATTGATATCACTAATCATCTGGAACTATCAGACTATTACCGCACGGATACCCACTGGCGGCAGGAAAAAATATTTGATGTAGCCGTACATCTGGCCTCATCAATGGGAATAACCCTGAAGGGGGAATATGTGGAAAAAAAGGCTGAAAAACCTTTTTATGGTGTATATTACGGACAGTCTGCGCTGCCGCTTCCGGCAGATAAAATATCTTATCTTGACAATCAGGTGCTGAACCGATGCAGGGTATATGACTATGAAACCGATACTTATCTGCCTGTCTATAATCTGGAAAAATTAGATGGAAATGATGGCTATGAGATGTTTCTGTCCGGTTCAAAATCACTGCTGGTCATTGAAAATCCATCGGTTTCTAACGGAAAAGAGCTGATTATTTTCAGGGATTCTTTTGGCAGCAGTCTGGCGCCCCTGCTTGCAGAGGGATATGAAAAAATTACGCTGGTGGATATTCGTTACATTTCACCGAATGTACTGGAGCGGTTTCTGACTTTTGAAAATCAGGATGTGTTGTTTTTATATAGTACTTCGGTTTTAAATAACAGTATTACGTTTAAATAAAATATTTAAATTTATTGTTGTTTTTTTGAAAATATTGTAGTATACTCATAACATTAAATATTTCTAAGGAAGAACATTGATATATGAATATACATGAGAATCCAAGGTAAAGTGGGAGTAATTCTATTAGGGAAGAAGATATGTTTGAGTATATAAAAATTTTAAAAAGCGGAGGTATAACTATGGAAGGCAATGAACATACAATAGATGGAGATAAAGAAGTTGATTTAAAAATGATTATTTCGGCTTTTGATGATGAATTTGAGAAACCGATACACAATTCTTTTTTAGATATAGATGAAGGTCAGAATTTAAATAGCAGACTTTTTGAACGTGAAAAAAATAAAAATTATAGGTATTTGGTGAGTAACAATCTTTAAAATAAAACCCCCCTCGTTTGAGGGGGTTTTTATTTTAAAGGATTATTGTGTAAATGGGAGGTTTATATGATTGAGACAGTTGGTATAATATTATCTTTTTATTTGGATGGAAAATTTAATGAAGAAGTAAGGCAGGAAAATTTTCCGTATCTTTCATGGTCTCCATATGACAGATTAGAATTGACACGTATTGAAAAGTTTGATGATTTTTTTAAGAGTCAATTTGAGGACATATGGGACGGTGTAGCACAGCATATGCATTTGATTCCGGAATATCCGGAGACATTTGTATGGAATGTTGCTGATAATAATACATCCGCTGATATGAAAGATGGGAGAAAATTATTAATTAGCAGGAATAGTGATGATAATAAAGAATATGGACTTAATTGTATTGTTACTGCCAGATTTAATAAAGGAATTAAGAATACGATTGAGTTTAGGAACAAAATATATAGAAAATTAAACGTAATTGTTAAAAAAGAGTTTCAGATTAAATCTGGGGCTGAAAAATTGGATTGGATAGCCTGTAATTCTTTGGGAGCGGAAGATATGGTTTTCATTTTGCTGGCTGATGATATAGAGACGTTTGGGAAGTTTGTAAATATTATAAAAAATATTTATACTAAAGATAATAAAATGGATTTGTTTTTAACAACTAGTTCTTTTGTGGGTTTTAATGATAGTCACTGTGATTTAAATCCAAAAGCAGATTTAATTATCCGATTAAATTGCAAGTCAAGGAAATCTGTTGATAATGTTGTAAAAGAGTTAGAAAATGTTCATGTGAATAAAGAGAATATCCATGAATTATTATTAGGAAAGTATATATTAGATGTAAAGGTTCCTTGCGGTAATGATTTATTAAAGAATTTTCATCCACAAAACGGTATGTTTAATGGAAACTCAGATTTTTATAAAGAAAACATTAATTCAAGCAGAAGCTATTGGGTTTTAAATACTGAAAATATAAAAGTGAATGGATTTGAATTAGACATTGATAGAAATATACAGCAAATAACTTCTGATGAAGAATTCCGCCCCATTAAGTATGAGGGAGATATACCTTTGGTCAGGTTTGTTTTGAAAGAATATGAAAATATGATAAAATCAAAGAACACAGTTTTATGGAGTAGGATTTTACGTAAGCAGTATGAAGTAGTGGGAAAATTAATCAATGAATACAGTGAAAAAAAACAGACGCAGTTGCTGTATCCTCTTCTTAAGCATATACAAAACGTATTGTTGCATATAAAGCAGGCGACGACTCCTGTTGCTGAGGTACCATATCATAATTATACGTACTCCGGTTCGTATAATGATATTTTGAAAATGTATTATGGGGTCATTTCAACACTGCTTGAATTTGGATATAATATGCCGCGGGAGCAAGACACAAGGCAGTATGAAATTATTTTTTGTGTAGATTTTGAATCAACGCAAGATATACATTCTGATATGTATGTAAGTATGGAAAAAAATTATAAAAAACGGTTTGTAGTGTTTCATTTACCTTTTGAGGCATTTACAGATGTGAAATCAACAGTAGAATATTTGGCACATGAAGTATTTCATTATATTGCGCCTCAAAGTCGCATGAAAAGAAATAAAATTTTATTAAACCTTTGGAGTGAAAAAATACTTGCAAAACTGTTTAAAATATTGGAAGAATCTTTTCAATTAGATCGAAAGTTATCACAAGAAAATATACAAATTATTGAAGAAGATAAGAAAATTGAAGAAGATATATATGAATTAATTTGTAATAAGATTGAAAATTTTGATGAATTGATAATTAATACGTTTATTCAAAAAAGAAAAGATTTTTTTGCCTTCAACAGATTTGCACTAGATATATGTAAAATATACTTAGAGAAAATAAAAGTTTCTAATTTTAAGTTTTTTAGATATATTTATGAGGAAAAAATGAATGGAGTAGAGTGTGAAGATAATGAAAAAATATATCTTACAGTTTTTCAGAGAGTTACGAAAGAGATAAATGACATTTTGTCTTATTATTATTTTTGTGACGAAATGATGAATACAGCATTGGCCATAAAAGAATCTTTTTGTGATATAAATATGATAGAAATGTTTAATTTAAATTTAGAGCAATATGTAAAAATATTCTTTGATATGTATCTGAGTAAAATAGTATCAAAAAGCCAGAAAAATCATAGTATGTTAAACTATTCAGATCGAAAAATCAAAATGGGTTCTAAGGAAAAAAGAATGGGACTTGTTTTTGATTATTTTTGTGGAACAGATGATAGCATGAAATCTATGATAAAATTTAAACAACTTATTAAATTAAATGAGGATCAGACAAATTTATTTGAAGAATTTAAAAAGTATTGTCTTAATTGTTATTTTCAATATTTGAGAGACGAAGTTTTGCTGAGAAAAAAATTTTATGAGCTTTATGGTGGAGTAAAAATATATTGGGAAAATATTGCTGAAACATCTTTAGACATAACGAATATTCGTAAAATACTGGAACTTGATGATTCCATAAATAAAAATATAGAATTTATTTCATTCTTTATAAACAAAAATGAATTTCCAAGTATAAAAGAAATTACAATCGGTTTTAATAATATCTTTTTTGACACTTTTGGAAAATATAATACATACGGAATAATAGATTTATCAGAATATGTAAATGAGGTATGTAAAGTTGCGGAAAGAATGAAAGAAGACTCCGTAGGATATCAACAGACATGTTGGTATCGTGGAATGTGTAATGAGGATTTTCTGTCTCTGCCATCATTACATAGAATGTTTGATGAGAAAGCAGAAGAAAAGATAAAAATGTCTCCTTATGCATATCAGACAAAGATATTGAAAGACGTATATTTTGAAACTCTTTCTTCTCCTTTGTTATGGAACAATCAAATGCAGGGAATTATGGAACATACATGTTGTTTGCAGCATTACGGCTTGCAGACAAATTTGCTGGATTTTTCATTGGATATGTTGGTTGCATTACATTTTGCTCTTAATCCGGATCGACCGGATGACAGGGAAAATGTTACAAATGGTTATTTTAGACCTAAAGTAATCATATTTAATCCTATTAGATACAGCAAGGCTATTCAGGCATTAAGAGATGGCGGTATTTTAAAAAATACTTACAATCAGATTTCGCCTGTTCTATTTGATAATTGTGATGATGAAATGAAATCATATTTTGTTACGGATATGTCTTCTGAATATACATATGACACCACAAAGCGATTTTTTGGCAAAAACTATTTTCCGGAAAGAAGAATAGACAGTTATCCGAGACCGGTTGTTATCAGACGTTCAAACTCAAGGATTTTGGCACAGAACGGAACTTTTCTTGCGTATGATTTATATGCGCCAAGGAATTGCATTACGAAAAATTTTAATTATCTGGATTTAAATGCCATACAAAATTCTTATTTAGATTTGTTTAATGATAGAACCAGGATAGAAGATGAAAAGTTTTTGGAAGAGGTTTATATTGACCCGGTATGTATAGATGTATTGAGAAAGCAGTTAGAGATTATTGGAGTAACGACATCTAAAATGTATCCTGAATTGGACAAGATATTTAATGAGATATAGTAACGAGAGGAATATATTGATATGGAAAGGGAAGAAGAAAGATGGCAATAGCGAAATGGTATAAAATAGATTTTCACACGCATACCCCTGTAAGCAAATGTTTTTCAGATAAGAGTGTAACTGCTGAAAAATGGTTGGAGAAGGCAAAGCAGTCCGGAATGAATGCAGTAGTTGTTACGGATCATAATTCCGTTGGTTTTATTGAAGAGATAGAAAAAGTAAAGGGTAAATATGAAAAAGATAATGAATTTGAGGTTTTTTATGGAATTGAATTATGTGTATCAGCTGATTTTACACATATATTAATTATTTTTGATGATAAAATGTCTGTTACTGAAATAGAAGATGCGGTAATTAGTAATTTAAAGCTTTATAGAAATGATTGGGCAAATACAGAAATAAATGTTACAGAAGACAAGCTAAAAGATTTGTGCATGGCACTAAAAAATAGGATTTTTGTTATTCCGGCACATTTTGCCAGCAATAAGGGATTGGGAAAATGTAATATAAATGCTATTAAAAAATATCAGGAATTTATTGAATTCTCCGCAATCGAAGTAAGAACAGAAGAAGATGAAAAAGAATATAAAAATAAACTGTCTCAAAAAGTTATCAATTCAGCAGTAGCAATATCCGGTTCAGATAATCCGGATACTAAAAATGAAGCACAACATTCAGTAGAAGGATTTGGAAAGATGTTTACATGGGTAAAGATGGCAAATTTAAATTTTGAAGGACTGAAACAGGTGTTTATTGATCCGGAACACAGATGTCTTAATTGGCTGGAGATTTCCAAATTGGGAGAAAAGTTTAATCCAAATGATATAAACTTTAATTATTTGGCAGGAATAAATTTAAATGGAATTAAACATATGACGGATATGAATTTGCGTTTTTCACCACATCTTAATTGTATTGTTGGTGGTAGAGGGACAGGAAAATCTACACTGGTTAATGCATTGAATTATGGTTTAAATCCTTCACTTGAATTATCTAAATGCAAATTATTAGATAAAACAATAAAGCAAAATGGAAAAATAGATATTTTCTTTAATTTTGGTTCTAATAATCCATATCAAATTACTTCGGTCAGGGATAAAAAAGAACTGAGTTTTAAATATGAAAATATGGATGGAATCGTTAATGAACCACCGGAATTTAAAGTTGATTTTTATGGACAAAAGGAAATTTTTAATTTAGTGGAAGATGAAGAGGACATAAATATTAATCCCAAAAGTCCGCTGGTAAAATTGATTGATGATAAAATTGGTGTTAATCTTAATTTAATATCAGATAATATGAATAATAGTTTAACGGCTGCACTTCAGTTGTCAGAAACGTATAAGTCTAATAAAAAGAAAATAAATGAGTTGGCAACAGTAAGGGCTGAAATAGAAAAATCAACAGCATTATTGATACAATTTCAGGAAAGTGGATTAGAAAAAGCAAGGAAAGAATATGAAGAGATAAAGAATTTTATTGATTTGTGTAAAAAAGAGATATCAAATTTAGAAAACTATTTGTCATCTAATTCAGAACAAATGCAGATTAGAATTGATGAATTAGAGACAAAGATTGAGGCTATGAAGAAATTATCAATTAGTGATGATAAAACAATACTACAACGGGTTAGTAATACATATGGTGAATTAAAAGAAAGTATTGAAAGTAAAAAAACAGTCCTTCTTGATATACAAGAGGCATTGGAATCCGGAAGTTTATATTCTGATAAAAAAATAAAGGAAATAAAATATCAGGAAGCACTTGTTGCCGTTAACAATACCGGAAGTGAAAATATTAGAGAAATTCAAGACCGTTTAGAAGATAATAAAAAAAGAGAGAAGGAACTGGAGGAAATTCAAGGAAAACAGGTTATATTAAAGAGCCAAATAGAGGAAAATATATTGAAATTCATTAAAGCTCGCCTTTTGCTCAGTGAAAAAAGAAGGAAAACAGTTAATTCTTTGGAAATAGATAATATTACAATTGAAATTGAGCCAATTGCTCATAAAAGTAGATGGAAACAAAGTTTGCAAAAGGAATTGGGAAGAGAAAATACATTTGATGCTGATTTTAAAAAATTATCTGAAGTCATCTTGTCTCAGGAAAATAATTATGAAATGTATAAGAAATTTCTTTTGTATCTGTTATTATCAGAGGATGGAAAGATAAGCATTTTGATGCCGGAAATAGCAGATGCAAGGTTTGAAAAGTTGTGGATAGATAAGTGGAAGGGAAATACTTTAAACTCACTTATAAAAATTATACCTGAAGATTTTGTTAGAATTAAAATGACTGATGAGGATACAGAAATTGATATTAATGAGGGATCACCGGGGCAAAAAAGCGCAGCAGCATTATCTTTTATACTAAGCAGTGGAGAGAATCCTTTGATAATTGACCAGCCGGAAGATGATTTGGATAACAGTTTAATTTATAATCTTATAGTCAAGTCCATAAGAAAAATGAAGAATAAGCGTCAAATAATAATAGTTACGCATAATCCTAATATTCCTGTACTTGGAGATGCAGAAGGGATAATAATCTTAGACCGTAATGCAGAAGGAAAAGTTGATTTTAGAAAAAATAAGAAGACAGGCTGTCTGGATGAAGGAATAATTCGTGAAGGCATATGCGAGATTATGGAGGGAGGAGAAGGAGCTTTTAGGAAGAGAGAAGAGAAATATTTATACAAATAGTTAAGATATCTGTACATGGCAGAAATGCACTATATTCTGTGTGTACAGATTTTACTATTATTAGTTAAAAATAGAAAGACAAAGGCATACTTTTGTTTAAGGCGTAAAAGATATATTCTAAATTTCGTTTCGTAAAATAAGATGAAATGGTTGCACTATTATAAGAATAAAGTATAATGTTTATAAATAAGTGAAAAAAATATGAGAGGTAAGAAAAGGAACTGTGATATGAGTACATATATTAAAAATGTAAATACCTATCTGTCAAAGATGAAAATTAAACAGACATTTATCAGTCTGAAGACAGGTATTGATATAAATAAATTATCTCGTATATTAACAGGAACACAGAATATTCCGGCTTCCGATATGGAGAAAATTGCAAATGCATTGGGACAAAAAACGGAATATTTTTTATCCGATGTTTTTTTAATACCTGAATATAATAGTTTCTCCGGCAGGGAAATTGCTTTTTATGCAGGAGAACCAACCGGGGAGCAGAAAATGTTTGCGCTAAAGCTGACCGATTTGATTGAAAATGTAGACGAAATATTAAGTGCAGAGAACAGATTTATGAATGCAATGATAGAGTGATTGGATGAAGTTTGAACTAAAATATACTTATAGGAGGATACACACAGTTTATGTATACAGAAACAGAGTTAGTCAAAATTGCCAAACGGGAAAACAATAAAAAAAGGTCCTACCTTGTTGTAAACCGGCTGCAGGGGAAGCACATCCCGGTATCTCCGAAGGAGGCATTTCAAATGTTTGGAGAGCTGGCAGAACTGATAAACAAGAGTTATCCGACAGAAAAGTTATTGCTGATTGGCTTTGCGGAAACGGCTACCGCAATCGGAGCGGCCCTTGCCGGGGAGTTGGACTGTTATTATATACAAACCACCAGAGAAAATATAGAAAATGTTGATTACTTATATTTTTCCGAATCCCATAGTCATGCCACAGAGCAAAAGCTGGTGAAAGAGGATATAGAAAGTATTATAGATAAGGTTGACCGGATAATATTTGCGGAAGATGAAATTACCACCGGAAATACTATATTAAATATCATCAAAATTTTAGAGCAGCGGTATTCAGGCAGTGTCCGGTTTGCCGTTGCTTCCATATTAAATGGAATGAATTCGGAAGCCCGGCGCATTTACAGGGAAAAACAGATTGATACACATTATTTGGTTCAGACAAACCATGAAACCTATAGTGAAATTGCAGAAACATATAAGGGGGACGGCATTTATCATAAAGCAAATATCAAAGCCAACAGGATGACGGTTCCGGTTTATTATGCAGAGGGATACAGTAATGCCCGCAGGCTGGTAAAAGGAAAGGATTATATCAATGCCTGTGATTGTTTATGGAATCAGGTAAAAGAATCTCTGCATTTTAATGTAAAATCCACGTTGGTTCTGGGAACGGAAGAGTTTATGTTTCCGGCATTATATATATCCCGTCAATTAGAATTACTGGGATTATCCGTGAAATGTCATTCCACTACCCGGAGCCCCATTGCCGTCAGCAGTGAGCAGAACTATCCGTTCCACGAGAGGTATGAGTTGAGAAGCTTTTATGACGGAGAAAGAATAACATATATTTATGATTTGGAATCCTATGAGAATGTAATCATAGTTACGGATGCCAAAGGAGAAACTGAAGAGGGAATCTCGTCATTAATCAATTCACTGGAGAAAAGCGGAAATTCTGACATCAGTATAATAAAATGGAATTGACGGAAAATATTGAAAGGAAGATGCACCTATGATGTGCATAAACAGAAATGAGAAGTTCGTATCGCAAAGAAGATGTAATACTATTATTAAAAGATATCACAGGTATGGTAGAACCTCAATCTACAGAGGAAAGAGAACGATTAATACAATCGGGAAAACATTACTGTGAAATGCTGCCCTTAGAGTATGTTCCAACGGAAAAATACATGGAGACCTACCGGGATGCATTGAAAAACTATGCGGAACCTACGGCGCAGGCGGTGGGAAAGCTGGCAGATAAAATTATAGAGCGAAGGGGAAGAAATGTAGTGCTGGTTTCTCTTGCAAGAGCAGGGATTCCTGTAGGGATACTGATTAAAAGATATATAAAATGGAAATATCAGTTAGACGTTATGCATTACTCCATATCGATTATCCGGGGAAAGGGAATCGATGAAAATGCCGTAAACTATATATTAAGACATCATAAGGGAAAAGATATTTTATTTGTAGACGGATGGATAGGAAAAGGTGCAATCTTAAGGGAACTGGAAAAAGATATAGCCGCATTTGAGCAGATATCCCCGGAACTGGCAGTGATAGCGGACCCTGCCAATATAACCGATTTGTGCGGAACCCATGAAGACATATTGATTCCAAGCTCCTGTCTGAATTCTACTGTATCAGGGCTTGTAAGCCGGACCTTTTTAAGAGACGATATTATAGGTAAAAATGATTTTCATGGAGCCGTTTATTACGGAGAATTAAAAGATTCGGACTTATCCTATGAATTTATTGAAGCCATAGAAAAGGAATTTAGAGAAGAATCCCATATTCGGGAAACCGGGGCAGAGGGCAAAGGAATTGACGAAGTTCGGAAAATTGCAGAACACTTCGGTATAGAAGATATTAATCTGGTAAAGCCGGGAATCGGTGAAACTACCCGGGTACTGCTTCGAAGAGTGCCGTGGAAAATATTAATCAGTGATAAATGCAGGGAAGATATTTCACTGACCCATATCCTGCGGCTGGCAGAAGAAAAACTGGTATCCGTAGAATATTACCCGTTGCAGCATTACAAGACATGCGGAATCATAAAGCAACTGGCAGATGCCTGAATACGGGAAGAAAGATAGATTTTGCAACTAACAGTATATTGAAAAAGAATTTTACAAGTGTTACAATAACAGCAGCAGTCTTTCATGGCATAATGCTATGGTAATATGCGGTAACAATAAATTGCAGATATAGATAGGAGGCAGGTAATATGGATTTATTTGACAAGGCAACGAAGGTGGCAAAGGATGTTGGAAACAGTGTTAAAACAACAGCAGTAAATGTAGGGAACTCAATCGGTAATATTACAAAGGAGCAGAGTGAACTGGCAGGTTTGAAACTCCAAAAAAATAATATTGACAAGAAACTGAATAGTGCATATGCAGAAATCGGCAGAAAATATGTAGAGTATATTCAGCAGTGTGATACAGGTGTTGTATTTGATGTGGCGGAGATTATTGAAAAAATGAAGCCGGATTTAGAAAAAATGGCAGATTTGGATGTGCAGATTGCAGAAATGGATAACCGGATTAAACAGAACAATCTGGACAGGGAAAGAAAAAAGGCCCAGGAGTTATTTGATTCCGAAAAGAAAAAGCTGGATAAGGCTCTCGATATGGATATTATCTCAAATGAAGAATACAATGAAAAATTAGCTGCAGCTCAGAAGAAACTGGATAATTTTGAACAACTTAGGAAGATTGATATGCAGCTTGATATGGGAATTATTACCAAGTCGGAGCATGAAGAAAAAACAAGAAATATATTACGGTAACTATAGTTTCTGATTTACGAATAAAGAGAAATGTTCAAAATATATTATTTTGTCATTTCTCTTTTGAATTTTAATGGATTTATAAGGAATTTTTAAACATATTGCCAATAATTAGAAAAATATGTTGACAACTAAAGTTTTGGATAGTATACTAACTTCATCTTAACATTAATAAAAATAAGGAGGATAATACAAAATGAAAAAAATGGTTAAGAAAATTATTGCAGTTGGCGTTTCATCTGTTATGATGCTTGCGATGTCTGTCAGTGTATTTGCAGCAGGAACAATTGATGCCAATGAGCAGGCTGTCTTAGAGCAGTTAAATGCTAAGAAAGTTCCGGCAGAATACATAACACAGGCTAAAAATTATTTCGAAAAAGATGATGTATCTGTATCGGCGGATGAAGCAAAGGAAATTATTCAAAATATTGATGAGGCTGCAGCAATTGCAAAGGCATCAGGAATCAAATCGGCAGATGATTTAGCTAAGGCAGACGCGGCTACAATTGACAGTATTATTGCCAAAGTGCAGGCAGCGGCTGAAGTTGTCAATCTTACGGTTTCTTACGATGCTAAGACAGGCAAAGCAACTGTTAAGGATAATGCCGGTAAGGTAGTGGCTACAACTGATGTTGGAACAAAGAAGACAGGCGCTGATTCCATGTCAACCGTAGTTATAGTATCATTCTTAGGCTTAGCGGTAGTTGCGTTGGCAGTTATTACTAAGAAAAATGCAAAATCCGAATCATAAAAGCGGATTTGCCGGAAAACTGAATAGGGTAATGGCATACATATATATGCCATTACTTTTTTCGTTTTTGGCATATGCGGTTGTATATCTAATGGCATCAGATATAATCAGTATGGCTGTAAATACGGTTCAATTGATTATGGCTGATGAAGCGCCTGATTTTAATCCGGAGTATAATTCTGTTTTTGAAAAAGATGCGGTTGATGTGACGGAAGATTATGGAGTTGAAAAGGTAAAACGGAGTGAAGTGGGAATTGCTGAATATGGTGAGCTTTACGCATATGTAAGATGTACAAGAATAGCCCTTGATGCTCCGGTTTATAAAGGGGATAATGATGACATACTGAAAAAGGGAATTGGCCAGAATTTTGCATCCTCACAGCCGGGATTTGGAAGACTGATATTATTGGGCGGACATAATAATACATATTTCAATGCGCTGAAAAATATAGCGGTGGATGACATTGTTAAAATTGAAACAAGCTATGGAACCTATGAATATAAAGTTACTGAAACTAAAATTGTAAATGAAAATGACAACAACGCCTATGACTTTGCCATGGAACAGGAACAGCTTGTAATGTATACATGTTATCCTTTTGATATGCTGTCAAGAACGCAATATAGATATTTTGTTTATGCGGAACTGATATCAGGTCCTGTATTTGTAGATTAAAATCACTTAAAAATAAATGAAAGGAAAAACGCAATATTGCAGATTTTTCTGTGATATGTACAGGTATGGATATGAAGAAATCATCAAAAAGTACGATTGTGTGCATATTGGGAAGTTTATTATTGGCAGTTTTTGTATCGGTGTTGGCGATTCTGATTTCTGTTAAAATTGGATTTGCATCCGAATATGCGATAATGAACGCTATGGATGATGCAGATTATTACCTGATAGTCTATAATGATTTTATGGGTAAATGTGAATCTTTAGCCATACCCAACGGCTTGAATGGAGCAGTATTTAATGGTGTGTTTTCAATGGAGCAGATGTGCAGTGATGGAAGAAGTTACCTGAAAGCAGAGCTAAACAGTACCACATTTGAAATAAATTTAAAGGGATACAAACAGAAAATAAGTAAAAATATTTATGCGCATGTAAAAAAAAATAATCTGGCCGCAGATGGGGATACCAGAGAAATTGTTGCAGATTTTACAAATGAAATCATGGATTGTTATATGGAAATTATACGGATGCCATATGCGGCCTCTATGGGTGTAGTTTTTCGGAACATTGAGGTTTATTTTCCGTTTCTTTTTGTTGTAATGATTTTTTTATCTGTCTGTACCATATGGATACTTGTCAAACAAAATCCTCATAAAAAACGCAGACTTTTTAGATATTTGTCATATAGTATTATGTCAGGAGCAGTTTCGATTTTAATAGTACCTGTTTTTTGCGATATTTCTAAATTTTATAAGAAATTGCAGATTTATCCTGAGTATATGTATAAGTTTATAGTAAATTACTTTGAAAATGGAACTTATGTAATGCTCATTATCGGTCTGCTCCTCTTTGCTGCGGGCGGTGTGTTGATTTGCCTGAGCTGTTGTATGGAATATCAGAAAACACACAGAAATATTAAAAAAATCAGAACATAGAATTATAGACTTTAATGGTTGGAGCCAGCCAGACCTGTCCGGTGCCCCGGTATACATTTACAAGACCTTCTCCGCTGACAGCGGAACCGACTAAAGTCTTTGCGCTTCTTTCTACCGTAAAATTTAATGTGGAGGAGCGCAGAACTGCAAAATTTCCATCTACTTTAAGCACATCATTATTGAGGTCAATGATATTGATTTCTTCCATAGGAACGACGGATTCTAAAATAATAATACCCGGACCTGTTAGCTGGCATTGAAATAAAGTTTCACCACCAAGAAGTGCAGAGGATACGTTTTTTTGTGATACGGCTTTTACCTTTACGCTGCCCTGAGCACAATAAAACATTCCGTCATCAATGATAATGGATTCCTGTTCGGCGAGTTCCAAAACTAAAAAATGCTTAAAAGAAGGCTCTAAGACCAGTGTTCCGGTTCCTGTATATTCCGGCTGGGCCATTTGTTCACCTGTTACGGCACCACGGACAAAACGCCCCACCGCATTTCCGAGGGTGACGCCGCTTGTCATCTGAAGATCTCCCTGAAAATAACTCATGGCACCCTTTTCAATCGTAACTTTTTCGTTATTCATATAGAGGGCAACCTGACGAACCCGAATGTTTTGTTTCTCCATAAAATAAACGGCCTGTGCCATAGAAGGCCGGTTTAATCCCAACAACTTTTCGTACTGCAGGATTTCTACTTTAAGTCCGCCGCGGGAATATTCTTCGATAATCTGAATATTTTCTCTTGTTCCAATTACACTTTTCATTAAATACCTCCTATTTAATCGCTCTCTGTTGACTGCGGCACCGATTAAAGTTTTATTCTTCTTTCTGATTATCTTTGTGGTGCTTTTGTTTGTTTGACCGGGTAATTATAAAAAATTATTTTTTGATTATTATCTGAATTATAACTACAATACCTACAATAAAAATAAACCAGGAAAATGGCCACCGTGTTTTTACCACCTTCTGAGGATTTTTCGGATTATATCGTACATCTACCACATCGCCTTTTTTATATGTACCAATTTCTGTTTCGAATGCATCTGAAATATAGTTTTTTTCATTTACTACAAATTGAACCTTGTATAGATAATGGCGATTTCTACTGCCTATTCTTGTTACTTTTTTATAATAACCTTCCGAGCAGATAGTTCCCTTTGTTTTTGCTGATGTAAGATATGCATATTCTTTTGGTATTTCTATTAGTCCGAAAACAATCAGATATAATACTATTATAAAAATTACTTTTCTTTTATTCATCATTTACTCTTTTATCACAAGTATAATTTTTTAAGAAATTTTTACCAACCGAAAATAGTTTATGGCTGCAGTTCATATATTTCGCAATCAATTATGCCATATGCTTTTGATAAAAATAATATTTTTTCTGCCCAATTGGAATGGGTTTTATATTCGTTCATTCTCTCGGCAAAAATATTGCCGGATACAAAGGATTCTGAAGTCATATCCCAATTTAAAACAGAACATGCATCCTCATAATCTTTTCTGGTAACTTTATATGCCTGGTTTACAAGAGGAATCTGATTTGGATGAATAATGGTTTTTCCGATAAATCCGCATAAGCGATCATCCCGTAACTCCTGATTTAGTCCGTTTGACCAGTGTTCTCCGTTGTAGTACTCCCAAACAGGACCGGAAATTATGTAATCCATACCGAATACCGTAACGATATCAGAAAAAATATTTGCAATGGGACTGATGCCGTGTATGGATTCATCATTGTGTCTTCGGAACCCGAATAAATGGCATAAATCATTTCCGCCAACCCGTATGTTTAAAACCAGTTCTTCAATAGTATCGAGTTTCTCTTTTAATAAATAGAGAGTTTTTGGACGGGATTGGAGATTGACAATGGACGGACTTTCCAAAATAGGCAGCATATAAATATTACGCTTATATGTGCGGTTGGCCTCCAATATGGTATCTATGTATCTGTCGGCATTTTCCAGTGAAAATTTCGGAATGATAAAGCCGGTTATCAATATGGCGGATTCACCACAGCGTTCCAGCAGGGTAGTGATCTGCTCCGGATTTCTGACTCTTATAAAAATTTTGGGGATGAAAAACTGCACGGATTCCGAATAACGGTAAAGCAGACTGATGGAATGAACCAGTTTGTTTTCTGCTTCCGGAACAAAATCATCATTAATGGTATCCTCCAGACACAGAGCCAGTGAGAAATTACTGCCGAATTTTTCACTTACCAGTGAATGAACAATGCCTTCGTTATGGGCTGGGCAGTAAAGTAAAGCGCCTGTGCTGTAATATAATAGTGAATTTTTCATACTTGGCCTCATTTCTACATATATTATCTGGTATCATTTGTAAATCAATAGTATATAAGTTATTACTATTTGGAATATTTTGTTGTAAACCATTATATTTCCAATTATAACATTGGTCACTATAAAATGATAGTTATTTTTAACATTCTATGGTAAAATTAGATTAATATGCTGCGGCTCCGAACAGCAGTAATTTTATTATACAGAATTAAAGTTTTAAGGTGATGTTTATGGATAATACAAAGTTAAAAATGCGGTATAACATTATGGACATCAACTCCCCTGTAACCTTTGCCAATGTCAAGGGAGGAGTAAACAGGGGGTTTAAGGATGTTTATTTTGTCAGAATGGTAGGGGTGAGTGCAGATTATTTAAAAGATATTGAACGGATGGATAATACACTTACCTGCAGGATGAGCGAAGGAAAGGGGAGATATGTCCGTCTCAACGGTTTGCCGGGATTGTTTGATCAGGAGGATATAATCTGTTATACCGGCTGCTTTGAGGAATGGCAGAACAGCAGACGGAAAAAATGTTTTCTGAAATTTAACCGGAATGACAATGATCTGGCGGAAGCATTGGGTGAAGCCTGCCAGATGGTGTGCGGAATGTTTCGGAACAGTACGCCGAACTGTAATGATTCAATTGAAAAAAATTTTGTGATTAAACTGCTGTATTGGATGGATACACTGGGGCTGAGCCTGTTTAAAAAAGGAGCTGAGTCTTACGGCAAAGTGGTTTTAAGTGAAGTATCAAAAAAACAGGAATATTTATTTGCCTATTTGCTAACGTTGCTGGGGATAGATGTCATGCTTCTGCTGCCGGAAAAGGATATGGAGGATATACCGGTTTTAAAGGAATTGTCAAAAAAGGTTACTTTGGGGAGCGGTAATCCGGTAGTCATACCTTCTTATGATGAGAAGAAATACGAAACGGCACTGGTGACAGAGAAACAGGTGCATGAAGATACACGGGCGGTACCCCGTATTTCCCTGCAGGATATACAAAGGGAGAGGGTACACAGGTCAAAAACAGGAAACGGAACTCCGGTACGGTCACCGGAAACGGGAAATCCCAACAGCAATACAGGAAGGGGAGCAAATGTGCCGGCAGGAACAGCTCAAAACCGTGAACTGGCATTTGAAGAGCTGGCATTGCTGGCTTCTTCCGTTGTGATGATTGCAGTCCGCAATAAAAAAGGGGAAGTCATAAGTACCGGTTCCGGTATTATGGTAGGCCGGGCCGGGTATATTTTAACAAATAACCATGTTGCCTGCGGAGGAGTGGCTTATTCCGTCCGAATAGAAGATGATGAGCAGACTTATGAAACGGATGAGATTATTAAATATAATCCTGTATTGGACCTTGCGGTCATACGGATTGACAGGACTTTAAAACCCCTTCCGGTGTATCAGGGAAAAAAAGACCTGGTCCGGGGGCAGAAGGTAGTTGCCATAGGAAGTCCACTGGGATTGTTTAATTCGGTTTCTGACGGTATCATTTCCGGATTTCGGAAAATAGATGATGTGGATATGATACAGTTTACGGCGCCCACCTCACATGGCAGCTCCGGGGGCGCGGTTTTGAATATGTTTGGAGAAGTCATCGGAATCAGTACGGCGGGATTTGCCGACGGACAGAATATTAATCTGGCAGTGGGATATCAGAATATAAATAATTTTGTCCGGGGATTTACATAAAAAGAAATTTCTTGATGATACTATGGAAAAATGGTATAATATTACAGTATTTGATCAGTTCGAGAGACAACAATTGAAGGTGAAAATTTAGGCATATGTTTGAACATAAAACGCTTACAAATCTGGATGAATATTTTTTGGAATTAAATGCACGTCAGGGTAAAAGTGTCTATTTCTACCGTATAAACGGCTATAATGAGTCGATTAAAGCTTTTATACAAAAATATTATGAAGCGGCTCGTAAAAATGGTGTGGTAGCGGAAGGAAAGATACCTAATCCCGATGAGAAGAATTTAGACTATTATCAGGAAATCATGGGGCTGGATTTTCAGATGAATGTGGGTTTTATTACTGCCGGTCTGAGGAAATGGCTTCCACGTATGAATGATTATCAGAGAAACAGTGTAGCCGTAGCTGTTTATGATACATTAGATGCCATGCGCAGAGAAGGAAAAAATGAAAATATGCTGAAAAATGCATATATTAAGTTTATGTGCTGGCTATACTATAAATTTGAACGCATCGTCAATCAACTGGGCGGAAATCAGGTACCAAAGATACTATATGAAGGTCAGATTACAAATTATGAATTAAAACTCTTTGATATATTATCCAAAGCGGGATGTGATATCGTCTTACTGCAATATAATGGCGACCAGAATTATCTGCTGCTGGACCGGGAATCAAAGCTGTCGGATGAATATAAAACCGGGGGGATGGTACCGTTTCCAAAAGAGTTTAATATAAAACGGATGCGTGAAGAACAGCAGCAACAGGCCGGCATGCAGCGCCTGTACGGCACTGCGCCCGCAATTAAGAACTGTACCAATGCATGGATAAAGGGAACGGAATTTGACGATATTACAAAAACTGTCTTTACCAGAGGAAAAGAGCAAAATTTCTTTTATAACTGCTTTATCCGAATGAATGGGGTACAGGATAAAATGCTTTATGAAAATCAGCTTTATCTTTTACAGATGGAGATAAAGCGGAGTAAACGGAATTATGTGATTGTGGAACAGGTGATTCCGCCCCCATCCATGGAAGAGATAGAGCAAATCCGCAGGAAAAATTACGGAAGTCAGGAACAGATGATCATTGATCTGTCCTCCAACATAATTTATGCGGCGAATATAGAGCTTCAGCGATTGATGAATAAGACATTTGTTGATATAATAACAGAGGAGTCAAAAAAACCGGGAATAAATCTGAATAAGTTAACCAATAAGGCCGTATATCTGTTATGCTGGCTGAAACGGTATCAGTCACGGTTGTTTTCCAACTGGAAGATGCCGGATGTCAGCTGTTTTATATATTTAGGCGGATGCAGAAACGAAAATGAGGCGCTGTTTCTGCGGCTGTTATCCGGACTGCCGGTGGATGTTCTGATTCTGAATCCGGATTTAAACAGGAGATGCTGTCTGCAGGATAAATGGCTGTATGAGATTAACTATGAGGAATCCATGCAGGTGGAAAAATATCCGATGGAGAATGCAGGAGTACGTATCGGTACGGCAGCTTATCATGCGGAACGGGAACTGGATACCATTATGTATCAGGATTCGGGTATCTACAGGGACCGCCAATATGGAAAAGCTGTTTCCATAACGCTGCAGACCATGTATGAGGAAATTTCCATTTTATGGAACCAGGAATTAAAATTCCGGCCGAATTTCAATGTAATAGATAACGTGGTAAATGTTCCGGTATTTTTTGCCAAAGTATCCGGGGTGAAAGACGGGAATATCCAGCAGTACTGGTCTTCCATTAAGACACTGATCGTGGAAGATACACTGGTGATTAAAAATGCACCGTATATAAAACCCACAGATTCTAATCCGGTTAAGGCATATGCCACGGGATTTTATAAAAACGGACGGCTGCAGAAGCAGAAAATAAAAGAACACTCCTGCTACCAGTATGGTTTTCTGAGAGAGGAAATACAGGAACATATATTGGATAAGCTTCAGGTTTTAATAGATCAGAAAACCATAAAGGGCACTTTTGAAAACGGAACGGAATATACCGCTATAGCCACTGCATTAAATTTAAATAAGGATATTATAAGGATGATTCAGAAATTTGATTTTACGAAGAAGAATCCGAAACTTATATATATCAATACCACAGAAGAACTGATTTCATTGGAAGACAGCATTTTAACTGCATTTTTAAATCTGATAGGATTTGATGTTGTTTTCTTTGTCCCTACCGGATATCAGAGCGTGGAAAAGTTTTTTAACAGGAAAATCATGGAAGAGCATCAGATAGGAGATTATGTATATGATTTACATCCTCCGGATTTTGATACGATTTCATCCACCGCACGTCTGTCATGGCGTGACAAAATATTTAAGAGAGGTAATTAAACATGGGACTTGATTTTAGCAGAACTCCGACACAGCAGCAGTCAATGCAGACAATGACAGCCGAGGCGCCGGAAAACACGGAAATTGAAGTAGTAGAACAATATGATATTGTGGCTGACAGACAGCAGATGAATGCTGAACTGGTAAATTCGCCGGAAGTGGATGCGCTGGTAAGCAATATTGAAGTAGATAATCTGGAAACCATAGTTTCATTCGGTGCAGAAGCGGCAGAAGAAATTTCAAAAGCTTCCGATGTGGTTTTAAACAGTATGACCATGTCGCAGATGGATGATTCTGCAGAGATGCTCAACACACTGGCAAAGATAATGTCTAAATTTGATATCGAAGAAATTAAAGAAGAGCCGGGATTATTGGGCAGAATATTTAACAATGCGAAAAAGCAGCTGGATAAGATTTTATCAAAGTATCATACCATGGGTGATGAAGTGGATAAGATTTATGTTCAGTTAAAGAGCTATGAATCGGAAATCAAACAGGCCAACCGTAAGTTGGATGATATGTTTAATGCGAATGTAAATTATTATCACGAACTGGTGAAATATATTCTGGCAGGAGAGCAGGGCTGCCGGGAAATCGAGGCGTACATTGCCCAGCGGGAAGCGGATATGCAGGCCACAGGTGATAATTCCATACAGTTTGAACTGCAGAGTCTGCAGCAGGCGCTTATGATGCTGGAACAGAGGACCCAGGATTTAAGAACGGCGGAGAATGTGGCAATGCAGTCCCTTCCGATGATAAAGACCATGGCATTTACGAATATGAATTTAGTCAGAAAGATTAATTCAGCATTTATTATTACCCTGCCGGTATTTAAACAGGCGCTTGCCCAGGCCATCATGTTAAAGAGACAGAAACTACAGGCGGATGCCATGTCAGCATTAGATGAAAAGACCAATGAAATGCTGCTCCGAAATGCCCAGAACACTGCCGAGCAGTCTAAGATGGCAGCAAGACTTACATCCGGCAGTTCCATTAAGATAGAAACATTGGAGAAATCCTGGAGAACCATTGTCAACGGTATCGATGAGACCAGACAGATTCAGGAGAATGCCAAAAAGCAGCGTATTGATGACAAGGCACGGCTGGAAAGCATTAAGGCTGAATTTAACAGCAAATACCATGTGCCGAAAGCAAATTAATTTAAGGAGGTAATATAGTATGCCAATTAATTTATCAAAAGGACAGAAAGTTGATTTAACAAAAGGAAATCCGGGCCTGAAAAAGATAATGGTAGGCCTGGGCTGGGATGTAAATGCATTTGATTCCGGTGCGGATTTTGACCTGGATGCAGCTGCATTTATGCTGGGTGAAAACGGAAAGTGTCCGACGGAAAAGGAATTTGTATTTTATGGTAATCTGACGCATCCGAGTGAATCCGTAGTTCATATGGGCGATAATCTGACCGGTGAAGGAGAAGGTGATGACGAACAGATTCAGGTGGATTTAAGCAAGATTCCGGAAAATGTATCCAAGGTAGCATTTACGGTTACCATTTATGATGCAGAGCCGAGAAGACAGAATTTTGGTCAGGTGTCCAATGCTTATATCAGAATCGTAGACGAAACCACAGGAACAGAAATTATCCGTTATGACCTGGGAGAAGATTTCTCCATTGAAACAGCGGTTGTTGTAGGTGAGTTGTACAGACACAACGGAGAATGGAAGTTTAATGCCATTGGAAGCGGTTTCCAGGGTGGTCTGGCTGCATTATGCGGTCATTATGGAATTGAAGTTGCATAAGAAGTATATAATAATAGAAATGGAGGATGAATTATGCCGGTTTGTTTAACAAAAGGTCAGAAGGTAAGTCTTACAAAGGGGAATCCGGGATTGACAAATGTGGTTGTCGGTCTGGGATGGGATGTGAACCAGTTTGATACAGGCGGAAGTTTTGATTTGGATGCCGCGGCATTTCTGGTAACTGACAGCGGAAAGATATCCAGAACGGAAGATTTTGTGTTCTATGGAAATTTATCCCATCCGTCAGGTGCTGTACAGCATATGGGAGATAATCTGACCGGTGAAGGAGACGGAGACGACGAACAGATTAAAGTGAATCTGGCGGCAGTACCGGAGAATATCTCAAAGATTGCGTTTACGGTTACTATCTATGAGGCAGAACAGAGACGTCAGAATTTCGGGCAGGTAAATAATGCGTTTATCAGAATATACAATGAGGCCAATGGCGAAGAGCTTCTGCGTTATGATCTGGGAGAAGATTTTTCCATTGAAACGGCGGCAGTTTTTGGTGAATTGTATAAAAACAACGGAGAATGGAAGTTTAATGCCATTGGATGCGGATATCAGGGCGGTCTTGCTGCGTTGTGCGCAAACTTTGGTGTGGATGTGGAATAGAATTCTTATTAGATGATTTATAAATGCGGTATCACATACGGAATTGTGATATGCAGGAAAGAGGTAATTATGTCAATTAGTTTACAAAAAGGTCAGAAAGTCAGTTTATCCAAGGAGAGAGCAGGACTTTCCAATATACTTATTGGTTTGGGATGGGATGAAGTACAGCAGAAGAAAGGTTTCTTTGCAAAGAAGCCGGAACCGATTGACTGTGATGCATCGGCATTTTTATTAAAGAATGGTAAGCTGGTAAATAAGGCGGATATCATTTATTTTGGAAATCTGCGGCATATGACGGGAACCGTACAGCACATGGGCGATAACCTGACCGGAGCCGGGGATGGAGACGACGAGCAGATTTTAGTGGATTTGGCCAATGTACCTGCCGACTATGACAGAATAGTGATTGTGGTAAATATTTATCAGGCGGTAAAGAGAAATCAGCATTTCGGTATGATTCAGAATGCATTTATCCGATTAGTGGATGCCAGTAACAATACAGAGATTTGCATGTATAATCTGTCAGAGAACTATACAGGCATGACGGCCATGATTTTCGGAGAAGTTTACAGACATAATGGTGAGTGGAAATTTAATGCTATCGGACAGGGAACCAATGACCCGGGACTGGGCGAGCTTGCCAACCGCTATATCTGATATAAATTGTATGAATGGTAGAAGAAGTTATTGCTGGTGTAATGGCTTTCTTCTACTTTTTCAGATATATTTGTGACAGGGAATGTCATAAATTTAATTGTCGGATAAATTACAATATTTATTTGACGGAATGGAGGATTAAAATGAAGTATAATGGTCTCACGGATAAAGAAGTCGAGGCTTCACGAGAGAAATACGGCTCGAATATGATTCCTGATTCGGAGCCTACCACGTTTTGGCAGGAGTTTAAGGAAACATTCGGCGATCCGATGATTAAGATTTTATTGGCAATAGCCGCTCTTATGATTGTTATGACCTGCATGGGATATGCGGAAATCTATGAGCCTATCGGAACCATTGTGGCGGTTCTGATCGTGGCATTTGTATCTGCCAAGACGGGAGTGGCAAGTGATACAAAGTACAGGGAATTAAAAGACAGCACCAAAAAAGATCAGTGTAAAGTACACCGGAATGGTGTGGTTACGGTGATTGATATCGATGACGTGGTGGTAGGTGACAAGGTACTGCTTCAGTCCGGTGACAAGATTCCGGCAGACGGTGTTCTGGTATCCGGCAATCTGAGAGTGGATAATTCCGCATTAAACGGTGAAGCGGAAGAATGTAAGAAGACGGCGGCGGATGAAGGCTTTCAGTTGCCGGATGACATAACGGGTGATACTTTTGTGGATAAACATTCTTTGTTCCGCGGCGCTGTGGTTTTTGATGGCGAGGGTGTTCTGGATGTTCGAAAAGTCGGCCTGAAGACCATGATGGGAAAGATGGCGGAAGAAATGCAGGAGGATGAACCGGATTCTCCGCTGAAAGTGAAGCTGTCAAAACTGGCAAAGCAGATTTCTACCTTCGGATATATCGGTGCAATCGTAATTGCCGTATTATATGTGATATACTTTATTACAAATGCCGGTGGATTTTCGGAGTTTTTTGATTTGGGAACATCCGTAGTAATTCAGAAAATCGTTGAGGCCGTATCGCTGGCAGTTGTTATTATTGTCTGTGCCGTTCCGGAAGGCCTGCCCCTTATGATTTCTCTGGTGCTTATGCAGAACACCAGTAAGATGCTGGATCACAACGTATTGGTAAGAAAAGCAGAGGGTATAGAGACGGCAGGTTCGTTAAATATCTTATTCAGTGATAAAACAGGTACCATCACAAAAGGTATGCTGGAAGTGGTGGATTTCTTTACCGCAGACGGCAGTTCCATTCCGATTGAAGATTTGAAGAATCATACGGCAGTAAAAAGTCTGGTGGACCTGGCCATCGGTAAGAACACACAGTCCATGTTTGATGCGGAACACCGGGTGATTGGTGGTAATGCTACGGACCAGGCATTGATGAAATTCCTTGGAGAGACAACGTTCCAAATGCTGGGCAGTGATAAAGATTGTATAGTTACGGCCGCCCAGGGATTTAATTCTACCAATAAATTCAGTCAGGCACAGATTGGCAGCCTTGGAAAGACGTTTTATAAAGGTGCGCCGGAACGTCTGCTGGCATCGGCAAAGAAGTATCTGGATGAAAACGGTGAGGTCAGAACTCTGGATATGGATGTATTAAACCGCAAGATAGATGAACTGGCTGCCAAAGCCATGCGTGTTCTTGCTTTTGGATATTCGGAAAAAGACCTTACGGAAAATACCATTAATGATGATGTGGTTATCATTGGTCTGGTGGGTATCCGTGATGATGTCAGACCGGAAGCAAAAGAGGCAATTCAGGAAGTTCTGGATGCAGGCATTCAGGTTGTAATGATAACCGGTGACAGGCTGGAGACGGCAGTAGCCATTGCAAAGGATGCCGGATTGCTGAAGGATGATTCCGATAAGGCAATTTCCTCCGCCCAGTTAAACGAGATGTCGGATGAAGAAGTAAAAGCATTGATTCCGCACATCCGTGTGATCGCAAGGGCATTGCCGACGGATAAATCCCGTATGGTAAGATTATGTCAGGAAATGAATCTGGTAGTGGGAATGACCGGTGACGGTGTTAATGATTCCCCTGCTTTGAAGAGAGCGGATGTAGGATTCGCCATGGGAAGCGGAACGGAAGCTGCCAAGGAAGCCGGAAAGATTGTTATTTTGGATGATAACTTTAAGTCGATTAAAGATGCAATCTGGTATGGAAGAACCATTTACCATAATATTCTGAAATTCTGTAAATTCCAGCTGGTCATCAATGTAGCGGCAGTGGTGGTCAGCGCCGTTGCACCGTTCTTCGGAATAGAAGAACCGTTGAAAGTAACACATTTATTGTTTGTAAACCTTGTTATGGATGGTCTGGGAGCCATTATGTTAGGTAATGAGCCTGCTCTTGAGAAGTATATGGATGAGAAGCCGAGACGCAGGGATGAAAGCATTGTCAGCAGAAAGATGATGACACAGATACTGGTTATGGGTGCATGGCTGACGGCAATAAGTTTTGTTTTCTTAAAAGTACCGTTCTTTGAGCAGTTCTTTGATGGTTCAAAAGAAAAACAACTAACCGCATATTTTGTATTGTTTATTGTCAGCGCATTGTTTAACGGATTTAATGTCAGGGATGACGGATTTGGTATCTTTAAAGGACTTTCCCAGAATACCGGATTTTTGAAAGTCTTTGTGATCATTATTATTGTGCAGGCGGCTATTGTAAACGCAGCATTGATTCCGTTTAAGCCGTTTGAATGGATTGGAAATATGTTCAGCTGTGTTCCGTTTGGAATTCAGGGCTGGATCGTGGTAGTATTACTGGCTGTTACCATGATACCGGTAGACCTGGTCAGAAAGTGTATATTCAGGGAAAACAGGTCATAATATCGGATTTTAGCCGATATATCAGATTTAACTTCATAAAGCTGTAATAGCTGCGCCGAAAGGTATGATGTCAACAGACAGGTATCTTTCGGCGTATTAAATTAAAGCAGTATGATTTACTGAAAATTAATAAATAGAAAGGAATTTTACAGGTACATAATTATGGTGGTATTTCATTCGGATTTGGACAATACATTAATTTATTCATACAAGCATGATATTGGGTCTGATAGGAAATGTGTTGAAGTTTATCAGAATCGGGAAGTTTCATTTATGACAAAGAAATCTTTTGATTTGCTGAAAGCAGTAAAGGAGAAAGTTGTTTTTGTGCCTACAACCACCAGGACGCAGGAACAGTATGAGCGCATTGATCTGGGAATCGGAGTACCCCGTCTGGCGTTGGTCTGCAACGGAGGGGTGCTTTTGGCTGACGGCCGGGAAGATACGAAATGGTATGAGGAATCCTTAAATCTTATAATGGATTGCGGAAGTGAACTGGAGAAATCAGAGTTATATTTGGAAACGGATAAATACAGGAGCTTTGAAGTGAGAAACATAAGGGGATTGTTTGTTTTTACCAAGAGTGATGAACCGGAACGGACCATGGCCGGACTAAAAGATATATTAAACCTGTCGTTGGTGGATGTATTCCGTAACGGAGCGAAAGTCTATGTGGTGCCTAAGAAGATGAGCAAAGGAATGGCGGTTCAGAGGCTGAGGAAACGGCTGGAAGCGGAACTGGTGATTGCGGCCGGGGATAGTGAGTTTGATATTTCCATGCTGCATATGGCGGATATTGGAATTGTACCGCCGAAGTTAAAGATTTCGTCGGGGAAAGGGAAGAAGATAGTGAGGGCAGACGAAAAGGGGTTATATTCGGATTGGGTTTTGGAGTATGTGTTGAGGGATATGGATAAAAAAAGAAGGTCATTGGTTAGGGGAGATAGTGTTTTTAATAAAAAAAAATATTGACATAGAATGTTTAGAATGTTAAAATTAATATACAAACAAATGATAAAATTCTGACATTTAGAAGTATTTGTCATTTGTGAAATTCAAAGCCATAAGTTATATATTTTTATTTTGTAGAGTAGACAGATACTTTTAAATTATATTTGTCAAAAGCTGCATATTTAAAATGTATAATTTATGGCTTTGAATTTTGCAATCAATAAAAAATAATGAGAGGAGAATTTATATGAAGAAGAGGATAGCAAATTTATTATTAATAACATTATATGTAAATATATTAATGTTATGTTTTGGGACTGTGGAGGTAAAAGCAGATGGAATAGGAACAAGAACATATTGGAATGGTTATTCGTTTTATATATTAAGTTATTCTTGTTGGGATAGTGGTGGTCATATTGATTGGGAATATCAGGGGAGTAAATATGGTATGAATGTTAGCAATGCAACAGAAATGTGGAATACTGCAGCAAAATCTGTATCATTGAGTCGATGTAAATCAATATTTAGAAAAGATACATGGAAAACGGTATGTGATGTTACAATAAAAGATTGTAACAAAAAAGATGGAATAAATGCTAGTTTGACAATAGATTCTTTGGGTTTTGGTGTTATGAGTCTTAATGCATATTATATGAATGATTATAATCAAAATATAAGAAATGCCATTATTGCCCATGAATTAGGGCATGCACTTGGAATAGGGGACGATTATTCACAGTCAGATTATATTATGTATGGTTATACACCAAAGGTTACTTATATAACAAATAGGGACAAGGCAGCATTAGAATATGAAATGAGAAATCATACAACATATTTTGGATAGGGGGAAGTATTAATGAAAAAGATTATAGCAAAAATTTTGATGTTTATTATTTTAACAGTTATTGTTTTTTGGTATGGATATCATTTTTCTTTAAACAGAGATAATGATTCTAAGATGGTTTCTGTTTCATTGATTCGAGCTAACTATGAATATGATATTCGTGATATAAATCAAATTATTGACAAAGTTGATTATATATTTGTTGGTGAAGTTAAAGATATAAAAGGTTATGATTATCAGAATCCTGTATGTGTTGAACTTGAAAATGGAGAAATAAAAACAATTTATGATACATATACTAATTATGAAATCCTTGTAAAAGATTGTTATAAAGGAAAGCTTGATAATCATTGTTTGCAAAGAATACAGAAAAGAGGAGGCTTAGAATATACAGGTGATTCTATTGCCATTATGGAAAATGACATATTGCCGGATATTGGAAAGACATATCTCTTTTTTGCATATAAACAATCAGATGGGACAATTTTGGTATCAGGTGAGAATTCCAATATATTGTTAACAGAATCAAATTTTGAACAATTAATTTCTGAAGTAATGTATGCAGTAAATAATAGGGGGAATTTACAATGAAAATCATCAAATCAAAAAAAATAATTTTTGTTGCAATTACCGTAACTATAATTATATGTCTTGGAATGACAATAGTGTTGTACCAATATTTCGACAATCAGTCTAACATAAAGTTACATCTGTCTGAGGGAAATATTGCAGTTAAGTATATACAAGCATCTAAGTCATCAACAATCCGACCGAATATGAAGGAAATCCTGCAATCTGAAGTTTGGCAAAATGAAAATTTGACAATTTTTTCAGGAGTCATTCAATCCGTACAGAACATTAAAATCAAGATGGATGATGATATCAGTTATAATGCCATAGTTGATATTCAGGTTCTGGACTGTATCAGAGGAAATCTGGAAGAAGGAGCTTCTATATCGGCATTAGCAGGATGCTCCGTCCGGTTAGACGGAATCTGGCAGGAGGATAGTTTAGTTAATTCCAGTATGATGAAAGGGGAAGAAGGCATTTTTTTGATTCGAAAATATGATAATACGGATACTCTGGAATACGAAAATAGCACACTCTATCTTTCGGATATAGCAGAATACGGTTTTCCAGACGCAATGAGATATTCGTTTATTCAGGGAAAAGACGGGGAAATCAGGTATTGTAAAGAGTTGTATAATGATTTAGACGCACCACGGACACTTTCTGATATAAAACAATTTATAAAATCTAAAATCTTATGAACAATATATTAATGAATTGTAAATATATTGTAAACACATCTTGTCTCTTATTGACAAAACACCTCGATTAAGCCTATACTAAGTGTAATAAATGCATTTAGGAGGAAAAAAGAAAATGAATGAAAATTTAGAAAAATTAGGCTTAAGCGGAGACATGAACCAGAATATTAAGAAATTTGGTTTATCTGCAGTTATGGCATTGGGAGGATTAATTATAATCATTGCATGTTTCCTGGATTACTTATCTGTATCTGTATATGGCTTTTCTGCCAGTACTTCTCTTTGGAAAGCCGGCGATGGTAAGTATTTCATCGTAGTTGTAATTATTTGCCTGATATTCGCTTTTATAAATCTGGAAAAGGGATATACGGTTATGGCATTTATTGTTGCAGCATTTACTATTTATGAAGTTCAGGATTATTCAGATGCGGTGAAAGAGTTAGGTGCAGCAAAAGATATGGTTAGTCGTGGTCCTGGTTTCTGGTTAATGATTATCGGAACCGTTATTCTTGTAGGCGGAACAGTTGTTAAAGTTCTTTTGGCAAAGAAAGCCGGAAATTCGGAATCAATGTAAATACATAAAAATACTTTTAATGGCGGTACAGTGCAAACTGTACCGCTTTTTTTAGAGATGTGAATGATAATATATGGATTTCATTTACCAGATTAAGAAAATATGATATACTATAAAATAATGAATCAGGTTCGAAGGCGGTGAAATTCATGGAGATGCGAATTAATGAACTTACACAGACTGCGCCGGCTGAGGCGGCCAGACAGACAACGGAAGCGGACGGAGCATTTAAATTTGTGCTGGCAAGCCATATTGATGATGCAGGACTTCAGGAAAAAATAAATGCTCTGATGAATGAGATATCGGAGCAGGGAAAGAAAATATCCAAAAAAACAGATGTGCGGGACATGAAAAGATATCGGCAGCTGATTAAAGAATTTATAAATGAAATCGTATACCGCTCACATGAATTTTCCAGGGAAAATTTTCTGGACAGACGGGGAAGACACCGGGTATACGGAATCATCCGTCTGATTGATAAGAATCTGGATGATCTGGCAGCCGAGCTGATCAAAGATGAGAAGGATAATATATCTATCCTGAATCTGGTAGGGGAAATCAGAGGTTTGTTATTGGATATAATTACGTAAGACTGGAAAATACTATCGAAAGAGAGTGAAGCCGATGGCAGGATTTAAAGATATACTGGGAAATGAAAATATTCTGGAGCATTTCAGCAAAGCAATGGAAAATGATAAAATATCCCATGCCTATATTATAAACGGTGAAAAGGGCATGGGTAAAAAGACATTGGCAAAAGCCTTTGCCATGACGCTCTTATGTGAAGAATCCGGTCAGGAACCCTGCCTGAAATGTCATTCCTGCATTCAGGCTTTGACAGATAATAATCCGGATATCATTTATGTAAAACATGAAAAGCCGAATCTGATATCAGTTGATGAAATCAGAAACCAGCTGGTCAATGATGTAGACTTAAAACCTTACAGTTATAAATATAAAGTATATATCATTGAAGATGCACAGCTTATGAATGTTCAGGCACAGAATGCTATGCTGAAAACCATAGAAGAGCCGCCGGAATATGCAGTGATCATGCTGCTGACCACCAATGTGGATTTGATGCTTCAGACGGTTTTATCCAGATGTGTTACACTTAATATGCAGCCTTTAAAAAAAGAGGTAGTGAAACATTATCTGATGAAAAAAGAAAAAGTGGTGGATTATCAGGCGGAGATTGCCTCATCCTTTGCAGGCGGAAATCTTGGAAAAGCCATAAGCCTTGTATCATCTGCGGAGTTCTCGGAAATGCTGGATGAAGTAACCCAGCTTATGCGCTATATCAAAGATATGCAGGCATATGAGGTTGTTGCTGCGGTAAAACGGGCAGCCGATTATAAATATACATTTAATGATTACATTGATTTAATGATTTTGTGGTTTCGGGATGTATTGTTATATAAGGCATCCATGAATGTAAATGAACTGATTTTTAAAAATGAACTGAAAACCATTAAACAGCATGCGGCAAACTCCTCCTATAACGGCATTGAAGAGATTTTAAAGTCATTGGACAAGGCAAAGGTAAGATTAAAATCAAATGTTAATTTCGATATTGTGATTGAGCTGATGTTTATGACCATCAGGGATAATATTTAACAGATTAGAACAGAAACGGAGATTAAATAGAAAATGACAAAAATAATAGGAGTTCGATTCAGAAAAACAGGAAAGATATATTATTTTTCGCCGGAAGATTTACCCATTGAAAAGGGACAGCATGTGATAGTTGAAACGGCCAGAGGCGTGGAATACGGACTGGTTGTTTTGGGAATCCGGGATGTGGAAGATGAAAAGATTACGCAGCCGTTGAAAAGCGTTATCCGCATTGCAACGGAAGAAGATGATGCAATAGAAGCGGAAAACAAAGAAAAAGAGAAAAAAGCATTTGAGGTCTGCTTTGAGAAGATAGGAAAACACGGCCTGGATATGAAGCTGATCGATGCAGAATATACATTTGATAATAACAAATTGTTGTTTTACTTTACTGCAGACGGAAGAATTGATTTTCGGGAACTGGTAAAAGATCTGGCCTCTGTTTTTAAAACAAGAATTGAACTTCGTCAGATTGGTGTCCGGGATGAAACGAAAGTGGTAGGCGGATACAGCATCTGCGGCCGTCCGTTGTGCTGCAATACGTATCTGACGGAATTTATACCGGTATCCATTAAAATGGCAAAGGAACAGAATTTATCGCTGAATCCTACCAAGATATCAGGGGTATGCGGTAGACTGATGTGCTGCCTGAAAAATGAGGAAGAAACCTATGAAGAACTGAACAGCAGGCTGCCGATGGTGGGAGATTTCGTGAGTACTGCCGATGGACTGAAAGGTGAAGTGGCCAGTGTAAGTGTTCTCCGGCAGCTGGTTAAAGTAATCGTTCAGGTAAACGATGAAAAGGAAATTCGGGAATATAAGGTTGATGATTTAAAATTTAAACGAAGACACAGAAAAGAATCCCTGCATATTAATGATGAGGAACTGAAGGCGCTGGAACTGTTGGAGAAAAAGGAAGGAAAGTCTAAGATAGATGACTGATTTATTAAGGCCCGGAGAACGTCTGGATGATTTGGAGCGAAATGGATATAAAATAATCCAGCATAAGGATAAATTTTGCTTCGGCATGGATGGAGTGTTGCTTAGCGGGTTTGCAAAAGTACAGGAGGAAGAATGTGTACTGGATATGGGAACCGGAACGGGTATCATACCCATTCTTCTGGAAGCAAAAACTGACGGAAAGCATTTTACCGGACTGGAGATTCAGCCGGAAAGCGCAGATATGGCAAGAAGAAGTGTCTGCTATAACCATCTGCAGGATAAAATAGAAATTATAACCGGAGATATAAAGGAAGCCTCTTCGATATTTAAGAAGGCTTCTTTTGATGTAGTTACGTCAAATCCACCCTATATGAATGATAACCACGGACTTAAAAATCCGGATATGCCGAAAGCAATCGCAAGACACGAAGTTTTGTGTACACTGGAGGATGTGGTTAGAGAGGCTTCATTGCTTTTAAAACCCGGCGGAAGATTTTATATGGTACACAGACCTCACAGGTTAGCGGAGATTATCTATACTCTGAAATCATATAAACTGGAGCCGAAACGTCTGAAACTGGTTCATCCGTTTATTAATAAAGAGGCAAATATGGTATTGCTGGAATCCGTGCGGGGTGGAAAAAGTATGATGAAAGTGGAAGCGCCGTTGGTGGTATATCAGGAATCAGGAAAGTATACAGATGAAATATATGATATATACGGATATTAGAGCTGCCATGGCATTAAGTTGGGAAACCATAGAATAGAATGAAAGAATGGAGTTAAAATGAGCGGAAAATTATATTTATGTGCTACTCCCATTGGAAATCTGGAAGATATTACGTTCCGGGTGCTGCGGACGTTAAAAGAAGTAGATTTAATCGGTGCGGAAGATACGAGACACAGCATTAAGCTGCTGAATCATTTTGGGATAAAAACGCCAATGACAAGTTATCATGAGTATAACAAAGTGGAGAAAGCGAAATATCTGGTGTCTTTATTGCAGGAGGGAAAAAATATTGCATTGATCACGGATGCAGGCACTCCGGGAATATCCGATCCGGGAGAAGAACTGGTACATCAATGTTACGAGGCGGGAATCGAAGTTTCATCCCTTCCGGGTCCGGCCGCCTGCATAACGGCACTGACCATGTCCGGCATGGCAACCAGAAGATTTGCATTTGAAGCATTTCTGCCAAGTGATAAAAAAGAACGTGCAATGGTGCTGGCAGAACTGGCGGAAGAGACAAGAACCATTGTATTATATGAGGCGCCCCATCATCTGTTACGCACACTGGAAGAACTCAGGGAGCAGATTGGAAACCGAAGAATAACCATCTGCCGGGAACTGACGAAAAAATACGAAGAAGCAAAACAGTCGTTTATTGATGATATGATTGACCATTACAGTCTGAATGAACCGAAAGGTGAATTTGTACTGGTGATTGAGGGGAAAAGTTTTGATGAAAAAGTGAAAGAGGAGCAGGAGAGCTGGCTGGAACTCACCATTGCTGAACATCTGGATTATTATGTAAACAGAGGAATGAATAAAAAGGAAGCCATGAAGCAGGTGGCAAAAGACAGAGGTATCAGTAAAAGAGATGTGTATCAGGCGGATTTGGTACGGTAAAAAAAGAGTTGCCGCAAAGTGTAAATAAGGCGGTTTGTTTCTGTATCTTTGTAATTGTATATTCTTCGATTTATGGTTTTATTTCAGAATTGTCATATTGTTTGCCATAACTTTATAATATTCTTGTTCCATGATACTGGAAAGTTACTTACATAGAGATATCTTAAATTCTATACCTTGGAAAAATGAATTATGATATAAGACATATATTCAGAATATATAGAAGTACATTTAATTTATTTTTAAATATGATATTGATGTCGTAGTATTACTAAATGTTATTGTAAAAGATATAGTAGATTATAAAAAATAGTTCAAAAAGCACCAGTTTACCATTAGCTGGTGCTTTTTTGTCGAATAATGTCGATAAAAAAAGGTTGTATTTTAAAAAAAATGGAATATTATAAAAAAAGTTTATGGGGCATTCTGAATAAAAAATAAACTTGTTGATTTATATGTGAGAGACATTGTTTTACATAAAATATTTAAGAGAGACGATTTAAAATGATTATATTATAGTCCATATGTGAGTTAGAGAAATTGATTGGAAAAAAAATTGTCAAGATGTAATTAAACTGGGATGTTTGGAAACTACACGTAGTATTTCATTGGAGTATCACGATATAGAAATTTGTTTGGATAAAAATATTTATTTAGAGAAAGAAGATTATGAGATGGAGATAGAATATAAGAGTGAATATCCGGGTGAAGTAGTTGATAATTTTAGACGATTGGGCATAGATGTTAATAAGGAGGTTCATGGAAAGTTTTCAAGATTTATGTATGCGAAAAATGAGAGTATTGCGAAAGTGTTGAAGAGAGATAAATAAAATATTTCCTAAAACTTTTGACAGGGCATTGTATTTTTAAAAATTGATAGTAAAGGATTATGAAATTGTTTTGTATAGCAGAGTATTAAAATAAAGACAGTTAATTTTTTTGGAAGTCCGAGCAAGGAAGTCGAGAATTTTGCCAGAAAATTGCCAGAGAACACGAAAGTTTTGGATGTTAACTGTAATGCCTGAATACATATTTTATATATGGAAGGACTGGGATTTAGTGTTTATGCATTTGATATATCTGAAAATACAATTAAAAAGCTTAATTATTTCAAAGAATACTACTTTACAAGTCGTTAAAAAAGGCTCCCGGATAAAACGTTTTTAAATTATAATGAATTTATATTATAGTACAAAACAGAATAGTTTGATAAAGAATAACATGAATAAAATATAGGAGGTAGTAATGAGGAAATTATTAGTTACAGGTGGAACCGTTTTTGTAAGCAGATATGTGGCAGAATATTATGTTTCGAAGGGATATATGGTATATGTATTAAACAGAAACAGTCGTCCACAGTCAGATGATGTACACCTTATAGAGACTGACAGACATAATATAGGTGATGATTTAAAGGGTATACATTTTGATGTGGTAATTGATACTGCTTATACGGCTGAGGATGTGGAATTGCTTCTTAATGCTATAGATAGTTATGGAGATTATGTATTAATAAGCTCCAGTGCTGTTTATCCGGAAGATGCAGAACAACCTTTTAAAGAAGAAACTAAGGTTGGTGCAAATAAATTTTGGGGAAAATATGGAACTGATAAGATAGCTGCAGAAGAAGCATTACATAGAAGAAATAAGTCAGCTTATATTCTTCGTCCGCCGTATTTATATGGTCAGATGAATAATGTATATAGAGAAGCCTTTGTATTTGATTGTGCAATGTCTGACAGAAAATTTTATTTACCAAAAGGCGGGAATATGAAATTGCAGTTTTTTCATGTAGAAGACTTATGTAGGTTTATAGATGTGATTTTGGAAAAGAAGCCAGAAATACATGTTTTTAACGTAGGTAATAAAGAATCGGTTTCTATTAGGGAGTGGGTAGAGTTAGGTTATAAAGTTGTCGGCAAAGAGGCAGAATTTAAAAATGTGTATGAGAACATTCCATTTAGAAATTATTTTAGTTTTCACGAATATGAGTATTATCTTGATGTTTCGAAACAGTGTGAATTGTTGAACGAAACTAAATCTATGTTTGACGGACTTAAAGAGGCATTTGAATGGTATAAGGATAATAAGGACAAGGTAAATAGTAAGTTGTATATGGAATATATTGATAGTAATATTGTGTTATAGAAGTGAAAAATTCTTAACCGATTACGGCATACGTAAAAGTATGTCGCAATCGGTTAATTATCTTTTTAGAATGGTAAGTATTTCAATATAAGCTTTGTTATAGAAATAAATGATACAAAATTTAATCTGCCCGGCTGTTTCTTAGTTCTTTTGAATTTTTCTGATCATCAATCCAAGTCTCCATTCTGTCACGAATGATTTCGAACTGGGCCGGACCGGTCTTCAAAAGGAAGGTATGAAATGATTTCAGTGAAAAATTATCACCAAGGGCTTCTTCGGCAGTTGCCCTTAACTCCATGAATTCCAGATATCCTACATAGTAAGCAAGATACAATGCAGGTTCTTCTATCAGCGTTTCATAGATTGTGTTGGAATCTTCTTTGCCAAGACCAATGCCGGAAAGGAATTTCATAGTTTCATCATAGGTCCATCCCTCATAATTGATACCGATATCTGTCAGACAGTAAATCGCAAAAGTATATGTTTTATTTAACTCATTGATTCTCGTTACAGCATCCTCAGTTCCTGCAAGGCTGTAGCTGTACATTTCGGCATATGTTCCCCAGCCTTCGGAATATCCGGAAAAAGAAAATAATTTACGGATATTGGAAGGATTCTGTGAATAGAAATAGGTGGTCTGGAACAAATGTCCCGGAAAACCTTCATGGGCCAAAGTCACAAAATCTTCAATACTTTCACTGACCTGTGATTTATTAATATAAATCGAATTGTTATTCAGATTATCAATCGGCGGCAAAATGTAGTAAGCCGGGCTTGTGTATTTTTCCATGGATTCAGGAACATAGCTGACCGTAAATGTTGTCTCCAGTCCGGTTGGAAAATCAACGGCGATTTTTGATTTCAAATCATTTAAGACCTTGGTCGGGTCGCTTAAATCAACAGGACATTCTGACATTTTGTCAAAGATGGTATTATCTTTTAATGTGATTCCCAATATTTCGTTAAAATCAGCTTTATATTTATCTTCTATCATCTTTTTGATTTCGGGTACGGATTTATCGGATCCGGTGTAATCCCGAACCAGTAATTCATAAAATTCTTTGCCATTTTTAAAATTTGCCAGACCGCCTTCATTCTTACAGGTGCCCTTTAACTTTGGAAGTTCACTGATTATATATTCATATGCAGGAATGACGCTTTCCTTTATTTGGGTAATGTTAGAAGATTTATAAAGCTCTTTTGCATTGTTATCCAAAAAATCTGCGGAATCTATACGACTGTTAAAACTGTCAATCAGGTAGTGATTATCCGGATTTGCAATAAATTGCTGACATTGGTCAACTATTTTGTCAACCTCAAAATCCGGCATGAAAAAACCGGCTTCTGACTGTTCTTTTTCGAAACTGATTAAGTCTTCAAAAAAAGACGGAAATGTTTTCAATATTTCAAGATAATCTTTGACATCCTGTTCATCATAAAATACATATTCTGCCAATATTGTGGGAATATAGGACTGCATACCGTTTAAAGGAGACATATAGTCATTGTGCAGGCGATATCCCTTATACTTTTTTGAATCATTGGCATAAGTTTTAAAAATATCATATGTTAATTGTTGTTCGGAAGTTAACAGATTGTAGTTGAAATCTGCCAATTCATCTATGTATTTGTCTAATAGTTCGTAGGATTCGGAATCCTCTTCAGCGGAAAAGCTGCCCAATGAGATTTCATAATCTTTGATTCCGAAATTTTCCGGATGAGCAAGTGTGCAGTGAAGATTCAGAATATTGAGGGCTAATTCGGAAGTAAAGATTTCGTTTGTGAAATCATTAAACTTTTTCTGTTCTTCCTTCGTGTCTGATGAATTTTTATCTGAAGTAGTAGTCTCCTGTTCTTTAGTCTCAGTCTCTTTGTTTTTTGAAGTAGAATTTTCTGTAGTGGTTTCACCGGAACTATCATTGGAAATCGCTGTCTTTCCGCATCCGGCCATAGAAAAAATAAATATAATTGTTAATAATATGGCTAAAAGCCGTGTGGTGATTTTTTTATTCATACTGTTTCTGCAAATATGCCTAATCCTTTCTATAAAATTTAATAACAGAATAACACAAAATCTTTGATTATTCAAATCTTATTATTTATATATATGTATCAACTGCTGTTTTGTGAGTAGAAAACCCATGAATTAAAAATGTTACGAATTAATACTTGACAAATACAAAAGAAAATTGTAAAATATCAACAAATTAAAAAGTGATTAATGAAAGGGGGTATTTTAATGAAGGGATATGGAATTCATCCTTTTATCACTTTTTTTCTTAAGAGAATAAGTGTAAAGACATTAGTTGGAATGTTTTTATTTGTTCTGATTATTTTTATAGGAACATGCAAAAACAGTAATATATTTCTGGAAGAAGCGTATGGAATGGAGGAGACAGATTATTATAGAGAAAGACTGGAATTTGACTCTGATGGTAATCTGATGATGACGACCCATGATAGAAAAGCCACATCCAATGTTACATATAGGACCGTGGGCTGGGTGATTAAGCGCTATGATATGCCCGTTAATGCCTCGGGGCAACAGTGTGCGTTTATTAAATTATATGAATATGGTGATATCACATATAGAGATGACCCGTTTCAGTCAGGGTACATATATTGTTATTATTATGGTGACAAAGAGGAGATATTCAATGCTGTCGGGAGAGTATCATCTGAGTGGCAGCATCAGTTATATGCCTATGGAGACATAGTTTATATCGATTCTATTCTGACCATCTGCGAGTATGGAAATGTTCTTGGAGGATTAACGGATTCAAATGGAAACAGCTGGGGAGAGGTCTATTATACGTTTGAAGGAATAGCCGGTGCAAGAGACTGGGCATCCAAAGACAGTCTGCGTACCCATTTTAATAAGTCAGTACAATATCCGTCTCAGAATAAAAGAAAACAATTCAGTTATTCGGAAAAAATAGTATCAACCATAAATAAAAGCTTTCATCCGGCAGGAAATATAAGGATTGGTGCAGGAGAGAAAGGTCGGGAATATTATGATGTGGAGCAGGGAATTCCGACAGGGAAGTCTCTTTATGCGGAGGGCGAGGTTAATACCTATTGTTATGATATGATGTTTCATAAGGTGGAAGTGACAATGAAGATTCCAATATGTGTAAAGACAAATTATCATATCTATTGGAAAAATTACGATGGAGAGTATATAAATGAAACAAAAAGTGTTTCCCGATGGTATTATACAGAGAAAAAGGTTTCTTACTGGATTATGGAGTCTGTTAACTTCTGGTATTTATCAGGTTTAGAAGTTCGGAATTATGCTTTTGAAAATGGGAAGATATATATTGAAAAACGGGGATTAAAACCAGAAATTCAGAAAAAGCAGTCTTTCAGCTATTATGAACATGTGATGCTGCCGGTTTACAATGAAGTTGTTCAGACAGAAGATATAGTTATTCGGGATTATTCTGTCAATGGGATAAAACCGGTGATACCAGATGTGAATCAACAGAATATTGCTGATTTGGCAGTTGGAGAAGTTCATGTACGAAACGATTATTTAAATATAAACGGCAGTGTATTACTGGAGGACAAATGGAAAGAACAGGCAGGCCCGGAACCGTTACAGACTGTATGGAATCACTCTGCCCATATATATGAAAAGGGGTATATAATTCCAACTACAAAAAAGAATTGTTCCGGCAATGCGGTTTATGCCGATGGAATTTATAAGAATATTGCGGATGGCTCTTCCAAAAGTATAAAGCTGACCAGTAATAACAGTGTCAGCATACATACACCGGTATGTGCCAAACTGACAGCAGATAACGGAAAAAAATTTAATCAGTTAATCAATCCCAATTCGGATATACCGGCATTGGTAATAAATAAAGAGGCCATTATAAATATTAGCGCTTATGGAACACATAATGATATTAAAGGATATGGAATCAGGGATTATTCCCGGTATGTTGCAAAAACGCAATTAAAGCTCCCGTTTGAAATTATTTATGAAGGAAAAAAAATAGGTCCAAATACCTGGTTTGATGTGAAACTTGGGACTATCCGGTTTATAATTCCCGTAGGTGTGAATGAAGGTAAATATGAAATAAAGGTTCGTAATTATGGTTTAAATTATGAAACCGTTTCCAATATGGATAATCATGTCCAATCCAAAGCAAATAAAACAATAAGTAATTATGCAGCTTCTGATACCATGACAGTGGAAATTATAGGAAGAATTTATGGATTAACGGTAAGTGATGAGAATTACCGTGTCGGGACCAATGATGAAAACGGGATATTTGCGGGAAATGACAGATTGCTTCCATACGAAAGTGAGACGTTTGAAAAAAGCCGGATTAACTTTAAACTTCGAACAATTGGCAGTATGAGCGGAGAAAAAGATTATATCAAGATAATTATGACTTATTATTTTCTGGAACAAAATGGTAGCAGGAAGAAAGTAAAATTATATGCAAAGAAAGAAGACAACAGCGGATTTGAGGAGATACAGCCAGTGATTCGACTGAACAAAGATAATCGCTCCTATGCGGGAATTGCAGAACGATATCGGGTAACAGATTCCAATCAGGCAAACAGAGGACTGCAGGAATGGCGGGGGACGGTAACAATCCCGGAAAAAGTATATGTAATTCCGGATTCTTTCAATGTTTCTGAAGATATAAAGGAAATGGAGTTAATGAAACAATCCTGTAAAAGAGGCAATATTATTGCTAATATGGAGATATGTACAGTCGCAAATGGGAGAAGCCGGTTGTCCTATATCAATCGGGAAAATTATGAAAAAGGGTACTGTAATATGTGGAAAACAGAAGGGTACCGAAAAGAAATGCTGTTGGAAAACAGACAGATAAATATAAAAATGGGAGATGTAATACTTTATAAGATAAGAGAGGATTATACAGGATTATATCGTATAGTGGGAACTCATTAAGGATTTTTTCAATCAGAAAAGTTATAAATCCAAAAACATGCATGGGAATACTTGAAAAAAAATGAATTTAAAGGTAATATAATGTGAAATGGCATTTTTTGTTTATGAAATGTCAAAGGAATAGTATAGAGTGAACGATCAGATTGAAATAAAGGAGATTCGGTTATGTGTAAAACTTGCAAGGGCAAACCTTATTATTTAACAACAGCGATTGCATATACTTCAGGAAAGCCTCATATAGGGAATACTTATGAAGTGGTACTGGCTGACAGCATCGTAAGGTATAAGAGAAAACAGGGATATGATGTACGTTTTCAGACAGGAACGGACGAGCATGGACAGAAGATTGAATTAAAAGCAGAAGAGGCAGGTATCACTCCAAAGGAATTTGTAGATGATGTGGCGGGAAAGATAAAGAATATCTGGGATTTGATGAATACCTCCTATGATAAATTTATCAGAACCACCGATGCAGACCATGAACTTCAGATTCAGAAAATATTTAAAAAATTATATGATCAGGGTGATATATATAAAGGATATTATGAGGGAATGTACTGTACTCCGTGTGAATCATTTTTTACATCGTCACAGCTTGTGGATGGAAAATGTCCGGATTGCGGGCGTGAATGCCAGCCGGCAAAAGAGGAAGCGTATTTTTTGAAACTTTCCAAATATGCAGACCGTCTGATTGAACATATCAATACCCATCCGGAATTTATTCAGCCGGAATCCAGAAAAAATGAGATGATGAATAATTTTCTGTTGCCGGGTCTGCAGGATTTATGTGTTTCAAGAACTTCCTTTAAATGGGGGATTCCGGTATCCTTTGATGAAAAGCATGTGGTATATGTATGGGTAGATGCTTTATCTAATTATATTACCGGACTTGGATATGATGTGGATGGTAACAGTGGAGAATTGTTTGAGAAGTACTGGCCGGCTGATTTACATTTGATTGGTAAAGATATTTTAAGATTTCATACGATTTATTGGCCGATTATGCTTATGGCATTGGGCCTTCCGCTGCCGAAGCAGGTATTTGGACACCCGTGGCTGATACAGAATGACGGAAAAATGAGTAAATCTAAGGGAAATGTTATTTATGCAGATGATCTGGTGGATTTATTTGGTGTAGATGCAGTCAGATATTTTGTGTTGCATGAAATGCCTTTTGAGAATGACGGTATTGTTTCATGGGAACTGGTAACGGAACGCGTGAATTCCGATCTGGCAAATACCCTGGGAAATCTTGTGAATCGAACCATTTCCATGTCTAATAAGTATTTTAGTGGTATTGTTTCGGATAAGGGTGTTGCAGGCGAAGGCGGATTCGATGAAGATTTGAAGAAAACAGTATTAGAGACTCCGAAAAAAGTGGAAGAGAAAATGGATAAGCTTCGGGTTGCGGATGCTATTACCGAAATATTTATATTATTCAAAAGATGCAATAAATATATAGATGAAACAATGCCTTGGGTATTGGCGAAGGATGAAAGCCAGTCCGACCGGCTGGCCACGGTACTTTATAATCTGGTAGAAAGCATCAGCATTGGCGCAAGTTTACTGGAACCGTTTATGCCGGAGACATCAAAGAAAATATTATCCCAGTTAAATGCTTCATACAGAGAATTTGATGATATGGATACCTTTGGAAAATATGATTCAGGAACAAAAGTTACTGATGCACCGGAAATTTTATTTGCCAGACAGGATGTAAATGAAATTCTGGAAAAAGTTGAACAAATGAAAGAAAAAGCAGAAGGGCCGAAATATCCGGAAGTGGAGCCGAAAGAAGAAATTACACTGGATGATTTTGATAAGGTGCAGTTGAGAGTCGGTGAGATACTGCAGTGTGAAAGAGTGAAGAAAGCGAAGAAGCTTTTGGTATCACAGATTCGGATTGGTACTGAGGTAAGGCAGATTGTATCCGGAATTGCTTTACACTACACACCGGAAGAAATGGTTGGTAAAAAAGTTGCAGTCATTACAAATCTGAAACCTGTAAAGTTATGCGGCCTTCTGTCAGAAGGAATGATTCTTGCAGCAGGAGATGATGAGGGAAATCTGTCGGTATTAACTGTGGATAAGGATATAATTGCAGGCTCGGAAATCTGTTAACACTGAAATCAGGATGCATATTTTTGAAAATAATAATAAGTTTGTAATAAGGCAGATACAAGTCTTATTACAAACTTATTTGCCCTGGAAACAGGCGTTTTATGTCATATGTCCGCATAGATTTGATTGATGATAGAGGAGAAACATTATGATACAGGATACAAAATTCAGAACAGACATGATATTTGACACCCATGCACATTATGATGATGAACAGTTTGACAATGACAGGGAAATATTATTGCAATCCATGGCCGGGCAGGGAATCGGATATATGGTAAATGTCGGCGCTTCCATGAAATCATCTGCGGCTTCCGTAAAATTATCCGAAAAATATTCCTTTATCTATGCGTCTGTGGGGGTTCATCCCAATGAAACGGGAGAATTAAAAAAAGACTCTTTACAGGAATTAAAAACCATGGCATTAAAAGATAAATCGGTTGCTATTGGTGAAATCGGACTGGATTATCATTATATGGAACCGGATGAAAAAACACAGAAATACTGGTTTGAGGCTCAGCTTGATCTGGCTGTGGAATTGCAGATGCCGGTTATTATTCACAGCCGGGATTCGGCAAAAGATACTATGGATATTATGAAGAAATATACAGACCGACTGTCGGGAGGTGTCATTCATTGTTATTCCTATAGCCGGGAACTGGCGTTGGAATATGCGGCAATGGGTTATTATATCGGGGTCGGCGGTGTACTTACATTTAATAACGGAAAAAAACTTGCGGAAGCGGTTACGGCGCTTCCGTTAAATCAGATAGTACTGGAAACGGATTGTCCGTACTTATCACCGGAACCCTTTCGCGGAAAAAGGAATGATTCTTCACGGATTCATTATGTTGCTGAGCGAATGGCAGAGTTATTGGGACGGCAGAAAGAAGATATTGTACGGATTACCTGCGAAAATGCGTTGAAAATGTACCAATTAAGTTAATTTGATGATTGTGAAACTCATAAGTCGCGGAAATATCTGACCTATGACTATGAGTTTCGCAATCACTTTAATTAAGGAGAAGGTAGTTAGGAGAATAAAATGGCATCTTTAGGAATACCGAAAAATACAATAGAAATATTGCAAAAATATAATTTCCATTTTCAGAAAAAATTTGGACAAAACTTCTTGATTGATACTCATGTATTAGATAAAATCATTGTGGAAGCAGGTATTACCAAAGAGGATATGGTGTTGGAAATAGGGCCGGGAATCGGAACCATGACCCAGTATCTGTGTGAAAATGCCGGAGAAGTGACTGCTGTTGAAATAGACGAGGCATTAATTCCGATTTTGAAAGAAACCTTAAGTGGATACTCCAATGTAAGCATACTAAATGAAGACATTCTGAAAGTGGATATTAACCGGCTGGTACAGGAAAAAAATAACGGAAAGCCCATAAAAGTAGTGGCAAATCTGCCATATTACATCACAACGCCGATCATTATGGGGTTGTTTGAAAGCAAAGTACCTTTAGAAAGCATAACGATCATGGTACAAAAAGAAGTTGCTGACAGAATGAAAGCGGGACCGGGGACAAAGGATTATGGCGCGCTGTCTCTGGCAGTTCAGTATTATGCCAAACCTGAAATCGTAGCCATTGTCCCTCCAAACTGTTTTATGCCGAGACCGAATGTCAGCTCGGCGGTGATTAGACTGAGCTGCTATCAGACACCGCCCATTGCCGTGGACAATGAAGAATTGCTGTTTAAAATTATTCGCGCTTCATTTAACCAGAGGAGAAAGACGATGATGAACAGTTTAAATAATGCATCCGGTATATCTTACACAAAAGAACAGATTGGGGCGGCACTGGCAAAAACCGGTCAGAAGGAAAATGTAAGAGGCGAAGCATTAACGCTGGAACAATTTGCAAAATTAGCGGATGAATTAAATCAGTTGTAATATATCCTTTCGGTTACACATAGAATGAATTAAAAAGGCTGTATATGAAGTGATTGAAAGGGGATTATTGAATGGGGGAATATAAGAGGCTTATTTCATATATATATTCGTATGAAAAAGGAGTAAAGGGAAAAAATGCAGGATTTGCAAAAATAGAATCCAGAAACGGAGCCTGCAGAATCAGTCTTTCCGTTCGGTTTGCGGAAGAGTTATTAAATGAAACAGAAGACAATATGATGGAAGTCTACTTTTTCAGCCGGAATCAATCAGGAATAAAAAAATATTATTTAGAGCAGATGAGAATTATAAAGGGCAGCAGCGTAATAAAGATTAATAAAAATCTCGAACTGTTTGGAGTGGAAATAGAAGGCTTATCCGGCATTTTTATATGCAGCCCGGCTTTTTTTAAAAATAAAAAGTCTTTAAATCTTATTTATGCGTCTGAATGGGACGATATACCTATTGAGGTTGAAGACTTTCGAAAAGAAGAGCCTGTTCGTGATTTGAACTTGAAAAACGGAAATATTGAAAATATACTACATAATCAGAATTCGGAACTGCATGTGGCATATATCGGGGAAGAAGAATATGAAAAGGTAGCAGATGTATCCGTAAGCCGGATGATAAGGGAATCGACAGAAGAGCCGCCGGTACAGACGGCAGAAACGGAACCCGGAAATATGACTGAAGCACAGGCAGCATCAGCCAGAGTCTTTCCTGAACAGCAGACAAATGACTTGTCAGGAACACGGTTAAATGAGGAAACGGAGCCTGTGGCAGATATCGTTGCAAATGAATCGGAAATACCTGATAATACGGAAAATATGAAGACTCAGGGAGACGGACGGGAACCGGCCGGATGCTGTGATATGGCAACCTCTCAATCTGAACGGGTAGAAAAAGAAACTGAAAATAACGGTATGGAAAATAACGAAGAAAAAAATTTCTTCCAGGTTCTTTCAGGATGTTATCCGAAGGTCAGATTGAATGAAATAGACGGTGAATGTATTAAGATCACACCTCATGATATTTCATATCTGCCGAAGAAATACTGGCAGCTCTGTAATAACAGTTTTATGCTACATGGTTTTTACAATTACAGATATCTGATTCTCTGTGAAAAGGTAACCAATGGCACAAAAAGATATCTCATCGGAGTGCCGGGATTATACCACCAGAGAGAACAGACGATAGCCAGAATGTTTGGATTTACTGAATTTGAAGGAAATAAAAGAAATGGAACGATGAATTTCGGATATTGGTGCATGTATTTGTAACAAACGGAACAGAAAATTTAAGAATCGGGACAAAGGAGGTTATTCATAACCATGAAATTCATAAGAAATGAAGAATTAAAAAAAGGTATGCGGTTAGGACGTCCGGTTTATAATAAGTCCGGGGTATTGCTGTATGATATCAATACAAAACTGACAAGACAGGGTGTAAACAGTATTAAAAATTTCGGACTTCTTGGTGTTTATATTTTAGAACCCACAGAACCGGCACAGGAGATGTCGGAGGAAGACAGGGAGTTTGAGCGTTTTCAGGCTATGTCCGTACTTGCGTTGAAAGAACAGCTGGATATGATAATTGATCATAAGGGAGCCAGGAAAATAGAGCAGTTATCATCTAAAATCATCAGCAGTTACGGAAAATTAAATCATAAGATTAATTTTTTAAAATCTCTGAGAAGTCCGGAAGATTATGTCTATAAACATTCTCTGAATGTGGCAATACTGTCGGCGATCATTTCCGCTCAGTTAAATATGTCATATATGGAACAGATTAATATTGTGACTGCCGCATTACTGCATGAAATCGGAAAAGCGATGATACCGGTGGAGATATTGAAAAAAGGTGCAAAACTTTCAGAAGAAGATGCGTATGTGGTAAGTAAGTGTGAAATTGATGGAAATGAGCTGATTCAGCAGGACTTTGATATTCCGTCCCTGACAAGAATTATGATTGCACAGAATATAAGGGAAATTTCCGGTAAGAATAAACCGGAAGCAAAGATATTGGATGGAACAAGAGTATTGCGGGTAGCGGACGTATTTGATACCATGACTTCCATGGGACTGGCAGGAGAACCTTATTCGGATGTGGCAACTGTCCGGTATCTGATTAATCACAAAGATAAATTCGAAGCCAGAATGGTAGGCGGATTGCTGAGAGGTATTAATATTCTGAATCCGGGAGTGTGCGTGGAACTTACCAGCGGAGAACGGGGGCTGGTCATCCGGGAAAATCAGAAAGATATCTTAAGACCTATGGTACTGGGATTTCATAATAACAGAATATATAATTTGGAAGACAGCAATGTCTATAATACCGTTCAGATATATGATGTATTAAAGAGTATGGATACCAGAGTGCCAATTGGAAAAGATGCAATTGAAAACTTTGGATTATAACCGGATTCACTCATCATTGAATATAATTAAGCAAAGCAAATTTGTAATGGTCCCGGTAGATTCCGTTAATATTGATTGCACCGCGGCACAGACCCTCTAAATCAAATCCAATGCGTTCCAGAACATGACAGGAGGGCAGGTTGTCCGGAAGTACAAAGGCTTCAATTCTGTGAAAATGGGCATCCTTAAAAAGAGCATGGCAGGCAGTAGCTACGGCTTCGGAAGCATATCCCATATGCTGGTGTGCAAAGGCGAATTTATATCCGAGGGTAGCGGTAGAATACGGAAATGGCAGCAGGTTGCTGAAAGATATTGTTCCGATAATCTGATTTGGAGAATCTTTGCGGAAGACATAAAATCGAATATATTTTGTTTTTAAAAATGCATTGTATTCTGCTTTCAGATTTTCGGTCTGATAAGATAAAGTATAATAAGAAGGCTTTTTTTGAGCTTCAAACGGCTCAAAGAAAGCCTTATTTGTTTGTAGAAAATACAGGACGTCAGCCGCATGGTTTTCATTTAATACTTTTAGCTGTAAACGTGTTGTTTCGTATAGAAAATTCACAGAATACCTCCATTATAATTTATTCCGGCAATGGTATTATACTCCACTGTGGTTAAATCGGCAATGACTAAAAATTTTTCGCCGTTGTTGACAATTTAAAGTGAGTCTGATAGAGTTTAGAATCATATAGTAATAAATGGAATATTGATAACTGAACAAGAAAAATAATATAGTATTTAAGGGAGAAGTAAGAATTGGAAAGTATAAATATTGTAATTTGTGATGATGAGGAAGTGATACATGAGGAAGTCGGGAAATTATTAGAGGAATATGAAAATAAAGAGAATTTCCGATATAATTTATATGATTGCTTTTCGGGTAAGGAGTTATTAGAGTTATCAGCAGAATATAAAATTATTCTTTTGGATATTGATATGCCCGGAATGGACGGGATTCAAACTGCAACAGAATTATCTAAAAGAGATGAGGAAAAACTTATCATAATGCTGACAAGCAAAAGGGAAAGATTCAAAGAAGCATTTAAAATCGGTGCAACAAGATTTGTTACTAAACCAATCGATAAAGAGGAATTATTTGAGGCATTGGATAATGCTTTTTTTTCTTTACTTGGCTGTGAGATGATAAGATTAAATTATAGCGGAAAAGAATGTTTATTACAACAGGGAGAGATTCAGGTGATCGAGTCTCATAGAGATTACCTGAAAATATATTCGAAAGAAAAAGTATTTGAAAGCAGTAAATCATTAAGAACCATACAGGCTGAATTAGATGAAAGAATCTTTCTGCTTGTCCATAGAAGTTATATTATTAATTTATGTCATGTATGTGATGTTCAGAAAGAATTTGTTAAAATGGATAATGGTGATAAAATACCCATATCAAGGAGAAAATACAAAGAGGTGTTGCAAAAAATAATCGACTTTGATAAAAAAAGGATTTGAAAATGAATAATTTAGTGAATATATTAACATATCTGCTGGTTATAGTTGAATATTTTTCTTTTTTTTATGTAATATATGGAAAGAGAAGACAGGATAAGTGGCATAAAAACAAATTATTTATTGGATTTATCAATATTATTTGTCTTACATGTATAGTATGGATTGGAAAAACAGAAGTAACGCTTATTGTGGCATTAGTCATGTCTGTTATAAATATATCATTAACATATCATTTGTTATGGCCTGAAGCCGTCAGTTTATATTTTTTGGCATTTCTTATGCTGTCAATTCTGGAAAGTGTGACAGGGTATTTTTTAAAATATCTTTTACACTTAAATGGAGATGGTATATCATTAACTTATTTGATTTTTGTTATCGGTTTACTATGGATATATTATTTTTTTCTTGGAAGAAACATTGAAAGAGATGCTTTTATTTTAAAACCAAAAATGAATATTATCTTGTCACTTTTCTTGCTTATTATTATTGCAATGTTGTCATACTTTACATATGCGCTGACGGAGGTTTTAAGTATAAGACAGGGACTTTTTGGACTGGGCCTTGTGACAGTTGGGGGAGGAATAATTTTTGTTTCATTTTTATTGATGATTTATTATTTTAATGTACAGCAGAAATACCAGTTGAAAAATGAAATACTGGAAAAGTATAATGAACAACAAAAGAAGTATTTTGAATTATTATTAGAAAAAGAGCAGAAAACAAGACAATTCCGGCATGACATTATAGCAGAACTGATACAAATAAAAAACTTTTCATTAAAAAAAGATTATAACGGACTGGAAAAATATATTACAGAAACTTTGAAAGAAATATCTTTTATAAGTAAATATGATTATGATGTTGGAAATGACACTGTAAATGCGATATTAAATTATTATCTGCTGCCGGTAAAAAACAGATGTGAAATAGAAGTGAACGGATATCTTCCGGATTCAACAACCATTTCCGACAGGGATTTATGCATTGTTATATCGAATCTGATAGTAAATGCAATCGAAGCGGTTGATAAAGTTTATAATTCCGAAAGAAATATTAATATTACTTTAAAAAAAGGGAAAATATTTACATACATTATTATAAAAAATACATTTGATAATAGTGAAGATAAAATAACCCAAGATAACATTTCAACTACAAAGTCAGATAAAAGAAATCATGGATTTGGATTAAAAAATGTTAAAAATATTGTCGAAAAATATAATGGAGAACTTGTATTAAAAGTCGAAAAAAATCAATTTATTGCAGAAATTAGAATCAAGAATTAACCGCTTGCAGAATAAACAAACCGCTTGCAGAAAATCAGTGGATTATAGTTCGAATATGAGATAGACTAAAATCGTAACTAAGGTTTTGGTCTATTTTTTATTGGAGGAGTGTATTTTATGATATATTATACCTTATGGGACTATTTATGGAAATACTTTTGGAAAAAATAAATAAAATATACATATTCAGGTATTTTTATTTATTAAAAGACTAAAATGGAAAGGAGGAGAAAGTTATGGAAATCAAAGACTGTAAGATTAATACATATGGTTCGTCTGATATGGATCAGTCCGTGTATTATCCGGCAGGCTGCTGTTCCTGCTCCTGCAGTTGTTCATGCAGTTGTACTTCTGCCTCAGTTACAGAAGAGGAATAGGCAGACTATGGTAACAGAATATCGCCATATTCTGTTACCATAATTTAATTAGAGCGAATATAAAATTATTGGCAAAATGAGAGGTTAAAAATTGAAAGAAAATATTCTTGAGATTGATAATTTAAAGGTTGTATTTGGTGAAAACAGGGTATTGGACATTGACCGGAAGATTGAAATAAAGCAGGGGGATGTTGTTGGAATCATAGGAGAGAACGGCGCCGGAAAGTCAACGTTGATTAATGCGGTTCTGGCCGAAATAAAATATAGCGGAACAATCAATAGAAATTTTAACTTTGATGATGTAGGAGTCCAGTTTCAATCAAATAACTATAATCATTATATGAGAGTGGATGAATTAATAAAAGTTGTTACCGGACGGTCTGCTAAAAGCAGGGAGCTGGAAAGTTATCTTAACGAATTTGAATTAAGACCATTGTTAAAGAAAAAAACAGGTGTATTGTCAGGCGGGGAAAAGCAGAGGCTGACTTTATTTCTCGTTGTATATTTAAAACCGGAGGTATTGTTTCTGGATGAACTTACAACAGGATTGGATTATAAGAAAAGAGAAAAAATACTGTCTGTTATTAAGAGATATTCAAAAAACCGAACGGTATTTTCTGTAACACATTATTTTGATGAATTAAATAATTTTGCTAATAAAGTTATAATTTTGCATAAAGGCAAGTGTTTATATTTTGGGGAAATAAAAGAACTGGAAGAAAAAATTGCTTATCACAGAATTATAAAACTGAAAGAAGATGGTATAAAGTTACCTGAACAGGTAAAACAGAAAAATGAAATTATCAAAAATGAAGAAGATGAAGTTTTTATCATAACAAAGGATAAAGATGAACAAAACATGGTATTGGAACAGTTAGCAGATCATAATATTGAATATGAAATATTAGGAAAGAATTTATACTCTTTATATATACTTACATTATATAAAGGTATAGACGGTGACAGTGATGCTTGATTATCTTTGGATTAATATAAAAACTATATTTAGAATTCCTCTGTCTGTTTTCTTCAGTGTTGCATATCCGATTTTAATGATGATCATAATGATGGTCAGTTATGGGAACCCGGATATTGGTGAGGGTTATCAGTTAATTGATAAATATCTGATGGTAGCCATCGGTATGGGGATTTTACCATTGACATTAATTTCCTTTCCAATATGGATTGCAGCTGATATAGAAGACAACAGTCTGAAACGAATGCTTTATTTTAAAGTAAAGTTCAGTAAAATTATTATTTCTGAAGTGTTGGCACATATGCTGGTATCGGTTGTATGTATTGTTATTGATATTATTTTTGCAAAGATACTATATGGATTAAGGATTCCGCAATTCACTTATCTGTTTGCATTTTTTATACAATATATGATAGCGGTTGCTGTGTGCATACTTTTAGGCGCAGTGCTGGCAATTCTTATCTCAAACACTCAGGTTATAATGCCATTGGGATTATTTATTATGTTTGCGTTATATATGCTGTGCGGAGCCTTTGTAAGTTATGACCAGCTGCCGGAACGCATACACAAGATATCAGGGTGTATTCCCATGAAATATGCAATGAATAATTTTATTGAAATATGGATGCAGAAAAAATATTTTGATATGGATTTTATTTTGCTTTCCGCAGTATATACAATAGTATTATTAATTTTGTTTGGAATTGTTTATAAGAAAAAATATTATCGTTGGAAAGTTAATATATAATTATATAGGAGATAGAAATGGAAAGTATGAATAAGAAGATTTTAAGGATTGGAATCGGAATCGTAATTGGAATTATTATAAGTGTAATTATTTCAACGATATTTATAACAATGGGTTACTCTGCGTTTAACAGCGAAAAACTGACGGAGTATGTGGTTAAGGTTATGGGAATACCGGTATTTTCTATTGTGAACGAGGGAAACGAAGCTGTTGGAACCCCGAATGTAGGTAATATGATGATGCTCGGAATTGCATGGTCAGTCATTGTTGTATTTGTTATTGAAATTATTCACTATGCGAAAAATAAAAATGAAAAGTGAGGAACTTAGATTTTGAATTACGAAGTAATAGGAATGATGAATCAGCATTTATTGCTTTCAAGAGATTCCGGTAATGTTTCATCAACAAACAACGGCAGTATGTTTGGAGAAATATTAGAAGGAAACGCCGATTCTCCTCAATTTGATTATTTGCTAAATATGGGAGCAAACCGGCTGTCGGATACAAAAAGTATCAGGATGTTTAATGAATCAAATCTGGCGGCACAAATCAATGCAATGAGAAAATATGAAGAGATAACTGATGAAAAGACTATATATCTGGATAAGAAGCCTGTAAAGGTAAAAACAAAACTGGTGGAGGCGCTGGCAAACCGGCATAGTACAAGAAGATACACAAATATAAGTATTATGTCTCTGAACGAATTGTCAACGATATTATTATTTAGTTTTGGCGTTGCAAAGAGAAAAGAAAATTATTTTGGAATTGATGTGACTACCAGATATCATGGCTCCGGGGGAGGGTTATATCCGATAGATATTTATCTGGTAATCAACAGGGTAGATGGGCTGGATAAAGGAATATATAAATATCAGCCGATTTCTCATACTCTCAGATATATTTCAAAGGAGTTTGAAATGAAAAAACTGTTTCCTTATGGAAGTTTTGATCTGGAAAATTTTTCATTTTGCGTCTTGTATGAGTATGATATTAACAGAAATTACGTCAAGTACGGTGAATTATCTCTGATGGTTACTTTGGTGGAAGTCGGTCTGATGGCACAGAATCTTGATTTGATCTCGGCTGCGATGGATTATACCACATGTCAGGCCGCAGGATTTGAAAAAAAATATGCTGATAAAAAATTATGCTTAGATGGCGTGAACAGTCATATTATATATACGCATCTATGTGGAAAGGAATAGAAAAATACATGCAGGAAAAAATAACATTTAAAAGACCGGTGGATTTGTCTGTTACGATTGGGGACAGTGATATTATATTACGCAAAGGTTTTTTACATATCAATGAAGTTATTATAGACAAATTATTAAGCAGTAAGGAATTCGTAGATGCAATATCGGAATTAGACAGGAATGGAACAATTACGGTTCCACAGGAAAGCAAAATCTGTGATGACTTATTGCAGTTAAATCAGCTGGGTTTTATTCAGAAGTCTGTAGGAATCAAAAATTTATTGATTGTTAATGAAAAAATATATGATTCGGTCAGCCGGATGATTCCGGAAAACGTCATTATCAGTAAAGTAAATGATATTCTTAACCGAGAGGAAATCCTTACAATTAATGAAAATAAAGATGCAAAAAAATGCGCCGATATTTATGGGGAGAAAAAGTCTGTATTAAATAATTATGATTATACATATGTTGTTGATTCGTTTGCAAATATAACTACATTACGGGCATTTAACAGAATAAGTTTTGCAAATGATATGGATATTACTTTTGGTTTCTATGACAATGAAAATATTTATGTAACTAATGTTCAGCCTGGGGTTACGGGCTGTTTTGAATGTTTGGAAAAGCATATTATCTCGAAATTTCCAAACACTTTAAAATATTATCTGTCCCGTTCGGCAGAAAGCAATTCGGATACAAATGAGGTATCGGTTCCGGAATTATTGCTGCTGACAGGAATCATTTTAAAAGATATGGATAATGTTAAACAATATGGAAATACATCGCTGGGGGGACAGGTAATTCACTATTATCTGCCGAATTTTGAATATTCATACAATGTAAACAGGAGACATGTATCATGTATTAGCTGCGCAGGAATTAATCGCGCTATGTTTGAAGAACAGAATGTTAAAGCAATCAACTTGATAAAGGAAGAGATAAATAATGATAAAGTTTGAGTTAAATCAGGGATATAATGATCTGAGGCATAAAGTGGTGGGAGGAAGAGTTACAGGAATATGGAAAGGTAACGCTTTCTTTAAAGGCTCATCATCATATCCCATTCCAAACTTCAAATACTATACATCAGAATATTGTGATTTTGAAAAAAATATTATATCGGAAGATGCAAAAATGATATATCATCTGAACGGATATGGGACGTTACATAACGAAGCATTCAGCAGTTTTCTGGGTGAAAGCGCGGAAAGATATACTTTTTCATCCTATTATCCGCTACTGGAACAGCGTATTGTCCGGGCGCCCAGAAAAGAAATGGAAATTCGGTACGGCGAAGAGCAGGTGTGTGACATTGAAGTGCTGAATGGTTATTTTGCCCGTGAAAATAAAAATGATTATCTGGCGGAAGAGGATGAAATTCAGTGGTTAAAAATGAATTCATTAAGCAATCCGGAAGAAAGTATTTTTGTTCCGTTACAGATGGCAGTTTCTGATTCTGGTGTGCTCTTTAAAAATGAAAAGAGATTTATGCCGGCAGCCGTATCTACAGGAACGGCATGTCATGAAAATTTTAAAGACAGTTTAATAAATGCTTTAATTGAATATATGCAGATTGACTCCTTTAATTTATGGTGGTATGCCGGTGCTCAGGGAGAGAAAATAGATATTGATATAAAAGAATTATTGTTAAAATATTTTAATTTACCAATTGCCGTGAATGAGTTTCTGAATTTATTTAATGTAGAATTTACGGATATTTCCTTTGATAAGGATTTTGATATTATTGTATGCGAAATATTCGGAAAGGATGGTACGGTTCCTCGATATACGGTTGGTGTTCAGGGCGGAACAGGAATTGAAAAGTGTATATACAGGGGATTTATGGAATGTTTGGCTGTTCTGGAATATAATATGCATTTGCTGTGGATCGATCACAGTAAATATTTAACTGTAAACAAAAAGAGTGTAAACGGAATAGGCAATTTAGATGATAATGTAATATATTATTCAAAATATGGTAAACCGGAAAAAGTTAAGCATGATAAAAAATTATTTTGCGGTAACCGGAAAAAGGGTTATAACATTAGACAAAATGCATGTGAGTTAAGCAGATATGCCTGCTTTCTGGACATTACATTACCGGAATTTGCCCGATTGAATTTAAGGGTGACCAGAGTAATCTTACCGGAACTTTTACCGATTTGTTTACCGTCCTATCCGCCGTATCAACATCTGCGATACAAAAATATAGGAGGAATTCAGAATGGCTATCCGCATCCTCTTGCCTGATCTGGTTATGACTGTTCTCACGATTTTTCCGGGTATATTAATTGCGATACAGTCAAAGCTTCCAAAATTTAAAAGACTGAAAGGAAACTGGCAGTATGCTCTGGCATTGATGGCAGTGTGTGGAATGAATTCAATAAAATATCATTGCTGGATTCATTTGTTGATTATGCTTTCTGCGATTATTGCCTCATATACTGCTGAGTTCCTTTTTAACGAATATAAAAATTTAGATATAAGTAAAATAAAATACGAAATCAATACATTATCATTACCGTTTTTTGTTATGATAGTTTGTCCGGTTTTTGAAGAGTACATCTATAGATATTTTATATACCAGTATGTAATGGACACCGTTTCGGTAACATGGATGTATTTCCTGATATCGATATTATCATTTATTTTCTGCCATTTTATGACACAACAGTTAAAGAGTCTTTATAAGATTCCGCTGGCCGTCATAGAGTGTATTATTTTTATCTGTTTTAAAAATATTTTTATGTGTATCATTGTACATATGACATATAATATTTTGGTTTACAGCCATAATTTACAAAAATATATGAGAAAGAATAATCATTTTTAACAGGGATATATTTAAATCGGCACTGTTATAAAATAATGTTATACGATATAATATTAAAAAACGGTATTTAACCGGTATAAGGAGCAGTGCAGATGAATGAAACAGAACGTGAAGATTATTCCGGTTCCGGAAAGATAAAATATATGAAAGAAGCCATAAGACAGGCAAGAAAAGCAGAACTGTTAAATGAAGTGCCGATTGGCTGTGTAATCGTATATCAGGATAAAATTATTGCCCGCGGGTACAACCGGAGGAATATAGACAAAAATACCCTGTCCCATGCAGAGTTAAATGCTATTCGAAAAGCAGGTAAAAAACTGGGGGACTGGCGCCTGGACGATTGCGAGATGTATATTACCCTGGAACCGTGTCAGATGTGTGCAGGGGCAATCGTGCAGTCGCGAATTAAAAAAGTGTATATTGCATGTATGAATCCAAAGGCAGGGTGCGCCGGCTCTGTATTGAATCTTTTGGATATCAAACAGTTTAATCATCAGGTTGAAATAGACAGGGGGCTGATGGAAGAGGAATGCAGCCGGATGCTGAGCGGATTTTTTAAAAGACTTCGGGAATCAAAGAAATAAAGTGATACAATTCCATCGCTATACCTTGACTTTTCCATTCATTTTAGTTATACTTTAAGAGCATTTAAAATATGTTAGAAAGCTTCCGTGCTAGCCGGGGAGATAGCGGTGCCCTATACCTGCAATCCGCTCTAGCAGGGGTGATGTTCTGTGTCGGATATATCTTGTAGGGCTGCCCTTTATAAGTGGCGTTGACGTTCAGGTCTTACGCAACAGGAATCTATGAATCGTGTCAGGTCAGGAATGAAGCAGCACTAAATAGAACCTCCTGTGTGACGTGAGGCAGCCTGGGCCGAGTTAACTGTAGAGGTAACGCTTATGAGCTGTATACAAAGCAGAATGCACGGATTTAAAAAGATATATCTGCCACTTTAGACAGTCATGTTTAAAGTGGTTTTTTACTAAATTTAAAAATTGCTTAGAATAAATAACAGGATCAGGAAAGGTGGTATTTCTATGAGAATTGGAATGTTAACGAGCGGCGGTGACTGTCAGAGTCTGAACGCTTCCATGAGAGGCGTGGCAAAGTCCCTGTATGAAAATCTGAAAGATGTGGAAATAATAGGATTTCTGGAGGGATACAAAGGTCTGATCTACGGAAATTACAGAAAAATGGAATCCAGAGATTTCTCGGGAATACTGACAGAGGGCGGAACCATAATCGGAACTTCCAGACAGCCTTTTAAATTAATGCGCACACCGGATGCCAACGGACTGGATAAGGTTAAGGCGATGAAAGATAATTATAAAAAACTGGGACTGGAATGTCTGGTGATTTTAGGCGGAAACGGAACCCATAAGACGGCCAATCTGTTGCGGGAAGAGGGCTTAAATGTGGTCACCCTGCCGAAAACAATTGATAACGATATCTGGGGAACGGATATTACCTTTGGTTTCCAAAGTGCGGTGAATATTGCTTCCAATGCCATTGACTGTATTCATACCACCGCGGCTTCCCATGGACGTGTATTTATAGTGGAAGTAATGGGGCATAAGGTGGGCTGGCTGACGCTGCATGCAGGAATTGCCAGCGGAGCGGATATTATTTTATTGCCGGAGATTCCGTATGACATTGACAAAGTAGTGGATGCCATTGAGAAAAGAACCAGGGAAGGAAAAAGTTTCTCCATACTGGCAGTCGCGGAAGGAGCCATATCCAAAGAAGATGCGGCGCTGCCAAAGAAAAAATTAAAAGAAAAACGGGCCCGGGCAGCGAAAAAATATCCGTCGGTTTCCTATGAAATAGGAGCCAAGATAGAAGAAAAGACAGGTCAGGAAATCCGGGTAACGATACCGGGGCATACCCAGAGAGGCGGCAGTCCGTGCGCATATGACCGTGTGCTGTCCACCAGATTCGGCGCAGCGGCAGCAAAACTGATCCTGCATAAAGATTATGGTTATATGGTGGGTATGAGAAATGGTGAGATTGTAAAAGTGCCTTTGGAAGAAGTTGCCGGTAAACTGAAAATGGTGAATCCGGATGCTTCCATTATTAATGAAGCCAAACTTGTAGGCATTAGTTTTGGAGATTAAAATGTCGTATACAGCCTTATATCGTAAATTTCGTCCCGACACATATGATGATGTCAGAGGACAGGAACATATTACAACTACATTGAGAAACCAGATTAAGTCCGGAAGGATGGGACATGCGTATCTGTTCTGCGGAACCCGGGGAACCGGAAAGACTACGATTGCAAAGATATTTGCCCGGGCAGTGAACTGTGAACATCCTGTAAACGGGAATCCGTGTAATCAGTGTAATATGTGTAAGAGCATCAGTGCAGGAACCTCCATGAATGTAATTGAAATGGATGCGGCATCCAATAACGGCGTAGAGGATATCCGCCAGATCATAGACGAAGTACAGTACCGGCCAACCGAAGGACGGTACAAGGTCTATATCGTGGATGAAGTGCATATGTTATCCACAAGTGCCTTTAATGCATTGCTGAAAACGCTGGAAGAACCGCCGGAATATGTGATGTTCATACTGGCCACCACAGAGGTTCACAAACTGCCGATTACCATTTTATCCAGATGCCAGCGGTATGATTTCAAACATATTTCTATTGATACCATTCAGGAGCGGTTAAGGGAGCTGGCTGATATTGAAAATATGAAGGCGGAAGATAAGGCGTTGCGCTTTATTGCAAAATCTGCCGACGGTTCCATGAGGGATGCACTGAGTCTGTTAGACCAGTGCGATGCCTTCTGTATGGGACAGGAACTGACCTATGATAAGGCGCTGGATATTCTGGGTGCTGTGGATACGGATGTATTCAGCAATATGCTGCAAAACGTTATTGCAGGAAACAGCATCGGCTGTATTGAACAATTGGAGGAGATGGTAAATCTGGGAAGGGACCTGTCACAGTTTGTGGCAGACTTTACATGGTATCTCCGCAATCTTCTTCTGGTTAAAACTTCCGAGGGTGCGGAAGAAATCATTGATATGTCCGGTGAAAAAATGGAACGGCTGAAAGAAGAGGCAAAACAACTGGATTCGGATGTGATCATGCGCTATATCCGTGTCTTGTCAGAACTGACCAATCAGATCCGATTTGCAGCCCAGAAGCGGGTGCTGATAGAGATTGCCCTGATCAAACTGACACAGCCGGCTATGGAGACTAATTTTGATTCTTTAAAAAACCGTATTGCCAATATTGAAAAGAAGCTGGAGGAGGGAATTCCGGTACAGACTTCGATTTCGGTCTCCGGGACGGGGAACGCTGAAGGCAGAGGGGAACACCCGGCAGGCGTTTCAAAGCAGGAGAAGTCGAAACTGCAGAGAGCCGTTCCGGAGGAAGTGCAGAAAGTGGCAGAGCGATGGTTTGACATTGCAAGAAAGATAGACGGACATCTGGGTGTATGTCTGCGGAAAAACAGACTGAGCATTGATGAAAATTCCAGATTGTGCGTTGTTTATGATTCGGATATCGACTGGCAGCAGGACAATAAGCCGGAAAATATTGAATTGATCAAACAGACCATTGCGGATACCATTCATCGGGAGGTAGATGTGGAACTGCGGTTTCTGCCTCGGGGAACAAATTTCGACGGCAGCTATATGAGTTTGACAGAAGAAGCAATTAATTTTAAAATAGAGGAGTCCGATGAGGATGACGAAGAAGAATTTATCTGAATAATATAAAGGAGGATTTGATATCATGGCAAAAAGAGGTGGATTTCCGGGAGGTATGCCGGGAAATATGAATAATCTGATGAAGCAGGCACAGAGAATGCAGAAACAGATGGAAGAAACCACAAAAGAACTGGAAGAGAAAGAGATTACCGCATCCGCAGGGGGCGGCGCGGTAGAAGTTACCGTTTCCGGTAAAAAGGAAGTAGTTAAGATCAAACTGTCAGAAGAAGTAGTAGATCCCGACGATATTGAAATGCTGGAAGACCTGATCATGGCAGCAACCAATGAGGCATTGAGGGAAATGGATGAACTTTCCAATAAGGAAATGTCTAAGATTACCGGAGGTCTCGGAGGTTTAGGCGGCGGATTCCCGTTCTAAAAGCAGAAGGAATCCTGTCCGATGATTTAGAAAGGAATATGCAGTCCGCCTGTTGCCGGCTGCATTGGTAACAAAATGGATTACTATAGCAGTCATATATCGAAGCTGATAGAAGAGTTTTCCAGACTGCCGGGAATTGGCAGTAAGTCAGCAGCACGTCTTGCTTTTCATATTATCAATATGTCCGGGGAACAGGTTGCCGCATTGACTGGCGCCATAACATCTGCCAAAGAAAACGTACGTTATTGCAGAGAATGTTATACCCTGACAGATGAAGAATTATGTCCCATCTGCAAAAGTGCAAAACGGGACCATAAAACAATTATGGTAGTGGAAAATACCAGAGATCTGGCGGCATATGAAAAAACAGGACAATATAACGGTGTATATCATGTGCTGCATGGAGCTATCTCACCGATGCTTGGGATTGGTCCCAATGATATTAAATTAAAAGAGTTAATTGAAAGACTAAAAGGGGATATAGATGAAGTTATAGTGTCTACAAACTCCAGTTTAGAAGGCGAAACAACAGCCGTATATATCAGCAAATTAATCAGGCCGATGGGGATAAAAGTCACCAGAATTGCAAGCGGTGTCCCGGTAGGCGGAGACCTGGAATATATAGATTCTGTAACATTACTGAAGGCGTTAGAGGGAAGAATACTGATGAAATGATTTTTGTCAGTTGATCATAAAGTAATGGAAAGGCATGATAATTTATATGAGTAATGAAACAAGGAATTTTTGTTTTTTAAAAGGTGAATTAGTGGATTGCATCCCGGGCCGGGTACAGGACTGCAATATGAAACAGGTAAGATCCTGTATAATGGATGAGCAGAAAATTGTACAGGATAAAATAAAAAAAGCAAATGGTTTTTGTTTTTATAAAGGCGAATTGGTTTCGTGCAGTGCCGGAAGAATACAGGACTGCAATATGAAGCAATTGCATAAATGTCCGAATGAAAAATAGAAAGGTTTAATTACAATGTCTGAGGAATATACCCTGGTACGGGATATTGTCTATGAGCATAATGAGCGTATGCATAACATCAAAAAGTATTATCCTTTTTTCAAATTGGCAGAAACCTCCTTTTCCCAATATAAGGAAGGGAGGTATGCCGGTCTGGATATGGGATATATCGTGATGGGTGTAATACGCTTTTTTATTGAAGAAAATAATTTCAGAGAAAGAATGGTAACATATCCGGCTTACGCCGGATTTATCCATGAACTTCTGAATCGGGATTTTGAACTTATATTGCCGGAAGAGGAAGAAAAAGAATTGAGCGCTTATATATTCGATAAACTGAGGAATGACGGAAAACCCTTTAGTTATGAATATTTTGATCCTGCAGAAAAAAAGAAGAAAACGGTCAGGATTCGTCTGATCAATAATAAACTGGAAAATGACAGGATTGTCTATTATCTCACCGGCGATGCCATAGAATTTTATCTGGACACAAAAGAAATCAAAGAAGAAAGTAATATTACAATTGCACAGGTTTTGTTGGAAAAAATGATAGCAAATAAAAATTTTAAGGGCGGAACGGAAGTGGTATCCAGAATCAATAATGAGGTGGCAAGACTTATCTCAAGAAAAAATGAGATATTAAATCTTCTGGGATATGATGTATTTGAAGGGACAAAGGCTTATGAAGAGTTTGTAAAAAACGGTATGAAATGGTTTGAAGAGGAACAGAAACTGTTTCACAGGAATAAACAACTGATTGACCGGGCGCTGCGGACCGGAGAGCAGGACAACCGGTATTTTGAGGCAATGGATGATATCTATCATCTGGAAGTCCAGCTCAATCATGCCATGAAAAAACATGGGGAATTGTTAAGCGCCTGTATGGAACTTCAGAAACGGACGGATGAGATCATTACCGGAACAAAATTAAACCGGCTGAAGAGGTCATTTGATTTCCGAAAAGGATTGGCGGATATCATGGCGGGGGATAATACGGAACTTTTGGAAGCATTTATGCTGCCGTTTCGAAAACCGGCCATACATAAAATCTTTTCCCTTACCATGATAGACAACCTGCTGTGCTGCAGGCAGGAGGATTCCGAACCGGCAGAGAAAGCCCTGCGACCGGAATATAATGAAGATTTCAGGTATGCCGATGAACTGGAGGAAGAACGGATTTATGAGAATTACAGCCTGTTTTTTAAAGTACTGCTGGCAGCGGTCAGGGACAGGGGGCGCCTGACTCTGGGGGAATGGAATCAGATACTGATTGAAAATTGCGGTTCCTCCGTGTTGAAGAATGCAGATTATTATTCTTTTCTTGTACATTTGTGTCAGAAACAATATTATAATCTGAATAAGATTAAGGAACAGCCGGAAACTTTTCTGGATGAACTAATTCAGGAAATGTCAAAGGAAGGATTGCTGAATGCCGGGGAATGGAAAACCGGTTTTTATATTCGGTTTGAAGGAGAAGAAAACCGGGAACCGGATGTCATTGATATATACGGAAATGAAGTAAAGAATATTGAATTTCTGGCAGATGGGGCTGCGGAGGGCAGCAATACGGAGAATGAGAGAAACGGAGACGGAAATGGAAGATAAAAATTTGTCAAAAGCGCTGGAGATCGTATCACGGTTACTGACGGGAGAGGAAGTGGGGCGTGATGATAAAGGCAGCGCCGGATTATATGATGAATATGTAAATAATGGTGAAGTCTATGATATTACCGTGGAAATCTGCCGGAAACTGAATCTGCTGGTATTTGAGCATGAAAACAGTCTCTATGCCTGTGCCGGGGAAAACAACCGGGTATTCGGATACACAAATGACGAAATGAAAAAAGAAATCGGCGTCCGGCTGAACCGGGAATTATTTCTGTGTTACTTTATTATTTATAATATTATAACCAGATTTTATAATGATACCGGAAGTTATACCTTTGCGGAATATATCAAAGCAGAAGAAGTGATTCATGCCGTGGACGGTTCCCTGTCTTCCGTTAAGAGCGGTCTGTCGGTGGTTGCTTTAAATGAAGTGGAAGAACACAGTTTTAAAACCATCGCACTGGTATGGGAGGATTTACCAATGATGAGCGGAAGCGGAGAAGATGTTGCGGTACGTGCAGCCAGAGGTTCCAAACTGGGATTTGTAAAAATGACCTTTAATTTTTTGGTAAAACAGGGTCTAATGCTGGAGCAGGAGGGCAGATATTATCCGAAGAAGCGGTTTCGGGGTATGGTGGAACATTATTTCAAAGACTATAAGGGCCGGCTGTATGAAATTATGAAAGGAGAAGCTTAATCTATGCCGCATATTAACAGAATCCGGGTAAATAACATAAAATATAACTTTGGAACCCAGTATTATGATGATTTTCTTATGCGTTTTTCCTGTAAAAATACAATATATGATTTGGCAAACGGCGGGGGGAAGAGCGTTTTAATGCTGTTGCTGCTCCAGAATATGATACCCAATTGTACTTTGGATGATAAACAGCCGGTTGAAAAATTATTCCGGACCGGCGAAGGCAGTACCACCATTCATTCTCTGATTGAATGGGATTTAAGCGACGCTCATATCAGAAACAATTATAGATATATGCTGACCGGATTCTGTGCCAGAAAGGCCAGGGATTTGGCAGCGGATGAACCGGAGCCGGAGAACGGGACAGAAGAAGACCAGGGTAATTCTGCTGCGATTCAGTATTTTAATTACTGCATTTTTTACAGAAAATATAATGAAAATGATATTAAAAACCTGCCGTTGGAGAAGAACGGAGAAAAGATTACTTATTCCGGATTGAAAAATTATCTGAAAGAACTGGAAAAGAAAGATTTAAGTCTGGAAGTGCGGATATTTGAGAGAAAAGGGGATTATCAGCGTTTTATCGCCGGGTACGGAATTTATGAAAGTGAATGGGAAATTATCAGGGGAATCAATAAGACAGAGGGACATGTCAGAACCTATTTTGAAACAAACTACAAGACCACCAGAAAAGTGGTGGAGGATTTATTGATCGAAGAGATTATAGAAAAGTCTTTCCGCAATAAGTATGCGGGAGAGGAAAACCGGGATGCCCTTGCGGAAACATTGCTGAATATAAAGGATAAGTTATTAGAACTGTCAAAGAAAAAGGAAGAGATTCATAATTATGACAGACAGATATCCATTGTGGAGGGATTTATGGAACGGCTCGGTTCCTTTAAACAATTGTATTCCGGCATGGACAGCGCAGTTCTGAAGTTACGGAAATTATATAATACCCTGACAGCAGAAGAACAGCGGAATAAGCAGGAAAAGGAAACGTCTGCGGATAAGCGTCTGACCCTGTTAAAGGATAAAAATGAGCTTGCCATGAAAGTGGAGACTGCAAAGGTTCTTGCAGATATGGAGGAACTGGAATCATTAAGCCGGGAACTGGAAGGAATGGAGGCAGAATTAAAGGAATATGAGGAAAAACTGAATAATATTCAGGAACAGCTAAAAATAAGTGAATGTGGAAATTATTATCTGGAATATATGGAATACCGGAGAGAATATGAAACATTAAAGCAGGTAATCGCCAATATGCAGGAAGACAGTGCGGCTGTTATTTCGGAAATCCGGAAACTGACTGCGGTTAAGAAACAGCAGGATGCCCTTCGAAGGAAACTGCTGTCACAGGAGGAAGAGAAGGAACAACAGGCATTGGCTGATGATCAGGACCGGCTGGACCGTTTAAATGGGGAACTGAAAAAGACGGAGCAGGAGATTGCTGTCTGGGAGTATCAGATTCAAACCTGCCGGGGCAGCAGAGAACGGCTGGATGAGAAGTTGCAGGAAGCCATGGGCCGGACGGAGCTTCTGATGGCAGCGGGAGCGCCTGCGGCATTAACGGAAACGGATACCGAAATTGACAAAATCAGTCTGCGGCTGAAAGAACTGGAAGCAGAAGAAGATATTTTAAAAGAGGAAAGAATGGAAAAAAGAATCCGGCTGGAAAAACTGCGGTTTAAAATGGAAACCGCCCGGAGTGATTTCAGCCGGTATCAGTCGGAACAGGGTACGGGATTATCCAATGAAGATAAGCTGGACAAGCTGAAAGAAGTTTATGGTGAAGCGGAAATCGGGCGTCTGATGCAGAAGATACTGGAGCTGTATAGAAAGACAATAACGGATTGCCAGCAACAGCGGCAGAGTCTGGATTTAAAACAGCGGCAGATTGAAGCATTGAAACAGCGGAAGCCTATCTGTGAAAACAGGGAAGTGCTCAATATTCTTCAGTATATAACAAGGTATCACGGAAATGCAGCCATATCCGGCGCTGATTATCTGGCAGGGCTTAGCTGCGAAAGAATAATGGAAGTGCTGGAGGTTGTGCCTTTCCTGCCTTTTTCCGTAGTCATTACCAGAGATTTTGAGGAGATAGTATATGACGGGAAGCTGACGGAACTCCTCAGCGACAACGGAGCGGCAGTCCTGATTGACGGAAACGCCATTGATAAAATTACAGATAGCCGCGCTTACAGCAGTGAAGTGGTTTATCTGTTAAAAAATAAAGATTATTATGATGATGAAAAAAAAGTGCTTTATTTAAAAAGACTGGAGCGGGAACTGCAGGAACTGGAAGCCGCATATAACAGGAAACGGGAAAATGAACAGATAATTTTAGAGGATTATGGTTTTCTGACAGGGATTTCCGGGCATGGCACTGCTGACAGCAGAACAAAACCGGAAGAAATCAGAAATGCATTAACGGAACTTGAAACGGAAGAAGCCGCCGTTTTAAACGCTCTGAAGGACGGGGATAATGTAATTGCCGCAATCCTCAGGGAAAAACAGCAACTTGTTTCCGAACTGGATATGCTTCGTGAGAAGAAAGAAACACTTGGTCTCGTGATTAATCTTTTGGAAGAATATCAGTCACGGACGGAGGCATTGGAGCAGGCAGAACAGGAGCGTCAGCAGCTGGCGGGAATCTGTCAGTCTTCAGGGAAACATCTGGAGGCTTTGCAAAATCAGGTGGAAAACCGGAAAAAACGTCTGGCTGTTATGCAGCGGGAACAAAAGGAGATGGAGGAACGGTGGAATCGTGATTATGCAAAATATGATGAGGAATCCGAAGAGAAACCGGAAATCGCTGCAAAAAATTCCGGGTATGACGGCTTATCCGCCGGAGAAGTGGATATAAAGCTGGCGGCGTTGGTGGAAAGCCTGAATCAGGAGTATTCATCAGCCGCCGATAAAGAAAAGCTTTTAAGAAATTACGGGGATTCCATGAAAAAATGTATCAGCCGGATAGAATATCTGGGAGGAAATCTTTCAGAGTTTAAACAGCAGCAGGAAAGGAACCTGCTGATACAGACAGATGCCAGTCAGCTGTCAAAATATAAGGAGAATCAGAAAGAGCTTATGGAGCGGCAGGCAAAGAAAAAACATTTTGCCGACGAAAAGCGTTCCGTACGTGATAAACTGCAGGGTAAGATTACCCATGCCGTATCCATGATATCCAAAAAATACGGATATTTCGATGCAGATATGGTCAGCAGGCAGGAAGTCCGGGTATTTCTGAATCAGAATGATGCCTTATTATCTGTCATTGAAAGTCAGATGGAGCAGGAAAGTGAAAAGCTAAAGAAATTGGAACAAAAGGACATTATGCTGCAAATGCTGAAACGGGATGCGGAGCGGCTGTTGAACCGTTCAGGGCTGAAACCATCCGCTTCTTTTGGTATGTTGGAGAGCGGTGCGGATTTACAGCAGGAATGTCAGAATATTTCAGAGCAGCTTGATATTTTTATTGAAGAACGGTTTAAACGCAGTAAAGAATTTGAAAAGGATTTAAATCTGCTGGTGGATACATTAAACAGTCTGAATTCCCATGCCCTTGCCATGGAGATAAGAAATAATATTACCATGCCGTCAAACGCAGAAGAAACGGAGCAGCTGATTCAGACTTTTTCTGAGACCTGCCGTTATATCGGACTGGAAAAACAGAGAGTTCTGCAGGGGCTGGATGACATACAGGCAATTAAAGAGAATTTTGAAAATCAGTGTATACAGTCCTGTATTAATATACGGACCGAGCTGGAACGACTGGACAAATTATCCGTCATTACCATGGGAGATGAAAAAATCAGAATGATTCAGCTTAAAATTCCTTATGTAAAAGAGGAACAGTATCAGGAGCGGATGTCAGATTATATTGACCATATTGCAGAAGCAACAGACGGTTTTGAAGAGACCGGCGAGAAATTAAGATATCTCAGAAATAATCTGTGCTGGAAAAAATTGTTTTCCGTAATTGTAACGGATATGAACGGCATCCGGCTGAATCTCTATAAGCGGGAGCGGCTGGCAGACCGGTCCCGGTATCTGCCCTATGAGGAGGCTGTGGGAAGCACGGGGCAGTCCCAGGGTATTTACATACAGTTTTTGATTTCCATTATTAACTATATATCCAGTATCAATTCCGGAAGTTCGGATGCTGCCAGATTGAAAAAGGTGATTTTTATTGATAATCCTTTTGGTGCGGCAAAAGATATTTATATATGGGAGCCGATTTTTAAGCTGTTAAAGACAAATAATGTTCAACTGATCGTTCCGGCCAGAGGAGCGACTCCGGCCATTACCGGAAGATTTGATGTGAATTATATTCTTGGACAGAAGATGTGTAATGGAAGACAGCAGACGGTGGTGGTGGACTTTTACAGCAGTGTGTCGGGGGAGGAACTGGAATATACGGCGGTGGATTATGAACAGAATTCGCTGTTTTCGTAGTTTGTAAAATCCTAAGTATTCTGTATTCACATATTAAATAAAAGCTCCTTTTATCTTGTAGCTGCGATAAAAATTGACAGTAATTATACTGTAAATTTTGCCGATAAACAGCAGTTATGTCCGGCGGCACCGGACATAACTGCGTCCACTTTGCCAATTAACAAAAACTCCCCGATTTTTTTGACAATTACCCAATCTTGTGTTAAACTGTTTACCAACAAACTGGAAACATAGAATACCCGCTGGTCAATCCCTGCCTGACCGGCGGGTTATGCTATCTTTAGCTGCAATAGGAGGTTCATATGTTAAAGACATTAGCTGCACAAATAAAAGAATACAAACGGGATTCCATATTAACCCCGCTCTTCATGCTTTTGGAAGTTATCATGGAAACCATTATTCCGCTTATGATGGCATCCATCATAGATGACGGAGTAAACCGCGGAGACATGAATCATATTTATCTGATGGGAACAGGAATGGCTGTAGTGGCAGTACTGGGATTATTCGCCGGCGTTATGGGCGGAAAGTACGGAGCAAGGGCTTCCGCCGGATTTGCAAAGAATCTGCGGAAGTCAATGTATGAAAATATACAGACATTTTCTTTTTCAAACATTGACAGATACAGTACGGCGGGGCTGGTAACACGTCTGACTACCGATGTAACCAATCTGCAGAATGCATATCAGATGATACTGCGAATGTGTATGAGAGCGCCGGCCAGTATGATCTGTGCCATGACCATGGCATTTTTTATTCATGCAAAGTTAGCCTGTATTTATCTGGCAGCAGTAATTATTCTGGGTTCTCTGTTAGCTGTTATTATGCTGAATGCCCATAAATATTTCAGCAGGGTTTTTCAGAAATATGATGATTTAAATGCCAGCGTACAGGAAAACGTATCTGCCATCCGGGTGGTAAAGGCTTATGTGAGAGAGGATTATGAGAAGAATATTTTTACAAAAGCAAGCGTAAATTTATATAATATGTTTTTGAAGGCAGAAAAGATTATCATTTGGAACGCACCGCTTATGCAGTTTACCGTATACAGCTGTATTCTTCTGATCAGCTGGCTGGGTGCAAAGACCATAGTGGCAGGGAATCTGGAAACCGGGCAGTTGATGAGTCTGCTGGCGTACTGCATGAACATATTGATGAGTTTAATGATGCTGTCCATGGTTTTTGTTATGATAACCATGAGTATTGCCAGTGCGGAGCGTATAACCCAGGTATTGAATGAGCAGCCGGATATCCATAATCCGGAGAATCCGGTCATGGAGGTCAGGGATGGCAGCATAGAATTCCGAAACGTGGAATTCAGCTACGGATCGGACAGTGAGGAACCAGTGTTAAAAGATATCAGCCTGCATATTAAATCCGGCGAAACCATAGGTATTATCGGAGGAACCGGAAGCGCCAAGACCAGTCTGGTAAATCTGATCAGCCGTCTGTATGATGTTACGGAAGGAACCGTAACCGTAGGCGGAAAAGACGTCAGGGAATACGATCTGGAGGTTCTTCGAAATGAGGTGGCAGTGGTGCTTCAGAAAAATGTATTATTCAGCGGAACCATTTTGGAGAATCTTCGGTGGGGAAATAAGGAAGCCACGGAAGAAGAGTGTAAACAGGCCTGTATACTTGCATGTGCCGATGAATTTATAGAGAAATTTCCGGATAAGTATGATACTTATATAGAACAGGGCGGTACAAATGTATCCGGCGGTCAGAAACAAAGATTATGTATTGCACGGGCATTATTGAAGAAGCCGAAGATACTGATTCTGGATGACAGTACCAGTGCGGTGGATACCGCCACGGACGCAAAAATCCGGGAAGCTTTTGCCAGTCATATTCCGGGAACCACCAAGCTGATCATCGCACAGCGGATATCCAGTGTCCAGAATGCAGACCGTATTCTGGTCATGGACGACGGCAGGATAAACGGCTGGGGAACCCATGAAGAACTGCTTTTGAACAATGAAATATACAGAGACGTCTACGAGTCCCAAACCGGAGGCAGCGGAGATTTTGACGAGAACGGAGGTGTGTAATATGGCAGGCAAAAACAATATGGCAGCAGGAGCTGCAAAAGAAGTAGTATCAAAAGATAAAGTTTTCGGAACTGTGTTTCGGAGGCTGATGAAATATATCTTTAAAAATTACAAATGGCATCTGGCAGCAGTGGTGGTCGGTATATTTATCAGTGTGCTTGCCAGTGTGCAGGGTACTTTATTTATGAAGACGCTGGTGGATGATTATATACTTCCGCTGATTGGCAGTGAACATTCTGATTTCAGCAGTCTGCTGCATGCAATAGGAAAAGTAGCGGCGTTTTACGGAATCGGTGTGGCCGCTGCCTATCTGTACAACCGGATTATGATATATGTCAGCCAGGGAACTTTAAATAATCTGAGAATCGATATGTTTACCCATATGGAAAGTCTCCCAATAAAATATTTTGATACCCATGCTCATGGAGATATTATGTCAATTTATACCAACGATACAGATACCCTGCGTCAGATGGTGGGTCAGAGTATGCCCCAATTGTTGTCAGGACTGATTACGATTGTCAGTGTTTTTATCAGTATGCTGCTGCTGAGTATACCGCTGACAGGGGTGACGCTGCTTATGGTAATCATCATGCTGACGGCCACAAGAAAACTGGCAGGACTCAGCGGAAGATATTTCGTGGCGCAGCAGAAAGCAATCGGTGCGGTAAACGGATATATAGAAGAAATGATGGACGGACAGAAAGTCATAAAAGTATTCTGCCATGAAGAAGAGAGTATTGCCGAATTTGATAAATTAAATGAGCGGTTGTTTGAATGTGCGGATAAAGCCAATACTTTTGCCAATGTACTGGCGCCGGTCATTGCACAGCTGGGAAATATTAGTTATGTATTATGCACCATGGTAGGCGGAGTCCTGGCGCTGAACGGAATCGGCGGATTTACCCTGGGCGGTCTTGCCAGTTTCCTGACGTTTAATAAAAGTTTCAATATGCCCATCAATCAGGTGAGCCAGCAGCTGAACAGTATTGTAATGGCCATGGCGGGCGCAGGGCGTATCTTTGCACTTCTGGATGAGCAGCCGGAAACCGATGATGGTTATGTCAGTCTTGTAAATATCAGGGAAGAAAACGGAGTGATATCGGAGTCCGAAGGCCGCACAGGAAAATGGGCGTGGAAACATGTTCATCAGGCGGACGGTTCCGTTGATTATAAGGAATTAAAGGGAGATGTGGTTTTTAATGATGTGGATTTCGGATACCGGGACGATAAAATTGTATTGCACAATGTAAAATTATATGCAAAGCCGGGACAAAAAATAGCTTTTGTTGGTTCCACCGGCGCAGGCAAGACAACGATCACCAATCTGATCAACCGTTTTTATGATATACAGGACGGTAAGATACGATACGACGGAATCAACATAAATAAAATTAAGAAGGCGGATTTAAGGCGTTCCCTGGGAATCGTGCTTCAGGATACCCATCTGTTTACCAATACGGTCATGGAAAATATACGGTATGGAAATCTGGAGGCTACCGACGAAGAAGTGATTGCAGCGGCAAAGCTGGCAAATGCCCACGGCTTTATAAAACATCTGCCAAACGGATACAATACCATGCTTACCGGGGACGGATCGAATTTAAGCCAGGGACAGCGGCAGCTTCTGGCAATTGCCAGAGCAGCGGTGGCAGACCCGCCGGCGCTGATTCTGGATGAGGCTACCAGTTCCATTGATACCAGAACGGAAAAAATCGTTCAGGATGGAATGGATAAACTAATGGCAGGAAGGACAACGTTTGTAATTGCCCACAGACTGTCCACGGTAAAAAACAGCGATTGTATCATTGTTCTGGAACAGGGAAGAATTATCGAGAAGGGCAGTCATGAAGAACTACTGGCTGAAAAAGGAAAATACTACCAATTGTACACGGGAAAACTGAATATGTCGTAATTTATTTTGACATCTGTTTATCGGTGTGATAAACTTTAAATAAGTATGTACAGTCGGGACCTGGGCGCTGCGGACAGGTCAGATGTTTAATAACTGAAAAACAAAAGCGGTGCAGGAATGAGGTGCGTTTTGGATAAGTATGAATACAATGTAAAATCAGACCAGATCAGGAAATTATATAGTCATAAGGAATATGAAGCGGCAGCCAAAATTGCAGATGAGATTGACTGGAGAAAAGTGAAGGATAACTCCATGATATCCAGAGTGGCAGACGTTTATGAAAATAATAAGGAATACAGCAAGGCAAAAGAAATACTGCTGATCGCCTATGAGCGTTCCCCGCTGGGAAGGCAGCTGGCATACCGGCTGACCATATTATCTCTTCGAACCAGGGATTTTGTGGAGGCGGATGAATTTTACCAGGACTTTGTGGAAATGTCTCCGATGGATGTGGCACAGTATATTTTGAAATACAGAATTGCCAAAGCCAAGGGAGAAGATACGGATATACTGATCAGTATTCTGGAAGCTTATGTGGAAGTGGAAAAGGATGAGAGATGGCAGTATGAACTGGCTAAATTATATCATGATGCAGGGTATGAAGATAAGTGTGTATCCATGTGTGATGATATCATTGTGTGGTTTAACGGCGGGAAATATGTGGAAAAAGCCATGAAACTGAAGCAATTGCATAAGAAGGCCAGCGTTCAGCAGGAGATTACCGTAGAAAAAGAGATTGAAAAAACACCTGTTATAGCCGTAGTTCCGGAAGAAACGAAACAGCCGGTCAGCGATAATACATTACAGAATATTATTTTAAAAGGAAATATACGTGAGAAGGAAAGGTCTGTAGAAGGCATAACCGGAATTCTCAAAGGACTGGATAACCTGATGAAAGAAACTGAAGAGCAGGAGGAAGTGAAACAGCAGGCGGAAGCTGTGATGAAACCGGAACCGGTAATTCAGAATTTATCCGTTCAGGAAAAAATCGATGCCGCATTGGCAGATGATACGGATGCAACTGCGGTTAATGACGCATTAGAGGCAATCAAAGCGGCAGAAAAAGCTGCATATGAGGCACAGAAAGCGGCAGAAGTGGCAAAACGGCTGGCCAGGGAAGCACAGTTAAAGGCTCAGGCAGCAGAAAAGGCAGCCATGCATGAGGATATATCAGATTCGGATATGGATGATGACGATGAAGAAGATGAGAATGATATCTATACCGGACTGTCAGGAGAAGAAATCAGCCGGCAGATGGAAGAAGAGGATATATTAAAAGGCGATGTGGAGATTCCACCAAAAGATGTCATTGAAATATTTGAATTTGATGAGAAAAAAGACGGAAAATGCAGCCATATCGGCGAAGAACTTACCAAAACGGCGGAAATTGATATTGATGAAATTAATTTTCAAATAGAAAAAACGGAAAATAATATTTATGATACGGCCAATATTCAGGCGGCATTGGCAGTCAGCATGGAAAAAATCATGGATATGGAATCTTCGAATGCAGAAGAAGCCAGAAATCCGTTTGAGCCGAATACGGAGGAAGCAGAAGTACCGCAGGAAGAAGAATTGCAGCCAGAGGAGTCCGAAACGGAAAAAGCAGAAAGTGCCGACGGATCAGAGGTATTGCAAGCGGTTGAATCTGCTGTGGAACAGGCACCGGTAGAAGAAGTTACCGAATCCGCCGTATCAGAGGAAACAGAAATTCCGAAATCCGGTAAAACGGAATCCGTGTCAGGAGATATTAATCTGGAGCGGACAAAAGTTATAGACAGGGAAGCCATTAGCCGGGTGCTGGCAAGACAGAAGGAGTTTTTCTCCAAGGTATCCATGGAAGAAGATATCGATCTGGATGAACCGATGGAAATAAACGAACAGATTGAAGGCCAGATGACCATTGAAGAAGTATTGACAGAGTATGAGCGCCGGAAAGAAGAAACCATGAATACGGCTAAAATGGCGGAAGCCATTGAAGCTGTGAAGGCGGAGATGGCAGCCGAGGAACAGGAAGTATTAAATCAGAAGCAGGCGGAACCAGTCGTTCACATTGAAGTGAAACAGGAGACGGAAATGGTACAAAAGGCAGAAGAACCGGCTGTTCCAGAGAAAGCAACAGAGACTGCCGTTCCTGGGAAAGCAAATGATATTGATCTGCATGCATTATCCATGCATAAGATTCCGGAAATATTTAAAAACATGTTCGGAGATTTTCTTACATTTGAAGGCATGGAAGAAAAGATTGCGGATACATTGAATAATCTTATCAATAATTTTGTGATGGACGGAACCTCTAAAACAAATAATGTGATAATAACCGGAAGCGCAAAAGTCGGAAAGACCGCTTTGGGTCTGAGTATCATCAAAGCAGCCAACAGGGGAAGAAAGAGAAAGCGCAGAAAAGTTGCCAAGGTGAAAGCCACGGCTTTAAATAAACGGGGTGTATCTACAGCAATGATGCAGATCCTTGGAACCGATCTGATCATTGAGCAGGCAGGAAATCTGATGCCGAATACCCTGATCGATCTGATGACCGTAATGAAATCTTATACGGAAGAAATGCTGATCATTCTGGAGGATGATAAGGCAGCCATAGACAGAATGTTGGATAATATGCCTGATCTGAAAGATCTGTTCAATAACCGTGTGGATATCATGGAATTTGAGATCAATGATCTGGTAAAGGTTGCAAAGGCATATGCGGAACGGGAACATTATACTATAGATGATATAGGTATCCTGGCGCTGTATGCAAAAATTGACGATATCAGCGGAAGAAACCAGGGAATGACATTTGAAGAAGTGGAAGAAGTGATTGATGATGCCATTGATCATGCCAATCGGTTTACCATAGGAAAAATCATCGGAAAATTGAAAAAGAATAAATTAGGAATGGGAGTTCTGACTGAAGAAGATTTCTTATAATCCTGTCAGACAGCCGGAATAATACAATAAATGGAAATCATGTTATAAAAAATCCTTGATTTTATGGATATTTTTATAACATGATTTTTTTCATACACAGAATATGACAATTGTAACTTGTGTTTATAGGAGGTATTTAATAGAATAATATCATAAACAGAAACAACAATCGTTATATATGGAAGGTAGGTAGCTTTATGAAAGTAAAAAAATCGAATCTGATATGGGGCTTTATCTTTATCTTGGCGGGAATTCTATATATTTTAAATGAATTTTTCGGATTGCCGTTTGATATCTGGGATTTATGGCCGTTGCTGATCATTCTGCCAAGTATTAACAGTATGCTGAAAAAAGGACCAAGGGTTGGAAACATCATTTTTTTCTTTTTGGGACTGGCGATTTTGCTGGATTCCATGAATATAGTGAATGACAGAATACTGGATAAATTATTTATACCAATCTGTCTGATCGTTATTGGAATCGCATTTATATTCAGGGACAGAATATTTGACAAAAGTGAACCCAAAAATGTAGGCGGAGGTTTTTTTAATCAGGGTGACGGAGACAGTTATACCTCTATCTTCAGTGCTAACAAGGTAAATCTTCCCCATGATGTATTTAACGGAGCAGAGATTACGGCTATCTTTGGAGCAGTGGAATTGAACATGAGAGATGCCGTAATTACAAATGATGCAGTTATTAATTGTACGACAATTTTTGGAGGAGCTGATATCCTTGTACCTGCCGGAGTGAACATTAAAGTTTCCGGTTTACCGATTTTTGGTGGTGTGAAAGACAAATCCATAAAGTATGAAAATGAAAATGCTCCGACGCTTTATATAAATGCAACCTGTATGTTTGGAGGTGTGACGGTGAAATGACATCATTTGAGAAAATAGTAAAATATATAGCAACTGCGTTTGCAGCGTTGCTGGCAGTAGGAATCGTTGTAGGTATTTTGCAGGGAATTCTGATTTTAATAGGAATAATCAGCGGCAGTTATGGAAAGACCATTGATACCAGTCAGTCATTTGAAGCAAAGCAGGTTCGAAACATCCGGATAGAATCTTCTGTAGGAGATATAAGGGTATTTGAGACCGACGGAGATGAGATTCTGATTGAAGCGAAAAAAGTTACGGAAAGATTTACCTGTGAACTTGGTGAAAATAATACAATTGAAATCCGAAATAAGAATACCAGAACTTTTATATTTAACTTGTTTCGGCATAGCCCTTCCATATATATATATATTCCAAAAGATGTGAAACTGGATGTTGTAAATATGGAATTAGGAGTGGGTGATCTGAGGATGGAACATCTGACGGCATCGGAACTGAATGTTGACAACGGAGTGGGAGATATCCGGTTAACCGGCTGCGAAATTTTTTCTACAGAATTTGATCTGGGAATCGGTGACATACGGATGGAAGACTGCAGAATGGGAGATATAGAAGCCGAAAGCGGAATCGGAGATATCAGACTGGAATTGAACGGTGATATCGACGATTATGAGATTGAAATTGATAATGGCATTGGTGATAATGAGATTAACGGTAAGAGCAGAAAAAATTATGAGGCAGGAAAACCGAAATACGAAATCAGCTGTGACAGCGGCATTGGGGATGTAAAAATAAATATCAGGAAATAACATTTTACAAGAAGTTTTGACACAATTGTTGAAACTTCTTTTTTTCTATGTTATAGTAGGACTTTGCAAGGAATATTAGACTAAGACGGAGGTAATCATGGAAGTATCAGAACTTAAGCAAATTGCAAATGAAGTAAGAAAAGGCATTATAACGGCTGTGCACAGTGCAAAGTCAGGACATCCGGGCGGTTCGTTATCGGCGGCAGATATCATGACTTATTTATATTTTGAAGAGATGAATGTAGACCCTGAGGAACCGAAGAAGGCAGACAGGGATAGATTCGTATTATCCAAAGGGCATGTGGCGCCTGCTCTCTATTCCACACTTGCACAGAGAGGCTTTTTTCCGAAAGAGGATCTTGTGCAATTGAGAAAGACCGGTTCTTATCTCCAGGGACATCCTGATATGAAGGGCACAGCTGGTGTGGATATGTCCAGCGGTTCATTGGGACAGGGTATTTCGGTAGCGGTCGGAATGGCGCTTTCAGCCGGGTTATCCGGTGAATCTTACCGAGTGTATACTTTGCTGGGAGACGGTGAGATTCAGGAGGGACAGGTCTGGGAAGCAGCGATGTTTGCAGGGTTCCGCAAACTGGACAACCTGGTGGTTATTGTTGATAACAATAATCTTCAGATAGACGGTCCTGTGGATGAAGTATGTTCTCCTTATCCGATTGATGAAAAGTTTAAAGCATTTAACTTCCATGTTATAAATGTAGATGCGCATGATTTTACCGAACTGGCCAGGGCATTTGAAGAGGCAAGGAATACCAAAGGACAGCCAACGGCAATCATAGCGAAAAGTATAAAGGGCAAGGGTGTGTCTTTCATGGAAAATAATGTGAAATGGCATGGCAGCGCTCCGAACGATGAAGAATTTAAAATTGCAATGGCAGATTTGGAAAAAATTGGTGAAAGCCTTAAGTAGAATGTAGAAATGAGGTTAGATTATGTCAGAAGAAATAAAGAAAGCAACAAGAGAAGGCTATGGAGACGGCCTTGTTGAAATAGGAAAAGAATTTGATAATCTTGTGGTTTTGGATGCAGACCTTGCAGAAGCTACAAAGACCTGTGTATTTAAAAAGGAATTTCCTGAGCGTCATATTGACTGCGGAATTGCGGAATGTAATATGATGGGTGTAGCTGCGGGGCTTGCCGCTACCGGAAAAGTACCGTTTGCCAGCTCCTTTGCAATGTTTTCGGCAGGCCGGGCTTTTGAACAGGTTCGCAATTCCATCGGATATCCTCATCTGAATGTAAAGATAGGAGCCACCCATGCCGGAATATCGGTGGGGGAAGACGGAGCCACCCATCAGTGCAATGAAGATATTGCCCTGATGAGAACCATTCCGGGAATGGTAATCTTAAATCCTTCCGATTATATTGAGGCAAAGGCTGCGGTACGGGCGGCTTATGAATATGACGGTCCATGTTACTTAAGATTCGGCAGGCTGGCAGTACCGGTTATCAATGACAATGCTGATTACAGATTTGGAATTGGAAAGGGAGTTACCCTGCGGGAAGGAAAAGACGTAACGATTATTGCTACCGGACTTACGGTATCCGGTGCACTAGAGGCGGCAGTCCGGTTAGCGGCAGACGGAATTGAGGCTAAGATAATCAATATGCATACGATTAAGCCTTTGGATGAAGAACTGGTAATCGCTGCGGCAAAGGAAACCGGGAAAATCGTAACGGTAGAGGAGCATTCGGTCATCGGCGGTCTGGGAAGCGCAGTTTGTGATGTTTTAAGTGAGAATTATCCGACTCCGGTTAAGAAACTGGGAGTTTATGACAGATACGGAGAATCCGGCCCGGCAGTGGAACTGGTTAAGAAATACGGACTGGATGCAGATGGTATTTATGAAGCGGTAAAGAAGTTTGTATAATTTGTTTTAAATATAAAAAGACCGGAATGGTAAGAAATATTTACTGTTCCGGTCTTTTATGTTTAAGATTCACTGGAATCTGCAATATCGGCATTTAATGCATCCAAAGACATCTTCATGATACGTTCTGCTTCTTCTTCCGAAATGGACAGATATTTTGCAAGTTCCGGAAGTGTGGGGGTGCGTCCCAGGTCCCGGCTTAATTCCACGGAAGCCTTGTCCATCCGGTTTGCATTGTCTGCCAGATGATTTCCCAGACGGCTGGAAATATTCTGTTCATGAATGGCATCGCTCATGGCACAGGAGATACATTGCAGCAGATAGTCATGAAATTCCAATAAATCAATAGTACCGGAAGAATTGGAAAAATAGGTTGATACGCCTTCTATCAGTCCGAGGTTGCCTTCCTGTATCAGGTCGCCGGTGGTCACCCCTTTGTTTTTAAAATCTTCCAGTACGGAAAGTACAAGATGGAGATTACCTTCGATAAGCTTATTGACCGTATGGCTTGCATTATTTTCCGATACGGAATCATAAAGTAACTTTAATAATTCTAATTCCTCGGATTCCTTCAGCCGGGTAACGGAGTCTGCTTCTGCCAGATACATATTTACAAATTTCTGCTCTTCTTCATTTTCTAAAGGCGCCGCTTCAGAAGTTTTATCAGCCGGTTGCTCATCTTCCTGAATATTCCCTTTAAATTTTGTGTTATGGGGAATATAATCCTGTATTGTTATTTTATTTTCCAGTAAATAATCATAAATATATTGATACATGGATTCATCTTCAATAATGCCGCTAAATGTCCGGTGTATTTCATCAAGGCTTACAATACCGTTGTTAATATTTGAGGTTTCCACAAGAAACGCCAGGGCTTCATGAAATTGAAGCTGTCTGTCTTTATCGTTTTTGTCTGAATTGGTGCTGCCCATAAATCGTTCCTCCTTTTTATTGTTATTGCTATATTGTAGCCTATTTGTTAAAATATAGCAAGGAAGGTTTGTTTTAAAATTTATATGAATGGAGATGCGCTTATGGGAAAAAAACTGGCATTATTACTATCAGTGATATTGGTTGCCGTATCATTATCGGCATGCAGCGGGAGTAAAGGGAAAAATACAGAAACCGACGGGGAATCCAATATATCAGAGGATGAAAAAATCTTTAATGAATTGTTTAATCTGGAAAATAAAGTCACGGTCAGGATTGATATTTCAGACAAGGAATTAGAGAAGATTCAGAAGGATTTTGATAAGTATGACAGCATGGGGAATAAATCACCTATTTACAGAATTGCAGATAAGGTTACGATTACGATTGGTGATGAATCTTATGAGATAGAAGAGGTGGGAATCCGGATTAAAGGCAATACCACCAGAGAATCGGTCTGGGACAGAAGAAGCGGCAATTTAAATCTGACACACTACAGACTCAGTTTTAATGAGACTTTTGATGATGAAGCCTATTATGGTGAGGAAGCAAAAATATGGGCCAGTGAGGAAGAACGTCAGGCAAGAAAGGATAGACGGTTTGCTACATTGAAGTCCCTGGAACTGAAATGGAACGGTAATTATGACAATACATATGTAAGGGAATATTATGCTTTTACCATGTTCCGGGAGAACGGTATACCGGCAGCACATACAGGGCTCAGCCAGATTATCGTGCAGGACAAAAATTATGGTGTTTACAGTATATATGAACCCATTGATAATATTTTTATAAAGAAGAATCTGCCTGAGGAGGACTGGGACGGCGATTTGTATAAATGCGGCTGGACATTTTCACCTGCCAATTATACCAATCGTGTGACATATGGAATTGAGGATGAAGATGCCCGAGAAATTTTTAATCATGATCTGAAGACGAATAAGTCTCATTCGGAGCATGAAACTCTGAAGCACCTGTTAGAGGTTCTGAACAGTACGGATGTATCAAAAGAGAATTTTGAGAGTGTAGTGGATACGGAACGGCTGGCAAAGTTTTTTGCAATAAGTTATTTTACGGGAAATCCCGATGATATGAGAAATAATTATAATAATCATTATGTTTATTTTCTGAAGAGTTCGGGAAAGGCAATTTTTATTCCGTATGATTATGACCGCTGTCTGGGTATTACTTACCACTGGAATCCGGAAGGTTCCGGCATGACGGCTGTATCGCCGTTTTCAGAGAGAGCGGAAGGAAACCGTTCGAACCAGTCGAATCCGCTGATATGCAATTCTATCTTTGAGGGAGAATTTCTGTATGAGCAGTATAAAGCAGAGCTGGAAAAACTGGCAGGCAGCAAATGGCTGAAAGAGGATACTTTTAATACATACTATGAAATTGCGAAGGCAAATTATGAGGCGGTGTGCCGTCCGGATTATGATTTTGCCAATGCAGATGAAGAGCGGTTTTATTTCAGTCTGGACGGAAGGTTTACCAGCGGGGATGAGGATAATATGTCAGCCGCCGAATATTTTGAGCGGATTCTGGATACATATAATAAAGCCATAGGCAGATAAATTGCGGCAATTGTTAAAAAAACCGGCAGGGTGTTCTATATACTAAACATCCTGTCGGTTTTTACTTTATAATATGCGGTTCTCAATCGCCTGATTTGTTTATATTTGAAAGAAATTTGGATTGCCTGAACCGTTATATCTGTTTATCAAGCATATTCTGTATTTTCCCCTGTACATAGGCTCCGAGAAATTTTTTATCTTCTTTTTCCAGTTCGGAGGCAATGATTGGTTCCCCGAATTGTATGATTACTTTCCCTTTTCGTAATTTTGGAAACTGGTCTTCGAAAATAGCAGAAGTACCCTGAAAGGCTACCGGAATAATCGGACAGTTGGATTTTTCGCCCATTTTTAAACTTCCCTCTTTGAAAGGCAGCATTTTTCCGTCTTTGGAACGGGTGCCTTCAGGAAAAACAAATATGGAGATTCCGTCTTTAATCTGTTCCACACCTTTTAAAATGGTCTTTAAGCCTGCTTTTATATCATTTCTATCTAAGAAGAGACAGTTTATAAAATACATCCAGATCCTCAGAAACGGTACTTTGATCATTTCTTTCTTTGCAACAAATCCCATTACTTTATGAATCTGTACGTAAGAAACCAGTATATCAAAGAAACCGTTATGGTTGCCTACAAAAAGACAGGCTTTGTCAGGAGGAATATTTTCTAATCCTTTTGCTTCAATTTTGACGCCTGAAATGAATAAACATATCCGAAAGGCACCTGCCACAATGCATCTTGAGGATTTGTGCCGGACGTTCATATTAATCTTTCCGATGATCCATTCAATCAGATATACGGGAATACTCAATAGGAAAAAGAAAATCAGGAATAAAATAAGTATTATCAGTCTTATCATTTTGTTTGTTCCTTCCGTTTTTATGTAATGTATGTTTCATATTATAACATATTCTGCCATTATTGTAAAAACTCATCTGAAAAATATTTTGCATCTTTACAGACATAGCGAATGTGCCATGGTTCATCAACATATCCGGTATATTGGGAATTCTCTTTGGTAAAACTGAATACAAATCCAAATTTTCCGACATTTTTCTTAAGCCATATGCCTTCCGGTGTATATTCAAATTCTTCACATAATTCATAATCCAGAGCAGCACAGGAAACATCGATTGCCAGTCCGGTCTGGTGTTCGCTGGTTCCGGGAAACGCTATATGGGAATTAGTATGCGTTTTCCCGCGTCTTATCATACTGTCATCATATATTTCTTTCTGTCGCTCATAACTTCTGAATGCCGATACCCCCATAAGAAAAAGGCCGTCCTTGAGACAGGCACGAAAGAGCTGTTGCAGAGGCTCATACATTACCTTTGAAACACAGCGTTTCATATCCGATATCGGAGCAATAAACGGCACAGAGGAACGAATCAGGTCGCCGGGAATATAGGAAGGCGGCAGAGGGTGATAGCGGTCGGTTATGTAATGCGGACAATTACTCATGGTTTACCTCATATTTATACAAATGTCATGGACAATGTGTACAAAGAAAATATTTATTTGGTTAATATAAGTATATGAATGGACAGGGGGATTTGTTCTAGGATATTGGTTGATTTTCATTGAAGCATTTATTACTGATGCCCTATAATCCATTGCAGGATATCAACTGCGCCAGTTTTTCCAGTTGCAAGGTCAAGAATTAAGTTGATTAATTCCTGTTGGCTGTAATTTAATTCAAAACCATTCAGTGCCAAAAAGACAAGCATTATATGTGTACCTAATCATTTATTCCCATCTACCATAGCATGATTTTTTACTAAGCCAAAACATAATTGTGCTGCTTTTGCTGGAATAGTTGGATATAAGTCTTTTCCGTCAAAGGACTGAAATGGATTGGAAAGTGCGGAATCTAACAGTTCTTCGTCGCGAATTCCCATGCTTCCTCCAGTAGATTCTATCAATTGTCTTTGAAGCATTAGGACTTGTTCTTTATTTAGTATTATCATTTAGCAAGGACCTCATATGCTTCCATGTTTTTTTGGATTAACTGTTCTGATATGGCAAGTACATCTTCTGTATCTGCTGTTCTTTCGGTTTTGCCCTGCAATAATTGTTCGGCACCGCTAAAATCAATTACAAGATATTTAGGAGTATTGTTTTTTAAAATTACAGCTGTTCCATGTTCGTCGACTAATTTTGTAACTTTGGAAAAATTCTGGTTTGCTTCCGTAATGGAAATCATTGTATTTGTATCTACTGTCATTTTGTATTCACCTCATTTTTTATAAATAGTATATATCAATTATAGCTAGAAAACAACCTATTTGGGTGAAATTCTCAGATGGGAATTATATCCGCAATTTTAAACCAAAGCTAATTTTCCATACTCATCCTCTGTCACAGGCTCCAGCCATTCTGTAGAGGTATTTTCTCCCGGACATTCCACTGCGAGATGGCTGAACCAGCCGTCTGCCTTAGCGCCATGCCAGTGCTTTACACCAGCAGGAATGGTTATCACATCCCCCGGTTTCAGGCTGACTGCATCCTTACCTTCCTCCTGATACCAGCCTTCTCCGTCTACGCATATCAGAAGCTGGCCGCCGCCTTTCTCTGCATGATGAATATGCCAGTTGTTCCGGCAGCCCGGTTCAAAAGTTACGTTTGCAATAAATACGGTTTCTTTTGGATTGGTAAGGGGATTCAGAAAACTGCTGCCGATAAAATATTGTGCATATGCAGTATTTGGTTCGCCAAGTCCGAAGAATCCGCCATGTTCCTCCGGACCGCAGTCATCTGCATAAACATCTTTTGCCATACGGAAAGCCGCCCATGCGTTCGGCCAGCCTGCATAAAAGGCCAGATGAGTCAGAATTTCTGCCATTTCGGTACGGGTTACACCATTATTCTTTGCGGACGCCAGATGATATTGAAAAGAATTATCTACCATACCCTTGCTGACCAGTGCGGATATGGTTACAATGGAACGAAGCTTTAGGGATAGTTTATCTTCTCTTGACCAAACCTCTCCAAATAATATATCATCATTTAATTCTGCAAATTTAGGTGCAAAGTCATTTAAGGCCTCTCTGCCTGCCGTCTGTTTTACTGCCATAGATTTAACCTCCATATATTTTTATATTTATTCATGTATCTTCCAGCCGTTCAGCCATTTGGCCGTTTCAGCGGTACTGTGGTCAATGATTTCACTGTGACCCAGGTCTAAAGAAGCGATAGCCGCCATATCCTCGTCACTTAGCGTAAAATCCCAGATATTCAGGTTTTCTTCCATACGTTCCCGGTGGGTGGATTTTGGAATGATCACAACACCTCTCTGGGTGTTCCAGCGCAGTGCGGTCTGGGCAGCAGTCTTACCGTATTTTGCGCCGATTTTCGTCAAAACCGGGTGTGTAAAGATTTCATGCCTGCCTTCTGCCAGCGGACCCCAGGCTTCGGGCTGAACGCCAGACTCTTTCATGGAAGCCAGTGCGCCGGTCTGTGCAAAAAACGGGTGAAGTTCCACCTGATTAACGGCAGGTATTACATCTGCGTTGACACACAAATCGGCAAGTCTGTCAGGATAAAAGTTACATACACCGATTGCCCGGATTTTTCCTTCTTTGTATAATTCTTCCATGGCACGCCAGGAACCGTAATAATCGCTCATTGGCTGATGGATTAGATAAAGGTCAATGTAATCAAGCCCCAGTTTATTTAAAGAGGTTTGAAAAGCTTTTCCGGCATTTTCATAGCCGGCATCCTGAATCCAGAGTTTTGTTGTGATAAACAATTCTTCACGGGGAATACCACTTTTTCTGATTGCCGCACCCACCGCTTCTTCATTAAAGTATGCAGCGGCTGTATCAATCAGACGGTAACCGGCGGACAGGGCATCACAGACTGCCTGCTCACAGACTGCGGCTTCCGGTACCTGAAAAACACCAAAACCCTCCATCGGCATTTTTACTCCGTTATTTAATGTTACAAATTCCATTTCGATTCCTCCTTGATTTAAAAATTTTTTTTAAATATACGGCAAACCACATTCACACCAAATAATTGATTATGCTATAATGAAAATGAATTTGCTTTATTTCTTTGTTGCTTTCATTATACAGAGACTTATATACAATGTACACTATATTGTTTTTATGGTGCATAACTAAATGTATATGCTATTGACTTCAGGGAGGATGTTTATGGATATAATACAACTTGAATATTTCAGGATTATTGCAGAAACCCAGTCATTAACAAAAGCGGCGGAACATTTTCATGTTTCACAGCCGGCCATGAGTACCATGCTGAAGAAATTTGAAGACGAATTAGGAGTGGAATTATTTGACAGAAGCGCAAACCGGATTTATCTGAATCAGACAGGAAAAATTGCATTAATTCATGCAGAGAATATTTTAGCAAGTGTTGAACAGATGAAAAATGACCTGCTCAGTGCCGCCAGGCGGAATTTATCCCTTTCCATTGCTTTTTGTGACCCCGGTGTCCGTTGGTTCTGTGTTCCGAGGTTTTCGGTATCAAATCCCGAAATCAATATAAAAGACGAACTATATGAGGACGGGAGGTATACGGAACTTCTGTGGGAAAGAGCATTTGACATTACCGTTACACCTGAAAAGATAGAAGGAAAGGGGATTCAAAGTCTGCCGTTTCTGGCAGACAGGGTTTATCTTTCCGTTCCTTCCGACAGTAAGCTGCGGGAGTTTCAGAGCATTTCGTTAAAGGACATTCCGGCACAGCCGTTGCTGTATCCCCAGATTGGGGGACATTTTCTTGCACAGATTGAAAAGGTTATTTCGGAAAATAATCTGCCCATTACATTAGTTAAGAATGATTATAATATTACACAGCATTTAATCCGCACCACCAATTTTCTTGCAACCATATCCACATTGTCGATGGATTTGAGAAATGACGGTACACATAGGACGCTGATTCCAATGAATGATGCGGAATTAAACGTTATTTACCATATTTCCTATTTAAAGACAAATAAAGAAAAAGTAAGGAAATTTCTGGATTGGGCCAAAACCGTGAAACCTTCATAAAATTTGGATTTTGTGCGGTTTGTTTTATAATTGTGAACTTAGGAGGATTTCAATAAAATATAAATTTGAATTCGGATTGTAAAATTTGAGGGAATGGGATATACTTGTCTTATTCTGATGTTCGATTTATGAAATCATATATGGAAAGACGATTATAGGCGAAAAGGTTTGGTGGAAGAAATGGGAAGATGTTTAACATTATTAACGGATTTATATGAACTGACAATGATGCAGGGGTATTTTAAAAATAATATTAATGAAGTAGTGGTATTTGACGCATTTTACCGGAAGAATCCCAATGATGGAGGTTATGCTATTGCCTGCGGATTGGAGCAGGTGATTGAGTATATTAAGAATCTGAATTTTTCCTATGACGATATAGTATATCTGAGAGGATTGAATATATTTGATGAAGATTTCCTGGATTACCTGAGTTCATTTCATTTTACCGGTGATATTTATGCGGTACCGGAGGGAACAGTGGTATTTCCCATGGAACCGTTGGTTAAAGTTATTGCTCCGATTATGGAGGCACAATTGGTTGAGACTGCGATTCTGAATATTATTAACCATCAAAGTCTGATTGCCACAAAAGCTGCAAGGGTAGTCTATGCGGCAAAAGGTGACGGTATCATGGAATTTGGATTGAGACGCGCCCAGGGGCCGGATGCGGGAATTTATGGTGCAAGGGCAGCAGTCATCGGAGGCTGTGTCGGAACATCCAATGTGCTTACCGGTGAAATGTTCGATGTTCCGGTAAAAGGAACCCATGCACACAGTTGGATTATGAGTTTTTCCGATGAATATACGGCATTTAAGAAATATGCGGATTTGTATCCGAATGCATGTATTCTTTTGGTGGATACTTATGATACCCTTCGTTCCGGAGTTCCGAATGCCATAAAAGTATTTACGGAAATGCGGGATAAGGGTATTGAACTTAAAAATTACGGAATCCGTCTGGACAGCGGGGATTTGGCATATCTGTCTAAGAAGGCAAGAAGAATGCTGGATGAGGCAGGATTTACGGATGCGGTTATTTCGGCTTCCAGTGATCTGGATGAGTATCTGATTGACAGTTTAAAGACACAGGGCGCCAAGATTACCTCCTGGGGTGTGGGAACGAATCTGATTACTTCCAGAGACTGTCCTGCCTTTGGCGGTGTATATAAATTAGCAGCAATCATGAACGATGAAACCGGAGAGTTTATTCCGAAAATCAAATTATCCGAGAATACAATTAAAATTACCAATCCGGGCAATAAAACGGTATTTCGTATTTATGATAAGGAAACCCGTAAGATCATAGCGGATTTAATAGCATTGGCGGATGAAGAAATCAATGAGGAAGAAGACCTGTTAATATTTGATCCGATTGAAACATGGAAGAAGACGTTGCTGGAAGCGGGTGCATATACGGTCAGGGAATTGCCGGTACAGGTATTTAATCGTGGCGTATGTACCTATGAATCACCGGAAGTCATGAGCATACAGCAATATTGTAAGAAAGAGCAGGAAACGCTGTGGGACGAAACCAGACGATTGGTAAACCCGCATCAGGTTTACGTGGATTTGACGGACAAGCTTTATAAGATGAAAAAGGAGATATTGGATAACCATAAGATTGCCAGAAAGACGAAATAAGATATTGGGTAACAACAATTATGGAAGAGAGAATAAAGTACAAATATCTGATTTGTATTCCTGCCCTGTTTATTATCGGCTGTGTTCTCTTACTATGGGGAATTTCCATGACATCAGAAGGATTTGGAAACAGAAAGAATCTGAAGAAGGCATTAAATGAGAGTTCCTTTGATTTGAATGCTATTTTGGAGGGAAAATATATTTTTCTTTCAGATTATAATGTGTATGGCGCAAATGATAAATTCGGCAACGGTGTATTTTCTCCGGCTTGTCATGTCTTTATTACAACAAAAGAAAATCTATATTATGTGGCTGAAATTGTTGCAGCCATTTTGCTGATTGTCGGTTCAAGACCATGGAAAATAATTCAGAAGATTGAAATGCCGCTTCAGAAGTCTTTTCAATATATCTACGAAAAAGAATATGATGACAGGGATTTAAGGATTATCGGTGAAGAGGCACATGGATTAAGAGTGAATATAAGGTGTCTGGAACAGCAGTATTCCATAATACGAAAAGCGGCGTTTCGAAACAGTATCTGGGGACTGATATTTACGTTTGTTTGGTTTTCAGCACCGGCTGATATTGAAATATACATATTTTGTTTTATTTTTATAATTAAAATGTTATTTCTTAAGCTATGACATTATTCCACAGTCTGTCTGTGATTAACATTAAGTTGTATATAATATTTTAAAGAACAGTACAATCGGCAGCCGTAAAAAGCAAATCCGGTACAAAATGCCAAAGTGATATATTGTAAGAAATAATTGAAATGCTCATATTGTCCAAAGGCACAGGCAAAAGCGGTAAGAACAAGTACCAGCAAAAGCTTATCCCGTTTTGCAAAAATAGCAGTAATCCCCATCAGACTGAAAACAATTAATTCGACAAAATATAAGTCTGCACCGACGTGATTTCTTGCACATTCAATTATCTTAATAACTGCATAAACGGTAAATGCCAGATAAACAAGGTGGCAGATAATAGAGAGACGTTTAAAAATATTTATTTTTTTGTATGCATATTCACAAAAATCCTTACGATTGTTTTCATATTCCTGTTTATATGTAAATAATTTATAATACGTATTTTTTAAAAAGTTAATCATATGTTTCTCCTTTTCATAGGATGTCCCATCATTATAACTATATTTTAAAAATATTTTTTCAAATGTCAAGATTTTTTTACCGGAATATAAATTTTAAAGCTTATTCAGGTTGATTTATATTTACATCATTAGATTTATCGGTGTATAATAAACAAAGTAATATTTAAAATTTAATCATAACAGAGGAGATACAGTCATGGGAATATTTGGAGAGAAAAAAACAAAGCTTCCTGAAAAATTAGGCGACAGGGAGCCTTTATCCGGAACCATACCGAAGGAGTATTCATATATGCTGGGCGTGCCGAGGAACCAGCTGGATATTGATGACATTGATGTAATGATTGACAGGGTTAAGAGCGATGATGAAATAGAGGTTGTGGCAAAATCTACAGGTGAAAAACCATGTGTAGTAGTAAAGTATAAAGAGGAAGAATATAGTGTGGAATTTCATGTGACGACTTTTGAAATTCCTGAACTATTTACCATTAACCATTTATTGGATGAGGACAGTATCAGGATTTTACAGAATAACAAGCGGGGATTATGTATAACCATGACATTTGGAAGTGTGAATGTTGTTTCTTATCATTTGCAGTTAAAAATGTTAAATACGATGATACCGGATCTGATAGCGGTTGTAGATTTCAGCTGTGAGAAGATTTATTCCGGCAAGTGGGCAAAACTGGCGGCACAGTCAAAGGTTCCGCCGTCACCGTTATATCTGTATACCGTGCAGGCGGTATCCGGTAAGAAAGATAAAGTATGGCTTCATACCCACGGCCTGAATCGATGCGGTGGTGTGGAACTGGAAATTCTGGATTCAAATCAGGAAAACTGCAACAGTCATTACAATATTATTATGGCGCTGGCAGGCAGGATTGTGGACAAAAACGGTTTTATAAATGAAAGCGAGCCTATATACATAGCACAATTATCCAAAGACATAGAATTGGTGGCTACCTGGGTGGATTGGAAACGTGTGATGTCAAATATTGATAAAAAGGATTTAGGCGGCTTAATGGACCGTACAGGCGAAGGACATAACGGAAAGACCGGAATCGTGTATCTCTATGCTTCCGAGTCGGATTATAATAATGAGGTTTATTCACCGGTTTCCATTTATGACAGGGAACTGGCAGACAATCCGCTGATCATGTATACAAACGAAGAGACTGCAAGAATGAAAGCGCTGGCGGAAGAAAGACTTTATGTTCTGAAAGACTGTGTAAAGAACAGAGGTGCAGAGGCGCTGATAAAAGTCGGACTGGACCCTGACCCAGAATATGATATGGAAGAAGGTTTCCATGAGCATATATGGTTTAAACTGCTGGAGTTAAGAGAGAACACGTTTACGGCGGAACTGACACAGGAGCCATATTATGTAAACAACTTAAGAGCCGGTGATTTTCGGGAAATCAGTTATGAGGATATCACAGACTGGATGATGTTTATGGATGAGCAGAGGATTACTCCTGATTCGGTATATCTGGTACTGTAAATCATAGAAGGCGGCAGAACTTGAAGGTTTTAGTGGATGCGGATGCCTGTCCGGTAATCGGCAAAACCGAGCAGATTGCAGAAAAATATGGTATTCCGGTAACATTATTGTGCGATACCAATGATGAAATGTTTGCGGATAGTTTTGAAAAACTGCTGGTAAGCATAAAAAACAATCAGAAGATTTGAAAACAGGGGAAAAAAAGGTATGAATAAAAAGGAGAAATACGCCGTTATCACAGATAAGGGCTTAAAGATAACTTATGATGAACTGGAAAAACTGGAGGCTGCCTTTGTACACGGAATCAAGCGAGGCAGCCTGATTCTTATATTGTGCGGCAATAATATAGAAACATTAACGGCATATACCGGATGTCTGAAAAACGGAATTGTTCCGATTATGGTAAGTGCCGGTATCAATGGTGAAAGATTAGCGGAAATCATAGATAACTATAAGCCGGGATATTTGTGGATTCCGCAGAAATATGAACAAAAAGCGGCGGAATACATTCGGTCGGGTGAGCCGAACCGGGTATATCAGTATGGCAGCTACAGTCTGTTTCAGCCGGGGATTCTGCAGTCAGATGAAAATACTGAAATATCTATATATAAAGATTTGGCGTTATTGCTATCAACCTCCGGTTCAACAGGAAGCAGCAAACTGGTCCGGCTCAGCAAGGATAACATAAGAACCAATACACTGGATATTATAGAATCACTGAAAATTTGTGAAAATGACCGGGCAGTTACCACGCTGCCCATGCATTATACCTATGGTTTATCAGTGATCAACACCCATTTGTATGCCGGAGGGGTTATTCTGCTGACGGAGGAAAAAATAATATCCAATGATTTCTGGGTATTTTTTAATGAAAATAACGGAACCTCTTTTGCCGGAGTCCCCTATACCTATGAGATAATGGAAAAACTGAAGCTTTACAAAAAACTGCCGGATTCATTAAAAACCATGACCCAGGCAGGCGGACGGCTGGGAGTGGAGCTTCAGAAGAAAATCTGTGCATATGCGGAGCGGAACGGTATTGATTTTTATGTAATGTACGGTCAGACGGAAGCAACTGCCAGAGTTACATGTATGAAATCTACATTGAAACAGCCATTGGGCAGTGTAGGCAGGCCCGTCGGAAGGGAAGATGTAATTATTTCCGAGGGCGGAGAAGTGGTAGTAAAAGGTAAAAATATATCTTTGGGATATGCAATGAATCATGGGGATTTATCAAAGGGAGATGAAAATAAGGGGATATTGTATACCGGAGATATGGGATATAAAGACGGGGAAGGGTATCTCTATATTTGCGGAAGAATGGACAGAATGGCAAAAATATACGGAAACCGGATCAGTCTGGACGAACTGGAAGGATTATTAGGAAGAGGATTTCCGGGATATACTTTTATCAGTTTAGTATATGGTAATAAAATTATTATTTTTTCTGATGTTAAGGAAAAAGATGAGATTCCGGGATATTTAAGCGGACAGACCGGATTTGCTAAAATAGTATTTCATATCATACCTGTTTGTGAGATAGTGAGGAAAGAGAACGGGAAGATTGATTATAAATACTATAAGGAATTACTTAAAAAATGGCAGACAGGAGATGCAAATGAATAAAAACGCAAAACTTTTATTGGCGGTAATATGTACAATAGTATGTATATCGTTAATCAGCGGAGGCATTGTTTTAATGATGGAAAGTAAGGAAAAATGGCCACCGGATGATATTTATGTATATAATTCCAAGGGTTATATGGCATATGAAACAGGGGAAGATATTGCAATTGATATTCTTCTTTGTTCGCTGCACCGGGACGGTAAAAATCCGATGGAGAAATATCAGAATGTTTATTTTGAAACAGATACCGGTATCAGATATCAGTCGGATTTAACAAGTGATATAAAAAAAACATTGTTTGACGAAAATGAGATAATTTCTCAATCAATTGTCAGGTTTTCGTTAAACGGAACTTTTGTTTCAGGAAATACACTGAATTTTACGAAAATGATCTTGCAGAAGAAAGATGGTACGGAAACGGTACGTGATTTTGGAAATATAGTAATTGAACTATTACAGCCATCTGAAATAAAAGAGCAGGCAGTCATTGAAATTCCTGCCGTATATTCTGTAAAATTAGCTGAATTTCAGTATACGGTTGATAATAAAACAAAAAATGATATTATTGTTCAGGAATTATATTTAGGGGAAGATATTAATTATGAAGCGGCTCCGGTTTTGGTTCCGGCATCATCAACACAGGAGATTCAGGTAGATTTATTGGGAACAGAAGGTTTCGGAAATTTTCCGGAATATGTTATTATAAAGCCTAAATTTAAGATACTGGCAGACCGGGAAAAGGAATATGTATGTTCGACAATGGGGCGTACGGCGTATTCGGGCACCATTACCAATGCCGTATTACGGGAGTATCTGTGGGACTGTGTGAATGGAGAAAGATAAATTAATTATATTACAAAGTTAAAAGGATTCTGAGAAGACGAAACTAAATTTTCTCCAATTGACAACCCATAAAAATATTAGTATAATAGCCACAAATATAATTAAAAGCAAAGATGAAGACCGTCATAAACCGGAAAGTCCCAGAGAGTCCGTATCAGGTGGAAGCGGATATGAGTAACGTTTATGATATATCACTTCGGAGCTGCAGTCTGAACCATATTTCATCTAAGAAATATACAGTAGGAACTGACGTATTTCCCACGTTACCGGGAACGCATATATCAGGTTTTAATATTACGGAACGAATGACTTTGGAACCGTAAGCTTAAAGTCCTGCGTATGTCTGTAACAGGTGGTCAACGATAAGAGAGCTTTCGTCCTATTACAGGAAGAAGCTCTCATTTTTATATTATCAGAAAAGGAGAGTTATCATGTACGAAAAAGTTTCTACAAATCTCAATTTTGTTGAGAGAGAAAAGAAAACGGAACAGTTCTGGAAAGATAATGATATTTTCAGAAAGAGCATGGAAAACAGAAAAGAAGGAGAAACCTATACCTTCTATGACGGACCGCCCACAGCCAATGGAAAGCCTCATATCGGTCATGTGCTGACCCGTGTCATTAAAGATATGATTCCAAGATATAAAACAATGAAGGGTTATATGGTACCAAGAAAAGCAGGCTGGGATACCCACGGACTTCCTGTCGAACTGGAAGTGGAGAAGCTTCTGGGACTGGACGGAAAAGAGCAGATCGAAGAATATGGTCTTGACCCGTTTATCAGTAAATGTAAGGAAAGCGTATGGAAATATAAAGGAATGTGGGAGGATTTTTCCGGTACGGTTGGCTTTTGGGCGGATATGGACAATCCTTATGTAACTTACCATGATGACTTTATTGAATCAGAATGGTGGGCATTAAAACAGATATGGGATAAAAAACTGTTATATAAAGGCTTTAAGATCGTGCCTTACTGCCCGCGTTGCGGAACTCCGCTGTCCAGCCATGAGGTTGCCCAGGGATATAAAGATATAAAGGAACGTTCGGCAGTTGCACGATTTAAAGTAAAAGGCGAAGATGCCTATATTCTGGCATGGACCACTACACCGTGGACATTGCCGTCCAACGTGGCGCTCTGTGTTAATCCGGATGAAACTTATGTAAAAGTTACCACTGCAGACGGATATACTTATTATCTGGCAGAGGCGCTCTGCGAAACCATTTTAGGCGGAGATAAGCCGACGGCGCCGTATCAGGTGGCAGAAACCTTTACTGGTAAAGAACTGGAAGGAAAAGAATATGAGCCGTTAATGGACTGTGCAGCGGAAATCATTGCAAAACAGCATAAGAAAGCTCATTATGTGGTATGCGATACCTATGTAACGCTTACGGACGGTACCGGAGTGGTTCATATTGCGCCTGCATTCGGTGAAGACGATGCCAAGGTAGGAAGAAATTATGAGCTGCCGTTTGTACAGCTTGTAAACAGCAAAGGTGAAATGACGGAAGAAACCCCATATGCCGGTGTCTTCTGTAAAAAGGCCGACCCGATGATATTAAAGGATTTAGAGGATAAAGGCTTATTATTTGATGCACCGAAATTTGAGCACAGTTATCCGCACTGCTGGAGATGTGATACACCTTTGATCTACTATGCAAGAGAATCCTGGTTTATTAAAATGACTGCGGTAAAAGACGATCTGGTACGAAATAATAATACGGTTAACTGGATACCGGAATCTATCGGTAAAGGCCGTTTTGGCGACTGGCTGGAAAATATTCAGGACTGGGGCGTATCCCGAAACCGTTACTGGGGAACACCATTGAATATCTGGGAGTGTGAGTGCGGACATCAGCATGCAGTCGGAAGCCGGGAAGAATTGGAACAGCTGAGCGGCAATCCGGAAGCAAAGAATGTAGAACTTCACAGACCGTATATTGATAAGATTACGATTCCTTGTCCGAAATGCGGAAAGGAAATGCACAGGGTACCGGAAGTCATTGACTGTTGGTTTGATTCCGGAGCCATGCCGTTTGCACAGCATCATTATCCGTTTGAAAATAAAGAGTTGTTTGAAAAACAGTTCCCGGCACAGTTTATTTCGGAAGCGGTAGACCAGACGAGAGGCTGGTTCTATTCCCTGATGGCGGAATCCACGTTGCTGTTTAACAAGGCGCCGTATGAAAATGTAATCGTACTGGGACATGTACAGGATGAAAACGGACAGAAAATGTCCAAATCCAAGGGAAATGCCGTAGACCCGTTTGAAGCGCTGGAGACTCACGGAGCGGATGCCATCCGCTGGTATTTCTATACTAACAGCGCTCCATGGCTTCCAAACCGTTTTCATGACAAGGCGGTAACCGAAGGACAGCGTAAATTTATGGGAACCCTGTGGAATACCTATGCATTTTATGTGTTATACGCCAATATCGATGAGTTTAATCCGATGAATTATACTTTGGAATATGATAAATTAGCGGTAATGGATAAATGGCTGTTATCCAGATTAAATACGGTGGTAAAAGCCGTGGATGACAATCTGGCTGCATACCGGATTCCGGAATCTGCAAGGGCACTGCAGGATTTTGTGGACGAAATGAGCAACTGGTATGTCAGACGCTCCAGGGAACGGTTCTGGGCAAAAGGGATGGAACAGGATAAGATTAATGCATATATGACATTATATACGGCGCTTGTAACCATCAGCAAGGCGGCGGCGCCGATGATTCCGTTTATGACCGAGGATATTTATCAGAATCTTGTCCGCAGTGTGGACAAAGAAGCGCCGGAAAGCATTCATCTCTGCGACTTCCCGGCAGTGGAAGAAACCATGATAGACAGGAAACTGGAAGAAGATATGGAAGATTTGCTGGAAGTGGTGGTTATGGGTCGTGCCTGCAGAAATGCATCGAATATTAAGAACCGTCAGCCGATTGGTCAGATGTATATCAAAGCGGATTTCGACTTATCCGATTTTTATGTGGATATCATTGCAGACGAACTGAATGTTAAGAAGGTAACTTTCACCGATGATGTACGGGATTTCTCTTCTTACAGTTTTAAACCGCAGCTTAAGACGGTGGGACCAAAGTTCGGCAAACAGCTGGGAGAAATCAGAGCCGCATTATCTGATGTGGACGGTAATGCTGCCATGGATGAAGTAAACGAAACGGGAGCACTGAAGCTGGTACTTCCAAGCGGTGAAGTCGTATTGGAAAAGGATGACCTGTTAATCGATATTGCACAGAAGGAAGGCTATGTATCCGAGAGTGATAATAAGATTACGGTTGTGTTGGACACAAATTTAACACCGGAACTGTTAGAAGAAGGTTTTGTAAAGGAAATCATCAGTAAAGTCCAGACCATGCGGAAAGAAGCCGGATTTGAGGTTATGGATAAGATTACGTTATATGCAAAGGATAATACTAAGATAATTGAAATACTGGATAAAAATGGAGCAGAAATTAAGTCGGCAGTTCTTGCCACCGAAATCGTTACCGGAATCACGGAGGGATATGAGAAATCCTGGAACGTAAACGGTGAAGAGGTGGTCATGGGCGTAAAAAAGAATTAATCCGCAGATATTAAATATAGATTTTATTGCAAAACGGATACACCGGCCAGTATAAGGCTGTGTATCTTGTTATAAAAGGCAGATTTGGAGGTTTGGAATGGATACGTTTTCGAAAGCAGAATTTAAAAAAGAAGTAAATGATTATGTGAAGATACTTTCACGTAAGACGCTGGATGAGGCTTCCCAGTATGAGAAGTATCAGGGCGTGGCATATGCATTAAAGGATTTCATCATTGACCAGTGGATTGAAACCCATAAAGAATATGAAAAGCAGGATGCCAAGACGGTCTATTATTTATCCATGGAATTTTTAATGGGAAGGGCCCTTGGCAATATCATCATTAATTTATCCGCAAGAAATGAAATAAAGGAAGCCATTGAGGAGCTGGGACTGGATTTAAATGCCATTGAGGATCAGGAGCCGGATGCCGCATTGGGAAACGGCGGTCTGGGCCGTCTGGCTGCCTGCTTTCTGGATTCCCTTGCAACGCTGGGATACCCGGCATATGGCTGTGGAATCCGTTACAGATATGGTATGTTCGAACAGAAGATAGAAGACGGCTATCAGGTAGAAATACCGGATAACTGGCTGAAGAACGGAAATCCGTTTGAAGTAAGAAGAGAAGAGTATGCCTGCGAGGTTAAATTTGGCGGATACATTAAGGTAGAGCGGGATGCGGAAGGAAGAGAAATATTTAAACAGGAAGACTATCGTTCCGTCAGAGCCGTTCCCTTTGACCTGCCGGTGGTAGGATACGGAAACGGAATCGTAAATACCCTGCGGATCTGGGATGCGGAGCCGATGCAGCATTTTATGCTGGATTCCTTTAACAGAGGGGATTATCAGAAAGCAACGGAACAGGAGAATCTTGCCAAAAATATTGTAGAAGTATTATACCCGTGCGATGAGCATTATGCCGGCAAGGAACTGAGACTGAAACAGCAGTATTTCTTTGTATCTGCCAGTATTCAGACGGCTATTAAAAAATATATGGATAACCATGATGATATTAGAAAATTACACGAAAAAGTTGTATTCCAGTTAAATGACACCCATCCTACGGTTGCTGTTGCAGAACTGATGCGGATTCTGATGGATGAATACCGTTTGAACTGGGATGAGGCATGGGAGGTAACCACCAGGTCCTGTGCATATACGAATCATACGATCATGAGTGAAGCGCTGGAAAAATGGCCGATTGAATTATTCTCCAGACTTCTTCCGAGATGTTATCAGATAGTAGAAGAGATTAATAAGAGATTTGTACTTTCTATTCAGAATAAATATCCGGGAAATCAGGAAAAAATCAGAAAAATGGCAATCATATACGACGGTCAGGTAAAAATGGCTAATCTTGCCATCTGTGCAGGATTTTCCGTAAACGGTGTGGCAAGACTTCATACCGAGATATTAAAGAATCAGGAATTACATGATTTTTATGAGATGATGCCGCAGAAATTCAACAATAAAACCAATGGCATCACCCAGAGAAGATTCCTTCTTCACGGCAATCCATTGCTGGCACAGTGGGTATCCGATAAAATCGGTGATGAATGGACAACAAACCTTTCCCATATCAAAAATCTTGAAATATATGCGGATGATACCAAATGCCAGAAAGAGTTTATGAATATCAAATATCAGAATAAGGTGCGTCTGGCAAAATATATTAAGGAACACAACGGTATTGACGTGAATCCGCGCTCTATATTTGACGTGCAGGTAAAGCGGCTGCATGAATATAAACGTCAGCTTTTAAATATTCTTCATGTTATGTATTTATACAATGAACTGAAGGAACATCCGGAGATGGATTTCTATCCGAGAACATTTATTTTTGGAGCGAAAGCGGCTGCCGGATACCGGAGAGCCAAGCTCACCATTAAACTGATCAACAGTGTTGCTGATGTGATCAATAATGACAAATCCATTAACGGAAAGATTAAAGTGGTCTTCATAGAGAATTACCGCGTGTCCAATGCAGAGATAATATTTGCCGCAGCAGATGTCAGTGAGCAGATATCAACTGCCAGCAAGGAAGCATCGGGAACCGGTAATATGAAATTTATGCTGAACGGGGCCCTGACGCTGGGTACCATGGATGGCGCCAACGTGGAAATCGTAGAAGAAGCCGGTGAGGAAAATGCATTTATATTTGGTCTTTCTTCCGATGAAGTTATTAATTTTGAGAACAACGGTGGATATAATCCGATGGATATCTTTAACAATGATATGGAAGTAAGAAAAGTTTTGATGCAGCTGATCAACGGATTTTATTCCCCGCAGGATCCGGACAGATTCAGAGAAATTTATGATTCCCTGCTGAATACCACCAATTCCAACCGTGCGGACCGGTATTTTATTCTGAAAGACTTTAAGTCCTATGCAGAAGCGCAGAAAAGAGTGGAAGCGGCGTATAAAGATGAATCCGGCTGGGCAAGGTCAGCCATCATCAATGTAAGCAATGTGGGTAAATTTTCTTCGGACAGAACCATTGAGGAATATGTACGGGATATCTGGAAACTGGATAAAGTTGTATTATAATAGAAAAGCAGTGTGATAGAAGAGACCGGCCCGGTCTCTTCTTTTTATATATCATAAAATCTGATTACGGTTCATAGATATATTCTAAGGTGCAATTCGGAAATTGTATGGATAGGAGTGTAGAGTATGGGGACAACATTAAAATATAGGAAAAGCATATTGTGCATTACAGCAATAATTATATTTTCAATACTATTTCCCTACATAGTCACCTGTGCTAAAATCAGGTCGGATACCGGTCGTATCTATACACCGAAACCAAGCGGAAGAACCATAGTATTGGATGGCTCCGTGAAACTGGATATGGAGGAATTTATACCGTGTGTCTTATATGCCATGCTGCCCTATGAATATGAAGAAGAGGGATTAAAGGCACAGATTGTTATCATCCGTACTTATATCATGCTGAAAATGGGACAAAATAACGAAATTGGCGGCAGTGAACTGGGACTTCCTTATACAACATATGCGGATTTGGAAAAAGAATGGGGAAGGGATTACGAAAAATTATATAATTACACAAACAAACTTATCAGTAATACGGAGATGCAGGTGATAAAGTATGAAGGTCAGCTTATATATCCCTATTATCATGAAATCAGCGAGGGAGTTACCTGTGAGGGAGATCAGCCGTATTTAAAACCGGTAGAAAGCAGTGCGGATATATCCGCGGACAATTATCTGGGAATAACATATTTCACAAAAGAGGAAGTGATCACGAAATTAAAAGATGCCTGCGGCGTTGAATTAAAACCGGAAGAACTGATAAGTAAAATAATAGTTAATAAGTATGAAAACAGCAACTATGTCAAAACAGTCTCCGTGGGAGAAGCGGTGATTTCCGGTGAGGATTTTATGAAGACGTTTTCTCTGGTCTCCGGTTCTTATACAGTGGAAGAATTTGCAGAAGGAATCAAAATGGTCAGCAAGGGAATCGGGAGCGGCAAGGGACTCAGCCTTTTTGGTGCAAAGAAAATGGCGGAACAGGGAAGCAGCTATATGGATATTATCGGGCATTATTACAGCGGGGCAGAGGTAGTCAGCGATAAGCCATAGCATTAAACGAATATTGCCAAATCTTAGCGGGGCGGCATCCGGAATAAAAGACAGAACCGGATATGAGTGATATCATTCATATCCGGTTCTGTAATTAAAAACTGAAAATTTTATTTTTTATTAGCCGCCTTCTTTTCGGCCTTTGCTGCCGCTTTCTGTGCCGCCTTTTCCTCGGCTTCCTTAGCCGCTGTTTTAGCTGCTTTTTTCTCTTCACGCAATTCTTTCTTACTCTTCTTTGGTTCCGGAAGCGGTCCTCGGATTCTCTTGGCAGATAAAACATAGATGCCGCTGACGGAAGCTTTCACTTCCTGTTTTGGTAAAATGGTTTTAAATACCTGGTCATCACAGATTAAAGACATTACTTTCGGTCCGACTTTTACTTTAATAATCGGAAGCTTTGCCCTCCTCAGATACTTTGGTGTCTGTTCCATTACTATCTTCGGAAGACCGGATTCGGATAGTTTCACCCGTTTCTTGTCTATAACGAAAAATGACATCGTTTGTGCCTGTTCCTCCATGGTTTTTCGCTGAGAGGCCGATTTTTTTTCTGCCTTCCGGCCTACAAAATATAATACACCCAGGATAACCACTAAAACTGCTAATACAATTAATATTATTATAAGCGGATTCATTGTTCCTCCATTCTGTATACCTGATATACCCGGTTAGATTTTCATATTGCCATAACACTATGTATGGAAAGGGCAATGTTGGTAAATATTGTAACATTTTTATGGACAAAATGCAATGGAAAAAATTATGATTTGGCGGAACGGAAGCAACCGGCGGATATCTGCCCTCCGCAGTCACATTCTGACCGATTTCACTGGGGCATGTCTGCTGTGTATTGGCAAAATATATAATATTTTGTTATCTTCTATAAAATTATTCACTGAACAGCTATAAAAGGTGCCAGAATACAACACAAAATGTTTTTTTACTTGAGAAAAACAGAAATGACAGCCAAAAACAACTTAAATTATTTTTTAAGTCTGAGAAAGAACAGCAGAGGCGGAAGGCTTCGGGGGCAGACCGGCGACGTTCGGAAAAAGCCAGGAAGTTCTTAATGTTCTGCTGGAATTAAACAGCTATTGACTGACACGACGTCAGGCAAAGACGGATTTGAGGCATGGAGGCCGAATATCCGTCGGTAGCGTCCGTCTTTCAATACTTACTGCAGAACATTTAGAACTACCCGGCTTTTGGAGAGTCGCCGGTCTGTCCCCGAAGCCTTCCGTCTCTGTGTCCTGTTCGCCAAATTAAAAAACACCCCCAAAACATGTTTCAAATTTCCTCCCTTATGATATACTAGTTATATACAAGAGAAAGAAAGCAAGGTGGACAGCAAATGGCAGATAAAATCTTTGACATCATAAGTACCATATGGTTTTGGATAAAAGATAACACGTTTTACATTAACATTATTTTGGGTATAACCATTGTATTTTTTCAGCGCCGGGACCCTACGTCGGTTTGGGCATGGCTGCTGCTGTTATATTTTATTCCGATTTTAGGTTTCTTTTTATATCTTGTCATCGGGCATGATTATCGGAAAACAAAAATGTTTCGAACAAAAGAGATAGAAGATGAACTGAACGCCGCCATAAAAACCCAGGAAGATATCATACGGAAGAAAAGGATCGAACTGGATGAGGAACACAGGGAATATTCCGATCTGGTACTATATAATCTGGAAGCAAACGGGGCTATATATACCAAAAACAATAATGTTGAAATATTCACTGACGGCAATGAGAAATTCAATGACCTGATCACCGAAATGGAAAAAGCCCGGAAATTTATTCATATACAATATTATATTATGAGTAAAGGAGAACTGCTGGACAGAATTCTGAATGTTTTGGAACAGAAGGCAAAAGAAGGTGTAGAAGTGCGGGTTTTGTATGACGGCATGGGAGGGCGGTTTATCAGCAAAAAAAATATTAAAAGAATGAAAAATGCCGGAATAAAAGTCGGAGTATTCTTTCCACCCATACTGGGCAAACTGAATTTGAGATTTAATTACCGGAATCACAGGAAAATAGTGGTAATTGACGGAAAAACCGGATATGTGGGCGGATTCAACGTAGGAGAAGAATACCTGGGCAGAAAAAAGAAATTTGGTTATTGGAGAGATACCCATCTGAAAATAAACGGGGATGCGGTAACAGACTTACAAATTCGCTTTGTACTGGACTGGAACTATGCCACGAAAGAAAATTTATTTAAAGAAGAAAAATATTTTGAAAAATATACCCACAAAAATCCCGGCAGTGCGGGAATCCAGATCATAAGCAGCGGTCCCGACTCCAAACGGCAGGAAATACGTGATAATTACTTAAGACTTATTAATAAGGCAAAAAAGAGTATATATATACAGACTCCGTATTTCATACCGGATGAAGCCGTTCTGCAGGCGTTGAATATAGCTGCAATGTCGGGAATAGATGTTAAACTGATGATTCCATGCAAACCGGACCATCCCTTTGTGTACTGGGTCACTTATTCTTATTCCGGAGACCTGCTGGAATCCGGAGCCAGAATATATTGTTATGACAACGGATTCCTCCATGCAAAAGGAATGGTTGTGGATGGCATTGTCAGCTGTTACGGAACGGCCAATATGGATATGAGAAGTTTTGCATTGAATTTTGAAGTGAATGCGGTACTCTATGACAGGCAATTGTCAGAGCGTCTGGAAAAAGCATTTTTAAAAGATTTGGAGTGCTGCTCGGAACTTACAAAATATAGTTATGAAAGAAGAAGTCTGCCTATCAGAATAAAGGAACAGATATCCCGGCTGTTGGCACCGCTAATGTAATATATCAGGCGATTGTGATAACAATTTTTCACAATCGCCTGAAAAATACTCAGTGAATAAAATCTGCAGAAGTGGAAAAACTATTTGCATAAACAAAAGGATATAGAGATATCCGCAATTTTCGGATAAATATTTTCCAGAAATGAGGTTAATAAGGTTATGCAAAATAATTTTGTCAGGAAGCAGAAAAAAAAGGAATTTATAATGGTACTGCTGATATGTATGGTATGTCTGTCGGCTGTCATATGGGGTGCGGCAGCATTTTCCAAGCGTGATTCGGAAAAGAAAAAGGATAATCAGGATGATATCATTAATCTGAATGAAACAACGAATTCAGCCAATGCAGCAACCAGCGGAACTGACGGAGAAGGGGAAAGTGTCAATTCCAAGGTAAACAAACCCACACAGCAGACGGAACCGGCAACCGAATCCGTAACAAAGCCGGAACCGCAGACAACGGTACCTGCTGAAACAACAGCGGGCAGACCGCAGAATACCACGCCGGAACAGGATGAGACACAGCCGGTGCAAAATGAAACGCCAGATACCCAACAGGCCAATTCACCGGCGGTCTCCCTCAGTTTTAATCAGGAAAGTATACTTATGTGGCCGGTGGAAGGAAATGTAATCTTAGGATTTAATATGGAAAATACCATTTATTTTCCTACACTGGACAGCTACAGATGTAATCCTGCAATGGTAATTCAGGGAGAATTAGGGATGAATGTTATATCTGCAGCAAAGGGATATGTAAAGGAAATCGGAACGGATGCCGAAATCGGAAATTATATAGTGATGAGCCTTGGAGATGATTATGAGATCACTTACGGACAGTTGGCAGATATATGCGTAAATGAAGGAGATTTGGTAGAACAGGCACAGAAGATTGCCAGCGTAGCCGAACCCAGCAAATATTATGTCAGAGAGGGCGCCAATATTTATCTGAAACTCACACAGGCAGGAACACCGGTAGACCCGCTGGATTATTTGGAATAAAAAAATTTTTGGAACTATTTAAGGTTAACGGAATATTATATGGTATAAAGAAGATTTCCATTGAAGAATTAGTAAATGGAAAAATTCGCATTAGATTATATGTATAATCTGTGCTTTAAATAGATTGCAGGCCTGGCGCCTGCTTACATATATAAATTTGTACTTTATTAAATCAGGAAATTCTCCGATATATATTACAGAAAATTGATAAAAGCATGTCTGGACGATGGGACAGGCAGGAAAAACCAGACCGGAAAGGATAAGGATAATCATGAATATAAATGCGGCATCTCTGGCAGATATTTTAAAACTCAACGGTGTTTTTTCCGATGAGGGAAGAAATGGAAAAAAAGAAAGCGGTATCCGCGGAGCCGGTGGAACGGAGACGGCAGGGGCCGGATATACAAAAGGCACGGGATATCCTGCCGGCATCGGCAGTGAGAATTATACGAAACGGGACTGCATATCCGCAGAGGAAACGGACAGAAACAGCGGACAGCAGATGGTTTCGGCGTTTGAACAGGTGAAAGAAGGAATAAATACCTTTGTAAACAATGTATCGGCAGACAGCTATGAAGAGTTTGAAAAAATGGGAATCATACCAGATCAGGAAGAGCCGGAATCATTTCTTACAGTAGCGGAGCGTATTGAAATCCAGCTGGCCGCCCACAACAAAGACTATGTACCAAACGGAAGCATTGATATTGACGATATACGGGCAGTATACGGGGAGACGGGACGTACATATGAGATTGCAAATGCGTTGAAAGAGCAGGGAATAAACATTACTGCCGGGAATATCGCGCAGATTGAGTCGGGGCTGGAAATGGCAGGGGAACTGGGAGAGATAACACCGGAAATGTCTGCATACCTGTTGAAAAACAATCTGCCGATTTCTATTGAAAATGTATATAAGGCAAAATACAGCGGGGCAGATGCAGGAAGCAGTTATCACAGCAATACCATTAGTGACGGGGATTGGAAACAGCTTTCAGAACAGATTACGGAAAAATTAGAAACCGTGGGTATACCGGCAGACCAGAGGAATATGCAGGATGCCAGATGGATGCTTGAAAACCATATTCCGGTTACGGCAGCAAATATTTTAAAAATGCAGGAAATACATGGTATGAATGAAATGAACTCCGGTGCAGGGCTGGAAGGCATTACGGAAAGTCAATGGATTTCCGGGCTGGCGGCAGGGTTTGCGCTGGGAATGGGTAATGACAGTATTTCTGCAGGAACTGCTGCTTCTGTGACCGGTGGTGAAGTGTATGACAGTACCATTATCCGTCAGGCTTCGGAAGCGGTTGAAATTTTTGAAAACGGAACGGATGAACAGATAGAAGAAATTGTTTCACAGGGAAAAGAAGTTACCCTTCTGAACATGAAAAAAGTACAGCAGGAAACCGTATCTGCTGGAAATGAACAGCGTCACCGGCAGGAACAGAAAAAACAGCAGAGGGCATATGCGGAAAAACAACATCTGGTAGAGATAAAGCTGACCATGAGTGTTTCCGGATTTGCATTGCTTTTAAAAAACGGATTTGACCTGCAGATTGCTTCATTACAAGAGATAGCAGCAGAATTAAGGGGACAGCAGGATATATATGCGGATGCCATGCTTTACAGTGCGGGAACCGATATGGAACTGCAGGAGCAGGATATGGAATCCGTGCTTGTTTCCGGGAACCGGGAGTTATTCTGGTCAAGTATCGGTTATATGCGGGAATTTTCCTATACTTCGGCCTATGTACTGGGAAATGTGGCGGCCGGAGAAATTGCATTTGAAGTACAGGAGATATGTATTGAGGGTGCAAAACCGGAATACAGTACAAAGTCTGTTATGACGGAAGCGGCCGTTTCTGCTTATGAAACCATGGGAACCAGACCGAGAAGAGATTTGGGTGATTCCATTCAAAAGGCATTTACCGGCATTGATGATATTTTAAGAGACCTGAATATGGAAGAAAATCCGGTAAATCAACGGGCGGCAAGAATACTGGCGTACAATGAGATGGAGATTACAAGGGAAAATCTGTTGACGGTTAAGGAACTGGATTTGGAAGTCAGCCGTCTGATCGACAATATGACTCCGAAAACCACGGCATATCTGATCGCCAATGGTATCAACCCGTTAAAAACGGATATCAGAAAGCTGAATGATAAGCTGGATGAGATCAATACACAGATTGAGGCAGATACCGGAGAGAAATTCAGCCGTTTTTTGTGGAAACTGGATAAGAAGAAGGAGATTACGCCTGAGGACAGAAAAACATATATCGGCATTTACCATGCCCTGCATACCATTCAGAAAGCAGACCGCAGAGCTATCGGTGAACTTGTAAAAGAGGGCGGAACTTTGACGATTCAGTCTCTGCTGACGGCAGCAAGAAGTATTGGAAAACATATGGATGCAGCTGTAGATGACGGGATGGGACTGACCGAGCAGCGGATACTGCCGGAAAATAATCTGGATGTACAGCTGGAGCAGATGGCAGGATATGAAGACATAGAGACGGCAGATGATGTGGAAGAACGTTATGTGGAAGCTCTTGTAAATAAAGGAATGGATATGATCTCTCCGCAGGCATTGCTGCATACGGTGGCAGAATCCGGAACAGAACAGTCTTTGGAGCAGTTTGTATCTCAGATGATGTGGTATGCCGATTCGGAGGAGCAGACGGACGAAGAAGCCATGAAGGCTTATTATGAGCAAATTATAAAAGAAGATGCAGAGGCAAGGTTTGTTTCGGAAAAAGTGATCAACAGCCTGATGGATAACGGAATATCTCCGAGTATTTCCAATCTGCTGGCAGCTTCCGGCCTGATGACGGCAAACGGAAAGGGCCTGATGAAGCTGCTGGGAGCGGACGGGGAAAAAGAACAGGATAGGCAGAATGAGACGGAAGAGATGCTGTTGAACGGCATGGAAGGGGAAGAAGCATTTTCACAGGCTTATGATAAGATGATCAAACAGGCGTCAGAATATACCACTCAGTCCGCATATGAAGGAAAACTGGATGTGGCAGAACTTCGGGGAAGAACCCGTCAGATAACTTTTATCCGTAAGAGTGCGTCACAGAAGTCATACTATATACCGGCAAAAATCGGCAGGGAGAATACCACCATTCATCTGACGCTGAAAACCGGAAGAGATGAAAAAGGAAAAGTTGAGATTGAAATGGAGACGGAGCGTTTCGGTTTCATTCACGGAGAACTGTCGGTTTATAAAATGAGTGTTTCCATGTCGGTTCAGACGGAAAGCCGGGAACTGACGGAACGTCTGGAGAGAAACAGCCGGATATTTGAGGAAGAGATACATATTTTAGGAATGACGGTATCGGATTCTGCTGATGAGAAAATGGAGAATTTTGAGAATGAAGACTCCGCAGAGGAGAACGGAATTTCCACAGACAGACTGTATCAGCTCGCAAAGAAATTTATTAAATTTGTGAAAGTTGCAGGTAATGACTAAGGAATTTCAAAGAAGTATCCGATAACAATAATAGTTTCAATGGATTTGATAAAAGAGAATAGTGCCACGGAGGGCAGAAAATAAAAGAAAAGAACCCCGATATACACAGGAAAGGATGGTTGGCACATGATATTAGGAACCAATATGTCAGCGGTGATTTCGGCAAGTTATTTGTCCGCATCGGAAAAAAAATTAAGAGGATCGTTAGAAAAGTTATCTTCCGGATATAAAATTAATCATTCCAAGGATGATGCAGCAGGAATGGCAATTTCGGAGAAGATGAGAACCCAGATAAAGGGACTGGGGCAGGCCAGCAGAAATGCTGCAGACGGAATATCCGTAACCCAGACGGCCGAAGGCGCGTTAAGTGAAGTAGAGGCCATGCTGCAGAGAATGAATGAACTGGCGGTACAGGGAGCCAATGAATCCTATACCCAGGAAGACAGAGATAATATGGCAAAAGAAATAGAGTCATTAAAAAAGGAAATTGACAGAATTTCCACGGATACGGATTTTAACAGTACTACACTGTTAAACGGAGATATGCAGAGAAGGTCTTATGCAACCAATACCGATGCAAACGGTGAAAAGCATTTGCTGAATGGAATCCGTGTATCCTATATGACGAATAATGTTGAAGCAGGAAGCTATGGATTAACGGTAGCGGCTGACGGCACGGCTTCTTTTACAATGGCAGGCGGAAGCAGAGTGGGATTCAGCGACACGGCACTGCTTACGCAGGAAGGAAACAAAGTGAAAATAACGGATTCCGACGGATTTGAAATGGATTTTACCATTGACCCGGAAGCGGGAATTACCGGAGATATTACTTTTGAAGTATGGGATATCGGAACCATGCCGATTCAGATTGGTGCTAATGAAGGCCAGCTTATGGATATCTGTATTCCGGAGGTGTCATCTGAGACACTGAATCTGGATATGCTGGATTTTTCCAGTTCCGATGCTTCAGGAAAGTCCATCGGTGTAATTGCCGAGGCCATATCCAAGGTTTCAAAAGTCAGGTCACAGTTAGGCGCATATGAAAACCGTTTGGAATATTCCGTTACCAGTCTGGATATCAGCGAAGAGAATATGACGGCGGCATTTGCCAGAATCCGTGATGTGGATATGGCAGAAGAGATGACCAATTATACACAGCTGAATGTTATGCAGCAGGCAGGAATATCCATGCTGGCTCAGGCAAATCAGATGCCGGAGAAAATTTTACAGGTTTTACAGTAATAGAAAAGATTATCAGGATAGAGATTGCGAATATTCGCAATCTCTATTATAATATTATTAAGCTTTTTAAAAATGAAAGGATGTTTATGCATGACAAAAGAACAGATTAACGAATTTGCAATGCGTGTTACACAGACAAACCGGACCGGACTGGTGGTGGTTCTGTATGAAATTATAGACAATTACATTGAGTCGGCATTAGAAGCATTGAATAATGGAGATATGGAATCCTTTTCATTAAATATAAAAAAATCCAGACAGTTTTTAAGTCAGTTATCATCTTCGTTGGACTTTCATTATAAAATATCATTTGAACTGATGAATTTATATATGTATGCCAATGACTGTCTGATTCGGTCGGAAGTGAAACGGCAGGATATTAATCTGACTGTGGTCAGGGACATGATGAACAAATTGCGTGCTTCCTTTGAAGAAGTCAGCAAAACCGATGATTCGGGGAAAGTTATGAGAAACACACAGGAAGTCTATGAAGGACTGACCTATGGCAGGGATGCCAGAAATAATGTGAATGTTACGGGAAGGACATATTGATGGGACCATTATATATCAACAAGACCAGACTAACCTATGATATGTATAAAAAGGGAATTATTGGAAATTATAAGGCATCACATCTTCTGCTGCGGGTTTTTTCTACTGCATATGCGCTTATACTCCTCTTTTTCTCGTATGTATTCTCCATTGATTTCAACTGGACCATTTGCATCCCTTTTTTTATTTTTGCCTTTGTGATACTGTTTTGGAACGCAGCAGGGTATAGGATTGGAACGAAGAAAAGTTTTTTGAAATTTGCCAAATTACATCAGTCTCATTATTATGTGGATATGGAATACCGCTTTTATGAGGACCGGATAGAACAGGAGACTTCAAAAACGGAATTAACGGTCAGATACGATGATATTTCCATTGTTCATAATATGGAGGATATATTGGTCATTGTTTTTAACAAACAGGTGATCATTGTGGACAAGAAAGCATTTGAGGCGGAGGGAGAACTGGAGAGGCTTCTGGAACTGTTTAAAAGCCGGAATATTAAAATAAAAAATATTAAATCGGCAATGCCGTTTTATTAAAAATATAAGAATAGAAAACTGAGAGAGGGAAAAAGATGCAGAATATTGATATGAAGAAAATCCATTTGATACCGTTTGAGACTATCAATGGATTTGAAGTAAGATCAGGATTTTATGAAATTAACGGAGCAACAGCTATTCCCGGCGGTGTAAATTTTACAATACATTCCCGAAATGCCACTTCATGTGAATTATTATTGTTTCACAGAAGGGAAGAGGAGCCCTATGCAATTATTCCGTTCCCGGAGCATTATAAAATCGGAGACGTATATTCCATGATCGTATTTAAACTCAATATCGAAGAGTTTGAATATGCTTATCGGTTAGACGGACCGTATGAGCCATCCAGGGGGCTGGTGTTTAACAAATCCAAATGTCTGCTGGATCCATATGCCAGAGCGGTTACCGGTCAGAGTGTATGGGGAAAAATGACAAACTATAAGTATAAAGCCAGAGTGGTAAAGGACGACTTTGACTGGGGAGATTTTAAACAGCCGAAACTTCCGATGGAAGACTTAATTATCTATGAACTGCATGTCAGAGGATTTACAAAAGATTCCTCTTCCGGGGTAAGTTTTCCGGGAACCTTTGACGGATTAAAAGAGAAAATTCCTTATTTAAAAGAACTGGGTATCAATGCGGTGGAACTGATGCCTATTTTTGAATTTGACGAAACCAGGGACCGGAGGGAAGTAAACGGAAATGTACTGCTGGATTACTGGGGATATAATCCGGTTAGTTTTTTTGCACCAAATACCAGTTATTCGGCAGGTGCGGAGTACAACCGGGAAGGAAACGAACTTAAAAATCTTATTAAACTGTTAAATGAAAATAATATAGAGGTCTTTTTGGATGTGGTTTTCAACCATACAGCAGAAGGAAATGAATTGGGACCTTACATATCATTTAAAGGATTTGACAATAATATTTATTATATGCTGACGCCGGACGGAAAATATTATAATTTCAGCGGATGCGGAAATACACTGAACTGTAATCATCCGGTGGTACAGCAGCTGATTCTGGAATGTCTGCGTTACTGGGTGACGACATACCGGGTAAACGGATTCCGGTTTGACCTTGCAACCATACTGGGAAGAAATGAAGACGGTTCTCCGATGAGCAAACCGCCGTTAATACAAAGTCTGGCATTTGATCCGATTCTCGGCAACACCAAGCTGATTGCGGAGGCATGGGATGCCGGAGGATTATATCAGGTAGGAAGTTTTCCTTCCTGGAGACGCTGGTCGGAATGGAACGGAAAATACAGGGATGATATCCGGGCATTTCTGAAGGGTGACGGCGGACTGGCTTATGCGGCTTCCTGCCGGATTGCGGGTTCCAGAGATTTATATGACCCGGCCATGCGTGGAAATAATGCCTCCGTTAATTTTATTAACTGCCATGACGGATTTACTTTGTATGATCTATACTCTTATAACGGAAAGCATAATGAAGCAAACGGCTGGGGCAACCGGGACGGAGAAAATCAAAATTTCAGCTGGAACTGCGGGGCAGAGGGAGATACAAACGACAAAGAAATCATAAAGCTCCGAAAGAGAATGATTAAAAATGCAATTACCGTTCTGATGTGCAGCCGGGGAATTCCGATGTTTTTTGCAGGAGACGAGTTCTGTAATACCGCATACGGAAATAACAATGCATATTGTCAGGACAATCAGGTGTCCTGGCTGGATTGGAATTTATTAAAAAAGAATAAAGATATATTTACATATTTCAAAGAAATCATTGCGTTCCGCAAGCAGCATAATGTAATCCGCAGGGATGGCGAACTCTGTTCCATGGGATTTCCGTGTATTTCCACCCATGGGGTGAAGGCATGGCAGAATCAGTATGATGCAAATACGAAAGTCATAGGGGTTATGTTTGCAGGAAAGTATGACAAAGGTGAATCAGCAGGTAAGGATGACATTGTTTATATGGGAATCAATGCATACTGGGAAGACATGAAACTGGAACTTCCGGATTTAGAGAGTAACCGCAAATGGAGAATAGTGGTCAATACTATGAAGGACAAATCCTTTATATATGACAAAGCCGTATTTGCGGATAATAATATAGTAACAATGGGTCCGAGAACCGTAATTGTAGCCGTAGCGGAACAGCTATAAGATACAAATCAATTATGTGTGTCCGGGATTGGGGTTATCATGCCGGGAAAACGGCAGGACTGTATGATTGTGAGAATTTATGAAAAGAAAGGAAAGTGCAGATTATGAAGAAAAGAATTGCAAAAATATTCAGCACCATTGCGTTAATGGCAGTCATTGTGGCAGCAGTCCTTTACGGGGCAGGTGGTGAGTCGTACGGTGCAACCGTTAAGACTTACAATATTGATAAAGACAAGCTTCCGTACACACATGACCAGATTTATAAGCAGTTGTTTGATATCAATAATAAGATAGAAATTAAAATTGATATGTCAAACAGCGAACTTCAGAAATTACAGAAGGATTATGAAAAATATGATGCTATGGGTTCTAAATCGCCGATTTACAGAATGGCAAATGTGACTATTACAATTACAACATCGACAACGAAATATGCCTATTATATCGAGCAGGTAGGTATCCGAATGAAAGGTAATATGTCCAGAACCGATTTTTATAACAGTTCGGAAGGAATATATAATCTTGTGCATTATAAATTGAATTTTCAGGAAACATTTGATGGAACAGAATATGGCAGTGCAGCCGTTAACTGGACCGGAAAAGATGCAGCAAGAAAAGCAAGAAAAGACAGAACCTTTGCCACACTGGAAAAACTGGATATGAAATGGAACCGGAACTATGACAATACCTATGTTCGTGAATATTATGCTTATGAAATGTTTCGGGCAAACGGCGTCATGGCGCCACATACCAATTTATGCTCTGCAGATATGTCTAATGTGCATTTAGGTGTCTATATGATATATGAACCGATTGATAAAGTGTTTATCAATAAAAATGTGGCAGTGGAAGACCAGGGCGGCGATCTGTATAAATGCGGATGGACGTTTAATCCTGCAGATTTTACCAAGGGTGTCTCCATCGGAATTGAAGATGAGGATGCATGTAGATTCTATAATTACGATTTAAAGACAAATAAAAAAACGTCTACAAATGCTCAGTTAAAGAATCTTATTAATGTATTAAATGCCGGAAGCATAACAAAGTCAAAATATGAATCGGTTATTGATGTTAACAGTTTTCTTAAGTTTGCAGCCGTATCCTATTTTACAGGCAATCCGGATGATATGAGAAACAACTATAATAATTATTATGTTTACTTTATGAAGAGTACCGGAAAGGCTGTTTTCATTCCATATGACTTAGACAGATGTATGGGTGTTACCTGTGGATCCAATCCAACGGGAAATGCCATGACAGGTGTATCACCGTTTTCCGGATGGGCACAGTTAAAAGGTGAGGAACAAAAGAATCCGGTTTATAAATATTCCGTATTGAGAAACGCATATTATGTGGATGAGTTTTCTTCCGAGCTTTTGTCAGTCGGAAAGAGTAAATGGCTGACACAGAGCAATTTTGAGAAAATATATAATATTGCTAAAAAGAATTATTCAGGTAATGTAAAACCTTCCAAGGATTTAAAAAATGCAGATGAGAACAGATTTTATTTCAGTATTACGGAGACTGCCGATTTAGGCAGTTGGGATTACAATATTTCTTTTTCAGATTTTACGAAAAGGATATTGGAAAAGTATCCGGAAGAACTGACATCAACAAAAATAAATCAGACGGTATCATCCCAGTCCGATACATATTCACGCTCTTATGGATGCAGCCCGATTAAATTATATGCAAAGACAAGCGGTAACGGAAAACTGACATACAAGAGTTCCAATACCAATGTGGCAACAGTATCTTCCACCGGTACCGTTACGGTTAAAGGTGTGGGTACCACCAGGATAACCGTTAAGGCGGCAGCGACTTCTAAATATAATGCGGGATCCAAAACTATTACTATTGTTGTAAAACCGAGACAGCAGGTGATTAAATCCCTGACCTCTACGGCAAAAGGAAGAATTACCGTGACCCATTCGGCAGATTATACAGGTTCGGGTTTCCAGATATCCTATACCACCAAAAGCGATTTTAGCAGTTCAAAGAAAGTTATGGTAAACAGCAGAACCAATACGGTGAAGAATATCAGCGGGCTGAAATCCGGCCAGCGGTATTATGTTAAGGTGAGGGCGTTTAAATATGCAGGTAACAGTACATATTTCGGCGCATTCAGTGAGAAGAAGAGTGTGATTGTTAAGTAGAGAATATGTTTAATGCTGATACCCGATGAAAAAGTGGAACGAGATAGTGTCAAACAGAATTAAGTCTGTCCGGTTATGAAGTTTGAATGGAGAAGTGTTTTAGGCAGAAGGCACAAAACACTTCTCTGTTTTTGTATTCGGATGAAAAGTCTGATTGAAAGGAAAATTAGAAATGGAAAGAAAAATTTTGATAAAAAGTGATATTATTAAAGCATTGACCAAAGCCGGTGTAATGCAGGGGCAGACAGTTATGGTACACACTTCCCTGAGCAGTCTGGGATTTGTATGCGGAGGAGCGCAGACCGTTATAGAATCATTAATGGAATGTGTTGGAGAAAACGGAACAATTCTCATGCCTGCCCAGTCCTGGAAAAATCTGGACCCTGAGACCGGGGTGCACTGGCAGGAACCGGAAGAGTGGTGGCAGATAATACGGGACAACTGGCCGGCGTTTGATAAAGATATTACACCAACGAATACCATGGGAGCAGTGGCAGAAATGTTCAGGAAATGGCCGGGAGCATTGCGGAGCAGTCATCCGGCCCGTTCTGTGGCGGCATATGGGAAATATGCGGAATATTTAACGGAAAATCATGATCTGTCCAATATATTCGGGGATGGTTCCCCTATCGGAAAACTATATGAGCTGGATGGTTATATTTTGCTGATCGGAGTGGGATATGATAAGAATACTTCTTTTCATCTGGCGGATGCCAGAGCGGAATATCCGGGAAAACATCTGGTTACGGAACACAGTGCGGTAATGGAAGACGGAAAAAGAAAGTGGGTATCATATGAGACGCTTTATGTAGACGGAGAGGACTTTGAAGAAATCGGCAAAGCTTTGGAGTTACAGGGAAAGGCAGTCCGGGTTTCTTTGGGAAACAGCAGTATCTGTATGATGAGACAGCGGGAAGCCGTAGATTTTGCGGTAGACTGGATAGAAAAGAACAGAAGAATGTCGGAGGGATAAAATGCTTGTAATACAAATTTCATTAATTGACAAAGCACTTTTGATATGAGACGCTGTTTCAAAAATAAAATACATAATAAAGGAATAATGTTCACATAATGAAACCAATAGATAAAATTAAAGGAGAGATTCATATGAAGTCAAAAAAATTACTGTTAAAGCGGCTCATACCTGTTATAGTTGTTATTTTGACTGTTGTATTCATATGGCTCTGCACTTCTAAAAATGATTCGAAAAATGATTTGGATGAATCCACCGGTAATACTACTGAAAGTTCACTGATGAAAGTCACCACCAGACAAAGCACAACTGTGGAAACCACGGAGCAGGAAAGTACGTCAGAGGAGACAACTTCCGAAGAAAGTTCCACAGAGGAAACCACGGAACAGGAAAGCGAAACCGATGGAACCGCATATTCGGAAAGTACAACAGTACAAAATTCCCAGACAGCCCCTCCCGAAATTCAAACAACAGAAGCAGTAACCACTCCCAATACTGAACCGCTGGAGCCGGATACCGGCGCCGGAACTATTCAGCCGCCTCCGGTACTGTCGGATAACGGAATTTTTTCGGGATATTATGCGGCAGCAACTGCCCGTATGCAGACTATGACGCCGGATGAAAAAATCGGTCAGATGCTTTTTGCCAGATGTCCGTCAGGAAACGCAGCGGAAATTGCCAGGCAGTATCATCTTGGCGGATATGTTCTTTTCGGCAGGGATTTTCAGGGAAAAACCGCTGAGGAAGTTAAAAATAATATTTCATCCTATAGGACGTCGCAGGAAATACCAATGGTCATTGCCACTGATGAAGAAGGCGGAAGAGTTGTACGTGTCAGTTCAAATCCACTGCTTTCGGACGAAGCGTTTCCTTCTCCAAGAGATATTTTTAACAGCGGCGGTATGGAACTGATAAAGTCGAAAGAAATCAAGAAAGCCGAAATGCTTTCCGGGCTTTATATCGATACAAATTTTGCTCCGGTCTGTGATATTTCGGTCAATGAATCTGATTTTATGTATCCGCGCTCACTGGGACAGGATGCCGGGACTACGGCAGACTTTGTAAGTACCGTAACCAATATAAGCCAGTCCAAAGGTGTATCCGCAGCATTAAAACATTTTCCGGGATATGGCAATAATGTTGATACCCATACGGGAATTGCCATTGATACCAGAGATTACAGTATATTTGTAAACAATGATTTCATACCGTTTCAGGCAGGAATCAATTCCGGTGTCCATCTGGTAATGGTCAGTCACAATATAGTAAATTGTATGGACAGTACCAAACCTGCCTCCATATCGAAACCCGTCCATAACATTCTACGCAATGAACTGGGATTTACCGGAATCATTGTTACTGATGATCTGTCCATGGACGCCATAAAACTATACAGCGGGGAATATCCGCCCACGGTAACGGCAGTCCTTGCGGGCAATGATATGCTGATAATCAGTGATATAGATGCTTCGTTTAATGAGATAAAAAATGCGGTAAATAACGGTACGATTGAACAGGCGGTAATAGACAGGGCAGTGGTACGGATACTGGCGTGGAAATATGCTAAAGGGTTGATGTGAATTTCTATTGTAAATTTTGCCAACGCACAGCAGATATGTCCGTTCACCAAATCCAAATCCCATCCCACATCAGTCTGAATATTCTTTAATTCTTGAAAAGTTTCCCATAATCATTTATAATAAACATAACTATGCAATAGTATAATAGAAAGGTATATTTGACCGGTCAACCGACCACGAAAAGGAAAAAAATAATGATATATAATAATGTTTTAGAGGCAATCGGCCATACCCCCATTATTCGGCTGAATTACATGAATTCCCGGGAGGATGCACAGGTACTGGTAAAGTTTGAGGGACTGAATGTGGGCGGTTCCATTAAAACCAGAACGGCCTATAATATGATAACAGAGGCAGAAAAAAAAGGTCTGATACATAAGAATACCATTATAGTGGAGCCTACCAGCGGAAATCAGGGAATCGGCTTATCGCTGATCGGGGCAGTGAAAGGATACAGAACCATAATCATCATGCCGGATTCCGTCAGTGAGGAGAGAAGAAAGCTTGTAAGGCATTATGGGGCGGAAGTTATGTTAATCCATGATGCAGGAAATATCGGAGAATGTATTGATGAGTGCCTGAGGACGGCATTGAAAATGGCAGAAGAGGATAAGAATGTATTTGTTCCGCAGCAGTTTGAGAATCCGGATAATCCCAAAGTACACAGGCATCATACGGCCCTTGAGATACTGGAACAGGTGGCGGGTCCCATTGACGGTTTTTGTTCCGGCATCGGTACCGGAGGAACCATTACCGGAATCGGAGAGGTATTGAAGGCCCAGAATCCGGATATCAGAATATGGGCAGTTGAACCTGAAAACGCAGCGATTCTTGCAGGCGGGACCATAGGAACCCATTTACAGATGGGAATCGGGGACGGACTGATACCCGGAATCTTAAATCAGCAGATATATGATGAAATATGTGTGATTAGCGATGAGGAGGCGCTGCAGACTGCAAAGGATCTGGCAAGGTATGAAGGACTGATGTGCGGCATTTCCAGCGGGACCAATGTATGTGCGGCACTGAAGCTGGCCAAAGCATTGGGAAAAGGGAAAACGGTGGTAACGGTACTGCCGGATACGGCAGAGCGGTATTTTTCCACACCTTTATTTGAAGATTAGTGTCAGGCATGACAGGGACAAATGAGAGATTTTAATAAAATATACGGAAAGATACAATAATAAAAGAAAAAAGTGAGGACAAAAGTATGCATTTTGGGAAAGGATATTGGAAAACTTTTAGTGCAGGAATTGAAAGAGAATGGGTGATTACCAACGGACTGGGAGGATACTGCGGAAATACCATTATCGGAGCCAATGCGAGAAAGCATCATGGATATCTGATCGCCAGCCTTCATCCGCCGGTAGAACGGGTGGCGGTTGTCAATAAATCAGATGAATCCATAACCTTTGGCGGGCGTATGTATTCTTTTGCGGCAAATCAGAGAGTGGGAGACTGGAATGAGGAAGGACAGAAATATCTACAGCGTTTTATTTATGATGAACTTCCTCATTTTGTATATCAGGCAGAGGGCGCCTTTATTACAAAAACTCTGAGTTTTGAATGGGAAAGAAATACGGTTGCGGTTTGTTATGAAATATTAAACGGCGGAAATGCAGCGGAATTCTGTATCCGTCCGTTTTTTACATTCCGGGAACACAGTACCGGAGTGGAGCGGGCAGAACTTAATTTTACCGAGAGTTTTGAAGACGGGGAAACATTGGTCCTGACACCGGAGAAGTGTAAGGATATCAGAATAAGATGTCATATCAGTGAGGGTGAGTTCCGTTCCAATGAAGAAAAGTATGACAGCAATATGATATTGCAGACGGAAATAAATACCGGCGGAGAGGCTGTGGATAACAGCTATACACCGTATGATATTGTGATAAAAATAAAGCCTTATGAGCAGAAAAAAGTCTCTGTCATCTATACCATAGAAGATTCCTATGAGGCTGACGGATTTGTAACCATGGAACGGGCGGTCCGTAGAATCCGGCAGTTAAAAGAAACCGCAGGATATGAGGATGCTTTTGCCGGAGCGCTGGTGCAGGCGGCAGACCAGTTTATTGTTAAGCGGGAATCTACGGGTAATAAAACGGTAATGGCAGGATATCCGTGGTTTACGGACTGGGGCAGGGATACCATGATCGCACTTCAGGGACTTACCCTGTCCACGAAGCGCTTTGAAGATGCCCGAAGTATATTAAAATCATTTGCCATGTATGTAAAAAACGGACTGGTTCCGAACATGTTTCCGGACGAAGGCCTGGAACCGCTTTACAATACGGTAGATGCTTCTTTATGGTATTTTTATTCGGTGGATAAATATCTGGAATATACAGGAGCGGAAGAGGATTATGCTTTTATTCGGGATGAAATTTATGGAAAATTAGAAGAGATCATTCATTTTTACGGCACAAAAACGGATTTTTCCATTTACATGGATAAGGACGGACTGATTCATGCCGGAGGCGGATATGATCAGATTACATGGATGGATGTCCGGGTGGGAAACTGGGTGGTCACGCCAAGACACGGAAAACCGGTAGAAATAAATGCGCTTTGGTATAATGCGCTGAAAGTAATGGAAAAGCTGGCAGCACGTTTTCAGGCGCCGCTTACGGAATACGGGAAAAATTCCGGGGAATATGCAGCAATGGCAGAGCGGGTGAAGGAATCCTTTAATCGGGAATTCTGGAATGAAGATTTAAAATGTTTGTATGATGTGGCGGATGAACCGGATTCAGACGATAAAATCCGCCCGAATCAGATATATGCCGTTTCACTGCCGTATACCATGCTGGACAGGGAGAAGGAGAGACATGTGGTAGAGACCGTGATTGAAAAACTCTATGCCACATATGGCCTTCGTACATTGGATCAGGAAGATGCCGAATACCAGCCGTATTATAAGGGCAGACTACATGACAGGGATGCGGCATATCATCAGGGAACCGCATGGGCATTTCCGCTGGGGGCGCTAATCACTGCATATGTGAAAGTATTTGGAAAAACGGAACAGACTAAGACTTATGCGGCTAAGTTATTAGAGCCGATGGCAGACCATTTAAGGGATGGTTGTGTTGGTTCCATAGCTGAAATTTTTGACGGAAATGAACCGAATATTTCAAGGGGGACTTATGCCCAGGCATGGAGCGTGGGTGAGATATTGAGGGCATATACCGAAGATATCATTTCCTGAGTCGGGTGGAATGGAGAATATATGGAAAAACAGGTGGAAGAAACAGTTCGAAACTGCATAAATGAGAGGCTTATCCGGGTAATCATCAGCAATCCCAGACAGAAATCGGGAGGAGGCATATTCAAAGTTAAAATGCGTCCGGTTTTATTAAACGGTGAGATCCGGTATCAGGCAACCGAGTATACCGGTTCCCAGGTGATTCATAAAAATTTTACGGACAGCGAAGCCGTGGAATATATTTTGCGGATGGTGGAGCATTCTTTTAAACAGTGTGAAATAGCTGGAAAAGATGTTACAGCCGGAATTCTGGTCAGCAAAAAAGGGAAAGTAACGGTAAATGTCAGGAAAAATAAGTTACAACAGATTAGTATGAAACAGGAAGAGACCCTTTTGCAACATAACAGAACGAAGAATTATATCCTGAAAGAAGGAATTCCGGTTCCATTTCTGATAGATTTAGGCGTAATGAACAGACAGGGAGATATTGTTAAGTCCAGATATGATAAATTCAGGCAGATTAACCGCTTTTTGGAGTTTATCAGGGACGTGGAAGGTGAACTGCCCAAGAACAGGGAAATTACGATCATAGATTTCGGATGCGGGAAGAGTTATCTGACCTTTGCCGTTTATTATTATCTTCACGAACTGAAGGGACTGGATATCAGCATCACGGGACTGGATTTAAAAAAAGACGTGATAGAAAAGTGCAATCGTCTCAGCAATTCATACGGATATGATAAACTTATATTTAAGCCCGGCGATATAGCAGAATATACCGGACAGAACAGCGTAGATATGGTAATCACACTGCATGCCTGTGATACTGCTACGGATTATGCATTATACAAGGCGGTTTCGTGGAATTCCAAAGTTATCCTGTCGGTTCCCTGCTGTCAGCATGAGCTAAATAAACAGATACACAATAAAACCATGCAGCCGGTTTTAAACTATGGAATATTAAAAGAGCGGATGGCAGCTTTGATGACGGATGCCATTCGTGCAGAAGTCCTTAAATTCAAGGGATACAAAACCGACATCCTGGAATTTATTGATATGGAGCACACCCCGAAAAATCTGCTGATACGGGCAGTAAGGTCAAATGAAACCGGAGATATCCAATCATTAAAGCAAATGGTGTCGGACTATGGAGCCGAGCCTTCCATCATGAAACTGTTTCAAATTTAATAATACGAGGTAAGGGAATGAAAAAGCTCATTAATAAAATAATTGTATTGCTATTGGTATTTTTAGCAGTTGCTGCCTCTATTTTCATATATACAAGAGAAGAAGAAAAGGAGGTAACAGCGGATATGGGGGAGCCGTCGCTTCCCACTGTTACTTTTCTGACAAAGGACAATATAGAAATCAACCGTACATTTGGATATACGGTTTCAATGGAAAAGAAATATATGCGGAATTCCATTACCCCTTTGGATGAAAACAGAACCCTTTCAGTGAGGGTGAACAATCTGAACAATATTGTGATGGGGGCCTCCTTTGAATTACGCAGTCTGGATGCGGAACGTTTGATTGAGGATACGGAGATTCCGGTTTCAAATATAACTGCCAACGGAGAATATACGGATATCGGGATTCAGTTTGATAATCTGATGAATAAGGATACTGAATATTTATTTATTTTGAAACTTCGGACTGACCGGCATGAGATGATTCATTTTTATACCAGAGTTGTGATTTTATCAAATGATTACAGCAAACAGGAGATAGAATTTGCAAACATGTTCAGCAATGCAACTTTTGATGAAACAACCGCAAAAAACATCATAAGTTATCTGGAACCCAATTCCACCAGAGACAATTCCAATCTTGGCGATGTGGATATTCATTCCAGTTTTAATCAGATTACCTGGGGAAACTTAAAACCCCAAAAGGTGACAACACCGGTAGTGACCATTAAAGAAATACTGGGAACGGTCATCAGTCTGGAATTGAAGTATAAAATATCGGCGGTGAATGATTATGATACCGTACAGTATTATAATGTAACCGAATTTTTCCGAATCAACAGAACCAATACGGATATTTATCTGCTAAGTTATAAGAGAAGCATGAACCAGATATTTGACGCATCAAACCAGAATATATCCACCAGTAGAATAAATCTTGGAATTGACAGTGATGGCCGGTGTGAATTTCTATGTTCCGAATCTGACAAATATATAGCATTTGTAAAAGAAAACGGTCTCTGGCTGATGAGTATCGGAGAGAATATCGTAAGGCAGCTTTTTGCATTTGACACTACTGAAGATTTTGATATAAGGGATGCCAATGATAATAACCGGATTCGGGTGGTATCGGTAGATGATAAGGGAAATGTGGAATTTTTGGTCTATGGTTATATGAACAGGGGAGAACATGAAGGCATGACCGGTGCTGCGCTTTATCGCTATGATATCGAGCAGAATATTGTAATGGAACGGATATTTATTCCATTTACAAAACCCTATCAGATTTTAAAAGAAACAGTGGGAAAACTGGCTTATGTCAATAAAAATAATATTATGTACATGATGCTCAATGACAGTATTTATTCCATTGATCTGACAGGAAGCGAGTATGTACAGATTATATCTGACCTGAAAAACGGTAATTATGCAGTAAACAGCGATGGAAATCTGGTGGCTTGGCAGGCGGATAATATGCAGGGGGCGGGGAAAGTCATAAAATCCCTGAATCTGGAAACCGGAGAGGAAATCGTTATCAATGCGGAGGAAGGAAAAAGGATTAAAGTAATAGGATTTGTTTATGATGACCTGGCATATGGAATAGCGGAAGATAATATGGTGATTACGGATAAAAACGGAACGACTACTGTTTATATGTCCGAATTAAAAATTACGGATTCCGAAGGCAAAGTATTAAAATCATATTCAAGTCCGGGATACTATTATACATCGGCAGGTATTAAGTCAAATATGATTAATCTGACCAGAGTATCATATTCTGCAGAGACCGATTCCTTCCGGCCGGCACCGGATTATCAGGTCTTTGGAAATGAAGATGAGGATACCAGTGCGGCGGCGCTCTCTTTCATAACAACGGATTTAAAGAAACAGGAACTGGTGCTTAATTTTGTAACCAAGGTTACTTCAAAGGATAAGCTGGAACTGAAGCATCCCCGGGAGATTTCCTCGGCAGAAGCAAATTCCCTGAGTATCCGGGAATTAATCACAACGGAAAATAAATTTTATGTGTATGGTTACGGCAGTATTGCCGGAATTTACGATGACGTGTCTGAAGCAATTGTCCGGGCAGACGAATTAAGCGGTGTCGTTATAGACGAACAGGGGAATTATGCATGGGCAAGAATCAGCAGACCTTCGGAATATCAGGTCTCAAATGTTCAGATGCAGGCTACCGCAGCAGAAGGGGATGCTACGTCCCAGTTAATCCTGTGTATTAACAGTATGCTGGCAGCAAATGGTATTAATGTAGATATTACTTCGGAAGTTATGAGCGGGAAAAATGCTGTCGATATATTAAATGAGAAATTACCGGATAATCAGGCATTTGACCTGTCAGGCTGTACGCTGTCGGAAATCCTGTATTATGTCTGTAACGGCCAGCCGGTTCTGGCGGCAACGGAAAATAACGGATATGTACTGGTAACAGGATATAATTTTTATAATGCAATAATGTTAAATCCGGTAACGGGCAATTCATATAAACAGGGAATTGAAGAGACGGAGAAAATGTTTACACAAGCGGGAAATAAATTTGTAGGAATAAAATAAATATAAAATACAAATATAAAATACGTAGGAGGAAACAGACTATGAAGAAACTGAGATTATGGCGTAAAAGAGTATTGGCTGTGATATTGTCTGCCGCAGTTTCATCCGGTACCGCAGAGTGGTGTATGCCCGTGACGGCATATGGGGTAGAAGCATCCGAAGTAATGGCTGTATACTGTGATATCGGCAATTACAGTTACAGCACATATTCTACGGCAGATGTATATACCGATGAATACAAACCTTATGTTTTAAATGTACAGTATACCCTTTCTGACGGAACCACCGCAGAAGAATCCGTTCCGATTGAATGGACTCCCCAGCAGGATTTTAATGAAAGTTTTAATATACCCGGGACTTATGTCTTTGAAGGAAGAGAATCCATTACCGGTCAGAGTATAGGTACCATAACATTGGAAATTACCCAGGCATATCTGAACATTAATACAATTAACGGAACAGGAGAGGCAGCTGTAAATGCCGGAGATACTGTTTATGCATATGGCAGGGATAATGAAGGAGCCATATCCCGGACAACCTTTAAGGCAGATATTTATGGCGGCTATGAAATCGGAGAGCCTTATGACTGGTTCCGGGATAAAGCGCCGTATTCTGTTCTTATAAGTAAAAATGATTTATATACCCAAAACGGAGAAATAAATCCCTGGGAAACAGGATTTGGTTTGTTTGTGATAAAAGAAGATCAGAGCGGTGAGGCGGATTATTTATCTTCCTGCCTGTCTGTGGGATTGTTGAATGGGGAAGAGAATAACATTGATGTTAATATGGCAAGCATTACTCCAAAAATTACCCTGATTAATGATACGGATATAATATTTAATACAATCTCTGTCAGCAGTCCTTCCGACACATTGAAATACACACCGGGAACTGCAGCAGATGGAATAACGCTGAGCAATAAAGTGGAACAGGTTGGAACCGAAACAAAAGATATTCGGTGCTATCAGTCAGGAAATAATTATCTGGCAAGAATCATACCGGGACTTCAGCATATAACAGATAAAAAAGGGGTAACCGGTATTAATATCAAATATGAATATACTGACCAACAGGGTAAGAAGGTATCCGATTCCGTCAGTATTGATGATGGTGATAAGAACACGGCAGGATATCTTGTGAACGGAGATGTTACCATTCGTTTGTCGGAAGTGCTGCAACTGGCGCCGAAATTTGCATTTGAAACGGTTAGTGACAGTATTGTATATGATGGCGCTGCCGTAGCGGAAGGCGTAGACTTTTCCGTGGTAAATCCTGATAAAGATTTAATATCTTATGCGTATGCAAAGAAAGGTTCTGCGGCATATTCTTCGGGTCTTCCGGTTCAGGCCGGTACATATATCATAAGAGCGGTCAACAGGGTTACAAATGAAAAAGCCGAAACAGAGCTGACAATAAATCCGAAGACTGTTACACAGGAGATGCAGAACAGTATTGTGCTGACGGAACAGCAGTATTATACCGGAACGGCAAGAACGCCTAAGATTAAAATATATGACGGTAAAACATTGTTAATCGAAAATACGGATTATGTACTGAGCTACAGCAATAATGTCAATGTTGCCACAGATACTTCGGGGATTGCACCGGTCATCAGTATAAAAGGTATCAATAACTATCAGGGAACATTAACTTATAAATTTACTATATTATATCAGACTGCCGGCAGTTTATATTTAAACGGGAAAGTCATTACGGGAAGTAAAACATACTATATAAATGGAAACTTACCGGTATTTACGGCAGATACAGGATATACCATATATTATTCCGCACAGACGGATATGTCTGACGCTTCGACGGTAATGGCAGATACTTCTTCGTATTCCGAGGGCGAAGAAAGAAGCTATTACATACAGCTTATAAATAAAAAGGGTGAGCGGAGTGAACCGGCATATGTCCACTGTATAAAAGATACAGTTCCTCCGGTATGTGTGGGAACCGTGAATGGAAGTTATACCTATAAAGGTCTGACCACAAAACCGGTTGTCCGTTATTGCGACAATCTTCTGCAATTATATATCAGTGCGGAGGATGCAACATCGGGAATTGATAAGGTATATATGCTGCCGGAACAGAACGGCAAAGTATATACAAAAGCCACGCTTGATAAACTGTCGTCTGACAGCTGGAAGGAAGTTTCGGCAAATACCGACTGGAAAGAGATACTGGAGCAGGAAAAGAAACAGCAGTTTTATTTTAAAGTTCTGGACCGTGCAGGCAACTATGTATATATCAGTACCGACAGTTTTATTTATGACAGAACTGCGCCGTCCGTTACAGACAAAACAGGAACAGTACTGGGCAGCAGCTATATTGCAGAGACCTTAGATGTGATCGTTCGGGATGGAGCAGAACTTGTAAGTGTTACCGTGAATGGTGTTCCTATGGCGGTTACCGGAAATAAGGCGGAATTTCAGCTTACGGTGGGGAATCATACGATTGTAGCCTCAGACCGTGCGGGAAATCAGAAAACACTTACTTTAGAGGTTATTAAACCGATTTATAATGTTGAGATTACGGATGGACAGATGAAATCCGAAACATATGGATATGAGTCCGTAAAGCCGCTGAAACTTAATATTAACCGTCAGGCAGGGGACGCCAATATTGAAGCAGATATATCATCCGTTACCGTCAATAATGATTGGTTTGTGATTACAAAGACAGACGATGATTACTATATTTCCGCTAAGAAAGGCGCACCGGTTGGCAGGCATACGGCAGAGGTCACTGTGGCCTATAATAACAACGGAAGAGCCAAAGCGAAAGTGACATTTATTGTTGAAAAACGGACGATTACCGGCATCGCACTGCAGGAAGGAAGCAGTGTTGCTATTAAAGATGACAGAAGACTGACATATGGGGAAAAACTTTCATCATTGGAATTTGATTATTCAAAAGCGGTTTTCCGGGATGAAAAAGGGAAAGTGGTGGAAGGAATCATAACCTTTGCAAATGCGGATAAAATACCGTCTGCAGGTGCGTTTAATGCGGGATGGATATTTACTCCTGACCCGGATTGTTATAATTATTCCGGACCGGTAATAAAAGGAACGGTTAATGTAAAGACAAGAAAGAAAACATTATCGGTTATCATACAGACCGGACAGGGAAAAACATATGGAAAGAATGATTCTGCCATTAAATTTACAATAGACACCAAAGCTCTGGTAGGCAGTGATCTTGTAAAAGTTACAGGGGCACCGGGCAGAAGCAAAGGGGAACAGGCAGGAAGTTATGACTATAATAAGGGAACTCTTGCACTGGAAAAGACAGGCGCATATGCCAATTATACCCTTGCAATATCTGCCGGTGATAAGTATACCATTAAGAAAGCCACGCCGGCATATACGCTGCCCACCGGTTTAAAGGCGGTATACGGCAGTCATTTGTCAGACATAAAATTACCGTCAGGATTTAAGTTTATCAAGCCGTTAACCACCAGTGTGGGAACAGTGGGAAGCAGAAAATTTGAAGTAAAGTATACTCCGTCGGATACAAAAAATTATAACATTGTTACCGGAATTTACGTGACAATTACAGTGACAAAAGCTCCGCAGCAGATACAGGCGGCTTCTTCGTTCACAAAAGTATATCAGGACCCGGCATTTTCGTTGAATGCAAAGATTACAAAAGGAGCAGGCACATTAAGCTATAAGTCTTCGAACACTTCTGTGGTACAGGTATATTCCAACGGAAAAGTATCCATAAAAGGAATGGGAACTGCTAAAATAACAATAGCGGCGTCTTCTACCAATAATTATAAATATACGACGAAGACGGTTACCATAACCATAAAACCTAAGAAGGTAAATATGGTTTCGGTTAAATCAGGTTCAGTCAGGAAAGTCAGTGTGAAGTGGGTGGAGAGAAGCGCAGTCAGCGGATATGAGATTAAATACTCTACCAGTAAAACCTTTGCTTCCAATTCAAAGACCGCTACGGTTACAGGAGCATCCAGACGTTCCAAGACGTTGGAAGGACTGCAGAGCGGCAGGAAATATTATGTGAAGGTACGGGCTTATAAGAATGTGAATGGAAAGAAAATATATGGAGCCTGGAGTGATATATACGGGGTAACAGTGAAGTAGGAATTAACGGATTATAAAAGCTGAGGGTTTGATGTACCCTCAGCTTTCGTTAATCCCAAAGATTGTAAGGTTGATATTCAAGAAAATTTATGATAAACTGATTTTTAGTAAGCTTGATTAAATATAAGAGAAGGTATACGATAAATGGAAAAAAAATCTATTGGCAGAAAGATTTTCAGAGTAGTAAGGGAGATAATTAAAATTGTGCTTATTCTTGCCGTATGCGGTTTTATTGGTATATTTATTGCTGTTGGTGAGAGAGCAGGTTCCTCCTATCGGTTTGCAGAAAAATATTTTACATACTATATTACCAATAACTATCAGGAAATGTATAAGATGATAGACGGTGAAAATTCGGATTTTATCAGTTTTGAGAATTTTCAGAGTATGTGTTCGGGAGAAAAAGTTTATGGCTCCATGAAAGATTATACCATAGGAAGTGCAACGAAAAACGGTGACAGTGTGACATATGTTGTCAGCTATTATATGGAAGGTGATAATAACCAGCATACCTATACGATTACTCTGAATAAGCAGAAAGAGAAAAAGTATCTGTTTTTTGATACATGGAAAGTATCGGTAAAACGTTTTCTGGTAAAGGATTTTCAGATAAAGACGCCGGCCGGAATGAAGGCCAGTCTGGACGGAAAAGATTTATCAAAATACAGTGACGGAACTTCCGAGGATGGAACGCAGGATTATTACAGAATTCCGGTTTTGTTTACCGGAGACCACACGTTAATGGTATCATCGGATATAGTGGGAAATATCAGTAAGGCAGTTTATGTCAGGAAAGATGATGAAAGCATGGAATTGACCACGAAGGATTTCAAAATGAATTCCGGGGAACAGAAAGATATTGAATCCTATTCCGGTCTGCTGCTGATGAACATGTATACGTATGCAATGGATGGAGTATCTACGTTTGAGGATAAAGTGTCAAAACTGTTTGCACCGGATGAACAGTCTCAGGCGGCAGCAAGATATGCTTTTGACCAGCTTCGGGCGGCAATTACAAAAGAAGACGGTTCATCTTTGCGGACACTGGATATTGGAACCATAACACCTTATCTCACGACATTCGAATATCCGGGAAAAGCAGTGGTACAGGTGGATTATTCGTATTCCTTTACTGCCAATGGCGGAACGACTATATTAAACGGAATTATCAACTATTATTCCGGTGATGGCTGGGCATCCGCACGTTATACATTTACTTTGGCAGATGGAGCATGGAAAGTAACCGGCATAGAAATGCCTTGTGTTAATTATGAAGAATCATAAAGAATTGGATGGCAAAATTCATCAGAATGGAGGAAATCATGGGTTTATTAAATACGGTTAAAAAAAAGCAGGAATTGGCTTCGTCAATTAATACAACGCTGTTAAACAGTGATGAGAAGAAGATTTTACTGAATATCAATTCCAGAATCGAAGATTTAAAAGTTCAGAATATGGAAAATGCCAAATTTTTAAGAGGCATTACCCGTAAGATTGAAGATGAACTGGTACAAATGAGGGAAGCAGAAGAAAATAAATCGATTGAAGTGATGGATGATTCCAATATCCTGGAAAGTATTGAACGTGTGGAAAAATCCCTTCAGGAGATTAATTCCAATGAGGTATTGACTGAGATTGAGAAGATACATCAGTCGATTAATGCTTTTAACCAGCTTGGTGTAATGGAGGAGATTAATAAAATTAACCGTTCCATTGAAGAAATGAATTCCGGTGACATTATTGAAGAGGTTAAGAAAATTAATGAAACGGTTGATAATATTAATTTTGACAATATTTATGAAGAATTAAAAAAGATTAACGATTCCATGAGCCAGATAAATTCCGATGTACTGCTTTTGGAAATTGATAAGATTAATAAGTCGCTGAAAGCCATCAATTCCGACTCCGTTCTTCAGGAAGTTGCCAAGGCAAATGATAAACTGGATAAAATAAAGATGAATGATATTATTCTGGAAATTCACCGGGTGGAAGCGATGGTTTCCGAAATCAATGACAACACGGTGCTGGCAGAACTGGAGCGGTTAAAACAGCTTGTCAATGAAAAGAATTCCGATGTTATATTTGATAAAATAGATGATAAAATATCTGATTTGAAAGCCAATGACTATACGGATAAACTTGGGGAAATAGAGGAACTACTGAGGCAGAACCAGCGAAAACTGGGAGAAATTGACGGTAAGGTGGTCCGCATTTCCACAATGCCGTCCATGCTGAAGACCATAATTGAGAAATCCAATGAATTAAATCTGGAGAAGATGGAATTTATTGTAACGGAACAGAATAATAAACAGAATAAGAAAATTGACATGATAAAGATTGTGGTAAGTATTAATCTGTGGGTATCTTTACTGGGAGCAGCGCTGACGATTGCAAATATATTTGGCGCCATATAGGAAAGATATAATATTTTCAGGTAAAAATCATAAAAAATAAAATTTTCGGCTTCCGGCACATTTAATACTGTCGGAAGCCGAAAATTTAATCTTTATGTTTTAATTCTTCAATTAATGACCTGGCCGAAATATTTTTCTGTCCGTATTTAGCCTTAAAAAATGTGGCAATACTTCCCAGTGCCTTTACAAAAACAGGAAGTTCTTCTTCGTCCAAAACATATAAAATATCTTCAATCATCTGGTGGTGAAACTTTTTATGTGCTTCATTGGCGGCCCGGCCGGATTCGGTAGTGGAAATATGAACAATCCGCTTATCTTTGCTGTCACGCTGGCGTATCAGATAGCCCTTGTGTTCCAAAGCACCCACGGCGGTAGTTAAAGTTCCGCCTGTAATATTCAGGTTTTTAGCCAGAGCGCTGGCACAGTTATCACCGTCTTTGTCCTCTGCATGGCAGACGGCTTCAATAACATGTAGTTCTTTTACGGACAGATTGGTAAAATGATTTTCCGTAATACAGCGTTCTTCTGTTTTCAGGATTTCATTGAATACGTCCATCAGAAAATTATTTAGAATCTCAGTATTTTCATCCATGGTTATCTCCATTTTTTACAAATGCCGTTTGGACATTATAAATTATTTTTATATAGTATGTATAGATTATATAGTTTTATAAAAAAAATGTCAAATATTTAGAGATTTGGAAATTTTTACGGCAGATTTCATTTCTTCAGAAGAGATTTCGGCAGCGGAATATCTTGCTTTTTCGTACAGATCGGTTAATTCTTTTAAATTGTGCCGGGAATCATCTGAACCATCTGAAAGTTTATGGTAAATTTCTACAGGGGTATCGCTCTGATGAATGACAATACGCCGGTTTTGTTTCAGTTTACCGGAAATGACGGTTTGATAGATTTTCCGTACTTTTTCCCGGTTACTTAAAAATATTCTGAATTTTGCTCCGGAGGGAGCATATCTTTTCTCTGTTTTTTCTTTATATTCAATCTTTTCCACAATATCATCGGTTTCCCTGTTACGATACATATAAGTTTTAAAGAATTTATACAGCATATACAGAATGATAAAGACAATTCCGATATAAAGCGCCAACTGAAAAATATAAAATAAAGTATTCATCACAGGATTAGAAGCGGGATTATGATGAATAAAATTGTCCGTGGGAATTTCCGGAGCCAGGCCGCCTTCCATGGAAGGCATATCGGCAGATTCCGGTTCCTGTATTACCGTTTCACCCTTAAATCGCAGGAAAAAACCAAAGAACAGGGAAGCAATATATTTTAAAATGTTTCCTATAAAATTAAAACTGTCATTATGAAAAAATATATTCAGTATAAAGATAAATAAAATCAAAAATAACAGAAAAAGAAGAATAAAGGAACTGTTCATTCGGAAGGAGCGGATAAGGGAAGAGGGATTATCCTCTAAATGTAAAGACATTCCCAGAAATTTATCCAGATACAGTCTTAAAAAGTAAAGCAGAATATAGATGATTCCGCTGATATATGCGTACTCTGCCAGACCGAAGGACATATCCATGGAAGCATGGAAATAGATTCCGATAAACAGAACGATGCCTTCAATTGGCATATCAACGGTAAACAGGCGTCTGTCGCCCCTCTCCGATTTCCAAAATGTAACACCCATGGTATAGAAAGTCAGGAAAACAATGATCAATAACATAAGTTCAGTGGGATTGGACATACAGACCAATGTCAGCGGAAGAAATAATAACCGCAGAGAAAAAAACGATATTGCTTTAGTGATAAATTTTCGCAGGAAATAATCAGCCAGACAAATGAAAGCGATATAAACAATGCATTTGGGATTTTTTTTGCCTGAGGCAAGAAAAATCTCGGATAGATACAGATAGAGCAAAAGCACCATCAGCGAACACATGGAAACACAGATAATGTCTCGTATCGTTGAAATTCTTTTATTCAATGGTATTTCCTCCCTTCTAGTATTCGATATCCCACTTAATCAGGCCGGGATCGGATAATTCAATATTAAACTGTTTTAATTCCGGTATGATAAAATAGCAACTGACAGCCGTTTCTTTGATTTTGTTGTAATAATCAAGAATATCCTTTTGTCTGTTATTGGAAATAATAATATAATACGCATTTTTTTGTATGCATTCAAAGTTTTCCTTTAAAACGGTTATAAATTCCTTATGTTTTCCGTGGGTATCAATACGGGCCAGTGCGGTATCGATGGATACCATATGATTGATACCGGAGCCGGACAAACGGTTTAACTGCTCATGGGTATAAAGGTCAACGGCATTGCTGTCCAAAGCTGTGGGGATTCCGGCGGAAATAAATTTTTCTGCCAGAGAGCTGGCCAGAGAAATGATTTTTTCCAGAAGTTTATCGTCACGGCTGTACAGGTGGGTATCAAGATTTAAAAGAATCCGTACCTCCTGGGAAGAAGTCATGAAATATGTATTGACCTGCAGCAGGTCATTTTTTGCCGAACTTTTCCAGTTGATATTATGCATACTGTCAAAGGGCTGATATTCCCGGATTCCCCGAAATTCAAAAGGGTCTTCGATCAGATTTTTCTGTGTGGCAAAGCTGCCGGTTATGGTCTCAAAAGGAATTTCAAAGAAATCCAGATTCACTTTCTTCGGGTAAACATGAATTACAATATTATTGGTACGCTTATCGGTAAAAGTTAACCGCATAAATAAATCGGTTGATGTGATTCCGGTGTCACGGAGATAATAGCAGCCCCGGCTTTCGCAGGTGAATTTCAGGTTTCTTGTAATGGACTGGTGGCCCATAATCGCAAAAATATCATCTCTGTAATAAAAATCAGTTACAGAGGAATTTTCTTCGTTCTCAAAACGGAAACTTTTGGGTGTATTGAATTTTACATGAAGCAGTGGCAGTGGCAGACATTTATTATTGGTGATAACCTCTGTCAGTATATTTTCCTCTCCGGCAGTACATTCCGTATTTTTAATGCTGATGGTAACATCCAGATTTCTGCTCCAGTATTTTTTGAAGAGAAATCCCTGAACCCACAGAAAGAAAAATGCACAGATAAATACAACAAGCAGGATCATGTTTTACACCTTCCCTTTATCTTTATTTACGGGCATTAGAGAAATCTTCGGCAGGTACCGCTACCGTTTCCAGAATCTCATTGATCAGTTTTGCCTGGTTAGTATTTTTTGCCATATTGGTATAAGATACAATCCGGTGGGCAAGTACCGGCACGGCCAGAGTTTTGACATCTTCCGGAGTAACAAAATCTCTGCCCCGGATGGCGGCATAAACCTGTGAAGCTTTCAGAAGTGCCAGCGTACCCCGGGGGCTTACCCCTGAGGAAATATTGGAATTATTCCGGGTAGCGTTAACAATATCCACTATATATTTTCGAATGGAAATATCAGCATAAACGGTAGCAGCTAAAGCACCCATTGCACTGATTTCATCTTTTGAACAAACAGGAGTCAATTCTTCAATGGGATTTTTTGAAATAAACCGTTCCATAATGGAAAGTTCCTCCGATTCCGTGGGAAATCCCATGGAAAGCTGCATCATAAAGCGGTCTAACTGGGCTTCCGGTAAAGTAAAGGTACCGGCTGTTTCAATGGGATTCTGGGTGGCAATCACCAGAAAAGGTTTATCCAGAATACGGGTATTACCGTCAACGGTCACCTGCTTTTCCTCCATACATTCCAGCAGACTGGACTGTGTTCTCGGAGTCGCACGATTGATTTCATCCGCCAACAGAACATTAGAAAAAACAGGACCTTTCACAAATTCAAACGAATGAGACTCCCGGTTAAAAATATTCAGTCCCGTTATATCCGAAGGCAGTAAATCAGGTGTAAACTGAATTCTGCTAAATTCACCGTCCAAAGATCTGGCCAAAGACTTCGCCAGCATGGTTTTTCCCGTCCCCGGAGTATCCTCCAGCAAAACATGTCCTCCCGAAATAATAGCAGTTAAAATAAAATCAATCGTCCTGTCCTTACCGATAATAACCTTTTGAATATTACTCTTAATCCGCTCTGATACTAACTGAATATCCTTCAACTCCATCGCAAAACCTCCGTTTATTTATTATTGTTATATAAAACTAAAATTATATAAACATATATAAATTTTTTCCAACCCATTCCGATTTGCCATTTCCCTGCAAATTTCCTCCAAAAGACATACATATATTATATAATATTTACCAGTCAAAGTATACTTTTTAGTGAGATTTTATAAAAATTTTCTTGTTTAATACCTTAATATAGGCTAAAATAGATAATAGCTTTAAAGTTTTACAGGAAAGGATGAATTGTGTCAGATGGGTAAGATGTTGACAGATTATAATAGCTTTAAAAATAATGATAAAGAGATGAAGGAATATGCCGCCAGTATGAAATACCTGTACTGGATATTGGGAATCGCAGTGGTGTTTTATTATGTGATTCCTTATATATTCATGTTGACATTCGGACATCTTCCGGCTGGATTATACGGTTTCCTTGTGGTAGATGTATTTTCTTTCTTCGTATTTATTGCATGTTTTATGTTCAGCAGAAAACATGGTTTTTTGTGGTATGTTCCGGTTATGACGGGTTTATTATATTTACCTACCGTTATCATTTTTAACTGTGTATGGCAATATGCAGTATTTACCATAGTATATATCGTACTGGGATATTTCGGATGTCTGGCAGGCTACCTGTTTCTGCGCAGAAGGAAGAACAAAAGAGCACCGATTGGCGTAAATTATGCGGTGAAGAGAAGCAACAGAAAAAAATAAAAGAGCAGAACAGGTAACAGAGTGGAAATGAGGCAGTGAATGAAACATAGAATAGACAGAATTAAAAAATATATTAAATGTAATAAGAATGCGGTAATTTACATTACGATTTTGATCGTATATACGATTATCATGCTTTGTATCTGGCTGATTGGTTCCAACGGAATGAAAAGCTGTTCCTCCGGTTCCCTCAGCTCTATCATGAATGATAATGCAGGCGGTGAGACAACCGCAGAGTCGTCTGCAGAAGACATTACCACCAGCAGGGATATTCCGGTGGATTAGACGAAACAGAGCGGACGGGAAGGTGGTATTTATCCATGGCAATGAGAAATAATAAGATATATGTTATAGGACATAAAAATCCGGATACGGATTCCATTTGCTCCGCCATTGCATATGCGTACCTGAAAAATCAACTGGATGATAAAGAGTATGTGGCAAAAAGAGCAGGTCAGATTAACGAAGAGACACAATATGTATTAAATTATTTCGGGCAGGAACTGCCGGATTATGTATCGGATATCGGAACCCAGGTGAAAGATATTGAGATACGGGAGACCGAAGGGGTTCCCAGGGATATTTCATTGAAGCGTGCCTGGACGCTGATGAAAGAACAGGAAGTGGTTACCCTTCCGGTTACGAAACACGGGCGTCTGGAAGGCATTATTACCACTGAAGATATTGCGGAAGCATATATGGATGTGCATGACAGCAAGATACTGTCCACGGCCCATACGGCATATCGGAATATTCTGGATACCATGGACGGAACACTGGTTTGCGGAAGTATAGACGGATATTTTACAAAGGGTAAAGTTCTGATTGCTGCGGCAAATCCGGATTTAATGGAGAATTATATCGAGGAAGGGGACCTGGTCATATTGGGAAACCGGTATGAATCCCAGCTTTGTGCCATAGAAATGAACGCCGGCTGTATCGTGGTCTGTGAAGATGCCGCGGTATCCCTGACCATACGGAAGATGGCGGAGGAACACGGCTGTACCATAATGCGTTCGCCTCATGATACCTATACGGTTGCAAGGCTGATCAATCAGAGTATGCCTGTCAGCTATTTTATGACAAGGGAAAATATTGTTTCGTTCCGGACCGATGCATTTACCGAAGACGTCCGGGCGGTCATGGCAAAACTCCGGTACCGGGATTTTCCGATTGAGGATAAAAAAGGCCGGTTTGTGGGGATGATATCCAGGCGGAATCTTCTGAATGTGGATAAAAAGAAAATCATAATGGTAGATCACAATGAACAGAGTCAGGCAGTGGACGGACTGGAAAATGCCGAAATACTGGAAATTATTGACCATCACAGACTGCGGGCAATCGAAACCATGTCTCCGGTATATTTTAGAAACCAGCCTCTGGGCTGTACCGCTACCATTATATATCAGTTATATATGGAGCAGGGGGTGGAGATACCGAAACAAATTGCAGGCTTACTGTGCGCAGCAATTCTGTCGGATACACTGATGTTCCGTTCACCTACCTGTACGGCCATTGATAAAATGGCTGCAGAAAATCTGGCGGCAAAAGCAGAGATAGAAATTAAATCATTTGCCACCGAAATGTTCCGGGCGGGAAGCAATCTCAAGATGAAATCACCGGAAGAAATTTTTTATCAGGATTTCAAGAAATTCGATATGAATGGGAAAAATATCGGAATCGGTCAGATTAATTCCCTGGATGCCGCCGAACTGGCAGATATCAGGGAAAGGCTTGTAACATATCTGGATAAAGCGTATAACGAGCATGGAATGGATATTATTTACTTTATGTTTACCAACATTATAGAAGAATCTACGGAAATAGTGGCAAAGGGTCCGGAAGCCGAGGAACTGATCAGCGAAGCATTTGAGGTGCCTGTGGAAGACGGTACGGCCGTCCTCCGGGGAGTGGTTTCCCGTAAAAAACAGTTTGTTCCTCCTCTTATGGAAACACTGAATCAGAGATGACCGCCGGACAGGAAAGAGGTATTTATGTCAAAACAATATTGGAAACCCGGAAATATGCTGTATCCGGTTCCGGCAGTTATGGTAAGCTGTCAGAGAAAAGATGAAAAACCGAATATCATTACGGTGGCCTGGTGCGGAACCTGTAATACCCAGCCGCCGATGGTATACATATCGGTTCGGCCGGAGCGGTATTCTTATGATATCATCAAAGAAACCGGAGAATTTGTTATAAATCTTGTGAATAGAGATATAGTATATGCCGCCGATTACTGCGGGGTGAAATCTGGCAGGGATACGGATAAGTATAAAGAAATGAAGCTGACGCCGCTGGAATCCAGATTTGTTCAGACGCCGGGAATATCCGAAAGCCCGGTGAATATTGAATGTAAGGTGAAGCAGATTATTCCTTTAGGCTCTCATGATATGTTTCTGGCAGAGGTCGCAGGTGTAACCGTGGATGATCGTTATATGGATGAAACGGGAAAGTTTAATTTAAATGACAGCGGGCTTACGGCTTATTCCCACGGAGAATATTTTGAACTGGGAAAGAAACGGGGAACATTCGGGTATTCGGTGCGAAAAAAATAAAACAGAGGTGATTGAGTGAAGATTAGCTCCATGACGATTGATAACTTCAAGTCTGTCAGACATCTGGCGATTGAGGATATTGAAAATGCTTTTATTCTTGTGGGAAAAAACAGTACCGGAAAAACAGTTGTACTAGATGCCATACGGGCAGTTGCGGGTATGTATGAAATTAAGCGGGAATATTTTAATGAGACCGGAAAAAACATTGAAATCGGAATTACGCTGAACATTGAAGAAGAGGATCTTCAGTTACTGCATTTGGGAGGAATTGTTTCCAAATATAAAAGTTATGAATTATGGTATAAGGATTTTTGCAATAAGTTACCGTCTTTTCAGGATAACCGGCTGAAGTTTACCTATATAATCAATAAAGATGGGAACTGCAGGTATAATGACGGAGTTAAAAAGAATAATTCCTACATTAAAATGGTTTTTCCAAAAGTGTATTATATAGATAATTCCAGAAATATCACCGAGTTTCAGGATGCCCTGCTTCGGGCCAACGGCGCCGCCGAGATTAAAGACATGACGGAGCGGAGATGTATGTTTGATAAAAGCCGTACCTGTAATAATTGTTTTGACTGCATCGGCATGATCAATCGGAAAAGTGTGGATGAGTTAAGTATTTTTGAAACGGCGAAATTACTGGAATATAAAGTATTCAATAATAATCTGGATAAGTTTGCGGAAGCGGTAAATCATTGTTTTGTAAAAAACGGTTCTCATTCCCAGTTTATTAAATACGAGACAAAATTTGATTTTGAGCAGATATTCAACATCGATACCGTACTGTATAATGAAGACCGGGGAACGTTCGGGCATATCAGTACCATGAGCGCCGGAACCAAAAGTATTTATCTGCTGTCGCTGATTGAGGCATATATTCAGGAACAGAACAAAGTGCCCAGTATTATTATGATCGAAGACCCGGAAAGTTATCTGCATCCCCAGATGCAAAAGTCTGCCAGTGAGATTTTATATCGTCTGTCCAAGAAAAATCAGGTTATTTTCTCTACCCACTCTCCGAATATGCTGTTTAATTTCTCCAGCCGGCAGATTAAACAGGTGGTACTGGATGATGACTATTATACACAGATAAACGAGAATACGGATATTGATGATATTCTGGATGACCTGGGATATACGGCTAATGACCTGATGAATGTCAGCTTTGTGTTTATCGTGGAGGGCAAACAGGACGGCAACCGCCTGCCGATGCTGCTGGAAAAGTACTATTCGGAAATTTATGATGAAGATGGAATGTTGCACAGAATTTCCATTATTCCCACCAACAGCTGTACCAATATCAAAACCTATGCCAATCTGAAATATATCAATAAACTCTATCTGAAAGACCAGTTTTTAATGATAAGGGACAGTGACGGAAAGAATCCGAAATATCTGGTGAAACAGCTCTGCAGTTACTACGGGGCAAGGGCCAAAGAGGATGTGGATAATATTCCCAGAGTGACTCCGAAGAATGTGCTGGTATTAAAGTACTATTCCTTTGAAAACTATTTTCTGGACCCTAAGATCATGGCAAAAATAGGAGTAGTGAAAAGCGAAGAAGATTTTTATAATATTCTCTGGCAGAAATACAGAGACTATCTGTATAAGCTGCCAAGTATGAAGCGGATGTGCAGGATTAAAAACGTCCGCATCAGCAGCAAGCAGGACTTAAAGAATAATATGGAAAATATACGGATATTTGTCAGAGGACATAATCTGTATGATATATTTTATGGAAGGTATAGAAATGATGCGGAAACGGAAATTTTGAAAAAATATATTGATGTGGCGCCGAGGGAGAATTTTGCCAATATTCTGGATGCCATAGACCGTTTTGTTTTTTTTGAAAACCGCAGAAAATCCGGTGATGAAGATGAAGAAGAATAATATTATATTAATTGGTATGCCAGGTGTGGGAAAAAGCACTGTGGGGGTCATTCTGGCAAAGATTATGGGATATCATTTTATTGATGCCGATATTGTTATCCAGCAGCAGGAGCGGAAACTGCTGAAGGATATCATTGCGGCGGAAGGTGTGGAAGGTTTTATTCAGGTAGAAAACCGAATCAATGCTTCCATAGACGGAGAACAATGTATCATTGCAACCGGCGGAAGCGTGGTCTATGGGGAAGAAGCAATGGACCATTACCGGAATATAGGAACCGTCATATATTTAAAGCAGAGCTTTGACATATTGAATGCCCGGCTTCGTGATATCAGAGGCAGGGGCGTTGTGCTGAAACCGGGACAGGATTTAGAGGATTTATATATGGAGCGCTGCGCGCTGTATGAGAAATATGCGGATATTGTCATAGATGAGCTGAATCTGAATGTAGAGGAGACCATTGATAAAATTTTAGCGGCACTGGATCATGAATAGCAGCACCGAAACTGTCTGTTTTATTTTGGCAATGTTTGCCTGGCCATATGCAGAATATAAGAACCGGCTTCTGCAGATAATAATTGTAGAGCATATAGGAATGATTTATTGGGCTGTGAAGGGGGCAAATATTGCAAAATTGTTAATAAAAGGTAAAGTAGAAAAAAACTAATTTACAAATCCGAAGATTGTGCTATAATCACATTAATTGCAACTCTGTAGGTTGCTGTTTTTCTTGTGTCATATGCTACAGGAAGAACTGGATTATAGTATAAGAGTTTGAATTTGAATGACAGTCAGGATTGAATAGATAGAATTTTTCGCAAAAATGATTTTCGAGGTGCAAAATGGAACAGTACATTATTAAAGGTGGAAATCCTCTCGTGGGAGAGGTTGATATAAGCGGTGCCAAGAATGCGGCGCTGGCTATTTTGGCTGCGGCTATTATGACGGATGAGACGGTGGTAGTGGATAATCTTCCGGATGTCAGGGATATCAATGTATTATTGCAGGCGATTGAGGGCATTGGCGCCATAGTGGAGCGTGTGAACCGTCATTGTGTAAAGATTAATGCAAGTACCATCAGTTCCACCAGAGTGGATTATGAATACATCAGAAAAATCAGGGCTTCCTATTATCTTCTGGGTGCGCTGACTGGCAGATTCCATGAAGCACAGGTAGCTCTGCCGGGCGGCTGTGATATAGGAACCAGACCGATTGACCAGCATATTAAGGGATTTAAGGCGCTGGGTGTTCAGGTGACCATTGAACATGGTATGATCATGACCAATGCGGAACATCTGGAAGGAAATCATATTTATCTTGATGTGGTGTCCGTAGGCGCTACCATAAATGTAATGCTGGCTGCGGCTTTGGCAGACGGTGCTACAATTATTGAAAATGCGGCAAAGGAACCTCATGTTGTAGACGTGGCGAATATGCTGAATAGTATGGGAGCCAATATCAAGGGTGCAGGAACCGATGTTATCAGGATTAAAGGGGTAAAAGACCTTCACAAAACGGAATATTCGGTTATTCCTGACCAGATTGAAGCAGGAACCTTTATGTTTGCGGCTGCGGCTACAAATGGAAACGTTCTGGTTAAAAATGTAATACCAAAGCATTTGGAAGCCATTACTGCTAAACTTCTGGAAATCGGCTGTGCCATAGAAGAGTATGACGATGCGGTACGTGTGATCGGTACGGAACAGTTAAAGAGTACACAGGTTAAGACCCTGCCGTATCCGGGGTATCCTACGGATATGCAGCCGCAGATTGCGGTTACGCTTGCAATTTCCCAGGGCACCAGTATCGTTACGGAAAGTATTTTTGAGAACCGTTTTAAGTATATTGCGGAACTGGTCCGGATGGGCGCCAATATCAAGGTGGAAGGAAACACCGCAATAATCGAAGGTGTCAGTCATCTTACCGGAGCGGAGATCAATGCTCCCGACCTGCGGGCTGGTGCGGCACTGGTGATTGCCGGGCTGGCGGCGGAAGGTTTTACCCTGATCGATGATATCGTGTATATTCAGAGAGGGTACGAAAATTTTGAAGGAAAACTGGCCGGACTGGGAGCCAATATTGAAAAAGTTACTACGGAAAAAGACGTTCAGAAATTTAAGTTAAAGGTAAGCTAAAGGATAAAAAACAGTTGACAATATAGCCGAAATGGATTATTGTATATATGCTATATAATTAAAAAGTTCATATAAAATTCTCTTATTCAGAGTGGCGGAGATACAAGGATCGATGAAACCACAGCAACCCCCCTGAGCGGAAGGTGCTATCCTGAGCGAATAATTCGAGCAATAAGTGGAAAAAGATAAAGTCAGGTCCACTATTGTATGTGGACCTTTTAATTATGTATAAAATGCACAGAGAATCTTCATTCATGAAATGAGAAAAGAAAGGACTCGATAAGATGGAAAAATTATTATTTACTTCCGAATCAGTAACTGAAGGACATCCGGATAAAATCTGTGACCAGATATCGGATGCGGTATTGGATGCATTATTGGAACAGGACCCGATGAGCCGTGTGGCCTGCGAGACCTGTACAACCACGGGACTTGTGCTGGTTATGGGTGAAATTACTTCAAAAGCAAATATAAATATTCAACAGATCGTCAGAGATACCGTCTGTGAAATCGGATATGATGATTCGGCAAAGGGCTTTGACGGACATACCTGCGGAGTCATGGTTTCTCTGGATGAACAGTCCACGGATATTGCCATGGGTGTGAATAAAGCACTGGAAGCAAAAGAAAACACCATGACGGACGAGGAAATTGAGGCTATTGGAGCAGGAGACCAGGGGATGATGTTCGGTTTTGCTTCCAACGAAACGGAAGAATATATGCCTTATCCCATCGCTTTGGCACATAAACTGGCATTAAAGCTGACAGAGGTTCGTAAGAACGGTACCCTGCCATATCTTCGTCCTGACGGTAAGACGCAGGTAACGGTAGAATATGATGAGGCAGGAAGACCGGTTCACCTGAATGCAGTGGTATTATCCACACAGCATGATGCAGACATCAGTCAGGAACAGATTCATGCAGATATTAAAAAATATGTATTTGACCCGGTGCTTCCGACTGAATTACTGGATGAGAATACAAAGTATTTTATTAATCCTACCGGAAGGTTTGTAATCGGCGGACCGAACGGTGACAGCGGTCTTACCGGAAGAAAGATCATTGTGGATACATATGGCGGATATGCCCGTCACGGCGGCGGAGCTTTTTCAGGAAAGGACTGTACAAAGGTTGACCGTTCCGCAGCTTATGCAGCCAGATATGTTGCGAAAAATATTGTGGCTGCCGGCCTTGCCGACAAATGTGAAATCCAGCTTTCCTATGCCATCGGAGTGGCACAGCCGACTTCCGTTATGGTGGATACAATGGGTACCGGTAAGATCAAAGATGATAAGCTGGTGGAAATCATCAGGGAAAATTTTGATCTGAGACCGGCCGGAATTATTAAAATGTTGGATTTGAGAAGACCGATTTATAAGCAGACTGCAGCATACGGACACTTTGGCAGAAACGATCTGGACCTGCCATGGGAGAAACTTGATAAGGTTGAATTACTGAAAAAGTATTTGTAAACAGCTGGTGTTAACTGAATAAATTAAAAAATGGAGTTATATCGTTTCCGAAATATATTGAAACGGTATAATTCCATTTTTTATCCATGCATCTTCGAAGGGTATTTTAGAAAGAATTTATTATTTAATTTAATTCTTTATTAGTGTTTTCCTGCTGATTGTGTTAAAATACTGATATGATTATATGATATTAATAATAGCAGCATGATTGAATGGGAGCAAATATGAAATTCAGAACCAAGATTAAGTTATCCTTCATAGTGCTTACAATAATTCCGATTCTTGCCATGGCCGTGGTTCTTTTTTATATTGGGACGAGTCAGCTCCGGTCCATGGAAAGGAAGTATGGTGTAGATGATATCGGCATTGAAAGCATTTCTAACCCAACCAGAATATACAGTAAGATAACAAAGGATGTCCATAATGAGATTCTGACCATGATCAGCAGTGATACCGGACAGCTGGAGGATATGGAAACTCTGGAACGGATAAATGAAAAGTTAGAGATGAAATTTTCTTTTCTCGTTGTTAAAAAAAATGGAAAGATTTTGTTTAACGGTGGCAAGGAGCATGACGAGGAGATAGAGAAATTACCAAATTATCAGGATGAATCCGGATATACCAGTGAAAACATGGTGAGCAGTTATATTTACGGAGATTACAAGTATCTGATTAAGCAGATTGATTTTATGTTTCCGGGTGATAATAAAGGAAGTATCTATATAATGACCGGTCTGGATGAAATCGTACCCCAGGTGAAAAAGCTGTGTCTGCAGATGCTTCTGTCCGTGATCGGTGTGGTTCTGGTAACGGCCATGTTGCTTACCGTCTGGATTTACCAGAGTATGATGCGGCCGATTCGCAGACTTACAGAAGCAACCCAGAGGATTGCAGAAGGTGATCTGGATTTTACTATTGAGACTGATGATAAAGATGAGTTTGGTGAGTTGTGCGGAGATTTTGAAATCATGAGAAAGCGTCTGAAGGATTCTGCCGAGGACAGGGTACGAGACGAAGAGGAAAGCAAGGAACTGATCAGTAACATTTCCCATGACCTTAAGACGCCGATTACGGCCATTAAGGGTTATGTGGAAGGTATTATGGACGGCGTTGCCGATACACCGGAGAAAATGGAACGTTATATCAAAACCATTTATAATAAAGCCAATGATATGGATAAGTTAATCGGAGAATTAACGGTTTATTCCAAGATTGATACCAACAGGATTCCTTATAATTTTGCAAAGGTGAATGTAGATGAATATTTTTCGGATTGTGTGGATGAGATATCCATTGAACTGGAGGCAAAAAATATCCGCCTGAATTATTTTAATTATGTGGATAAAAACACGGTTATCATTGCAGATGTAGAGCAGATGAAGCGTGTCATCAATAATATCATCAGCAATTCCGTGAAGTATATCGGCAATAAGCAGGGAGCGCTGAATATCAGGATTAATGATGATAACGATTTTATTCATGTGGAAATTGAGGATAACGGGAAAGGAATAGAGGCAAAAGATATACCATATATATTTGACCGTTTTTACCGGACCGACGCTTCGCGCAATTCCAATCAGGGAGGAAGCGGTATCGGGTTATCCATTGTAAAAAAGATTATCGAGGTGCATGGAGGGAAGATTTGGGCCACCAGCAAGCCGGATACGGGTACTACAATGCATTTTATAATCAGAAAATATATAGAACCGGAGGCAGGTACAAGTGAGCAGAATATTGATCATTGAAGATGAAGAAAGTATAGCGGAATTGGAAAAGGATTATCTGGAGTTAAGTGGCTTTGAGGTTGCGATTGAGAACTCGGGAGACGTGGGTCTTAAACGGGCAATGGCAGAAGAATTTAATCTGATCATTCTGGATTTAATGCTGCCGGAGATAGACGGTTTTGAGATTTGCAGACAGGTGCGGGAGAAGAAAAATACCCCGATCCTTATGGTTTCCGCCAAGAAAGATGATATTGACAAGATCAGAGGTCTGGGGCTGGGAGCCGATGATTATATGACAAAACCATTTAGTCCCAGCGAAATGGTTGCCAGAGTGAAAGCCCATCTGGCCCGATATGAAAGACTCATTGGCACAGGTGTGCAGGAAAACGATATGATTGAAATCCGGGGATTAAAGATTGATAAAACTGCAAGAAGGGTTTATCTGAATGGGGAAGAAAAAATATTCACAACAAAAGAATTTGATCTGCTGACATTTCTTGCCCAGAATCCAAACCGGGTATTTTCCAAAGAGGAATTATTCAGTAAGATTTGGGGGATGGAGTCTGTGGGAGAAATTGCAACCGTTACCGTGCATATTAAGAAAATCAGGGAGAAAATTGAATATTCCACATCAAAGCCCCAGTATATCGAAACCATATGGGGCGTGGGCTATCGTTTTAAGGTTTAAATCATATAAATAATTCTCCATTTTTTGAACATACTACTCTTACCATCAGTATTTTTATGCATATCAGTAGGAGACAGTATGGAATTAGGGGAGAAAAGCAGATATTTTTTGAAAATATTACTGGCAGTCATAGGTGTGTATATTTTGTTCAAATATATGCTTGTACTATTTCTGCCTTTTGTTATTGCATATGCATTAGCCTTTTTTCTGACGCCGATTGTAAATTATCTGACAAAAGTAACCAGGATCAAACGGGGGATTATTACATTTGTGGTATTGACCATTGTGCTTGTTATTTTAGGACTGCTCATTGCACTTTTGGTGATAACCGCAGCAAATCAGCTTATGGATATGGTGAATAACAGCAAGCATTATGAGAAAATGTTTTATGGCGTTGTGGATGATGCCTGCTGTACGGTTGAAAGATATTTTGGTGTGGACAAAAATAAAGTATTTGAATATGTAAGCAGCAATGTGCAAAACTTTTGGGACGGTTATCAGAAGGATACGATTGTGAAGCTGATGGATACTTCTGCAATGACCATTATGGCGGTTGTTAAGATTCTGATATTTATTTTTACGGCAGCCATAGCCACTTTTTACATGGTTGTATCCAGAGAGGAAATCAGAAAGAAAAAGAGCGAAAGCATTTTTTATAAAGAAATCAGTGCCGTAATGGGGAATGTTTATAAGGTATCGGTATCCTATATCAGAACCCAGCTGATTATTATGTTTTTTACAACGATCATCTGTTATGGTGGTCTGTTGCTCATAAAAAATAAATATGCACTGATCATAGCCCTGGTGGTAGGTGTATTAGATGCCCTGCCGTTATTTGGCGTGGGTGCGGTTCTGGTACCCTGGGGCATTATTCTGCTTATCATGGGGAATTATTATCATGCAGCGGTTATTTTAATCGTATTTGTAATCTGTTATGTACTGCGGGAAGTTGCAGAGCCGCGGCTGATGGGGCATGGAATAGGAATCTCGCCGCTGATGACGATAGTATCCATGTATGTGGGGTTTGAACTGTTTGGGATTGCAGGAGTACTGCTGGGACCGATTGCGTATGTTGTGTTGAGGACGATTATTAATGTATGAAAAGGTACCCAAAAGATGGGGCTTTTTTTGTAGCTTTTATAATAAAATATATTTGAAAGTAAACTACGAAGTAATATATACTAAATCCGTATTTATCATTAGAAAAAAATTGGCAGCCAAGTACGGTAGCATTTGATTTACCTGAACATTATGTATTTTCTAATCATTATAATTTGGAAAAAATACAATCAGTACTAAGACATATTATGAAACTTGTGGAGGTTCAATATGTAATGTAGCATTTAGATATAAATAAAACATAGAAAGTAGTGTTAATAATGAATCCAAAAAAATTAAGTGCAAAAACACGATATATTATATGTATAATCCTTATGTGGATTGGTCATATTTTAGGCTTTACGGGATTGCTCATACGGGATGATGATAGCTTTGGGGTATCTCTTTATATGACAATTATTTTTTTACTATTACTTATTTATTTTGTAATAAAATTTGTGCAATATTGCAACCAAATGAAAAGAAAACAACGATAATTAAAATATTCTGAAATTATAATGTTCCGGATATGCATTAAATATCCGGAACTGTTTTTATCCATAATATTTACAAAAGATATAAAAATTTATTCTAGGAACAGACAGCCATATTGTGTTATAATGGACTAAATGAGGAGTGCTTAAAGGATTAAAGTCAATTGGCAATTATTGAAAGGAGCAAATCTATGGATATACAAAGTGATATAAAACTAACGGATATGTTTGGTCTGCTTTTTAATAATTATGTTAATGAATACAAAATTCAGGAAAATATGGCCGCTATAAAATATTATAGCGGCATGACGGTTTCCGATATGGAAATAAATGAAAAGATAATAAATCTGGAATCCTCCGTGATATTTAAAAATCATATTTACCGGCAGGATGTTATGCAGGAAGCCTATGAACCGTTTTTATCCTGGATTTATGAGATTTTTCACCGGTATTATGATATCAGTGCGGAAGAGTTTTTGAACAATGCCGGGGTATATCCTTTAATGATTCCTATGTTTCGAAATTATCTGGAGCTGGGAAAGTTTGGAAGACTGGACCAGAGAATTGTCAGCGAAGGAGTGTATGAAAGAAGCCGGCTTCTGGAAGCGATTATTAATATTTTAAATTATATTTCACTGGAACACAGGCTGCTTGCCGTTATTCAAAAAATACATTATGCAGAATCCTCCGTGCTGGACTTATTATTATACATGATAAATCACAGACTTCAAAACAATATCATGGTGGTCATTACCTTTAATGATACCCATAAACCGGCAATGCATGTGCTGGAGCGGTATATGGATCTGATACAGATGCTGAAGAAAAATCAGCTTGTGATTGACTGCATTAATGAAAATAATCTTCCGGAAACCAGAGAGTTATCTATATTTACATTGGAGGAAGAGGCGATAAACAGATATCTGGTTTTAATCAGTAATATGATGGATACACTGGCCTATGACCAGGCAGAATATTATCTGGAACTCCTGTATCATAAATATGAGGTGGAAAAATACGAAATCGGGGATTTGGAACGATTGGAATTTTTGAAGATATACGGACTGACAAGCGTATATAATTATAACATGAAGATGGCACATATTGTCTGTGACAGAATTGCAATTATGGAAAATTTTAAAGAAAACTATGCCGCAGGATATATTTACAATTATATATCAGCCCTGGCAAAAGTGTATAGTGGACAGAAGGACGTTGCCGGCGGACATGTGGAACGCTGCCGGGAATTTGCAGGACATCTTTCGGGCAGACTGCCTTGGTATTTTGCAGATGTATTGTTCTGTTTTGTATGGTTTGACGGCTGGAGAGATATTTTTTTATGGGATGAAGATATCAGCCTGCCGGAAGAATTTTATGAGAAAGCATTGGAATATGAAGACTATAATCTGCTGAGCTATATATATTTCTTTGGTTTTGTCAAAGGCGATATGGGACGGAATACGGGTGTGGACGAAAGCGGTCTGAGAGGCTGCGAGAAGTCACCGTATTTTAAACTTGGAATGAAGTATGCCGATATGGTGGGTAATCAGGAGATTAAACTGCGGGCATGGGAGAAAAATGTAGTTGTTGCTGCCAGAATCGGTAATTTTAATGATGTCATCTATTATTATAAAAAATGTCTGGAACTGTTGGAAGGTCAGAACCGTGATATTGACATGGGGATGATTTATAACGGCCTTGGATATAATTGTATAACAGGTGAGAGATTTGAAGAAGCTAAAAACTATTTTGCAAAATCCATTAAAATTTTTTATGAAAAAGAGAATCCGCAGCTGCTTTGTGAGGCATTATATAATACAGCCATATGTGCCGTAGTGACGAAAGAATATCAGAGTGCCAAAATATGCATGGAATTGATATTGAACATTGTGGAACGTTTGGGGATAGAGCGGATACGGGTGTGCAATATATCCAAAGTGCATGGTGTGATTATTTTGTCCTGTCTGCGGCTGGGGCAGGAACATGAAGCAAAACTTTATTTTGATAAGATGCGGCTGGTTATGCGCCATTTGTTTGAGACGGATCATGAGCCGGATTATGCATACTGGGATGACGATATGTTCCTGTATTATCTGATTGATGAAATTATGAAACATAATCAAAATGATTTAGAAGGAGCCCTCAGGGATTTTCATGGCGCAAAGTTTCATTACGTCAGGGAAAAAGGAAATCAGTTTTATGTATATAATGAGCTGATTATGGAAACAGTTGAAGTAATGAGGGAAATGGGTGAAGAAGATAAAGCGTGCCGTCTTTTGGAAGAAGCGATTCAGGGATTGAAAAAAGGTATGTATGAGTATCAGGCAAAAGAACTGGAAGCATATCAGAGAGGACTTCCGTTTGACGGCGGCAAGATGGGAGATGTAAAGGAAGTAATAGATTTTGACGGAATCCGCACCATGATATGGAAGCTTGGGATGGAAAATGACATGAAAAATATGGCAAAATCCCTGGACTTCCTTGAAACCTGGGTAGAATTGTTAAACAGGGACTGCAGCAGTGTGGAAACACTGATTGAAAGTGCAATGCTGACCATGAAAAACAGTTACAGTATTGATGAACTGATATATATAGAAAAGACGGATTCGGGAGCGAACGTCCGGTTTCAGGACTCCGGCATGGAATTCAGCCCGGCACAGGCAGAACAGACCGTTGCATATTTTGGAAAATATCCCAATAAAATGGTTCTGACAAGATTTGACCGTTCTTTTGATAAGTATGAAGAACTGGTAGAATTATTCGGAAGAAATAAGGTGGTTTCCATGGTGGGAGTGCCGCTGACATACAAGGGAGTACCGAAGCATATCCTGATTGCCATACGGACGGAACATGTACATTTTACCGAGAATCTGAAACGTTTTACCGAAGAAGAAATGGAAATCTTTCGGACCACATTCCGGCAGCTGATTGATGCCATTAACCGGGAGGAGATTAAAAAGAAGCTGGAGGAAAGTTCTGTTACGGACATTCTGACCGGGCTGCTGAACCGACAGGGAATGAAAAAGAAACTGGAAGAAGAATTTGACAGAATGGCGCTGGAAGGCAGAATGGCCATGCGTTTTACTTTGATTTATATGGATTTGGATAATTTTAAATATTGTAATGACACCTTTGGACATGATATCGGAGATTTGGTTCTGATCGAATTTTCCAATCTGATGAAACATATTGTCGAACATCAGGGTTATATTATCCGGTATGGCGGAGATGAATTTGTTATTATACTGCCGGAACAGCAGCTCTGTTCGGGAATACTGATCATACAAAATATTTTAAGGGCCTTAAGAAATAATCATGGTTTCAAGGAGGCCATTGAAAATAAACTGGGCAGGAAGATACTGATTAAAAATCAATATGAAGTTTCCTGTTCCGCAGGGGTATCTTCCGAAGAATGTTTTAGTTATGCAGGGATTACGGAATTGTTAAAGAAGGCAGACCAGGCGTTATATAAGGTTAAAATGTCTACAAAACATGATTATGAGGTATGGACAAATTAGAGATATGCCGGCCTGTGAGACAGTTGGAAAGGAAATTTAAGCAGGGTGACAGATAAAATGATAGATATACAGATTCCGGAGTCGGTACAGCTGATTCTGAAAACATTGATGGAACACGGATACGAGGCATATGCCGTCGGCGGATGTGTCAGGGATGCAGTTCTGGGAAGAACGCCCAATGACTGGGATATTACCACATCAGCAAAGCCGGAAGAGGTGAAGCGGTTATTTCGTAAAACCATAGATACGGGTATCGCTCATGGAACCGTAACGGTTATGCTCAATCATACGGGATATGAGGTGACTACATACCGGATTGACGGAGAGTATGAGGACGGACGGCATCCGAAGAATGTGGAATTTACCGGAAATCTGGTGGAGGATTTAAAACGAAGAGATTTTACGATTAATGCCATGGCATATAATCATATTCATGGCCTTGTGGATGCTTTTGACGGAATCGGAGATATCAGGCGCAGGCGGATTCGGTGTGTGGGAACTCCGGCTCACCGGTTTAATGAAGATGCTTTAAGAATACTTCGGGCCGTCCGGTTTGCGGCAGGGCTTGATTTTGAAATAGAGGAAGAGACAAAAAAAGCAGTTTCTCTTCTTGCAGGAAATCTACAGAAAATCAGCAGGGAGAGAATTCAGGCGGAATTAGAGAAATTATTGATGTCCGGTCATCCTGAAAAATTGAAAATTGCTTATGAGACGGGTGTGAGTAAGGTGGTCTTTCCTGAGCTGGACCGGGTGATGGCTCTGGGGGTCGGTGATGAAGTCATAAAGCTTCTGAGCGGTATGGAGAAGAATCACTATCTGAGATGGGCGGCGCTGCTGTGCATGAGTGACCGGAAGCATAGTTCCTGTATCTTAAAAGAACTTAGGTTTGATAACAGAACAGTGGATGTGGTTTCCAGAATTGTGGAGGCGGCAAAAAAAGATATTCCTCTTACATCGCCCGGTATCCGGAGGGATATTTATGAAACCGGCGAAGATATCTACGAATATTATATTACATTTATGAAGTATTTTGCAGGCAGTTCTTTATCCGGAAAAAAAATCAGCGAGACGGATATCCGGATGTGGGAGGAATGTTATCAGGATATCATAAATAAAAAACAGTGTATATCCATGAAGATGCTGAAGTTAAACGGCAGGGATTTAATAGAATTAGGCGTACCCCGCGGGGGAGAAATAGGGGAGGAACTGAACCGGCTTTTTTATCAGGTGCTGGACGATCCGGAGCTGAATGAAAGGGATAAACTGATTAACATATTTAAGAATCATCGCTCATACAATAACATATCGGAAGAAAATCAGCGGTAATAACAGTTGATTGAACAGGGAGGTATTTTGAGTGAATGATAAGGGGATTGCCGTTCTTGAACAATATGGAATTCAGGTAAAAAAAAGCAGTCGGGCAAAGGGAGCATTTTTGTTGGATACGGATAATGGATATTATCTGATTAAAGAGTTCAGGGGAACAGTAAAGCATTTGGAATTAGAAGAAAGACTGTTGAAAGAAGTAAGTGATAACAGCTCCCTGTACGTTGATTATCCAATCAGAAATAAGGCGGGTAATCTGCTCAGTGAAGACCTGGATGGAACAAAATATATTCTGAAAAAATGGTATCTGGCAAAGGACTGTGAAGTTCGGAATGTCCAGATGTTATATAAGGCGGTATCGGCATTGGCGGTTTTTCACAATACGTCGGCTGAATTTATGAAAATGGAAGATAAAGAAAATGATGAAAAGAATTTCAACGCTGTTAAGGTGCTCAGTGAGGAGTTTGAAAAGCATAACCGGGAATTGAGAAGGTGCCGTAATTTTATCCGTCGGAAAAACCGGAAAAATGAGTTTGAATTAATGGTATTGAACAGTTTTAACCGGTTTTACGACAGGGCGGCAGCTCTGGCCTCGGAATGCAGCGTGGAATCCTATGTGGAGATGGCGAAAAAGGCAGCTGACAAGGGAAGCATGATTCATGGAGCCTTTAACTATCATAATATTTTATTATGTGATGACGGAGCTTTTCTTACAAATTTTGAACACTGCAAATCAGATATTCAGATGAAAGATTTATATGATTTTCTTAGAAAAGTGATGGAAAAACATGGATGGAACAGGGAACTGGGCCATAAACTTATATCTGAATATTCCAAAGTGAGAAAAATCAGCAATACGGAATTAAATTTTCTGCGGATTTGTCTGTCCTATCCGGAAAAATACTGGAAAATTTTAAGCCATTATTATAACAGCGGAAAGGCATGGATACCGGATAAAGATATTGAAAAATTAAAGACTGTCATTCGGCAGGACGGTGACAGGGAAAAATTTATACAGAGTCTGTCCGATTTGTAAATATATCTTAGGATTACAATTTATTACATTTTAATGAATAATACGTTAAGTTTTTGACTTTACGGAATAAATATTATATAATAAGTCCGTTATGAAGGCTAACAGATTGACTAAGGAGAGGTTTCATGCGTACAAAAGTTATTGGTACCATATCGTTTTGTCTGATATGTGCAGCAGCGTTGTTTAGCAGCTGTGCCTCCGACAATGGCAGCAGACAGCCATCCATCAGCGGTGGGAAAGATATAGCGATTATGCCCACGGCATCTTCGGAATCTCCGTCCGGTGCAGTTCAGGATAAGAATATGCCGGGACTGGCGGGTATCATACTGGATATTGACACTGAGCAGCAGGCATGTACGGTTCAAATGCTGGATACATCAAACAAAGTTGTATATAATTATAATGGCGGAACCAATGTTGTCAATCGATATGGAAAACCGATTTTAATAGAACAGATTAGTATTGGCGAAGTTGTGGAGATAGAATATTCTGATGTGAATAAGAAGCTTACGTCGATTCGGGCCTCTGAAAAGGAATGGGAATACAGCGGCGCCACGAATTTTACCATAGATACAGAGAATAAGTCTGTTACCGTGGGAAGTCAGAAATATAATTATACGGAAAATCTGGTAGTGGTTCACGATGGAAGGATTATCGGCATTGACAAATTAGATTCGGTAGATGTTATAACACTGAAAGGAAGAGACAAGCAGATTGATTCTATCCTTGTTACCGCAGGACATGGAAATGTGCGGCTGGACAGCACGGCTTTCTTTGAAGGCGGATTTGTGGAAATCGGTCCGAAGATTGTAAAAGTCATAACCGAAAATATGGTGATTCCGGTTCCGGCAGGTTCTTATGTATTGACCATTACAAAAGATGATACGACAGGTTCGAAAGAAATTCAGGTGGCGGAAAATGAGGAAATTCGGATTAACCTGACGGATTTCCAGAGTGAGGCGGTACGATACGGCAGTGTACAGTTTAAGATATCGCCTTCCGGTGCGGAACTTATAATCGACGGAAAGAAAACGGATTATTCCGCACTTGTGGATTTACCATATGGAAACCATTCCGTTGTTATTAAAAAAGATGGTTATAGTACTTACAGAGAGACAATTAATATTCAGAATATTCTGACGGAATATGATATTTCATTGATCGAGAACGGAGAAACTTCGGCACAGACTACAGAAGAGACTACTACATCAAAAGAAGACAAAGATGACACGAAAGATGAAACAACTACCGGGAAAAAGAATCCGGAGACAACAACCATTAAAAGGAATTTCGGCTCGTTAACGGATGAAACCACGACTTACGATTATGAAAGTGCCTGGTATGGAATTATATCAGACTTTTTGAAGTAACTGATAAGTTAAGAATAAAAATGAATTTATATTGAAATGGAAACTGAAACCGCAAAGGATTTCAATACAGGAGGTAAAACAATGAACTACAAAGAACTTTATGAAGAATGGTTGGGCAATTCTTGTTTTGATGAAGCTACAAAGGCTGAATTAACGGTAATTCGTGATGATGAGAATGAAATTAAAGAGAGATTTTATCAGGAATTGGAATTTGGTACTGCAGGCTTAAGAGGAATTATCGGTGCAGGAATTAACAGAATGAATGTTTATACTGTCCGAAAGGCGACACAGGGACTTGCCAACTATATTCTTAAAGTAGGCGGTGCTGAAAAAGGGGTGGCGATTGCTTATGATTCCAGAAGGATGTCTCCGGAATTTGCGGATGTGGCTGCGCTTTGTTTAAATGCAAACGGAATTAAAGCTTATGTATTTGAAAGCCTCCGCCCGACACCGGAATTGTCATTTGCGGTTCGTGAATTAAAATGTATTGCGGGAATTAATATCACTGCAAGCCATAATCCGCCGGAATATAACGGTTATAAGGTATATTGGGAGGATGGTGCACAGATCACACCACCTCATGATACCGGAATTATGGCAGAGGTGAAAGCGGTTACAGATTTTGCCACTCTTAAGAGCATGGATAAGGCAGAGGCGGTTCAGGCAGGATTATATCATGTAATCGGTGCAGAAGTAGATGATAGATATATTGCTGAACTGAAAAAGCAGGTGAAGCATCAGGATTGCATAGATGCGGCACAGAAAGATATTAAGATTGTTTATACACCGCTTCATGGTACCGGAAATATTCCGGCCAGAAGGATTCTGAAGGAACTGGGATTTGAAAACGTGTATGTGGTACCGGAACAGGAACTGCCGGACGGTGAATTTCCAACCGTCAGCTATCCGAACCCGGAAGCTGCAGAGGCATTTGAACTGGCATTAAAGCTTGCAAAAGAAAAGGATGCCGATCTGGTATTGGCAACGGACCCGGATGCAGACCGTCTGGGTGTATATGTAAAGGATAGCAAAACCGGTGATTATATTACGCTGACCGGAAATATGTCGGGCTGTCTGCTGGCAGATTACGAGATTGGTCAGATGAAAGAGTTAAACGGACTGCCGGAGGACGGCGCATTAATTAAGACAATTGTTACGACTAATATGGCGGATGCCATTGCAGAGCATTACGGTGTGAAGCTGATAGAAGTACTGACCGGATTTAAATATATCGGCCAGCAGATTCTTGGATTTGAACGGAACGGAAAGGGAGAATATCTTTTCGGCTTTGAAGAAAGTTATGGCTGCTTAATCGGCACCCATGCCAGAGATAAGGATGCCATTGTGGCAACCATGGCTCTTTGTGAAGCTGCGGCATACTATAAGACCAAGAATATGACACTTTGGGATGCCATGATGGCAATGTACGAAAAGTACGGATATTATAAGGATGATATTCAGTCCATTACATTGAAAGGAATCGAAGGTCTTAAGAAGATTCAGGAGATTCTGGATACATTGAGGAATAATACACCGGAGAAGTTTGGTAAGTATAAAGTGCTTTCAGCAAGAGATTATAAACTGGATACCATTCGTGACATGACAACCGGTGAAGTGAAGCCTACCGGTCTTCCTTCTTCGAATGTATTATATTATGACCTGGAAGATAATGCATGGCTTTGTGTAAGACCGTCCGGTACGGAACCAAAGGTAAAATTCTATTACGGTGTGAAAGGAACTTCTCTGGAGGATGCCAATGCACTCTCCGCAGAACTGGGCAGGGAAGTGATTGACATGATTAATTCCATGTTAGCATAATCGGAAAGGAAGGGATACGCATGGCAGATAAAATCGTCTGGCAGGACAGGAAAAGAATTATTTTCGGGCTGCCCTGGACATTTACAAAATATAAACTGATGGAAGATAAAATTCAGATTTGTACCGGCTTTTTAAGTAAAAAGGAAGAGGAAATCCGCTTGTACAGAATTATGGACAATACCCTTGAAAAACCTTTGGGACAGAGGATTTTTGGTCTTGGTACTATAAAATGTAATTCGGCGGATAAAACGACACCTGTCTTTTATCTGGCACGTATTAAGAATGCCGATAAGGTTCGGAATATGCTTTCTGATATGGTGGAAAAAGAACGTACAAGGAAACGGGTATCAGGCAGAGAGTTTATGTCTTATGGTGAAATGGATGAAGATGACGATTTAAACTAGCATATACATTCTGAAGACAGGACAGAAAGATAAACAAAAAGATGGGTGCTGCAAAATCATTGAAACCAATGATTTTGCAGCACCCTGTTTTTATTTGGAAATTTAATTCAGATTAATCAGTAATTAGACCAATTTCCGTTATTGTATATTTTGTTCATTCCGTTAATGGTGAGGTCACCGGTCTGTAAACCGTTTCCATTATTGAAAATGATGTATGTTGCATCGGCTGGTACTTCCAAACGATATACGCCGTTACCTACACTTGTCATTTTAACACCCGGCCATGTTGATAATTTTGTACTGCTGTCACTCCAGTAGTAAGCATATACATCGTTCCAGTTATTTGTGTTCTTATAGTAGATATAGCTGGTTGTAGGTTCGTCAGGATCTGTCTGTGTACCGTAATTTGTCCATGTACCGTTATTGTAAAGTTTGTTCAGACCGGAAAGAGTCAGGTCTTCTGTTTTTGAATCACCGCCATTGCTAAAAATGATGTATTTTGCATCGGCAGGGATTTTTGTACCATATACATTGTTTTCGGTGGATGACATCTGAACACCCGGCCATGTAGTCATCTTGGTGTTGTCATCACTCCAGTAGTAAGCGTAAACATTACTCCAGTTCTTTGTATTCTGGAAGAAAATGTTATCATCGGTTGGTACAACCGGTTCATCCGGTTCTGTTGGTTTTTCATCTTTGTCTTTGTAAGTCGACCAGCTTCCGTTGTTGTAAAGTTTGTTCAGACCGGAAAGAGTCAGGTCATCGGTTTTTAAACTTCCGCCATTGCTGAAGATAATATATTTTGCATCAGCAGGAATCTTTGTTCCAAATGCATCGCCGTCTTTTGACATCTGAATACCCGGCCATGTAGTCATCTTAGTGTTATCATCGCTCCAGTAATAAGCATAAACTTTATTCCAGTTATTTGTGTTCTGATAGAAAATGTTGTTGTCGGTTTCCACCGGTGGATTCGGTTCGGTTGGAGGTTCAACAACATTATTATAATCAGACCAATTACCGTTTTCAAAAATTTTGTTCATTCCGGCAAGAGTCAGATCATCTGTCTTTAAGTCACCACCATTGCTGAAGATAATCTGGGTAGCATCGGAAGGGATTCCAACGCTGTATGTGTTATCTCCGGTATTTGTCATCTGAACGCCCGGCCATATAGTCATTTTCGCATTGCTTTCGCTCCAGAAGTAGGCATAAACATTGTTCCAGTTATTTGTATTTTTGTAGTAAACGGTTCCGTCTGATGTCGGTGGATTCGGCTCTGAAGGTTTTTCCGGATTCGGATTGATGATCGGAGTATCCTGGCTGTAGATTACAGCAATACCGGTTGAACCAATCTTACCGGAAATAGTGGTAGATGTAACCGTCCATTTTTCACCTGTGATTTCGTCAACATATGTTCCCGGCTTGGTAGTTCCACCGCCGTTTGGCACTGTTACATTAAAATTACAGCCGGAGCCTGCTACGATTACGGCGCCTTTCTGACGACATACAACGGCACAGTTGTTACCGGTGGTATAATAGTCAGGCTGTCCGATCATGGCATTGTGGAAGTGGTTTACTGCTGCAACTTCTTTGCTTGTAAAGTGAGTACTTCCCTTCTGTCCTGCAAGGATACTGTCTTTGTTGGCAGATGACGGACGGGAGAAGTATAAAGCAGATACATCGTCACGGCTTGCTGCAATTGCATATGCACGGTCGATAACGTTCTGGCTCATGGCATTGGAATATCCCCAGTCCTTATTATTTGACCATGTATCATGGCTTTCACTCCAGTAGATCAGTTTGTTATTTGAGATACCACGAGCTGCCCAGTTACCGAATGCGGTTGGAACGGTTCCTGCATTAAATGCATCACGAAGGGTTTTTCCGTAAGAACTGTCTGTAACGGTCATATAATTTGTGTATTCTTTCATCAAACCTTCGTTGCCGCTCTCGCGATCATCCGGACCAACAAGGATTTCGCCATAGTGATATAATCCCTGGCTGGTTACTGCAGGCCAGAAATTACAGCCTTCACTCGGTAATCCGATATGTTTTGCTGCATCCCAGCGGATACCGTCAACGCCTAAACTCTTTAGTTCGTTAATATAGTTTTTAACACGATCTTGTACATAACTGTGTTCACTGTTCAGGTCAGGCATACCGATCTCGCCCTGAATAACCTGATAGCGGTCTGCCCAGTTGGATACGGTACCGTATGTATGCCAGTACTGTCTGTCCTTCAGATCATTCTGGATATTGGAATGATCACCGGCAAGATGGTTGGCAACAACGTCAACGATTACTTTGATACCGTATTTATCAGCTTCCTGACAAAGAGAACGAAGGTCGTCTTTTGTACCCAGATCGTTTGTAGCTACATAAAATCCAAGAGGCTGATAGAGCCACCACCAAACACCTGAGCCTGCACCAGGCTGTGCAGGGGATGTCTGAACGGATGTAAAACCTGCGGCTGCAATATTAGGAAGTTCGTTTTTAATGTCATTGTATTTCCAGTCAAAACAGTGCAAGATGGTGCCGTCCTGTATATTACTTGCAAGTCCGTAGTTGTCTTCTGCCTTTGTGGTATAATTAACAGTATTCGGAATGGAAGCAAGACCTGCGCATACCAAACAAAGAGTTAAGACGATACCCAACACTTTGTATTTAAAGCTGCGTTTTAATTTGTTTTTCATTTTTTCTACCTATTCTCCTTACTTTTTGATTAAAAACAATCAGAAAATGTACTAAAAGAACTTCCGGAAATAATACCGTGTCAGTAAGGAATATAAAGAAAAGAGTTTGTTGGAATTTACAAAAATGAAATAATCTTTTGTGTTTCAAAATGATTATAATCAATATGCACAATAACCGATAAAATACGTATGGAATTTTGTATTTTATTGCCATTGATTTTTATCCGAAAATCCTTATAATATAAGATATTGTAAATTCACCTCCTTCATGTATGGTTTGTTTAAAGTAATTCACATTCCACAAACTCAATTACTGACATGACATTTCATACAGTTTAGTTGATAGCAAGGTTTTATTTGGTAATAAGAGCAGTTGCTATCAGAAGGTTTTGACACAGTACAAATAAATACTAAAATGCGTGAAAAGTCAGAAAAATAGTATGAATTTCCAGTTTTTATTCTTTGGTTTTAGTATACAATATTGGATTTTAGTAGTCAAGAAGAAATAATGACAAACTTACATTGAAAAAATGAAAATCTTTTATAATTATATGATATTTCTGAGCCAGGCATATATTGCGAAATATATGTCTTTTTTTGATGATAAATGTATGCCATACAGATTATATACAGAGTGGAGAATACATATACAAACTATTCCTATTGACTTTATAATACATAGATAGTATTATTATGGAAAAAAATGGAATTTTATTAAATAATAAACAAAGGATGGAAAATAAGATGGCTATAATTAAGTGCCCGGAATGCGGACAGGATGTTTCAGACAAAGCAAGAATTTGTATTCACTGCGGAATTACTTTAAATGAGGAAACTTTGAAAAAAGAACTAAAGTGTACAAAATGTGGAGAGATATTATCAGAACAGGATAATTTTTGTATAAAATGCGGCTCTCCGGTGATGAAGCCGAATCAAGCTGAAGCAGGGAAGCAGCAGACGAGAGTCATGAATATTGATAAATCAAAAAAGAAAAAGATACTGATTATATGTATTGCTGTAGCAATGGCGGTATGTATTATCGGAGGCGTTGGATTTAAGCTGTTCTGGGATTATAGAACAGAACAAAATTATAAAAATACTTATAACAATTATATAGAAGATTTAAGAAAAGTACAATTATTAATGCTGACCAGCGGCAGCAAAGCGGAAACTCTTTGTAATCTTACACTAAATGTTTGGGGGAATACAATTCATGAAAAAAGAAATTCAAAAACGGATAAATATACCAGACCGAAAGGATATTTTGTTAGCGATTTTAATGAAGCTATAGTGAATTTGTATTCGGATTCCGATACAGAAGAAACTGTTACTGAGATTAAGAATGATTTGTCCTCTGTTAAAGAGTTGATAAAGAAGTTACAAGATCCTCCGGCTAAATTAGAGAAATGTTACGATACGGTATCAGATTTATATGAGGCATATAAGACATTGACAGATTTGGCGGTAAGCCCGTCAGGAAGTTATAATTCTTTTAGCAGTCAAATTGACAAAACGGTATCTGATTTTACGTTATCTTATGATAAACTGGATAATCAGATTCCGGAAAAAAAGTAAAGTAAGTCAAAATCACTACTGAAAGTAAATGTAAGATTGGATTTAAAAACGCACCTTTACTGGTGCGTTTTTAAATTGTATAATTTAACAAACTATCACATAAAACTATGGGATTAGTTTTCATGTGCATGATTATATATAGCCTGTATTTCTTCCGGCAGATGGTCCGGCAGCATTTGATTTATCCGCTCCTCCGTTCCGTCTTTGATTGCCTGTTCATAATACCAGCATTTAAAACGGATCATATCCAATACCTTTTCCATTTTCCGAATTTCATTTTCCGCAATTTCTTTCTGACGCAGAAAAAAATCTCTTCTTTGGGAATATGTACTGCTTTCCTGGGAACACCATTCCATAAACACTTTTATATCTTTAATTTCTACTCCGGATTTTTTTAAACATTCGATTACCCGGAGGGCTTCAATTTCTTTATCACTAAATCTGCGGATTCCAGAAGAACGTTCCAGATTGGGAAACAATCCTTCTTTGTCATAATAGCGGAGAGTGGATACCGGCAGATGAAACATTTCGGAGACCTGACCTATTGTATACATAAAATTTATGGTGAATTTAGATTATCTCTTTAGAAGTTCTTATATGTCGGTAT
>CAJTXN010000007.1 GCA_910583605.1 uncultured Lachnospiraceae bacterium
TTATTAAGGAAAAAGGCCTGATTTTATGCGGGCTGCGGCGTTTCGCAAACGCCTAGGTACAAAGTTTTGAAAGAGAGGTGATTAATATAGTTTGAAAAATAGCTTTTTATAAATTGTCCCAAACGGAGAAGCCTAAAATTTGGAAGATAACAAGGATAAGGATATTTTTCAAAAGAAAAATAAGAGGCTAATGGTGGAGATACTCTTCTTATTAGTATTACCTTTATTTTGCAACAGGGAGTCATCATTTGGACAATCGGAATTAGGAAATAGTCAATACAATAAATCTGCGATTAAGGCGGAGTATTTAAAAATTTGGAGTTGGGCAAGCCCATATAATGGTGATGTTGATGCAACATTAATAGGTAAGATTGTTGATGCATATGGTGAAGTAGAATGTAAGAAATGCAGTAGATTCAAATCGGTCATCAATTTTAGGTGCAATAGGTGATTTGGATGGTAAAAAAGCAGGACATGCGTTTAATGTAATAGGGTATTTAACATATAAACGAAAAAGTGATTCACGACAAAAAACACTTTTAAAAGTAGCAACAGAATGGGGATATGATAATGATATAGGATATATAGATTATGAAAATTTAAATTTAAGAGAAACGTATGGATCCAAATTTGTTTTTAAATAATTTAGAAGGAGGAACAATTACTGAAGTTGTATTTTTGCTAATAGTCAATATCAGTTTAATTGCATAATATTATGATAAAAACAAAGCCTATAGTAACATTGGTCTTTATTGCTATTATTTTTTTAATCTTACTGATCGGTTATCCCCTGTTAAAACAGGATAAGAAACAGATGGATTTACAGTCCGGTGACGTTGGGTGTGTTCTGGTAAGGAAAAACAGTACCTCTGTAATAATTGAAGACAGGGCGGAGATAGAAGAAATCATTGCGTTGGTAAATAAGATGGAGTATCAGCAGGAACATCCGTATACCCGTCTGTGGCAATCCGTTACCGGCAGAAACAGAAGCAGCAAAAAGACATATTATATTGCTTTATTTAAAGACAAGGGCAGGCAGTATGTGTATGACGACGGCTGGAGAAAAATAAGTCTGGATAGAGAAGGGAAAGAGGCACGGGTGGATTCCGTTGATTACAATTTAACAGAAAACGGAGAAATGGAATATAAAGAATATCTTGACGGACTGGTAAAAAAATATTCGAATAAAACCGTTAGGGAATAAAATCCGTAATGAGTAATGGCATGTGAAAGAGAGCGGCAGACCGGTTATGAAGGAAATGGTTCATAACCGGTCTGCCGCTCTCTTTTATTGATCTATGTAATCTCTTTAGTAAAGGAAGGCGCTGCCCACAGGGAGATCATCGATTAATCCTTCTACTAATCTCAGAACTAATAAAGCATCCGCACTTGTAACTTCGCCATCTCCGTTGACATCAGCAGCAATTATCTGATATTTGTCAAATTCAACAGCTTTAACGGCATATTGTAAAATTAAATCAGCATCTTCCCGGTTAATGATTCCGTCGTTGTTTACATCGCCATACAGCCGTCTTGTCAATGCGCTGGCTTCCACCGTTGCCAAACCGCACATCATGACCGTAATACATGCCATGGAAATAATTTTTTTGAATGTTTTTTTCATACATTCATACCTCCCTGATAATAGTTTAAATAGTAAAACATATATATTGTAGCACAATTATTTAATTAAAAAAGTACATTTCTAAATATTTAAAGTAATACTGCCAGAATGAATTTAATTAAAAAATTTTTATGGGATATGGTAAAATGTATTAATAAACAACTCATACAAAACGGAGGAAGGGCAAAATGGAAACGAAAGTTTTAGAAATGCAGTGTAAGGGAAAATGTCCGCACTGTGGTACGAATCTGGGTGAGTATATAGAAAGTTCCGATTATGGAAGTCCGGTACGAACCTGCCGGAAATGCGGAGGGCAGTATCTGGACAGGCGATACCACGAAATTGAGATTGAGGGATATGGTGCGAATGCGTTGTCCGTAAAAAGAGACGGTAAGATAATGTTATTGGGACTTGCTTTTTTTGCCGCAGCTTTTCTGCTGAATCTCTGGACAACGAAGTCAGGATATTATAGTCTCAGAGGGAGATTTATAATTCTGATAGCAGGTCTGATTATATTATTTGCACTTGCAGATGCAATTATGATTAAGACAGGTATAAAGGAAAAACGACTGGAGAAAAAACGACTGGAATCAGCAGCAAGACTTCAAAACCCGGAATATGCAAAAACTCTTGCAGAGTTTGGTTATCAGGTTCCGGATAAATATCTGTAAAGATTTCTGCTAAAAAATAAAACATGACATGGGGTGTCAGTATTTGTCTGCTATAATTTCGGAGTAAAATCTTAAAAGCGGAAAAGGAGAATGAACATGGGAAGACCAACGTCAAAATCAGATTTGCTAAGTACGGCAGCAGATAATTATGAACAACTGAAAGCATTCATTTCATCCCTCAGCGAAAAAGAATTACTCATACTCTTTTCCTTTGATGAGAAAAAGAAAGAGGCACACTGGAAAAGAGATAAAAATCCCAGGGATTTACTGATACATCTTTACGAATGGCATCAGCTTTTACTGGACTGGGTGTCATCCAATCAAAGAGGAGAGGATAAGCCGTTTATCCCCGAACCATATAATTGGAGAACCTATGGCGAAATGAATGTATGTTTTTGGAAAAAACATCAGAACACAACACTGGAAGAAGCAAAAGAGATGCTGGAAAAATCTCATCAGGAGGTAATGAATCTGGCGGAAAGTTTTACAAATGAAGAATTGTTTTCAAAAGGAGTTTTCCAATGGACCGGTAGCAATGCACTGGGTTCTTACTTTGTATCTGCTACGGCAAGCCATTACGACTGGGCCATAAAGAAACTCAAGGCTCACAGAAGAAACTGTAAAAGACTGTAAGCAGACTGTTTTGCTGGAGATTGCAGTTTCATGGAGAAGTCAATAGAAGAACCTGACACTTCTCCGCATTCAGAATCATGCAGAACCGGCGGATGTTTCGTATACTGTAAGCACAGGAAAGGAGGAACCTATGGATTGGATTACAGGCATTCAAAAAGCCATTGATTATGTGGAAGAACATCTGACGGAACCCATAGAGTATGAGGAAGCAGCAAAGAGAGCCTGTTCATCAAGCTTTCATTTTCAGCGGGTCTTCAGCATCATATGCGGGTTTACTCTGGGCGATTATATCCGATTCCGCAGACTTTCCCTTGCCGGCAGAGAGCTTGCGGAGAAGAACAGAAAAGTGATCGATGTGGCTTTAAAATACGGATATGATACCCCGGAGAGTTTTACACGTGCATTTACCAGGTTTCACGGCGCTTCTCCCACTCAGATCAAAAACGGCGCTGCGGTAAAATCCTTTTCCCGCCTTTCCGTAAAACTTTCATTACAGGGAGGAACCACTATGGATTACAGGATTGAAAAAAAGGAAGCCTTTGAACTTATTGTTAAAAAGAAACGTTTTCCGAAAAACACGGAATTTACCACTGCCGAAATTTCGGGTTTCTGGGCGGAGTGCGGGAAAGACGGAACGATTGATCATATTGTTCAGTATGCTGATGAGAAACTTTTTGGGAAAAATATCCTTGGAATCAGCTTTGAATATGATGGTGATGACAATGAATTTCCGTACGGCATCGGTGCCGCATATAACGGCAAAAAAATTGAGGAGAGGGATCTAACGGTTGTATTGATTCCGGAGCATACTTATATAGTGTTTCAGTGTGTGGGAAAAATGCCGGAGGCTTTTCAGAAGGTATGCAATTATATCTGCACGGAGTTTTTTCCGACCAGCGATTATCAGCCAATCGGTCTTGAATTTGAATCCTATCCGTCGCCGGATGTTCAGAATCCGGATTATACCTGCGAGATTTGGGTTGCGGTTGAGAAAAAGAAATAATTATTTGGTAAAGAAAAAGATCTGGGATGTTGATTCCGGATCTTTTGGCGCTGTTTTGTGAAGTTTTATGTCTGGTACAGGAACAATTTTTTATATGATTCAGACAGTACGGACTATATAATTCTGATGAATAAGTTGTCGGAAGAACAGGTTAAAAAAATAGAAAGTTCTAATGAAATGTGCCAGAGGCTTTTTCTTCAGCCGGCGTGTCTGAAACCGGAAGTTCCGCCGGATATTATATTTTCGGTCATATATTCTTTGATCATGAATATTAAAAATAAAGATATTCTTCCCTTTGCACATATGGAAACATTTGATTTCATGGTGGATCATCTGATTGACAGTTTATATAAATAACGGAAAGAAAGCATGAAAAAGATTAACAGCAGTAAGGTTTTATTAAGGATGTACCGTCTGCATTGGACCTGGTGATGAATATAAAGTATGAAACCAGCTGTACGAATATTGCGATAAATAAAGAAACGGTGTTGGGGCACCCTCTGTAAGGAAGGTGCCCCAAGGCTTTGTATCTCAAATTAAATAGTGTTGTGTTTAAACGGTGTAGCGGGTTGCTATGCCGTTTTTATTACTCTTGCAGCTCTGTTTTGCATATGCTCCTGAAAATATTCTTCCATTTCTTCGGGAGAAGGCTCTCGGATAATGCCCACACCGTTATAGTGGATTTCTACGCTTTGGTAACGCTTGCCGTCCTTGTATTCGGGTTTGCCGACGACAATCTTCCGTATAAATTCGTGTACGATTTCGGGTGTTAATTCCGTAAGCTGCGTTACTTTCTTTGCCTTGTCGATAAAACGCTGTAAGCCTTCGGTTGCAACTTGAGCATTTTCAAGCTCGCTTTCCAAATTGGGGACGGTTGCTTTTAACTTTTCCTGCTCGTTTTCCGGAGACATTGACATTGTAGCAAAACGGTCATCATTTATTTTTCCCATTGCATTATCCTCATAAAGCTTTTGAATAATACTGTCAATCTCTCGAATACGCCGATTGGCTTTGTTGATGTGGTATAAAAAAAGTTGACACCCCATTCTCAAGGATTGGGTATATAATCAAGAGAATAAGGAGTGAACAAAAATGGCAGAAAACAGGCAATATGACCACGAATATAAAGTACAGGCAGTCAAGCTCGCAAAAGAAATCGGACAAGCGAAAGCTGCCGAAGAGCTGGGCATTCCCAAGAACACCATGTATGGCTGGGTAAGAGCCAGCCGACTTGGCAATCTTGACCTGGGAACAGGCTCACAGACTCCGCAAAGCGCCATGACACTTAATGAGGAACTCATCCGGCTCCGCCAGCAGGTTAAGGAACAGGAAAAAGAGATCCGCCGTTTGAAGAAAGAAAACGACTTTCTGGAGGAAGCCAGCGCTTTTTTCGCCGCGAGCCGTCTGAAGTCAGCAAAAACGAAAGAATGAAGTTTATTGCCTTAAAAACGAAAGACGGCGAATTAAAGGGGAATACCGCCTTTTACTGCAGAATCCTGCATGTCAGCAGGCAGGGTTTTTATAAGTATCTGGCGAATAAAGACCGTCCATGGAAGAGATCGGGATCAGCCATCCTCCCAGGCGAAAGCCAAATGGGATTACGAAAGCAGACCGGGAAGCCAGAAAATCAGATGACCTCTTAAAACGGGATTTCAAGGCAGAGGAACCACTGACCAAATGCGTGACGGACATAACGGAGATCAAAGCCAGGGATGGAAAGCTGTATGTTTCCAGTGTTTTTGACTGTTTTGATTCCAGTGTGGTCGGACTGGCTATGGATACGAACATGAAAGCCCCGTTATGTGTACAGACACTGGAAAATGCTGTCAAAGCCCATCCAGACATCCGGGGAGCGGTCATCCACAGTGACAGAGGGAGCCAGTATACCAGCCAGATATACCGGGATGCGGTCTGCCAATATGGTATAAGACAAAGCATGAACAGCGCAGGAGGAAGATGCCATGACAATGCCCGCTGTGAGAGCATGTGGGCCAGAATGAAATCAGAGCTGCTGTATGGCCGTTATGACACAGAGAAGATGACCATAGATGAACTCAAGACAGTCATCTGGAGATATTTCCTCAGCTATTGGAATAATCGGAGGATCTGCTCTGCCAATAGAGGACTGCCGCCGATGGTCAAACGACAGCAATACTATAATTCTCTGAAAGAAACTGCATAGGATACAAAATCCTTGAGGAAAATGTGTCAACTAATCTTGACAAAATCATTCTCTGAACAGAATGACATTGTCTGCAAGCGCTTTTATTTTAGGAGCCGGATCAGAAAGGCGTTTCTTCCAATAATAGAAGCTGCTCCTTTGGATGCCCATAGATTCGCATAACACACGGACTGGGAATTCACCGGATAGTTCCAGTATTATTTCATATTCCAGTTGTCGAAGATTGTAATTGTCCTGTTTGCACCATTCCCTTTCACTTCGTATCCTTTTTTAACCGTGCCTCACGGATCCGCGATTTCACCAGTTCCTCTTTTGTCATGGATTCATATTCAGACAGGTCTGGTTCGGAGGAATGTGCGCTTATTTTTACTGTATTTTCATCTTTTTGAATTCTGTTTTTAGGCGGCAGGCCGTTCACATCCCGGTACAGTCTCATGTAATCCCTGGCTGTGCCTTCGCTGATCCTGTATTTTATGGCTGCATCGCTTTTATTTATTTCATTGTTGTAAATTTGTTTGCCGATGTCCAGCCGTTCTTCCCTAGTGTAACCCATTGGTAAACCTCCTGTTCATTTAGTGGGGAATTATGTCCATGTACAATATAGACAGTGTTTCATCTTATCATGTACCCTGTCCAATTTCTACCCCCTCCGTGTCCAGTTTTAGTATACCACTTCACTCCCCAATGCTCAATGTCCTTTGAAAAGGGCAGCCACATAGGCTTGCCTAAACTTTACGCCGCTTTACCCGAATGTTGTTCCTGCCTCCTGCTTTTTCAGCGGCGTTTGCTCGCTCGTTTCCGTGAAGAAAGTCTTGGTGGAGTATTCCATTCAGACGGTCATTCAGTTGTAAATCGGCAAAACAAAAAGCCGATACACAGAAACAGCAAAACAGCAAAAGTCTTACTCTTGCTATCGTTTTGATGAAACTATGTATCGGCTTTGAAATTCAAATCCGTGTTGTCTGCTCTTTAACCAACCCGCAGGCAGACAATACATAAACGGTTGTTACGGCAATGTTCGGCTTGCCGTTAGCTCTTCCTAAATCAGTTTCATTTGTATTCAGTTGTAGTTCCTCGACTACGAGGGTCTATACTATACATTACAGAGCGATTGCTCGTCAAGATATTAAAAGTATATTTTTAAAAATACTGGGAATAATAATATTTTTAATTTGCTTTTTCAAAAAACTGTGTGTTAAAAATTGTTGATAGTTACACAACTTGATGATTTTACTTCTCCAACAGTAAATACATATTCTCTCGAAACGACCATTGCCGAGAAACTTGATACCATTCTCAGCCTAATGGAATTTTCAAGCCGAATGAAAGATTATTACGATATTTATTACCTTGCAAATAAGTGTGATTTTGATGGCAATATCTTGACCGAAGCGCTAAAAAAGACTTTTGAAAATCGTGGACACAAATTTACAGTCGAACAGTTTGAGCAAGTGATGAGCTTTGCAAATGATTCTTCTATGCAGAAAAAATGGAAAGCCTTTGTCCGTAAAATCGACACGAACACGGATGATTACAGTACAGTACTGAAAACAATAAAAGTCTTCCTAACAGAACCGTTTACAGCAACAGTAAGCAATCACAACTGTACTGAAAAATGGTCAGCCTCTAAAAATATATGGGAGCAAGGAGGGATATAGTATGCCAAAGATAATGGAAATTATCGAAAAGGAAACCAAAGGCAAAAGTTATCATACTTACAAATATAGTTATGATTCTATTGGCTTGCCTTCAATTGATTATGATGATGACCCGAACAAAATAATGAAGTGGAAAGATTCTGGTGAAACAAGTTCGCCGAAGAAGGCGATAAATTTAAAACCGCTTGCAGACCAATTACAAGAAGTAGGAGAAAAGCCACTACTTAAATATTTTCTTGATGGCTCCCGTCACGTTTTTAAAGTTGATGATATTGCTTATAACAAACAAGTTTTCCCCGTTGTGGCTGGTCAAATTGGAATTGGTTGCTGCAAACGTGAACATAAGCGTATACAAAAAGAGCGATTTTATTGCGAGTTAGTATTGGCACTTCCTGACAAAGCCAATGCTGATGGTTGGGATGATACAGCATATTTTGCATCAAAGGTCGCAAAATTAAACGAAAGCGAAGAACTTAAGCGATTAGGCTTAAAATTTTCTGCTATTCTTCCATATTCGACTTCGAAAGCTGGTTCTGTTGATGTAAAACTTGATAATTTAGCTGTAGCAACCATTCAAGATTATATGATAGAAGCCGAGAAACGAATGGTAGCAGAGCTTGTTAAAGATAAACGATTAGGACAAGATACTTATTTACTTAAAGACGGTTCTCTTGAATACAAGGTAATGAAATCTGGTAGTGAAGATTTGAGGACTTTACAAAAAATCAAACACAATTACAGTTGGGTAATAGGTGTATCAAAATCATTTAATCCTGAGAGTTGTCTTGACCATACTGGAAAACCTAACTCCAACTATATTGCAGATTTACCTGTTTTCCATAGGACACCAGTTGCAAGATACGAAAACAGAGAATTTTTAGGCGACGTTCAATTTGGAGTTTGGTATATAAGGTTGCGTAACAAGAAACGAACACAAACTCCATTTGACGGTGTTGTAAAAGTCGAAAAAATAATGATGGATGAGGAAATTGATAATGGTATAGATAGTGACGTAATTGATTTGATATCTGCTAACATTATCAATGAAAGATACTATAAATAATTTGCGTGATTCCTATAACGACAGAGCATATATACGAAAAGCAATTTCTATTTATAAGGAAATAATCGACAAATTAAAAGATGATGCCGAAAAAACAGAACTTTATTTGAGATTAGAAGAAGCGCATTGTTTAAATTATTACACTGCTTCTAAAGAGGATATTTTAAAATTAGATGATTATGTTCGTCCTTTATACGAAAAGACACATAAACCGTCAAAGCGTAAACGTGTCGTTGATTTTAACCAAGGCATTGATTCCCGCTTAATTACTGAAGCCAATATGACAAAATTAGCAGAAGTAAATATTTATCCATTACGAATCGCTTTTGACCATTGGAAATTGAAAGATATATATGAGGAATCTATTAGAACAGCAGTAAAAAGCGGAATTAAAAATCTTTCGAACTATCTTTTATATAACTTTGAAGATGAGCCTGAAGAATTGTACTATCGTTTGAAAATGAATGTAGATTTGTGCGAGGAATTAGGTGCGAGCATTTACTCGTTCCCGATGAAATACCATCCAATAAACGACAAAGAGTTCTTTATGAACCGAGATTATATCGGTAAACATTGGAACAGAAAATTTATTCGTGCAGTGCAAGCGGTTCTTAATTCAACAAAAGGCAAAATTGGTAGAGGGGTGGATTTCTTTGAAGAAGCATTTGGTCGGAATGTTGATGAGTTTAGAAAAATACTTTGGATGCCCGAAACATTTATTATCTACAGACGAATTTACGATGCTGGTTTAAGAAAAAGACTTGCTGACCGATATAAAACCGTAACTGAACACGATTGTGACTTGGCAAACGAATGGTGGGATAAATTCTTATCGTTATCTCCAGAAAAATCAGAAAAGGCGAAAGAAATTATCGCTCTGAACAAATTCAAGCATGGTGAATACGAGTGCGAGGATGACGAGATAAATGTGGTTTTAGATTATTACAAAATCACTCGTAATGATACCGAAAAATAACTTGTTAGAAAAATCGAGGTAGTAAAACGTTTTCCGTTTACTACCTCAGAATTTTATTTTATGCTGTAAATATCAGTTCTGAATTTACAACTTCCGTTACACGATTACGGATACTATTCATACGCTGTATCCTCAGCATTTGATTTTTAGCCTTGAGCTTTTCGGTTACATTTTCCTTTTCAGCAAATTGCTTTACCAGCCGAAAAACATATTCTCTGCCTGCTCGTCAATGTCGGCAAGCTAACTGTTTAATTTGCAGGAAGTCAACAGAGAGGTATATAAAATCCTCTTGCAATTCCTGATATACTGCAAATGTCGCTGCCCCCCATATTCCGATTGGCTTATTTTCTTCGGGTGGCAATGTCAACAAGGGGAATAATAATCCACGACTAATTCATACCACAAACCATTGTTTTCATCGTAAATGCACTTATCCATTATGTAATCCTCCAAATATATTGATTTTCCTACAATTTCAATCAATCTGGCTGATTACAAAACCGAAGGGAGAAGCTACTTCCTTATGTAGCCTCTCCCTTGGAAAAATTTTTTGTTTTAAGTATCTGTCTGGCAGGTGAAATAATGCAAAAATTTATTAGGATAAATTGACGGGATATTCAGAAAATAAAGTCATATAGCATATTTCAGTTGTGAATCGAACGAAATAATTTATTTGTTATTATCCTTCTCGTAAGTATTATGTTTTTTATTTTTCTTCCCGTCAACAGGAAAGAATTTTTCAAAAACATCCAGAACAGTATCGCAGATAAACATCCAGAATTGAGCGAAAATAATATATAAAATCATAATAACAGTAATTAATATACCGATTACAATGATATTCATGATCAATGTCTCCTTTAAAACCAATATTTGGTCAGTATTCTCTCAAAAATTATAGCATTGTTCCTCTGGAAAGTCATTTCACATATCACCCTTCCAAATTAAAATTGCTGAAAAATGTTGAAAAAACAGGGAATCCGGGGGAAGACCCGGAAATATGAATCCCTTGTTAAAAAGGTATGAATACAATATAAATACAATATTTCTTTTATTTTGCCGCTTGACAAATACCCTGCTGGGGTATACAATCACTAATATGAATACCCGGATGGGGTATTTATGAATGAAATGTATTACATTTGGAAAGGATAGCAATAGCATGAATCAGAAAGAACATAATGATTGCTGCAGCAATAAAAAGAAAGAGCGGAAAGAAAAGGAATACAAAGACCTGATCAACCGTCTGAGCCGCATTGAAGGACAGGTGCGGGGAGTGAAAGGCATGGTAGAGAATGAAGCCTATTGTATAGATATACTGACACAGGTGGCAGCCATATCGGCCGCTTTGAACAGCTTTAATAAAGTACTGTTGGGAAACCATATCAGAACCTGTGTTGCAGAGGATATTCGAAATGGAAACGATGAGGTTATTGATGAACTGGTATCGGCATTACAAAAATTGATGCGGTAAAAACGGGATTGCTATCCGATTCAATTGATTCAGAAAAGGAGGAGTCAGCAATGAAAAAATATACGGTAACCGGTATGAGCTGTGCTGCCTGCAGTGCACATGTGGAAAAAGCAGTTTCCAAGGTTCCGGGTGTTACCTCGGTATCAGTCAGCTTACTGACCAATTCCATGGGAGTGGAAGGAGAGGCTTCACCGGAAGATGTCATTGAAGCGGTTACGGCGGCCGGATATGGCGCAGGATTAAAAGATACGGAGCATGGAGAAGAACAGGCAGCGGAGCATACACCGGAGGAACTGGCAGATCATGAGACACCGCTCTTAAAGAGAAGATTTATTGCTTCCGTTTTATTTCTTCTGCCGCTGATGTATTTGTCCATGGGACATATGATGTGGAACTGGCCGCTGCCGTCCCGGCTGGCACATAACCATGTGGCAATAGGAGTGATTCAGTTATTGTTTACCGGTATTATAATGGTGATCAATCAGAAGTTTTTTATCAGCGGTTTCAAAGGACTGCTCAATCGTTCACCAAATATGGATACTCTGGTAGCTCTGGGAGCGGGAGCATCCTTTTTATATAGTACCTGGGCCTTATTTGCCATGACAGATGCACAGATGAATGGGGATATGGATGGTGTCATGGAATATATGCATGAATTCTACTTTGAATCGGCGGCCATGATACTTGCGCTGATCACTCTTGGTAAAATGCTGGAGGCATATTCCAAAGGAAAAACCACGAACGCATTGAAAAGCCTGATGAAACTGGCGCCTCAGATGGCATCGGTGGAACGGGACGGAAAGGAAATATCCATACCGGCAAAACAAGTAAGAAAGGGAGATATTTTTCTGGTCCGGCCGGGAGAAAGTATACCAGTAGACGGTATTATTTTAGAAGGACACAGCGCCGTGGATGAATCCGCTCTGACAGGAGAAAGTATACCTGTTGACAAATCGGAAGGAGACAATATATCGGCAGCAACCATCAACCGGTCAGGATTTTTAAGATGTGAGGCCGTAAGAGTGGGGGAAGATACCACACTGTCACAGATCATTCAGATGGTCAGTGATGCTGCGGCAACCAAGGCGCCCATAGCCAAGGTGGCAGATAAGGTATCCGGTATCTTTGTTCCTGCGGTTATCATTGTGGCGCTGTTCACGCTGGGTGCCTGGCTGGCGGCCGGATATGGTATCGGATTTGCGCTGGCGAGAAGTATTTCGGTTCTGGTTATCAGCTGTCCGTGTGCTTTGGGGCTGGCAACACCGGTAGCCATAATGGTTGGAAACGGAGTAGGCGCCAAAAACGGTATTCTGTTTAAAAATGCTTCGGCATTGGAGGAAACCGGAAAGACAAAAGTAGTTGCACTGGATAAGACCGGTACCATTACCAGCGGAGAGCCGAAAGTTACGGATATTATTCCGGCAGAGGGATTTACGGAAGAGGAACTGGTGAGAACGGCATATTCTCTGGAAATAAAAAGCGAGCATCCGTTGGCCGGGGCAATTCTTTCTTATGCGTCAGAACATGGACTGGAGTCGGAACCGGCAGAGGAATTCCAGGCGGTTGCCGGCAACGGACTGACCGGAACCGGCAACGGACAGAAACTGATAGCCGGAAGTATGACATTTTTATCCGGTTATTTTTCGAAAGGGAAACAGATATCGGAAGAAATCCGACGTCGGTCAGAACAACTGGCGGAAGAAGGAAAGACACCGTTATTTTTTGCCCGGAATGAAGAACTTCTGGGAATGATTGCCGTGGCAGATACCATCAAGGAGGACAGTCCGGAAGCCGTCCGGGAACTGCAGGCCATGGGAATTGAAGTGGTCATGCTTACCGGAGATAATCAGCGGACCGCGGAAGCCATCGGAAAACAGGTGGGTGTGGATCGGGTAATTGCCGGAGTATTGCCGGACGGAAAGGAAGAAGTTATCCGCAGCCTGCAGACTCAGAGGGTTGCCATGGTGGGAGACGGAATTAATGATGCACCGGCGCTGACAAGGGCCGATGTGGGAATCGCCATTGGAGCAGGTACCGATGTGGCAATCGATGCGGCCGACGTGGTGCTGATGAAAAGCAGTCTGATGGATGTACCGGCGGCCATTCGACTTAGCCGGCAGGTACTGAGAAACATACATCAAAATCTGTTCTGGGCGTTTTTCTATAATACAATCGGTATACCATTGGCGGCAGGAGTGTGGTATACTTTACTGGGCTGGAAACTGAATCCCATGTTTGGGGCGGCGGCCATGAGTTTATCCAGTTTCTGTGTCGTGACCAATGCGTTGCGGCTGAATTTTGCCGATATACGCGGGAGAAAAGGAAAACATGGAGGTTCTGCAGATGGAACCGGAAATTATAATTCAGAAAAAAATAGAAAAGAGGTAAAAGAGAATATGGAAAAGACAATGAAAATTACAGGAATGATGTGCGGACATTGTGAGGCAAGAGTGAAAAAGTGTCTGGAGGCGCTTACAGAAGTAGATGAAGCAGTTGTAAGCCATGAAAAGGGGACTGCAGTTGTGCGGCTGAACGGGGATATTTCAGATGAAGTATTGAAAAAAGCCGTAGAAGAGCAGGATTATACAGTAGAGAGTATTGAATCATAATATGGGCGGAATGTTTTTTATAGTTGGAACAATATAGAATACAAAGGTTTTTTAGGAAATATATATAGAGAAAATAGACCGGAAAGGTAAGAGAACTGCCATGACATTAAATGAATTGGAAATCGGTAAAAGTGCAGTTATAGTTTCCGTCGGAGGCGAAGGAGCATTGCGGCAGCATTTTCTGGATATGGGAGTGATACCCGGAACAGAAGTGACAATGGTGAAGCTGGCTCCCATGGGCGATCCGATGGAATTGCGGATTCATGGTTATGAACTTACGCTGCGTTTGAATGATGCCAGGGAAATCGGAATCGAACCCGTCCGTGAAACGGAGAATAACCCGGAGCACGTGGAAGAGGCCGATGAAAAGTCTCAGGAGGATAAGGCGAAGTTTCATGTCTGTCATCCAGGGCTTGGAGAAGGCGGGATTTATCATACGGAATCCGACGGAACAGAACTACCGGCAGGAGAGACTCTGACTTTTGCGTTGGCGGGAAATCAAAACTGCGGGAAAACCACGTTGTTTAATCAGTTAACCGGATCCAATCAGCATGTGGGAAATTTCCCGGGGGTTACGGTTGACCGGAAGGACGGCGGAATCAAAGGATTTGAGAATACGCTGGTGACGGATTTGCCGGGTATATATTCCATGTCCCCTTATACCAGTGAGGAACTTGTTACCAGACAATTTTTGCTGGAAGATAAACCAAAGGGGATTATAAATATTGTGGATGCCACCAATATAGAGAGGAATCTGTATCTGACCATGCAGTTAATGGAACTGGATATTCCAATGGTGTTGGCGTTGAATATGATGGATGAGGTCAGGGAAAACGGTGGTTCCATCCGTGTCAATGAAATGGAAAATATGCTGGGGATTCCGGTAGTGCCTATATCGGCAGCAAAGAATGAAGGTATCGGTGAACTGACAGACCACGCGATTCATATAGCTCATTATCAGGAGAAACCGGGAAGAGTGGATTTCTGCCACCCGGAAGATCATGAGGGCGCCGTACACCGCTGTCTTCATGCCATCATGCATTTAATTGAAGACCATGCCGCGAGAGAAGGAATACCGGTGCGTTTTGCTGCCAGCAAACTGGCGGAAGGCGACATGATCATACTGGAACAGCTTCATCTGGACAGCAACGAAAAGGAAATGTTAGAGCATATCATAAAGCAGATGGAAGAGGAAAGAGGCATGGACCAGGCGGCTGCCATGGCAGATATGCGCTTCCAATTTATCCGGGAGGTATGCAGGGATACGGTTGTGAAACCGAAGGAAAGTAAAGAGCATATCCGCAGTGTGAAGATTGACCGGATTCTTACCGGAAAATATACGGCGATTCCGGCTTTTTGCGGCATTATGGCGTTGGTGTTCTGGCTGACCTTCGGAGTAGTTGGAACATTTCTTTCCGATTTGTTGGAAATGGGAATTGGTGCATTGACCGATGTGGTAGATAAAGGTCTTACCGCATACCAAATTAACCCGGTGGTGCATTCCCTTGTTGTAGACGGAATTTTCAGCGGCGTGGGAAGTGTGTTAAGCTTTCTGCCGACGATTGTTACGCTGTTTTTCTTTCTATCCATATTGGAGGACAGCGGATATATGGCAAGAGTTGCCTTTGTAATGGATAAATTGTTGAGAAAGATTGGGCTGTCCGGCAGAAGTATCGTACCGATGCTGATTGGATTTGGCTGTACGGTTCCGGGCGTTATGGCAAGCCGGACGCTGCCTTCGGAACGGGACCGGAAGATGACGATATTACTGACTCCGTTTATGAGCTGTTCGGCGAAGCTTCCGATTTATGCATTTTTTACGGCAGCATTTTTCCCAAAATACGGAACGCTGGTTATGATTGGTTTATATTTTACCGGAATTCTGGTAGGAATTCTGTTTGCACTGATGTTAAGAGGAACCATGTTCCGGGGAGAACCGGTACCCTTTGTTATGGAACTGCCGAATTACCGTATGCCGGGCGCTAAGAATGTCTGGCAGCTTTTGTGGGAGAAAGCCAAGGACTTTATTTCCCGGGCGTTTACCGTTATTTTTGTTGCCACCATTATCATATGGTTTTTACAGACCTTTGATATGAGATTCAATGTGGTATCGGATTCAAAAGACAGCCTGCTTGCCATGGCAGCGGGAGTGATTTCTCCGGTTTTTAAGCCGTTGGGCTTTGGAAACTGGAAAATATCCACTGCATTGATTACCGGATTTATGGCAAAAGAGAGTGTGGTTTCTACGCTGATTGTTCTGGTGGGAGGTACAGGCGCGGCGCTGGCGGAGTTACTGACACCGCTGACGGCAGTTACACTTCTGGTATTTACCCTGTTGTATACACCCTGCGTGGCAGCAATTACTTCGGTAAAACGGGAATTGGGAAGGAGATGGGCAATTGCCGTGGTCATTATTCAATGTGTGATTGCATGGATGATTGCCGGGCTGGTACATATAATTGGGATGTTGATAGGAATGGTGTGATATGAACGGGGCAAGTATTGTTTTAATTCTTTTCATTGGTGCAGCGTTTCTGCTGGCTGTCCGGTATATCCGGAAGAATGGGGATGTGTGCTCCGGATGCAGCAGGCATTGCCGGCTGGAGAAAGAAAAGCGGGAATGTGGAAATCCTGAGAAGAAAAAGTAATAGAAGTAACCAATAACTGTATTGCTTATCTGTTCACAAAGTGAATGATGATATGTAAGCGATACAGTTATTTTTAATTTATTTCCAATGGGATTGAAATGTATTTAATAAATACAGGTATTACATGTCGGATTTTGTCGAGGGATTTGTGTTGTATTTTTTTGTTTTTTTATATAAAATTAATTGCAGAATCTGACAAAAATTAACAGGGGAGATGAATGTGAGGGTGAAGTGGAGCCTTGAGATGAAAGAGCAGTTTAGTGATCTTTCCATTATCAGTATGATTACAGCCAATAAAAGTACAGTGAAAGGAAATTTTGAGGACGGAATATACATAAAGGGAAGAAGGACAGAGTTTGAAAAGGTACCGGTATGCGGAGGAAAATTAGAAGTCTGGCTGCCGGTTGATAAAGAAAAGAAAGAGTTTTTTGGAAAAGAATTTGTATGTCCGGGTCATATGGAAGTATATGAAGAGTATGTCTGTGAGGAAGGAAGCTATGGCGCAGCATTTGAAGTGTGTCAGATGCCGGAAGGGAAAGAAACAGAGGTTTCAGCCCGGGAACTGGCAGAAGCTTTTCGGGAAGAAACAGAGGAAGAATATCCGTGTACCTGTGTATCCATGTAGGAATTATTAAAAATAATGGAGAGCTAGGCACGATTATACCAGACAATTCTAGGCAGCCATAAAATGTATGTAAAGGAGAATGATATGATAGATAATAACAAAATTGAAAAAATTGTAGAAGAAAGAAAAACAATGCATCCTGATGATCCACGTGTTGTGGAGAAATGGAATGAATTAACAAAGATTTTTATCCAGAATGAGGAAAGCACGATAGCGTATTTAAATGGTTGTTGTAAAGAAAATATAGATTGGATAAGTGAAATATTTGAAGATATTTCAGAACAATTACAAAGTTCTAGATTTATTGAATGTATAGAAAAATTAGCTGTCAAGTATCCAGATTTAAATTTAGAGCAAGATATTTTGTATGCAAAAGAGGCATTAAAGTAATATCAGCTAAGCAGGTGATGTATTTTCCATGAGAATAAAATAATCTGATTAGTTGATGAAAAAACAATCAAAAATATTGAGAGACCGTTTCAAGTTTTGTGTAAACTCAAAAACTGATATAAGATTTGTTAATAGTTACAAATGGGCAGATCCGGATTTTCGGGTTCTGCCCTTATCTGTATTATACAGGGAATTTTACCACTGTCCATGCAGTTTCAAAAAAAATCCCTTTACAGATTTCTGCCAGTCAGACGTTCCTCAAAGTAAATCTCCAGCTGGGAATGAATCTGCTCCCAGTCCTGACGGTGTCCCGTCCATTTCTTTGTGATATCCATAGTTGCCAGATAAAGCATTTTTAGAAGACTGTCATCCGAAGGAAATACGGTTTTGGATTTTGTCACCTTACGGAGCTGGCGGTTGAATGTGCCATTCTTGCAATAAAACGAAATGAAAATGTTGAATTAGCTATGATTGCAGGGCTTTTGCATGATATATATACATATAAGAAGCTTGATAGTACAGATCATGCTAACAAAGGCGCGTTACTTGCAAAGAAAATATTATGTTCTATTGGCTCTTTTTCAAGTCACGAAATAGATAAAATATCTCAAGCAATTTATAAACATAGTGATAAGACTAATATAGACACTCTATTTGATGAAATCCTCAAGGATGCAGATGTGTTACAGCATTGTTTATATAATCCACTTGTTCATGTGGCGGAATATGATAAAGACAGATTTAGGTTGCTCAAAGAAGAGTTAGGATTAATTTAACAGATTCCGGTTTGTCGGGGAAACAACATTAAGACAGAAAAATGAATATTGTTTACCTTTGGGTATCGATTATCTTATCAGACAATCAGTTACCTTTTTTATTTTCAAGAACTATTAACAAGCACAGAAAGAATGAGGTATCAAAAATGATTGAAAGCAAAAACGATGCAAGCAGAAACTTAGAAAAAGCATTACAGGCATACAGTCCTTGCAGGCAGAGTATGACAGTATCAGCAAGGAGAAGTCAAAAACTCTCACAGAGTTAGCTTATGCTGAAGGAATCAGCTACAACAGGAAAACCTTGAAAGGGAGCTTCAGAACGAGAGCCGACAACACAGCAGGCAACAGGGCAGAATAAAACGGAGGGAGGAAGAAATTTAATGAAAATATAAGTGTGATTGTGGTATTCTGTTAGAAATACAAATTGGAATTTAAGGAGATAAAAAATGCTTGTCAGAGAATATCAGATATCCGACTGCAAAGAAATTACAGAGCTATTTTATAATACAGTCCACACAGTAAATGCGAAAGATTATACAAAAGAACAATTAGATGTATGGGCAACAGGACAAGTGGATTTAGAAAAATGGAATCAGTCGCTTCAAGAACATTACAGCATAGTTGTTATTGAAAATGAAGTTATTGTAGGCTTTGGGGATATAGATAAAACGGGCTGCCTTGATCGTCTGTTTGTTCATGCTGATTATCAGGGAAAAGGTATTGCGACTGCTATTTGTAATCAACTGGAGCAAACTGTTCAAGGAGATATTACCACTCACGCTTCTATTACGGCGAAGCCTTTCTTTGAAAAAAGAGGTTATAAGGTTGTTAAGGAACAGCAGGTAGAACGACAAGGAATTTTTCTTACAAACTTCTGTATGGAAAAAAACAGATGATTTTCTGATTGGAATGGAGAAAATGATGATTATTTTAATAACAGGTGCATCACACACAGGTAAGACTGTGCTTGCTTAAAAACTGCTTGAAAAGTATAAATATCCATATTTATCAATAGACCATCTGAAAATGGGTTTAATTCGTAGCGATTATACCAAACTCACACCCAAAGATGACGATAAGCTCATAGAGTATCTGTGGCCTATTGTTCGCGAAATGATTAAAACCGCCATTGAGAATAAACAAAACCTTATTATTGAATGGTGTACTATGGAAAGCGTTTTAGAAGATAATGCACAGTTTTTGAAACTTGCAGAAAAGTACAATGTAAAATATGTGCTGATTGATGATAAGTACGAGATAGATATTGATTTGTAATAATAAATTCAAGTTTGTCTAAACAGCCATTATCACAATGACAATAGAATAAATAACACAACATTAGAGCGTATAGAAAAATAAATCTATGCGCTCTTTTTATGTAAAGGAGTAGAGTATGAGCAAAGACAGCAAAACAGGAAACCCGCAGGATATCCGCCTGTTCCATACAGACCGGGGAAATGAATTTAAAAACCGGACCATTGAGGAGCTGCTGAAAACCTTTGACATAGAACGTTCACTAAGCCATAAAGGATGTCCCTGCGATGATGCAGTGGCGGAAGCAACATTCAGGATTATCTAATGAAAATAAACCAGTAAGGTCAAAATTTCTTATTAGGTATAATAAAACAAATCCTGAGTGCAGAAGAATATGCTTGACAGTATATTCTTTCTGTGTTATTTTTGATATATGAATAAATGCTCATATGAAAATATTTAAGTAAAGAATGAAAAATTTATTTAGATAATTTTAAAACACACAATTGGCTGACAAGCGGAAAAGAGGTATGCTCATGTTTTTAAAAATTAAGGATTTAAAGAAAAGTTTCGGTACGGGAGAAAACAGGATAGAAGTTCTTCAAGGCATTAATCTGGAAATCGAAAAGGGGAAGATTTGTGTCCTTTTAGGCCCTTCCGGTTCCGGAAAGTCTACCCTGTTAAACATTATCGGTGGCATTGATTATTCCGATAGCGGAGCGGTGATAATTGACGACGAACCGTTAAAAGATATGAATGAAAAAACATTATCCCTGTACCGCAGGAATCATTTAGGCTATGTTTTCCAGTCCTATAACCTGATTCCAAATCTCACGGTAAAAGAGAATATAGAAGTGGGTGCATATCTGAGCAGTCAGCCGCTGGATATGAATGAACTGCTGGAAGTGCTGGGACTGACAAAACATAAAGATAAACTGCCGGCACAACTCTCCGGCGGACAGCAGCAGAGAACGGCTATCGGCAGGGCGATTGTTAAGAACCCGGATATCCTGTTATGTGATGAACCGACAGGGGCATTGGATTATAAGACCTCCAAAGAAATATTATCTTTAATAGAAAGTGTGAATCAGAAGTACGGAAATACGGTAATTATTGTAACGCATAATGAGGCGATTAAACTTATGGCAGATCAGGTAGTTAAATTAAGAGACGGGCAGATTCGGAAATGTTACATGAATGAGGTAAAAGTTTCTGCAAAAGAGCTGGATTGGTAGGTGATAATATGCAGAAAGAAAAAATCAGAAATCCGTTAATCAAACGAATTCCGAAAGAATTGAAGTCTGAATTTGGAAAATATGCGGTAATATTTCTATTTCTGACGGTTACTATTGGCTTTATTTCCGGTTTTCTTGTAGCGGATAACAGTATGACAGAAGCCTATGAAAAAAGTTTTGAAAAGTATAACATCGAAGACGGAAATTTTGAATTAACCGAGCCTGTTTCGTTGGAAATGAAGCGAAAGCTTGCCGAAGAAAATATAAAGATATATGATAATATTTATTTGGAAAAACAGGTACTAAATGAAAACACCACCCTTCGGATTTTTGCAAACCGGGAGGAGGTCAATCTTATATGTCTGATGAAAGGCAGACTGCCGGAGGTGGAAGGTGAAATTGCAGTTGACCGGTTATTTGCAGATAAAAATAAGATACATATCGGGGAGGAAATTGAAATTGATAACCGAAAGTTTCAGGTGACGGGACTGGCGGCATTTTCTGATTACAGTGCTTTGTTCAGTGATAATGCTGAAATGATGTTTGATGCAAAATGTTTTGGAGTAGCAGTAGTCACAGGGGAACAATTTCAACAGATGAGCCTTACGGGACTTCATTATAGTTATTCATGGCAATATGAAGATAAAACACAATACAGCCGGCAGGAAGAATATGAATATTCGGAAAGACTGATGAAAATACTGGCCATGGATGCCGGAAATCCGCTGTTAAAATTCACACCGGAATATTCCAGTCAGGCAATCCGTTTTTCCGGAAACGATATGGGGAAAGATAAATCCATGATTCTTGTATTGTTATACATCATTATGGTAATTCTGGCCTTTATATTTGCCGTTACCATTGGTAATACCATTGAAAAAGAGGCGGCGGTTATAGGAACACTCTGGGCATCCGGATATACAAGAAATGAGCTGGCTGCACATTATATTGGACTGCAGGTGATTGTATCGGTGACAGCCTGTGTGATTGGAAATATTCTGGGATATTCTTTGTTTAAAGAAGTGGTGGCAGGTATGTATTATAACAGTTACAGCCTTCCGGCATATGAAACACTATGGAACGGAGAAGCCTTTCTGCTGACTACAGTGATTCCATGTATTATTATGCTGGTGGTAAACCTGTTTATTTTATATAATAAATTATCCCTGACACCGTTGAAATTATTAAGAAATGATCTGGCGAAACATAAAACGAAAAAAGCAGTCCGTCTGCCGGAATTTAAGTTTTTGGCAAGATTCCGAATTCGGATTATTATACAGAATAAATCCGGTTATTTTCTGTTGCTGATAGGAATTGTATTTGCAAATATACTGATGTTGTTTGGATTGATGTTAGAACCTCTGCTGGACCACTATGGCAGGGAAGTAGAGGAAAAATTAATTGCGGATTACCAGTATATTTTAAAGCGGCCGGCAGCGACGGAAAGTGCAGCGGCAGAGGCTTTTGCGGTAACCACATTACAGACTGATTTTAGTAAAAAGAACAATGAAGAAATAACCGTTTATGGAATTAAAAAGAATTCCGGTTATGTTGTTCGAAATAACATACCGTTAAATTATGATACATCCGGTGTTTATGTTTCCGAGGGGATACTGGAGAAATTTCATTATTCGATAGGGGATACACTGAATTTAAAGGAATTATATACGGATAAAACTTATGAGATGACAATTGTGGGAAGCTATGATTATCCGGCGGGGATGGCAGTGTTTATGAGCAATGAGGAGTTCTGTCGTTTGTTCGGAAAGGAAGAAGGATATTTTAACGGATATTTTTCAAACGAAGAAATAGCCGATATAGATGCCGGATATATTTCGTCAATTATTACGCTTAATGATGTAAACAAAGTGGTAAGACAATTAAACGATTCCATGGGAAGTTTATTTCCTTTAATTAAATGGTTTGCTTTTGGAATGGCAATGTTAATTATCTATCTTCTTTCTAAACTGGTACTTGAGAAAAATGCCTCTTCCATTTCCATGGTTAAAATTTTGGGATATGGAACCGGGGAAATAGGAAAACTGTATATCAGTTCAACAACTGTTGCCGTGGCAGTTTCCATATTGATAAGTCTTCCGGTTTCTTATGGGGTTTTGAATTTTTTGTATGCATGGATTATGAGCAGCATATCCGGCTGGATTACTTATTATATTAAATGGACGGTTTTTGCAGAGATGGTATTTTTTGGAGCTGCAGCATATGCAATTGTAACTTTTGTTCAGTATCGGAAAATTAAAAAAATACCAATGGAAGCAGCGCTTAAAAATACCGAAATATAGTTGAGAATTTTTTATCAATAACATTACTTGTATTATTTTTGAATATCATGTATTCTATTGTATATAGTTAGCAGTAACTAACCAATAGCGATATTATCGGAATGATTCATGGAAAGGAAAAATAAAATGAGTGTAGTTATTGTGGGCGGACATGACCGCATGGTACATCAGTATAAAAAAATCTGTAAACAGTATAAATGTAAGGCAAAGGTATTTACCCAGATGTCCGGCAGCCTGAAAGAGCAGATCGGAAGTCCGGATTTGATTGTGGTATTTACAAATACAGTTTCACATAAGATGGCAAAATGTGCATTGGATGAAGCGGAACGTAATAAAGCGCAGGTGGTACGGTGCCATACCAGCAGTGAAAATGCGTTGAAGGAGATATTGAAAGAGAAATGTGTGGGGTAATTTTTTGATATTGGCTGGCCGGACGCAGAGTCGGAAGCCTTCAGGCACAGGCTGGCTCCTCTGCCTGAAGGCTTCCGACTCTGCTGGTTTCTGTCAGGTTAGAAAGTTTTTATTGGATATTAATGTATTGTGATGGATTTCTGTGTAATAACTATAAAAAATATTTTCATATGGAAAAAAGTGTTAACTGGTATCTTGTAATTCTTCTTTTATTCCTGTATTATCTTATCATGTGTTTTGGTGGCACTAATATGGATTCACTGATTGCCATAGGTTCCGGGTATTATTTTATCTTATGTTTTGACGGCAGACCGTGGATTGGCAGGAAGGAGACAGGATTATATGAAATTATATATGGCACCTATGGAAGGGTATACCAATTATGTGTATAGGAATATTTATAGAAAATATTTTTATGATTTTGATAAATATTTCACTCCGTTTATTGCTACGAATAAAAAAGCATCTTTAAACAGTAAGGAATTAAAAGATATCCGGCCGGAGGATAATCAGGGCCTTACGATTATTCCCCAGCTTATGACCAATAACCCAGAGGATTGTCTGGCAACCTGCAGGCGGATACAGTCGCTGGGGTATCAGGAGGTAAATATTAATATGGGATGTCCCTCAGGAACCGTGACCAATAAGGGGAGAGGCGCCGGTATGTTATATGATACGGATAAACTGAAAGCGTTTTTAGACAGTCTTTTTGAGGGGCAGCCGTCTCTGAAAATATCCGTTAAAACCAGACTGGGACGTTATGAGGCAGAAGAGTTTTATCCGATATTGGAGATTTATAATGAATATCCGTTGGAAGAACTGATTATTCATCCCCGCACCAGAGAAGATTTTTATGGGAACGTTCCCAATCTGACAGTGTTTGAAGAAGCCATGAAATTAAGCCGGAATCCGGTGTGTTACAATGGAGATATTTTTACAAAACAGGATTATGAGAATCTTCTTCAACGGTTTTCAACACTGGACAAAGTCATGCTTGGCAGAGGAATCATAGGAAATCCGGGACTGGCAGAAGAAGTCCGTAATGGAACGGAAACCGACAGAAAAAAAGTAAAAGATTTTCATAACGAACTGTTAACGGCATATAGCAGCCTGCTTTCCGGTGATACAAATATTTTGTATAAAATGAAATCTTTCTGGGTGTATATGGGAGATTTTTACTGTGATGAAAAAACAGCAAAAAAGATTAAGAAAGTAAAACGTCTGGAGGAGTACAAGTCAGTTGTAGATGGAATCTGGTAAACCGGACACTTGATTTTGGGATATTTAACCTACAGTTATACGTTTCAAGATTATCTTTCCGGTTAATCAGATTATGAGGTTCGCCAGAGCAGCAAACCTCATAATTCAGATACTAGCACATATTGTTTACTGATTTATATTTATAAATCATCTCTGCATGATTCTGCTCTTCTGTCTGGATGTCATTAAATAATCTGCGGACTTCCGGCTCGGCAAACTGGAATAAGTCATTGTTGTAAGCAGAAGAAACATATTTTTCTGTTGTGATACAGTCGGTGCATAAATACTGATCATTATCCTTATCTTCCTGATTGAAAGAACCGAAATAGGTTGCCTTTGGATTATAGTTCATTCCTGCCTTATCGTCGGTATTCACACTTGGACAGGTACCGGTAAGAAGCTGGGATAATGAATTATAGTGCTGCTGTTCACTCTCTTTTAAATTACTAAACAGATTTTTTAACTCCTGGTCTTTGGCCTGCTGTTCTGCATGTTCGTATTTCTGGATACAAAGTTTTTCCTGAGACTGTAAATCCTGTACAAGGGATTTCTGCTTTTCTGATAAAATCATTTCTGTTTCTGCACAAACGCAAATTAGAAATCGAAAGAAGATTTGCGCTGCACTTCTCCTATTAAAAATATTTTCTTTCGATATATCGATGTTATTATTCCACTGTTTTTATTAATTATGTATAATTTACCTTTTTAATATTTTTTAAACCGGTATTGACTTAAAGTCGGGATTATGTGTTAGAATATGGAAATGGAGGATTATAATAATATGAAAAATCAAACAATTTTATCCAATAAAATATACCTGTACATGACGGAGTTTTTTGCCGGAATGTCTGTTATGGCAGTAGAACTGGGGGCAAGCAGGCTGCTTGCGCCGTATTTTAGTTCTTCCCAGATTGTCTGGACCATTATAATCGGAACAATTATGATCGCTATGGCATTGGGAAATATTTATGGCGGGCGTACGGCGGACAAAAATCCAAATCCCGATAAATTATACGGAAGGATTATCATTTCAGCTATATGGATTGCCGCCATTCCCGTTGTGGGAAAATATATTATACTTGGCATATCCGCATTGCTGGTATTCACTGTGAATAATAATCTGTTAATCTGGGCGGCTTTTTCTGCCTGTATGATTTTATTTGTATTCCCATTGTTTTTATTGGGAACCGTAACGCCGTCCCTGGTAAAATATACGGTAGACAGTCTGGAGGATAATGGAAAAACAGTGGGAAATCTGGGGGCTTTTAATACCGTAGGCAGTATTATAGGAACGTTTCTGCCGACATTTGTAACCATTCCGGCAGTGGGTACTTCCGTTACATTTCTTATATTTTCAGGAATTTTACTGCTGTTAGGACTGATATATTTTATCAATACAAAGGGAAGAAAGGTTTTCTGTATTATTGCAGTTGTATTGTTTGGCAGCTGCAGTATCTTTGGTTCTTCCGGAGGATTTGCATTTTGGACAAAGGATTTGACTTATGAAGGAGAATCTATTTATAACTATCTTCAGGTGAAGGAAGATGAAGACAGTGTGATTTTATCAACAAATGTACTTTTTGGTGTGCAGTCAATTCGGAAGAAGGATGACAGCTTAACCGGAATGTACTATGACTATGCTCTGGCGGCGCCTTTTCTGGCAGGTGTGAATCGAAAAGAGAATTTAAATGTATTGATTCTCGGCATGGGAACCGGAACATTTGCAGTCCAGTGTGAAAGATATTTTGATACCCTTACAATTGAAGGTGTGGAGATTGACGAAAAGATAACGGATCTGGCGGAAAAATATTTTGAACTTCCTTCGAATGTTAAAGTAACCACTTATGATGGACGCGCCTATCTGGCGGCGGTGGATTCAAAATATGATGTGATCATGGTAGATGCCTATCAGGATATAACGATACCGTTTCAAATGTCTTCGGTGGAGTTTTTTACCATGGTGAAAGAACATCTGACACCGGAGGGCGTCATGGTGGTAAATATGAATATGCGGGGAAAGAAGGAAGGGAATATTAATCAGTATCTTTCCGATACCATAGCTTCGGTTTTTGAGCAGGTTTATACGGTTGATGTGGAAAACAGTTCAAACCGGGAATTATTCGGCTTTGCAGATGAAACACAAATAGATAGGTTTAAAGAGGAAATTAAAAATATTCAAAATCGTGATTTATATGCATTGATGAAGCATGTGTCTGCACATATGAAATGGTATGAGAAAGGAAATTATATGATGACAGATGATAAAGCTCCAGTAGAGCTGCTGGGCATGAAAGTCATAGACGAAATGATACAGGAAGAGGTGAAGGATTATAAAGAAAAATTTGAAAAAGAGGGATTAAAGGGAGTTTTGGAACGGTTAAATTAATGAAGTTATTATTAATTACAAACTTCATATATTCGGTTTGAAATTCTTCAGGCAAACGGAAGCTGCTGCAATTTCCGACGTGTCTCCTGCAGATGTTCAGGAATATCTTCCAATGCCATATTCCGTGGAACTGAAGTAGTACCGGCAGCATCAGCAGTTTCATAATACCAGCATTTAAATTCCAGGATATCCAAAGTCTCCTTTAGACCGGCTATCTGTAATCTTATAAAATCACGTTGTTTTATAAAAAGTTCAAGACGGGGCTTTATTGTTTCGTCGCCTTTCATTGCCATTTCTATAAAGCTTCTAATATCATTCAGCGGCATACCTGTATTCTTTAAGCAGTGAATAATATGAAGCCATTCATAATCTTTTTCCTGAAATAATCGTTTACCGCCTTGGGAGCGTTCAACAAAAGGAAGCAGTCCTTTTTTATCATAAAATCGTAAAGCCGATGGGGCAATATTTAACATTTTGGCCATTTCTCCGATGGTATATACCATATGATTCCTCCTAAATTATATTGACTTAAATTCGGGTTTAAGTTGTATGATGAAACCGTAACTATAAAAAGATTATATGGTGATAAGCTTGTTGGAAATTCCGAAGTACTGGCAAAAGATTTACATGGATTGCTTGGAGCAGAGACGTTTGCCATAAGGGTAAAGAATTTATATCCGGAAGCGTATCAGGAGACTGTAGATATAGCGAGAGAAGAAAAAAATACGAATTCAAGACCGGAATTGCTGTCAGCGGCTCCAGTGTGGATTTTCTGATGTTATGGTTTATAGGAGTATTTGTCGGAATAATCATTGTCATCATATCCGGCATTCTGCATTATAATTGGAAAACGGATAAAAAGAAAGCAAGAATCGCATTGCTTGTATGTGTTTTTGGAATTCTTGTTATAGTGTATAGTATTGTTAGATTAATTATTTAAAATTATTGCAGACAACAAAAAAGAGTAAACCTGACAAATCAAGAAGAAATGAATATAACAATATGTACAGTGTGTAGCGTGACTGCGTAAGTCCAGTTGTTGCTACACACTGTGTTTTTTATAAAAATATAATTGGAGGTTTGTAATACCAATGATTCTGTCCATGATGTTACAAGAGCTTTACAACATTGTTGACAGTGTCTTTATTTCCAACATGACAGAATAAAGAAATCGTCCCTGCAAAGTTGAAACATTGCAGGGACGATTTTTTTATATACTGTTTACTTTAATATAATTACAAATAACTTCTGCACACTTATCAATACCGATATCACTATTGACAGACAGGTCGAAATTGTGTGGATTATTCCAATCTTGTCCGGTAATATTTTTATAATACGATGCTCTTGCCGTATCGGAGCGGTGGATACTCTTCTTTGATTCCTCTTTTGTATCACCGTAAATTTTCATAATACGTTTCATACGATATTCTTTCGGCGCATAAATAAATACCCTGACTACATTTTCATATTCCCTCAATACATAGTCTGCTGCCCGGCCTACGATAACGCAGCTGCCGTTATCGGCAATTTTTCGGATGATTTTATCCTGGGCTGTGATTGCCTGCTGGATCACCTGTGTGCTTAAATAAAGATCATGCATCAAACCCGGAGAATTTGCATTTATGTCGGATATGAATTCTTTATCCAGTCCGCTTTCCTGTGCAGCAAGTGCAGTCATTTCTTTATAATAGAAAGGAATACCCAGTTTTTCAGCTACAACCTTACCGATTTGTTTACCGGATGAACCATGTTCTCTTGCTATGGTAATAATAACACCCTTTTGGGATGGGGCAATTACCGTACGGCTTTCCTGAGGCGTTGTATCTTTCTTCAGTGATTTCATAAAAGTAACCGTGAGCGCTGCGGCAACAATCATTGCAATAAAATCAGCAGCCGGGGCGGCAAAGAGAATTCCTTCAATGCCGAAACGCATAGGAAGAATGATGATCAAAGGAATAAAGCATACAATATCACGAATCATCGAAGATATAACGGCATGAACCGGTTTACCAACTGCCTGAAAGAAAATCGAGGACATTTTGATGATACATGTAAAGGTTACGAGTGACAGAAAAATGCGGAACGTCTTTTCGGCAAAAATCCAGTAATCTTCGGGATTTGGAATATTCGTAGGTGTTCCAAAAATAGAAACCACCGCACGAGGGGCGAGCTCAAACAATAAAGTAGAGCAAACGCCGATTACAATGGTACAAATCAAAATAGACTTATACAGCTTTTTAACCCGGTCGTATTTTTTTGCGCCGATATTATAACCGATAATCGGCTGGCAGCCAAGTACAATACCAACAACAAGATTGATAACGACTGTAAATACCTTACTTTCAATACCTATAATGGCAATTGGAATATCTACGCCGTATCTTGACTGTGCACCATATCTTGCAAGCATAATATTGCAGACAAGAGAGATAATAACAATTGTCATCTGTGTAATAAATGAAGATGTACCAAGCTTAAGGGCGCTGGAAAATATTTTCAAATCAGGAATAAAGCTTTTAATTGTCAGTTTAAATGTTTTTGGGCGGAAAAAGTATATCAGACTGATTATAAAAGAAACGGTCTGACCGATAACGGTAGCAAGTGCAGCACCTGTCATTCCCCATTTAAAACCAAAGATAAACAATGGGTCAGAATTATGTTTATAATGGCGCCTATTAACATGGATGCCATAGACCATGCCGGACTTCCGTCTGCACGAATGACGGCATTCATCATATTGGAAAGCATATAAAGCGGGAAAAACATAAGAATGATGTTAAAATATTCAATCGCCATTCCTATACTGTTGTCTGAAGCTCCGAACAAAGTTAAAAGCTGGGTTTTCAGTGGAAAGAATACGGCAATCAGGATAATACTGGCAATGAGAGTAATGGTAATTCCACTGCCTATGGACTTATGTGCATCCTGAGTGTTTTTCTTTCCCTGACGAATATTCAGATAAGCAGCACATCCGTCTCCGAAGCACCAGGCAAATGCCTGAGCAATAATGAAGATTGGAAACACTACACCGGTTGCGGCATTTCCCAGGGCGCTGAGAACGCTGTTTCCGATAAAAATCTGGTCAACAATATTATATAATGCGCTGACCAGAAGTGAAAGAACACAGGGGATTGAAAATTTGAGCATTAGCTTTGAAATCTTTTCTTCCCCTAAAAATTGACTGGTTTCAGTTTGATTCATCTGTAGATACCTCCATTTAATTCTGATTTTGGAGTCTTTATCAGAGAAAAGCTACCTGAAAACTGCGAAGTGCGCAAAAAAATAGAGCATAGAATTTGTCGAAAATTCTACGCTCTATTGCTGCTCAACTTGAGAAGTATATCACAAACGGCATAAAAAATCAAGAATATAAATTTGAAAATCATGATAAAGAGGGTTTTCTTTTTACACTTTTTTTGATATAATAACAACAAATCATATAACAAAAGCAAATCGAAAGGGGCTGCATCAATCAATGTCAGATCATGGAAAGAAAATGATTGCTCCCATTATTATAACAATACTGATTGCATTATATTACATAGGAATTTCATCATTATTTATCGTGGTTAATGATATCAGCATGACGGTAAAACTTTTATTTGTTATCATTCCGCTGGTATTTGCCAGTGTTATGATATATGTTTTATTTAATCGAATCGAAGAGATAAGGAGCGGAGAAGAAGATGATCTTAGTAAATACTGATTACATCACAGGAAAAGAACTGGAAATGCTGGGACTGGTCAAAGGAAGCACCATACAGTCTAAGAATGTGGGACGCGATATTACCCAGAGTTTTAAAACACTGGTCGGCGGAGAGCTGAAGGCATATAACGAGATGATGAACGATGCCAGAGCATTAGCCACAAAGCGTATGGTTGAAGAAGCAGAGCGGCTTGGCGCGGATGCGGTTGTGAACATTCGTTATGCGTCATCTGCCATTATGCAGGGAGCTGCTGAAGTTATTGCATATGGTACGGCAGTAAAATTTAAATAAGAAAATTTAAGAAATAAGAAAACGGATGGAATGAGCATTGACTTATTCCATCCGTTTTTCTGTTTGATCATGTTAATTTACCTGTGGAATATGATTTTAGAACAGTTTTCCATTTACTTTATTGTGATAGTATGTTAAAATTTTTCTATCTTTGGGAGTTTATGTGAATAAGGTTATAAGGCGGCAGAAAACAGAAAAAGGAGTTTATTATGAAAAGAAATGTGTTACAAAAATTGATTGTTCTGACACTGGTATTTGTGTTCATGTTCTGTCTGGGAGCATGCGGAAGCAAAGATTCGGATTCAGCATCTGCAACAAAATCAACAAAAGAGGATGAATCGAAAAGCGGAGATGAAAATACTGACAAGGAAAAATTTGTAGTCGGCTTTGACGCTGCTTTTCCGCCGTATGGTTTTTTGGATGAAAACGGTGAGTATGTAGGATTTGACCTTGATTTGGCGGAAGAAGTATGTAAAAGAAATAACTGGGAGTTTGTGAAGCAGCCCCTTGATTGGAATTCAAAGGATATGGAACTGAATTCCGGTACGGTATCCTGTCTCTGGAACGGATTTACCATGAGCGAAGACAGAATTGATAAATATACATGGTCTGAGCCGTATGTGGATAACAGTCAGGTAATCGTTGTACATAAAGACTCCGGTATTCAGAAATTGTCTGACCTTGCAGGAAAGACGGTTGTAGTCCAGGAAGCATCATCTGCATTGGAAGCTTTGCAGTCTGAGGATTGTAAGGATTTGTTGAATTCTTTTGCAACACTTGACCAGGTACCGGATTATAATCAGGCATTTATGTATCTGGAATCCGGCGGTGCGGATGCCATTGCAATGGATATAGGTGTTGCCAATTTTCAGATTGCCAATAAAGGCGATGATTTTATGATTTTAGAGGAAGCCGTTATCACGGAACAGTATGGAATCGGATTTAAGCTTGGCAACGAAGAGTTAAGGGATAAAGTTCAGAATACATTAAATGAAATGGTAGAAGACGGAACTTTTGATAAGATCGCGGAGAAATGGGATTTATCGGAAGAAGTCTGCCTGGGTAAGGATAAATAGATAGTGTTTTATGGTATCAGAGGGACTAAGAGGCTTGGAAATACAGCCTCTTAGTTGCTTTTATATTTGCCGGGAATCCGGCATTCGGGAAAAAGGAAAGGAATTTATACATAAAATGGAAGCATGGGATATTTTTCTTCAAATGAAGGACGGGATGACGGAGACAGTTAAAATATTTTTTCTGACTCTTGTATTTACTCTTCCTCTTGGACTGATTGTGGCTTTTGGACGGATGTCTAAAAGTTTTATTATAAGAAACCTGACGAAGTTTTACATAGCGGTTATGAGGGGAACGCCGTTGATGCTGCAGCTTTTGGTGGTATATTTCGGTCCATATTATCTTTTTCGGATACGATTGACAACAGAATATCGTTTTTATGCAGTTATTATTGGATTTGTCTTAAATTATGCGGCATATTTTGCTGAAATTTACCGTTCGGGAATTGAATCCATGCCGGTTGGTCAGTATGAGGCGGCAAAGGTGCTGGGTTATAACAAGGTGCAGACATTTCTAAAGATTATTCTGCCTCAGGTGATTAAACGGATTCTGCCTTCGGTGACAAATGAAATAATTACACTGGTAAAGGATACTTCTCTGGCATTTTCCATAGCCTATGTGGAAATGTTTTCTCTGGCAAAACAGATTGCCGCCAGGTCCTCAACAATGGTTCCTTTTATAATAGCAGGTGTATTTTACTTTGTGTTTAATCTGCTGGTGGCTTTTGTAATGGGCAGAATTGAGAAGAAAATGGATTACTATACCATATAGGAGGGCAGTGGGATGAAAATATTAGAAATTAATAATGTAAGAAAAAGTTTTGATGAATTAAGTGTTTTGAAGAATATTTCTATTTCCGTCAATGAAGGTGAAGTCATTTCGATTATCGGTCCTTCCGGTTCCGGCAAGTCCACGCTTCTCAGATGCGCTACAATGCTGGAACGCATGGATGGAGGAGAATTGCGCTATATGGGAGAAGCGGCGGCATGGAATGACGAATCCGGCAACTCCGTTTATGCAAAGCGAAAGGATTTAAAACGAATCCGCGGTTATTTTGGTCTGGTGTTTCAGAATTTTAATTTATTTCCTCATTATACGGTGTTAAAAAATCTGGCGGATGCGCCTATCCGTGTACAGAAGCGGGATAAGGAAGAAGTTTATGAGGAATGTCGGGAATTATTGAAACGAATGGGACTGGGAGACCGGGAAAATGCCTATCCGTGCCAGCTTTCCGGCGGACAGCAGCAGAGAGTATCCATTGCCAGAGCGCTGGCAATGAATCCGAAGGTATTGTTTTTTGATGAGCCAACATCGGCTCTGGACCCGGAGCTGACCGGAGAAATATTAAAGGTTATCAAGGAACTGGCGGCGGAGCATATGACAATGGTAATTGTCACCCATGAAATCGGTTTTGCCAGGGATGTATCCAACCGGGTCATTTTTATGGAAAAGGGTTTGATCGTGGAGGACGGTATGCCGGAAGAGGTAATCGGCAATCCGCAGAATGTAAGAACCAGAGAGTTTTTAAGCAACTTTTCGGCATAAATATATATAATTGTCAGGAATACAAAATATCAGAAGGAGAAAGTAATGAAGAAAAGAAAAATATTTGCACTTTTATTGTGCATGCTGTGTGTGATGAATCTGACGTCCTGCGGCAAAAAAAATGAAAACACCATTGTGGTGGGGACCAATGCGGAGTTTCCGCCGTTTGAGTATATTGATAATGACGGGGAAATAGCCGGTTTTGATGTGGCATTGATGAAAGCCGTCGGCGAAGAGATGGGATATAAAGTTAAGTTTACAAATATGGAGTTTAAGTCTCTGCTGGGTGCCATTTCTACCGGCGGTATTGATGCGGCCATAGCAGGAATGACAATCACGGAAGACAGATTGAAATCGGTAGATTTTTCGGATCCTTATTTTAGCGCCAATCAGTGTATCATTCTTCAGAGCAGTAATGAAGAAATTAACACGCTGGAGGATTTAAACGGAAAGAAGATTTCCGTTCAGGAAGGAACCACGGGAGATATTATGGCGACTCCTGATGATGAAAACGAAATCATTACGGATAAGAGTACCGTGGTGAAACGGTTTAAGAAGGGAACGGATGCCGTACTGGAACTGAAGAACGGCGGTGTGGATGCCGTTATCATTGATTCCAGTCCCGCGCAAAAGTTTGTGGCTGCCAATGGGGATTCCCTAAAACTCATTGAAATCGATCCGGAGACGGCGGAACCGGAAGACTATGGAATTGCAGTTGCCAAGGGCAATTCGGAAATGGTTTTGCTGTTAAATGAGGGACTTGCGAAAATAAAAGAAAACGGTGTCTATGATGAACTGATTGAGCAGTATTTCGGAGATGCGGAGATTGTTACAAAGGAAACTTCAGATAATTGGTTTGTTCAGCAGTATTATACATTTAAATATGTATTTATTGAGACCGAAGGCTATCGTATGCTTTTGGACGGTTTACTGGTCACTCTGAAAATCTCCCTGTTGTCCGTGCTGTTTGGTGTGGTATTGGGTATGATTCTGGCATTGATGAAATTAACGGAGACACGAAAGAAACATAAAACGTTCTGGTCGGTTCTGGCAGGAATCTATATCGATATTGTAAGAGGAACACCGGTTGTGGTTCAGTTATTGATCATGTACATGGTTGTGTTTAAGAGTCAGGCACCGATGGTAGCGGCAGTTGTGACATTTGGTATGAACAGCGGGGCTTATGTGGCAGAGATTATCCGCGCCGGAATTCTGGCGGTGGATAACGGTCAGATGGAAGGCGGACGTTCTCTGGGACTTACATACGGTCAGACCATGCGCTATATCATTATTCCTCAGGCCGTGAAAAATATTCTGCCGGCATTATGTAATGAGTTTATTGCATTGATAAAAGAAACTTCCATTGTCGGTTATGTGGCAATACAGGATTTAACCAAGACATCGGATTTCCTGATTTCAAGGACATATGAAACATTTATGCCGCTTATAGTGTTGGCGATTATTTACTATATTATAGTAAAAGGTTTGTCCAAGTTGTTTTCAGCATTTGAAAGGAGGCTTCGTAAGAGTGATATACGTTAAGGATTTACATAAAAATTTTGGTGATAACGAAATATTAAAGGGGGTCAGTATTCATATTGAAAAAGGAGAATGCGTGGTTGTTATCGGGCCGTCCGGTTCCGGTAAAAGTACGTTTTTAAGATGTTTAAATAAAATGGAAGATTCTACTTCCGGTGAAATCACTATTGACGGAATGAATCTGAATGATAAAGCGACCAATATTGATTTAATGCGCCGGGATGTGGGAATGGTTTTTCAGCATTTTAATCTGTTTAATCACATGACCATTATGGATAATATGACACTGGCGCCGGTAAAACATAAGATGATGTCAAAAGAGCAGGCAAAGGAGCTGGCTCTGAAGCTTTTAAAACAGGTGGGAATCGAAGACAAAGCTGACAGCTATCCGGTACAGTTGTCAGGCGGTCAGAAACAGAGGGCAGCCATTGCCCGTTCGCTGGCGCTTTTCCCGAATGTAATGCTGTTTGATGAGCCGACTTCGGCTCTGGACCCGGAAATGGTGGGTGAAGTTTTGGAGGTTATGAAAAAGCTTGCAGAGGAAGGCATGACCATGGTGGTTGTTACCCATGAAATGGGATTTGCCAGAGAAGTGGCCGACCGGGTTGTGTTTATGGACGGCGGATATATATTGGAAGAGGGAACGCCGGAAGAGGTATTTGATCATCCGGAGAATGAAAGAACAAAGGCGTTTTTGGAGCGTGTTTTGAAGTAGAAGGAAATTTTTGTATTGGAGAAATTATTAAAAAAACCCGCTGTTATCAGCGGGCTTTTTTTGAACATATGGTATAACATACATTACACTTGACATTATCCTTCGGAACGGTTAAAATAGATGATGCTGACACGCTTTAAAGCGGTAAAGTTTATATTCAGACAATAGCCGGACTGGCTTTTTTACTGTATGTTATGTCTGATTGGAGGCTTCCTATGATAATTGATACCCATGTGCATTTAACGGAAATGCTGGGATTTTATATGACAGAAGACATGGTTTCCGAAATGATGGATAAATATAATATTTCTTATATCATTCTGTCCAACGGTGATTCCGCAGAGTATGACCATGATTTAAAACCGATTCCGCCGGAACAGCAGATTTCCCAAAAGGATTCTTTTCAGAGAAGTATACGGTTTGCAAGAGCCCATTCTGGAAGAGTCGGAATTATGCCCTGGATTAAACCGGCAGGGGAAACTGCGGACCGGGAGTTCTGCCGGATGGTAGAGGAGAATATTGATATTGTGAAGGGAATCAAGCTGCATGCTTATCATTCGAAAACGGCGACTGATTCACCGAAAATGGTACCATATGTGGAACTGGCTTCCAGATATCATCTGCCGGTGGCAGTGCATACCGGAGGCTGTGAAGAGGCTTCGCCAACACATGTATATCAAATGGCAAAGCGGTATCCGGAGGTAAATTTTATTATGGTTCATATGGGACTGGGAACGGATAACCGGGAAGCCATAGAGCTTATGGCACAGGCAGAAAATCTGATTGCGGATACCACATGGGTGCCGTTGGAATCTACGATAGAAGTTATCAGGCGGTATGGAAGCCGTCGGATTGTGTTCGGAAGCGACAGCCCGATAGACGGAGTGGATACATACCGGTATAACCGGTCAGGAGAGCCGTCCATGTACCGGAGGTATTTCAATGAGCTGGAGGGAATGATCGGAGAAGAAGCTTATAGGAATCTGATGTTTAGAAATGCGGTTCGGATTTTTAACATTACAGATTTTAATATAGAATAAACAGGTTATTATACTGGAAAGAAAGGACAGTTTAAGCATTATGGAAGAAAGTAAGAGTATTATGAATTTTCGTCCAGAAATAAAGGTTCTGGATGCAACGATCAGAGATGGAGGATTGGTTAATAATTTTGAATTTTCAGATGAGTTTATCCGGGATTTATATAAAGCAAATGTAAAAGCCGGCGTTGATTATATGGAGTTTGGTTATAAAGCATCCAAAGAAATCTTTGATGTGAATAAATTTGGAAAATGGAAGTTCTGTGATGAGGAATCCATTCGTGATATCGTAGGTGAAAATATCAGTGACATGAAGATATCCGTAATGGCAGATGTGGGACGTTGTGATTACAAGAAGGATATCATTGACAGGGATGACAGTGTGATCGATATGATACGTGTGGCTACGTATATTAATACCATGCCTGCTGCAATTGATATGATTGAAGATGCCAAGAACAAGGGGTATGAAACCACCTGTAATATTATGGCAATCTCCAATGCGAAAGAATCGGATATGGATGTTGCATTAGAGATGTTAGGCAAGAGTGATGTGGACGGAATCTACATCGTGGACAGTTACGGTTCCATTTATCCGGAACAGATGAGAAGTCTGGCGGACAAGTACCTGAATATTGGGGAGAAGTACAATAAGCAGATAGGTATTCATGCTCACAATAATCAGCAGCTTGCGTTTGCCAACACAATTGAAGCGGTGGGACGTGGTGTGAATCTGCTGGATGCTACCATGAGCTGTATGGGCCGCGGCGCCGGAAACTGTGCGATGGAATTATTGCTGGGATTTCTAAAAAATCCAAAGTACAATTTATTCCCTGTTCTGCAGTTTATAGAGAAACATATCAATCCGCTGAAAGAAAGCGGTACGGTCTGGGGATATGATATTCCATATCTGCTGACCGGAAGACTAAATCAGCATCCATCAGCAGCCATAGATTTTACCAGAGACAGAAGAAGCGATTATGCAGAATTTTATCAGTGGCTGTTAGAAAGAGAATAATAATTTGTGAAAAGGTTTACTGTCAGGGACAGTAGACCTTTTTAAATATACCGGATGTGAAATGTATGGGAACAAAAGAAGCGAATGTCACTATTTATATATGATACGGATATATTATGTTTATGTTAAAATATCATAATTTCTTTAAAATTACACAATATACGATATAAAATAAATATGAAAGGTGTATATTGGTAATTAACATGGATACGACAATTGTGAAAAAAGAAACAGGAAACCGATTGAAAAAGCTTAGGGAAGGACTGGGATATACACAGGAAAAATTTGCTGAATTAATGGATGTTTCAGTCACACTGTATAAAAAAATGGAAAGCGGAAGTTATAATATTTCCATTAAAAATCTGCGTCGCCTGAAAGAACTTACAGGAGTTTCCATAGATTACATTATGTTTGGCGAACAGAAAGAGTTTGAGGAAATCTGGATGTCGCTGGAGAGTTCGGATAATCTGACAAAAATGAAGATGCTGCTGAGACTGGTGGCTTATTTTGGGGTGGACAGCAGGGAATGTTTTTCGGAATGGAAGAAAGAAGAGGAGTATATTGCGTTTTTGGAGGAGTGGATAAAAACGAGGGAATGAAAGGGAATAGTAGTAGAAATTGAAGGCTTTTTGCGAATTTATAAGAATTGATTAGTTATTAAATTATTATAATAACGAAACTTTACTAAAAACTGGTTGATTTTATTTTTGATTTTCTATATAATAAATAGCAAGAAATTGGTTTTTCGAAACTGGTTTCAAATTAGATACCGAGTGGGCTTGCATGTTTATACGTGCAAGCCTTTAGATTTTAGGAGGAGTCGTATGTTAAGAGGCATGGTTTTTATTGATCATATGAATTTTGATATTGCTTTACAAAAATATTATAGAGGATTAGGCAAAGCAACACCTAAGCTTGATTATAATAAATTATTTAAGAATATATGTGATCAAATACCAAATGTTGATTTTTTAAAAGGTTTTATTTTTGTTCCCAAACCTGATGATTTTTAATGAAAGATAAAAAACTTGAAAACTATTATAATTGGGTTATAGGAATGAAAAATGCACCTTATACAGATGTTATAGAAGGAAGATATGTTGCAAGGCAAGTTGATGAAAATATCCCTATGCAAATTGACAAAAAGAATACATATTATAAAGTAGAAAAGGGTACAGATATAAATTTGGCTGTTCATGCTATTAATAAGGCATTTTATAATTCATATGATATAGCATTTTTTTTAAGTGCTGATACGGATTATATCAAGGTATACGAGGTTTTAAAAAGTATTGGAAAAATAGCAGTTGTTGTTGGAGTGCAAGGACAAAATATAAATACTATAAGACCTATGGTAGATAATACGATTATTTTAAAAGATAGTTTTTTTGAAAGATGCATAAGATAGCATTTATTAAAAAAATTAAGATGATGTTCAGGCATATTCCTGATATATCAGGAATTATATCTGCTTCGGTAGAGTAATCAGTAAGTATACAATCGTCATTCCAACTTGTATCCGCTCTTGTCTCCTTTGATTGCATTCTCCTTGGTTTCCTCATCTCCGAACAATTTGAACTTGCCAGTTACCTTTTGGAAGTCGGTACTGAAATCGCCTTACAGTATCGGGAACGTTATGACGAAATGGAAGCCCTTTGGAGGGAAGTGGAAGCTCTGGATTCTGACGAAGATATCAGTAGCAGCCTGCAGTCCCGCATCGATTCCGCCCTTGCTTCACCGGATTTCGGTGATAAAGCTTATGTACTGGCACAGCTGTATCAGGCAATCATGACAGAGTATGATTTCTTATTTTCCATGGCCGGGGAGTCGGCCGGTGGGTTGTATGCTTCCGGTATAACAGAAATTATATTCGCCAGGGAACGGTTTATGGATATGTATGAAAAGCTGCGCGGTAATAATTATCCCAATTATGTATATTGGCAGGCAGACGCAGTGTTTCACAAAGGAGACCGGCAGACAGCTCCGCTCCAGGCAGCCTGAAGTTCTAAGTGTTCTGCGGCAGGCATTGGAAGGCAGACGCTGCCGGCGGATATTCGGCGTCCATGCCTCACTATTCGCCTTTTCAAAGTTATTCGTGAAAACGAGTAACTTTTAACCTCGTGTCAGCAAACAGCTGGAATCGGAGCAGAACACCAAGAACTTCATATCCGCCTTCCGAAGTCGCCGTCTGCCGGTCTCCTTTGTGAAACACTGTTGTACAGTGGCAAAATACATCAAAGTTTTTTACTATTTAGAAATATATAAAGGATATTGCAATAAGATAGTATATATGGTAAAATATTCCAGAATTAATACATGAGAGGAAAAAATAAATTAATCGATATACAAAGGTAGAAAATAATTAATAAGGGTAAACCTGCAGAAATGCAGGGACACAAAGTCACAAGTCTAAGTATGGGGGGAAAATCTCGTATAAGATGGTTGGATTGCAGGCAGATACAGTTTGTTGCTGTATCAGGTCTGCTTTTTTATTTTTAGGGATATAATTTATTTTTTTAATATGTTAATCATGGAAGATATTTACAAATAAAAATCAGGAGGAAAAGAGAAATATGTATTTAAAAAATCAAATCAGGAAACAGAAAAGAAGGGGAATAGCTTGTATTGTAACATTAATGCTTGCTTTGTCGTTTGGCGGCTGTGGAGATAAAGAGAAAAAGGCGGATACGACAGCGGTTACAAAAGAAAATGAAACAACAACAGTATCACAGGAAGGGACCGGCCAGTCAGAATCGGAGTTTGATTTTAGTCAGGTGTATGACAACATAGAATTGAATGGAAAAAAGATACCGTTTCCGTTTACATTAAATGATTTGGGGGAGGAGTATGATTTTAAGTGGGATGTGGTAGATATGGGTGATGGATTGTATAGTGCGGATTTGGCATATAATGGAGAAAAAATAGCAATTATTTATATACATGGAGAAAGTGTTGAAGATATTAATAGAAATTCTTTGGTAATAGGACTTGATATATTTTGTAGTAGAAAACAAGTATTTAAAATAAACGATGTTAATTGTGATAGCAATTTGCTGGGAGTAAATAATATTTTTGCTAATATATTAAAACAATATAATAATAAAAATGAATTATGTGGATATTATGCAAGTGATAATAAGGGAAATATTTTTGAGATAGCTATAGAGAATGATGAAATTACAATGATTACAATTAGAAAGGAGATAAAGTAAATGGGCACAAATTTTGGAAGTAAAGAGATAGAGGAATACATCAAAGGAAGATTAGAAGACCATGCAATTGGTACAACTGAGGATTTAGTAGCAGAATGTATAATGGGAAAACTCAGCAGTACAGGTAATCATAATGTTTCTATATCGGCATTTGATATTACAACGATGATTTCAGTGAAAGATGAAAAAGTAGATGTAATGATACAGAATTTGGCAGGTAAATATAATATTAATTTGGAATGTGTAGATATTGGGGAATCTTTAGGACAGGTTCGAGATGTTTTGGGAACAGTAAAAGATATTAGTTTAGATCTGTTTGACTTATATAAAAGCTGTAATAAGTATTTTAAAGGCAATCAAACGCCAGAACTTGCCTCTGTTTGTGTACAAAAAGCATTTAGTCTTACTTCAACGTTAGTCTCCACCGCCGGAGGCCCCCTCGGTTTCCTTATCTCCGAACAATTTGAACTTGCCAGTTATCTTCTGGAAGTCGGTACTGAAATCGCCTTGAAGTATCGGGAACGTTATGACGAAATGGAAGCCCTTTGGAGGGAAGTGGAAGCTCTGGATTCTGACGAAGATATCAGCACCAGCCTGCAGTCCCGCATCGATTCTGCCCTTGCATCCCCGGAATTTGGAGACAAAGCCTGTGTTCTGGCACAGCTGTATCAGGCGATTCTGACAGAGTATGATTTCCTGTTTTCCATGGCAGGGGATTCTGCAAATGGATTATATGCTGTGAACACCACAGAAATTATAGATGCCAGAAACCGGTTTATGAGTATGTACGAAAAGCTGAGTGGTATCTTTGACGGCTTTTCAGGAGGTGGCTCCGGTAAACCGGGTGGCGATAATCCTAATGATCCGTCAAAGAATCCTAATGACCCGTCGAAGAATCCTAATAGCCCGTCGAAGAATCCTAATAACCCATCAAAGAATCCTAATAGCCCGTCGAATAATCCTAATGACCCAAAGAATGACCCTAATGACCCGAAGAATGATCCGAGGGATGATTCTGATTCTGATGATCCGACGAATAATCCCGAGCAGGATGATGAAGACAAGAATAACAAACCTGTTGGTGGTGACGACGATTTTAGAGGTGCAGGTTCTGCCAGGGACAAAGATCCGCTGGTGCTGGATTTAAACCGGGACGGGAAGTTTACGGTGGGAATGGAGGAAGGCGTTCATTTTGATTATGACGGGGAAGGCTTTGCGGAAAAGACGGCATGGATGGCAGAAGGTGACGGCATGCTGGTCCGGGATTTAAACGGGAATGGCCGGATTGATAATGGCACGGAACTGTTTGGTGACCGGACACTGAAGGCGGACGGAAGTTTTGCAGCCAATGGTTTTGAGGCGCTGGCAGAACTGGACAGTAATGGTGACGGGATTATAGACAGCCGGGATGAGGCGTTTGGAAGCCTGAGGGTTTGGATGGACAGTAACAGGGACGGCATCAGCCAGGCGGACGAGCTGTTTACGTTGCAGGAATTAAACATCCGGAATATTCTGTTAAAAGTGAACCGGAAGGGAAGCAGTGAGGGAGCCAACCGGATTACCGGAACCGCAGCATTTACCTGGAATGACGGAACCACCGGAACCGTGGCGGAGCTGACCATGGATACCAATACCGTTGATACCGTATATATGGAAACCATAGAGATTCCACGGGAAATTCTGGAGAACATGCCGAATCTGATACCGTCGGGAGAAATGCTGACCCTGCATCAGGCCATGGCAAAGGAGCCTGAGCTCTGTACCCTGGTCCGGAAGTTTGTGGAGGAAACGGAACCGGCGGCAAGGGAGGAACTGCTGGAGGCAGTCTTTTTAAAGTGGTCCGGCTGTGAAGATGTGGAAGCCGGAAGCCGGGGAAACCATATGGATGCCGCAAAGCTTGCCGTACTGGAAAAGTTTTACGGAAAAGAATTTACAGGTGTCAGCGGAGCCGATCCGAACCGGGCTGCCAGTGCAATCTTAAATGAATTGTATGACGGTCTGGTTTATACTGCAAAATATAAGTTACTGATGCAGACATCGATTCATGACATGGTAACAGCCACAAGAGCGGTACGGACCGGAGGAACGGAAGAAAAACGGTTAAATTATGAAACCATTCTGAAACAGTCTGACAGAACCATGGCAGAGGACAGCGCAAAGGCGGTTCTTCAGTTTTTGGACTATACAGAGTATATCAGTAAGATCAGCAATCTGAGTGTGTATTTTAACCGGGAGGATTTTTTGCAGGCAGCAGAGGGAAGCAGTTATGCCGCCGTTTACCGGGAACTGCTCATGGAGCGTAAATTTATGGCCGGAACCGCGGGAACGGATAATCTGTCAGGAAAAGCCATGGATGAGTGGATTTCTGCCGGAAGCGGGGATGATACCATAAAGGCCGGAGCCGGCAATGACATTCTTTCCGGAGGAAGCGGAAACGATAAACTGTATGGGGAAGCCGGAAATGATATCTTATACGGAGGAACCGGAGATGACTATCTGGAAGGAGGCGTGGGGGCAGACACCTATTACTTTGAAGCCGGAGACGGAAATGATACGATTTATAATTATGATACCGTAAACCATGGGGAAGATCAAATCATATTTGGCAAAGGAATCCGTCCGGAGGACATAACCATCCGCAGGGAAGGAAAGCATATGGTGCTTCTGAATTCCGCCACCGGAGACAGCATTACAATAAAGAATGCCTATGTAAGCAGTGGAGGAACCTGCTATATCGAACACATGGAATTTGCCGACGGAACCGTATGGGATGCCGATGAAATAAAAGAAAGGAGCCGTTATATAGAGGGAACGGAAGGAGCGGATAATCTGACAGGCCAAAGCGGTTATAATTACAGTCTGGATGAGATTTTTGATGCCGGAGCCGGAGATGATACCGTGAAAGCCGGAGCCGGAAACGACATTCTTTCCGGAGGAAGCGGAAACGATAAACTGTACGGGGAAACCGGAAATGATATCTTATACGGAGGAACCGGGGATGACTATCTGGAAGGAGGAGTGGGGGCAGACACCTATTACTTTGAAGCCGGAGACGGAAATGATACGATTTATAATTATGATACCGTAAACCATGGGGAAGATCAAATCATATTTGGCAAAGGAATCCGTCCGGAGGACATAACCATCCGCAGGGAAGGAAAGCATATGGTAATTCGCAATTCCGTCACCGGAGACAGCATTACAATAAAGAATGCCTATGTAACCAGTGGAGGAACCTACTATATCGAACACATGAAATTTGCCGACGGAACCGTATGGGATGCCGACATAATAAAAGAAAAGAGCCGTTATATAGAGGGAACCGAAGGAGCAGATAATCTGACAGGCCGGAGCGGCTATAATTACAGCCAGGATGAGATCTTTGATGCCGGAGCAGGAGATGATACCGTGAAAGCCGGAGACGGAAATGATTTGCTGTACGGAGGAAGCGGAAATGATAAACTGTATGGAGAAGCCGGGGATGATATCTTATACGGAGGAACCGGAGACGACTATCTGGAAGGAGGAGTGGGAGCAGACATCTATTACTTTGAAGCCGGGGACGGAAATGATACGATTTATAATTATGATACCGTAAACCATGGGGAAGATAAGATCATATTCGGCAAAGGAATCCGTCCGGAGGACATAACCATCCGCAGGGAAGGAAAACATATGGTACTTCTGAATTCAGCCACGGGAGACCGGATTACAATAAACAATGCCTATCTAACCAGTGGAGGAACCTACTATATCGAACACATGGAATTTGCCGACGGAACCGTATGGGATGCCGACATAATAAAAGAAAGGAGCCGTTATATAGAGGGAACGGAAGGAGCGGATAATCTGACAGGCCAAAGCGGTTATAATTACAGTCTGGATGAGATTTTTGATGCCGGAGCCGGAGATGATACCGTGAAAGCCGGAGCCGGAAACGACATTCTGTACGGTGGAAGCGGAAACGATAAGCTGTACGGGGAAGCGGGGGATGATGTTCTGGACGGAGGAACCGGAGATGACTACCTGGAAGGAGGAGCCGGCAATGATACCTATGTGTTCGGCAGAGGATATGGAACCGACCGGATTTTTGACAACCTTGGCTCCAACCGGATATCCTTTGGGCAGGATATTACCGTGGAGGAACTGGAACTGCTGCAAAGCGGCCGTAATCTGGAACTTTCCGTCACCGGAACGGAGGACCGCCTGATCCTTTCCAATTATTTCAGCAATTCCTCCTATCAGAATTTTGAGTATACCTTTGCCGACGGCACGGTGTTGGACAAAGAGGATGTGTCTGCGATAATGGATGGATCATATGTGTATGAAACAACTCTGAAGCAGGCGCAGTCAGCGGTGGAATTAATGGCATCCATGAATACGGATACCGGAATCGCTTCATCGGAGCAGGTGGAGATGAACCGGCCGGACACATCCGGACAGGAACAGCTCTGGGTGACGGAATAATTACGGATAAAAGGGAAAGGAAACGGAGAGAGTATTGGAACAAAAGATAGATAGCGGATTATCCAGCTTTTTAATGCTGGTACGTATTATGAACATTCGGGTGACTGCAGGACAGCTCCGGCATATTCTGACATTGGAAGGAAATGCCATGTCTGAGACGGATATGCTGACTGCAGCTAAGAAATTAAAACTGAAGGGAAAGATACGGACCCTTACTTTTAACCGGTTGTCGGAGATTCATGCTCCGGTGATAGGAAAGAATAAAGAAGGAGAATTTTTTGTCATTGGAAAAACAGAACGGGAAAAGGTAATGGTAATACAGCCGGAATCCGGAACAAAACTGGTGGCAAAAGAGGAATTTGAGAGCCAGTGGTCAGGAATGGTCGTAATGTTCAACCGGAAAGGAATCATTGATAAAGAAGCAGTCTTTGGATTTCAATGGTTTATTCCTACCATATTAAAGTTTAAGCGGGAACTGATACAGGTTATAATGGCGGCTTTTGCCATACAGATTATAGGAATCTTCACGCCGTTGATGACGCAGGTAGTAGTGGATAAAGTGCTGGTACATAAAAGCTTATCCACGCTGCATGTATTGGCAGTCGGTCTGTTTTTGAGTTATGTATTTGAATTAATATTAAGTCTGGCAAAAAATTATGTATTTACTCATACGACAAACCGGATTGATGTAATGCTAAGTCATAAGCTGTTTCAGCATTTGTTTTCCCTGCCGCTGCGGTATTTTGAGTCCCGAAAAGTGGGAGAGACCGTGGCAAGGGTAAGAGAACTGGACAGCATACGGACATTTCTGACAGGGACGCCATTATCCTCCATGCTGGATTTACTGTTTATTCTTGTTTATATCGCAGTGTTGTTTCTGTACAGTGTTCCGCTTACACTGGCGGTCATTGCATCGATTCCGGTATTTGCCGTTTTATCGGCGGCAGTAACGCCGTTGTTTAAAAAAAGGCTGGAAGAAAAGTTCAGAACGGGAGCGGAAACACAGTCTTATCTGGTTGAGAGCATTACCGGAATACAGACAATAAAATCATTTGCGCTGGAACCCCGGCTGGAAAGAAAGTGGGGGGAGTTACAGTCGGACTATGTCAGGGCAGGATATAAAACATCCATGGTTGCAGCAACTTCCAATACTCTCGGAAGTTTTATACAGAAATCCTTTGACCTGCTGATATTATTTTTGGGAGCCAAAGCGGTTATGAAAGGAACCTTTACGGTAGGACAGCTTGTGGCGTTTCGTATGCTGGCAGGAAGGGTCAGCGGACCGGTGCTGCGTTTTGTACAGCTCTGGCAGGAATATCAGCAGGCCGCTCTTTCCGTAAAACGAATCGGAGATATTTTTAACAGTACACCGGAACCGGTGACAAACATTAATAAAATCTCCCTGCCAGATATGAGCGGAACCATTGTGTTTCAGAGAGTCAGTTTTCGATACAGGATGGATGCGGCGGAAGTCATCCGGGATATGAGTTTTAAAATTCCGGCAGGAATGATCGTAGGGGTTGTGGGGAGAAGCGGCTCCGGAAAAAGTACCGTTTCAAAACTGGTTCAGAGGCTGTATATACCGGAAGCAGGAAAAATAATGATTGACGGAATGGACATTTCTCTTGCGGACCCGGCCTGGCTGAGAAAACAGATTGGCGTAGTGCTTCAGGAAAACTTCATGTTTAACGGCACTGTCAGCGAAAATATATCCATTCACTGTCCGGGGGCGGAACCGGAACGGATCATTGCAGCGGCTAAGATTGCCGGAGCCCATGAATTTATTCTGGAGATGCAGGACGGGTATGACACTGTGATTGGAGAAAAGGGTGTGGGTCTTTCCGGAGGACAAAAGCAGAGAATCGCCATAGCCAGGGCCATCATCAATAACCCGAAAATTCTGATTTTTGATGAGGCGACTTCCGCATTGGATTATGAGTCGGAAAGCATTATTCAGAATAATCTGAAAGAAATCTGTAAGGGAAGAACCGTTATTATTATTGCGCACCGCTTATCTACATTAAAAGATGCGGACCGGATTATGGTTATCGAACGGGGAAGTCTTGCGGAATATGATACAAAAGAACGCCTGATGGAGAAACAGGGATTGTACTATTATCTGCACAGCAGGCAGGAACAGGGAAAGCGGGTATAGATAAATGAAAAATAACATCTCTGAATACATATTAAAACATAACAGGAAAAAAGATGAGAATCTGAAATATGATTTTATGCCGGATATCCTGGAAATTATTGAAAAACCTGCTAATGCTGCCGGAAAGGTCATTATCTGGTCAATCGTAACCTTTTTATTTCTGGCTGTATTGTGGGCCGGATTGTCAAAATCAGATATCGTAGTGACTGCGGAAGGATTTGTGGAACCTGCGGGAACCGTTATTGCCGTTCAGGCAAAAGCAGGAGGAAGTATTGCTGAGGTATATAAGAGCAACGGGGCGTATGTAAAGAAAGGGGAACTGATAGCCAAAGAAGATACCGCATTGGTTGATATAGATATCGAAGGCGCGAAACAGGAAATTCATTGTCTGGAAGCAGAAAACGAAATATACAGAAAAGTTCTGGCAGAAGAAGATTTAACCGGAATATCGCCGGAATCCTATGAGGAATCACTGGCAGACAATATAAGATATCTTCTGATGCAGGAAAATTATTTTCGGGATTCCCTGTCGGATAATGAAGAAGACTATGTAAAACGGTTAAAGAAACAGCACAATATTTCGGTATTGGAAAAAATCATCAGCAACAAAGACCAGATAAAAGAGTTGAAATCCGTACTTGGGAAAGCGGAAAAAAATCAGGAAAACCAGATGATTCTTGCAGAGGAAAGCGGATATATTACAAACATGCAGGAAGGTTTAACAGGCAGGGTGATTGAAGAAGGAGAAAAATTATTTGATATTGTACCCGAAAATACCGAAATGAGAGTTCAATGTTATATCGGGAATGCTGATATTGGAGAACTGAGAACGAATCAGCGGGCTGAAATCAAAGTGGATTCTTATCCTTATTCCGATTACGGCACATTGGAAGGTACCATTACTTATATTTCACAAAATACAATATCTACGCCTGAGAAAAAAGACGTATATCAGGTTACGGTCACATTGGATCAGATACCAGAAAACATTCGGTTAATTGCGGGAATGAACTGTCAGGTTGAAGTAAAGACCGGAACCAGAACACTGTTAAAGTATTTTCTGGACCCGGTTACCGGTGCAATAGGCAGTGCGATGAAGGAACCGTAAGCCGGTTTCTCATCGCTTGAATTTTTTCATCCATACTCCGCTGAAATAGCAGATTACCGAAATTATCATGGCAATTGTCCAGCCCACCGGCCAGGAACTCCATATACCCGCAGAGCCGAACCGGTAATACAGGATATATGACAAAGCCACACGGATGATCAGGTCGGAAAATGTGGACAGCATAAACCAGAACATGGCGCCGGCGCCGCGAAGCACACCGTCGGCCATAAGCTTAACGGATATGACCAGATAAAACGGCGATACGATTTTTAAGAAGGTGAAACCGGTCTGAATGGCGGTTTCACTTTCGTCATTCATAAAGAGTTTTAATATCAGGGAGCCGCCGAAGAAAAAGAGCAGTGTACATGGAATTACAATGCAGAGCAGCATGGAGAAACCCGAACGGAATCCATCCCTGACACGCTTCTGTTTTCCGGCGCCGATATTCTGGGCGGTAAAACTGGATAAGGCGTTTCCAAGAGTGGTAAAGGAAGTGATACAGAATGTATTCAGTTTTACTGCCGCAGAATAGCCCGCCACTGCAGAGGAGCCACATTTATTTACCAGATTCTGGATAAACAGATTTCCTACGGATACAAAGCTCTGCTGCAGGATACTGGGAATGGCCACCAGGCTGATTTGTTTCAGCATAAGCAGGGAAAAAACAGGAGCTTTTTCAACGGTATCGAATTTTTTGAGATGTTTCGTTAAGGCAATAAATGCCAGTACACAGGAAATCCCCTGAGCAAGAAATGTGGCCCAGGCAACCCCTGCAATCTTCATATGGAGCGATATTACAAAAAGCAGGTCCAGTAAAATATTTCCTACAGAGGAAAATATAAGAAAATAGAGAGGGGTTTTCGAATCTCCCAGGGCCGTAAAAATTCCCGTACAGATATTGTACATGAATAAAAAGAACAGCCCGGCAATATATATATTGAGATAAAGAACGGAATCTTTCATTATATTAGACGGAGTATCCAGCAGAAGCAGCATCTTTTTACAAAAGACAAATCCAAATACCGTCAGAAGCAGACAGAGGGCGGAAGCGGATAGAAAAGTAGTCGTAACGGCTGTTTTCATATCCCTGTATTTTTTTGCGCCGAACAATTGGGAAACGATAACAGAGCAGCCTACGTTACTGCCGATGGCAATCGCCATAAATATCATGGTGATGGGATAAGAAGCCCCTACTGCGGCCAAAGCGTTTTCGTTTATGAATTTACCGGCAATCACGCTGTCGGCTATGTTGTAAAGCTGTTGAAACATAACACTGATCAGCATTGGGACAGTAAATGCAAGTAATACTTTTTTCGGATTTCCTATGGTTAAATCAGTTGTCATATGTAAGCCTCCTTTTTTATCAGACCAATCTTACTCCTATTTTTTTCCGAATTCAAGATAATTCTGGATAAAAACATTATTTTGTCAGTTTTTAAAAATGCTTCCGGGGTTCCAATAAATTCTTATGGCAATATGCATAAAAATATGTTAAAATTGAAATGTAATTTGTGCGAAATTTTAATAACAGCATTCAATAATGATGAAATGTCTTGGGAAAGAAAACAACAGGGAAGGAGAAATAAAATGCTGAAACAAAGCGAAATAGAAACGATTGATGCAGTACTGGATGCCCACGAATATCAGGCTTCCCAGGTGATTGCCATCATGCAGGAGGTACAGAAGATATATCACTATCTCCCGGAAGAAGTCCTTTGCCATATAGCGAAAGAGTTAAAAATCAGTGAAGCCAAAATCTATGGTGTGGCAACGTTTTATGAGAATTTTTCACTGGAACCAAAGGGAAAATATGTAATCAAGGTTTGTGATGGAACGGCATGTCATGTCAGAAAATCCATTCCGATTCTGGAAGAATTCAGAAAAACACTGGGTGTTACGGAAGCAAAACCGACTACCCCGGATATGATGTTTACCGTAGAAACGGTATCCTGTCTTGGTGCCTGCGGACTGGCTCCGGTCTGTACAGTCAATGATGTGGTTCATCCGGCAATGACACCGGAAAAAGCAAGAGAACTGATAGAAGAACTCAGAAGGGAGGAATCATCGGATGAGAATTAATACTCGGGAAGAATTAAGCCAGAGAAGAAAGGAATACAAACAGTCTCTGGACAGCCAGAAAAAACAGATACTGATATGTGCGGGAACCGGCTGTGTGGCAGGAGGTTCATTGAAGATATATGACAGAATGAAAGAACTGATGAAGGAAAAGGGACTGAAATGTTCGGTGGTTCTGGAAAAAGAGCCTCATGATGAAAGCGTTGGCATTAAAAAGAGCGGATGTCATGGTTTCTGTGAAATGGGACCTTTGCTCAAGATTGACCCTGTGGGCTGGCTCTATACCAAGGTTAAGATTGAGGATTGCGAGGATATCATAGAGAAATCCATTATAGGCGACGAAGTGGTAGAGCGGCTGGTATATAAGGATAAAGACGGCAATCCCTATGTAAAGCAGCAGGAGATTCCGTTTTACAGGCAGCAGACAAGAATCGCACTGGAGCACTGCGGTCAGATTAATGCGGAATCCATCAAAGAATACATAGCCCTTGGGGGATATGAGGCAGTTGCCAAAGCATTGTTTGAAATGACACCGGAGGAAATCGTAGATGAGATTTCAGAAAGTTCTCTCCGCGGAAGAGGCGGCGGCGGATTCCCTACCGGAAGAAAATGGGGACAGGTACTGCGTCAGGCTGAACCTGAGAAGTATGTGGTATGTAACGGTGATGAGGGAGACCCGGGAGCATTTATGGACCGCTCCATGATGGAAGGAGAGCCGCATCGTGTAATAGAAGGAATGTTGATTGCCGGTATTGCTACGCAGGCCCATACCGGATATATCTATGTAAGAGCGGAATATCCGCTGGCGGTGGAACGGTTATCCAAAGCCATCGGCAAGGCAAAAGAAAAAGGACTGCTGGGAAAAAATATTTTGAATTCCGGCTTTGATTTTGAGTTGCATATCAGTCAGGGAGCAGGAGCATTTGTCTGTGGAGAAGGCAGTGCATTGACCGCTTCCATTGAAGGAAACAGAGGCATGCCGAGGGTAAAACCTCCGAGAACCGTGGAACATGGTCTGTTTGATAAACCGACGGTACTGAATAATGTTGAAACTTTCTGCAATGTTCCGCCCATCATTCTCAACGGGGCAGAATGGTATAAGCAGTACGGACCGGAAAATAACCACGGAACCAAGGCATTTGCCCTGACCGGAAATGTAAATAATACGGGACTGATAGAAGTACCGATGGGAACCACACTGCGTCAGGTTATCTTTGATATTGGCGGCGGCGTAAAGGGCGGAGAATTTAAAGCAGTTCAGATTGGCGGTCCGTCCGGCGGCTGTCTCTGTATCAGTGCAACCGAGGATCATCTGGATATGAAATTAGACTTTGATTCACTGAAAAAAGTAGGTGCCATGATTGGTTCCGGCGGACTGGTGGTTATGAATGACAAGAGTTGTATGGTGGAAGTTGCCAGATTCTTTATGAACTTTACCCAGAAGGAATCCTGCGGCAAATGTGTTCCATGCCGGGAAGGTACCAAGCGTATGCTGGAACTTCTGACGGATATCACCGAAGGAAGAGGTACCATGAAGCATATAGAAATGCTGGAGGAACTGTCGGATACCATTTCCGCAACCGCTCTCTGCGGTCTGGGAAAGACGGCGGCATCTCCGGTGGTCAGTACGCTGAAATATTTCAGGGATGAATATATTGCTCATGTGGTGGATAAAAAATGTCCGGCAGGACAATGTAAAGCGTTGGTTTCTCTAAAAATAGATGCGGACAAGTGTAAAGGCTGTACCCTTTGTGCAAGAAACTGTCCGGTTGGCGCAATAACCGGAACGGTAAAAGAGCCTCATGTCATTGATACGTCAAAATGTATTAAATGCGGCGTCTGTCAGAGCAATTGCAAGTTTGATGCTATCGCATACGAATAGAAGAGGAGGAACATAACGTATGTCAAAATATATGATCATAGACGGAATACGTGCAGAGTTTGAGAATGAAAAAAATATTCTGCAGGTCATTCAGAAAATAGGAATTCATGTACCTACATTCTGTTATTATTCGGATTTATCCATTTACGGGGCATGCAGAATGTGTGTGGTGGAAGATGAGCGGGGAGGAATTCTTGCCTCCTGTTCCACACCGCCAAAGGACAAAATGGTGATCAGAACCAATACCCCGAAACTTCACCAGCATAGAAAGATGATATTGGAACTGCTGCTGGCAGCACATTGCAGGGATTGTACCGTTTGTGAGAAAAACGGGAAATGTCGTCTGCAATTACTGGCAGGAAGATTCGGACTGACGGAAATCCGTTTTCCAAATACAAAGACGGAAATTCCGATTGATGATTCGTCCCTGTCCGTTGTCCGGGACCCTTCCAAGTGTATTCTCTGCGGTGACTGTGTCAGAATGTGTAATGAAGTTCAGAGAGTCGGAGCTATTGATTTTGCCCACAGAGGAGCCGACATGGTGGTAAGTCCTGCATTTGACCGGAAGCTGGCGGATACGGACTGCGTCAACTGCGGACAATGTGCGGCAGTCTGTCCGACCGGAGCCATAACCGTTAAGAGTAATAAAAAAGAAGTCTGGAAAGCAATCTACGACCCGAAAAAGCGTGTTGTGGTACAGGTCGCGCCGGCCGTACGCGTGGCATTGGGCGAGGAATTCGGTCTGGAACCAGGTACCAATTCAATTGGGAAAATATTTACCGCAATCCGTATGCTGGGCGTGGACAACGTATACGATACCTGTGTAGGGGCGGATTTGACCATTATGGAGGAAACCGCCGAACTAGAAGAAAAATTAAGCAAAGGGGAAAGCAAATATCCGCTGTTTACTTCCTGCTGTCCGGCATGGATCCGGTTTGCAGAGACAAAACATCCGGAACTGTTGCCGTACATCTCTACCTCCAAGTCTCCAATGCAGATGTTCGGGGCCGTATTAAAGGAATATTATAAGCCGGCGGACAAAGAGGCGGATATGGAAACTTATTCGGTGGCCATCATGCCTTGTACGGCAAAGAAATATGAGGCAGCAAGAGAAGAATTCGTACGCAACGGCGTGAAAGATGTGGATGCGGTGATTACCACCAAAGAAGTAGCCCATATGATCAAGGAACTGGGAATCCAGTTCAATGAAATTGAGCCAAGCGCACCGGATATGCCGTTTTCCATTTCGTCGGGAGCAGGCGCCATCTTTGGCGTTACCGGAGGCGTAACGGAGGCAGCACTGCGGAAGCTGTCTGTAAAAAAGACCAACGCGGAGTTAAAGGAGATTGAGTATTCCGGCATCCGGGGATTAAACGGAATCAAAGCCGCAGAAATCCCTATGGGTGACGGTATGGCCAGAATCGCCGTGGTCAGCGGTCTCGGCAATGTGGAACAATTGCTGGAGAAGATAGAAAGCGGAGAAGAACATTTTGACTTTGTGGAGGTTATGGCATGTCCGAACGGATGTATTGCCGGAGCCGGCCAGCCGTTCAGCCACAAAGCGGACAAGGCGAACCGTGCAAAGGGTATGTACAATGTGGATAAAGAAGCAAGCATTAAACGCTGCGAGGAAAATCCGGTGGTGGCCAATCTGTATCAGGGTATGTTGAAAGACCGGAGCCATGAACTGTTGCATGTAGACTATACGCATGGCAATAAATAAGATGAATAATTAATCTACAGAAAATAAAATCTGCCGGGAATAGGAGATTTCCGGCAGATTTTATGGTGAAAGGATAAAGGTGTTGTGAAGAATAGAGAATCTTCATAAAGATTATGATGTTATGAAAAGCAAACATTGTTTAAATTGTGAAAGGAAAATCTCATATGAAGAATAAAAAAACAGTAAGGCAGGGATGGATGACATTTATAAATATTTTCCTTGCAGTTCTTTTTACTTTTTTCTTTGAATCCGTGCTGGAAGCGGCTTCCAATGGAAAAAAGTGGTACTTTATCTCTCTGCCGATGGGAATAGGCTTATTCTTGATCCGGCAGAGAACCACAGGCAGGAGCGTAGTCAGCCGGTTGGAAATAATCCGGGAGAAAATACGTACCGAAGGAAAGACGGAAGAAATTACGGAAGAACTGGAAAATCTTCTGATATACCGGTATAATAATAAACATTCCATCGGCAGGGCGGACAGGAGTATTCTGGAAAGTGATAAGATGGAAATATTTGCCGAGGACTGGGAAGGTCTTGAACTGCTGGCGAAAGTGTATGCGGAAACAGGAAAAACGGACAGGGCTGTTCATATAGTGGAGCAGATACATAACAGTACGGAATTTCATACAAGTCTGGAAATACTTCCGGTGAAATATCAGAAAACTTTATTTTATCTGATTGCACTGGAGATTTTTATGGAAGCAGGAGATATGAACAAAACGGAAGAATATCTCTTTGAAGCGAAAAACTATATGGAAACATTTAAGAACAGGAAGGACGAAATGGGTGCTTCCATTTGTCTGACCCATGTGCGGTATCAGTATCTGAAAGGAAATTATGAGCAGGCGCTGCAGTGGCTTGATCATTATGTATTTCCGGAGAACACGGAAATACAGATTATAAGACGGGAACTGGCCGCCCGGCTGCATTATGCATTAGGAGACACCGGGCAATCCCGGTACTGGCTGAAACAGGCAGAGGAGATCTGTGACAGTCAGTGGCGGAAGGATAAACTTTATGAGGACTATGAGAATATGGTAAACCGCGGGGCTATTTCATTATAAATTTCTGTATGACATGTAAGATTCCGTCCTCGTCATTGGAGCGGGTTATATAGTCTGCGGCGGCTTTTACAACTTCCTGGGCATTTTCCATGGCAACGCCCAGTCCGGCAATTTCTATCATGGAAATATCATTAAATCCGTCCCCGCAGCATATCATTTCTTCGCTGGTCAGTCCGATGGTGTTTAACAGAGTAAGCAGGGACTGGGCTTTATCCACATTCTGCGGCATGATTTCCAGAAAATACGGCTCCGAAAAATATATGCTTAACAGAGACTTGAATTTTTTCTTTAATCGTTCTTCAACTTTCTGCAAAACGGAATGTTCGCCGGTCATCAGACATTTGTTTGTACGGAAATTCATATATTCCGGGAAATTCTCTACATATTTGATATCCAGTTTATTGATTCTGGATTCTATCATCATGTAGTCATCAATGGGAGTACCGGCAACCACATTGTCATTTTCGTAGGAAATAATACCCACGCCGCCTTCCACCGCATATTTATATAAATCAGGAATAACGCTGAGTGGCAGCGTTTTCTGAAATATAACTTCTTTGGAACGCCAGTCGGTGATTTTTGCCCCGTTATAGGAAAGGACATAGCTTCCATACCGGTCCAGACATAAATCATCTGCCAGACCCGCCATACCCGGCGTAGGTCTTCCAGAGGCCAGAACCACCTTAAACCCCTGTTTCTGGATATCTAAAAGAGCCTCTTTGGTTGGCCGGGTAATGATTTTTTGCGAGTTGGTGAGAGTACCGTCTAAATCTAAAGCGATTAATTTGTATGACATGGTTATATTCCTTCTTTACTTCTTAAAAAATTTCATATGGATTGTACAGGATAAATGAACATCTGTCAATGTGAATATTTTTGGCGAGCCGCCAAATGCGCCCCGCCTCTCCCTATCTGCGTCCTTATAGCCACTTTAAATCCAATTCTCATCCAAAGAAATACGTCGGCAAAAATCCCCACTTCAAATATTTCACAGCCGGCAACACAACACTAAAGTCTATAAATATCGGACAGAATATGATACTGCCCATAATTAATATTGGTATTACCGCAGAAAATATTCGGACATCGGGCAGCAGTTTATAAAGCAGATAGCAGTATATCGTACATATTACTGTATAAACCGGCAGATGTATCAGCGTCCCCGGAAGCGTTTCCAATCCGTTACAGATCGTTATGGTAAGCAATCCGCTTAGTGCGGTGAGAAAAGCGCCGGAGAATATATCTGCCAGTTTACAGAGTGTTCGTGTTCCGGCAGGTAATGCGTAAAAAATTCCTTTCCGGCTGTCCCTGTATAAATGAACGGTTCCGGCAAAGGAGCCCAGCATGATAAAGAGTGCGGCAATTCCGGAAGCAGAACCGAGAATATAATCCGGCAGCATTATAGAGGTATCTTTTATGATACCGGCCGGAGTTTTATATTCGAAGGAAAAAGTTTTATCACTGTTTAAGTATTCAGAATAAACCGGCTGAAGCCTTTCCCGCAGAGAGGAAAGTTCATTCGGAGAAAATGAAAGATAGGTTCTGGTACCGATAAACTCCATGAATTCTTCAAAAGCATACAAAGTAAATATTTCGGAGTATACATATTCTGCGGCAATGGAACCGGCAGCGGTTCCCGGTGAAACAAACAGTTGTATAGTTTCCGTTGTATCGCCCTCTGATAGACGTTCGGAAAAATCTTCTGAAAATACGAAACCACATTCATATTTTCTGGTACGAACGGAATCCAGCATTTCATCTTTTGAGCTGAATTCCCGGAACGTGATTCCTTCCGGATTTTTGCTGAGACGGTGGATGATATAATCCGCAGAAGAGCCGTTATCTTCGTTATATAAACCCACACGGATGGTAATAGCGGCATCCTTTAACAGATATTTTAATCCTAAGGAGAGAACCGGTAATAAGCATAGGATAAGAATAAAAGATACTTTATTCAGCAGACGCTTGATGAAAAGCCGGAGACAGATACAAAACCGGCTATAAGAATTTTTGTTCATATTAGTCTTGCTCCTTTCCGAATATAAAGACTCAGTACAGTAAAAAGATATAAGCATATTCCGGAACAAAGAGCCGTAAGCAGGTGGAAAACCGAAATCTGATTTTGAATCATATCTGTCATTAACCGAAGCATATGTGTGGAAGGCAGATAGTTTGATATTTCCTTTAAAACATCCGGCAGAAACAGTTCCGGTACAAAGCAGCCGGATATAAAACACATTACCGCTGCCACAATAAATAATAATAACATTCCGCCGGTTCTTCCGGAAGTCAGGGAGATGATAAATACAATGACTCCGGCTGCGCAGAGGCAGACGGCGGCGGTATTAAACAATGCAGCGGTCAGATGGACCGTTACGGAAAGGATATTCAGGGCGTTTAAAAGAATGAACAACAGTACAGAGCCGAATAACAATATAAAAAGTGCAAGGGCAACGGAAAGGATTTTGCTCAATGCGATGTGACGGCTTCCGATACCGGCCTGATAAAGTTTCAGATTCGTGATCCGGCTGTTGGACTGAAGGGTATGTATAAAGGTAGTTCCAAGCATCAGTATCAGCATCACCACACCGGTACAAATATAGTATTCCTTAACCGGAACGGCGCCCGTGGCCGAAACCGTGTGGGTTTGAAATGTGGAGGAGCGGTCCAGGGCTTTTGTCAGATAAATACTGTTTAAAGCCAGATTCGCTTCTTTTTCGTATTCTAAAACGTTCTGTTCTTTGTAAAAGTCGTAAAGGGTATATACACCTGCCTGAGCGGAATCCAATATGTTTTCCACTGCTTTGGTAAGTTCCACCAGTATAATGGAGTAAATGGAAAGTCTCACCGGGAGACTGATCTGAATGGAATAATTTTTACCGGACATCAGACTGTTCATAAAACCTGCAGGAATGGTGATAGCTGCCATGATCTGATTATCTGCCAGTAATTCGGCGCTTTCTTTTTCTGTAGTCTGAATAAAATTACAGACGGAGGAAATGCTGTCGGAGCCGGTGAGCATTCCAACGATCATTCCGGTCATCCGGTTTTCGTCTTCCAAAGAATAAGCAATGCTGACATTCGCATCATTTTTATTGATATAAATCATTTTTCCGGCACAAAAAGCAATTGCACCTGCCACAAGGGATAGTGCAATTGCTCCTGCTAAGATATGGGGTATTAATTTAATGATTCGTTTACATTCAAGTTTATAAAAAAGAATTAATTGTTTCATTTTAGTTTAATCTTCCAAATTATTTATTCACCAAAACCATAGTTGGCCAATGATTCTTCCAGAGAGTCAATACTGTCGGAAATGCTTTCCATAACAGGAGATAATTCGTCCACCGGCATTTCAAAAATTCTATATTCCGTTCCGGATGGTTTTGTGATTTCTTCATTCAGTTTTGAAACATTGATTTCGCCCGTAGCGGAAAATACAGTTTCATTTTCGGATATGATATCCAGACAGTCAAGCGTGAAAGAATAATCCCTGCCTTCTTCAGCCTTGTTTAAAGTTCCGTTTAGTTTTAATACAATGGAACCTTCGGATATTTTAATAATGCCTTCATATTTTCCGGTTGCGGTATTATAAGTTCTGTTATGGTTCAGCACAAAGGATTCGTCATCAAAGGAAATGATTAGGGATTGATTGTGCTTTATTACTTCGGAATCTTGATTGCAGGAATTTACCAGTTCCAGACTCAGGGTTTCATCCACGGAAGAACATTCTAAACGGAAATGCATGGAATCCCCGGGATTTTCAGTTGAACCGCTGGTGATATAAAGATTAATATCCAGAGTTTCACCATCTATTTCAATGGAATTTTCAGAGGTAAGGCTTACCAGCTGTCCTTTCGTATTTTTATATATGGTAAAACTGATGTCCTGATTAAAATATTCTGCAAAAGCATTTCCTGCTGAGGTTAAACCAATGCGGAGCCGAGAAAAAATTTGATCTATAAAGTCATCATATGACAAACCTTCAATTCGTCTGATAGTGAAGGAAGAATAAAAGGATTGGAAATAACTCTTTAAGAATTCCTGACAGTCTTTATCGTCCAAAGCCAGTGTCAATAAATCTTTTATAAGCAATTCGATGCTTTCTTCCGAAAAGGTTACTTTTGTTCCCTTATTTCCGTTGGCGTCTGTTTCTAGTTCTTCATAAGAGATACCGGTTTTGATTTTTTCAAAATCCTTTGGGTAAACGGAAGTCAGCTTGTTGATTACGACTGATAACAGATTGATATTGTTGTCAATATCTGTCTGATCAAACAGAGAATCAATATCAAAGGAATCCAGCATATCAAAGTAAGGTTTCAGATATTCCATGGTTTCTTCATCTTCCAAATCATTCATGGATTCGGTAAATAATGGGGATTTCTGAATCTGTTCCCCGATGTCTGAAGAACCGATGGTAAATACACCGGAAGAAAGGGTTGGGATTTTCAGGCAGATATCATTTTCATCTGCATACAGAGATGCCGATAAGACTGCAGCTTTTCTGTAGGACAATGAAACGTCAGCGGAAGCCTTTTTCTTATTCATATCCCGCAGAACTTGATAACGGACACCTATTCCGGAGGCATCGGGAACATCTGCTATGGAAGAAACCGTAACGGAGGCATCCAGTTTTGCAGAGCGGGTGGTCAGTAATTCGGATATTTCTTTTAATCCCATGGCTTCGTTAATGGGATTGGAAAAATCAAACAGTGCTTCCAGAGATTCAGTATTGACCGAAGCGGTATTTGAATTTTTTCCATGGCTCAGTACATACCAGACGCCGGTAACGGTTACTGCCAATAAAATAATAATTGCGGCAACCGGTACAAATTTGGAACGTTTTTTTCTGATCTTAGAGGTTTCATAGTGGCTTTCCGCAGGTGTTTCCTGCGCCGGTGATTCTGCCGGAGACACGCTTTCGGCAGAGTCCGTCCGGGGTTCCGGTTCGTTTATGGTCCGGAAAAATAAATCACTGATTTCGTTATCATTTTGTGACATAGAATCATTCCTTTCTTTTTTTATGAATGGTTATTTGTGAGATTTCGGTAAGCGAAGAATCTTTCAATAGAAATAATTTATCACATATGGAAAGTTCCGGCTCGTCATGAGAGACAAGAAGAACGGAACCGCTGTTCCGGGTGAAACTTTTAATATAATCCCGAATCAGTTTTTTACATTCCAAATCCAGCGCGGCGCTGGGTTCATCCATGATCAGCAGGGAAGGATTATCCGCCAGGGCAATTCCGATACTGAGACGTTTCTTCATGCCGCCGGACAGACGGGAGACCCGTTTGTTCAGAAAATCACTGATACCCAGCATTTTCAAAATACCGTGGTCAAGTTCTTCCTCCAGATTCAAGGAAGCTCCGGTATACCATAATCTCAGATTATCCAGGGCAGAAAGCTCTTCCATCAGAGGATTTTCCTGGGGAACATAACTGATATATCCCCGGAGAATATCGGAAGAAAAGGAAAGCTTTTTATCATTTATGGAAATACTTCCGCTTTCCGGTTTCAGAAATCCCGCAATAATGGAAAGCAAAGTTGTTTTTCCGCTTCCGTTGGCGCCGATGATACCGACACATTCTCCCGGATGAATGTTTATACTGATATTGTCTAATATGGTATGTTTACCGTATTTTTTACAGACAGATGAGATTTTTATCATACCAGCCTCGTTTCCATACTGTACCGTATGTTTTTTAAGTATGTGTTAAATTGGTTTATAGCAATAATAACATATTATAAATTTATTTTCAATTCATTTGAAATTTTAATAATTTAAAAAAAAGCCTTGACATCTAAAAAAAATGGTTTATAATACACAACATAAACGGCGAAGGCGTCTGGGTAAATTCCCAGGCGCCTTTTTTTGGTTTCGCGAACTGGCTGTGATAGGAAGTTAAAAAAGAATGTTTAAAATGGAGGTATGTGTTATGAGTGAATTTAGTTCAGTTAGCACAATGTGGGTACTTCTTGGTGCCGCCCTGGTATTTTTTATGCAGGCAGGTTTTGCAATGGTAGAAACCGGTTTTACCAGAGCAAAGAATGCCGGTAATATAATAATGAAAAACCTGATGGATTTCTGTATCGGAACACCGGTGTTCTGGTTAATCGGTTTCGGATTGATGTTTGGTGACGGCAACGGTTTTATCGGAACGATTAAAGGAATTGCAACAGAAGCCAACTATGGTTCCGGTATGTTGCCGGAGGGTGTTCCGTTCTTTGCCTTTCTGATTTTCCAGACCGTGTTCTGTGCGACGGCTGCAACCATAGTGTCAGGTTCCATGGCAGAGAGAACAAAATTTATATCTTATTGTATTTATAGTTTTATTATCAGTCTGGTTGTTTATCCGATTGAAGCTCACTGGATCTGGGGAGGCGGCTGGTTATCCGAAATGGGATTCCATGACTTTGCCGGCTCCACGGCGGTACATATGTGCGGCGGAGCGGCTGCATTGGTGGGAGCGGCCATATTGGGACCGCGTATCGGTAAATACGGAAAAGACGGAAAGCCAAAAGCTATTCCGGGACACAGTTTAACTCTTGGCGCTTTGGGTGTATTTATTCTTTGGTTCTGCTGGTTCGGCTTTAACGGTGCGTCCACGGTATCCATGGAAGGAGAAGCTGTTGTAACAGCGAGTAAGATTTTTATTACGACCAATCTGGCTGCAGCGGTTGCCACGTTTACGGTTATGATCATTACATGGATTCGTTATAAAAAGCCGGATGTGTCCATGACATTAAACGGTTCCCTGGCAGGTCTGGTTGCCATTACGGCAGGCTGTGATACCGTATCTCCAACAAGTGCGGCAATCATCGGTATAATTGCAGGATTTGCAGTGGTATTCGGTATTGAATTTGTTGATAAGGTGCTGAAAGTAGATGATCCGGTGGGCGCTGTGGGTGTTCATTTCTTAAACGGACTGCTTGGTACGATTTGTGTCGGTCTGTTCTCCGACGGTACCGGAACCTCAATTGACGGTGTGATGGTGAAAGGTCTGTTTACAGGCGGCGGAGCAAAGCTGCTGGGTGTTGAAGCTATTGGTGTTGTATCCGTGTGTGCATGGGTATTTGTTACCATGACAATCGTATTTCTTGTAATTAAGCATACCATCGGCCTGCGTGCTTCCAGAGAGGAAGAAATCCTTGGTCTGGACGTTACGGAACATAATCTGGAATCTTCTTATGCAGACTTTATGCCGTCCACGGTTCCAACGGTTCTGGGTGGTGCAGTCGGAAGTCAGGAGAAAAAGGAGACTAAGGAGAAAAAAGTACCGGTTTCACAGGCTGTTCCGGTGGAACTTGTTTCAGAAAGCAGTTCCGTTGCCAGTGATGTAAAACTCTCCAAGGTGGATATCATTTGTAAGCAGAGTAAGTTTGAAGAGTTAAAAGAAGCATTAAACCGTATCGGTGTTATGGGTATTACGGTTACACAGGTTCTTGGATGCGGTGCCCAGAAAGGCAATGCAAAATATTACCGTGGTGTGGCTTTGGATATGGTTCTTCTTCCAAAGGTTAAGATTGAAGTGGTAGTCAGCAAAGTACCGGTCATGGAAGTGGTGAAAGCGGCAAAAGAGGCTCTTTATACAGGAAATATCGGTGACGGTAAGATTTTTGTATATGATGTGGAAAATGTTATTAAAGTCAGAACCGGAGAAGAAGGTGTGGATGCACTTCAGGGAGATGACGATTTACTGGGATAAATTAAATACATAAAAATAACGGGACACTGTTAAAACAGTGTCCCTGTTATTTTTTGCTGATGATATACCCTTTTCTATCCAGTTCCTGATAAATAAGATTCAGGGTTTCACGGGAAGCAGCGGTAATCGTGTGATAATGATAGCCGGACGTAATATTTTTTAACGGTGCGGATTTACCGTTTTTAATGTCTTCCAGAAAATCAGTTATATTTTTTCTGGAACGGATATTTAAGTCGGCACGAAGAACCCCGTATATCTTATGATTTACAAACACATCCCTGACAGTACCGCCTAAATCCACAATCGTACTGAGTTCATCCGCAGTTTCACTGTCACTGTGCAGGACTTTGATTTCCATTTTTTGCTCCTGTGGTAAATTTATAATATATCCCCGGTTTGTAGAAATGATATCATAACCGGAGGCGCGCAACAGTGCAATATCTGATACAATAATCTGACGGCTTACATGAAAACGGGAGGCAAAAGCAGTTCCGGACACCGGGGTCCTGCCGTTTTCCAGTGTTTCCAGTATGAGTGAACGACGTTGGTTTCCATTCATAGAAGCAGTCCTCCGGCCATTATGTAACAGGATGCAGATTTTTCAGTGAAATATCCAGAATCGGCGCAGAATGTGTTAGTGCCCCGCTTGAAATATAGTCTACCCCGATGTCCGCCAGTTTGGAAATATTTTCTTTTGTCACGTTTCCGGAACATTCGGTTTCTGCTCTGCCGTCAATATAATCCACAGCTTTTTTCATATCATCATGGGACATATTATCCAGCATGATAATATCGGCGCCGGCATCTACAGCCTCCTTTACCATCTCCAGATTCTCAACTTCAATCTCAATTTTCCTGACGAAAGAAGCATAATTCTTTGCCATTGAAACGGCATTTGTAATACTGCCAGCAGCTCCGATATGATTATCCTTTAACAAAATACCATCGGAAAGATTATAGCGGTGGTTGTTTCCGCCTCCTACTTTAACAGCATATTTTTCAAAAATTCTCATATTCGGAGTGGTTTTTCTGGTATCCAGAAGCTTAATGTTGGAACCCGCAAGCAGAGAAACAATGGAATTGGTATAGGTAGCGATTCCGCTCATACGCTGCAGATAATTCAGCGCCGTCCGTTCTCCTGACAGCAGCACACGGATATCTCCCGTAACCTTACCCATCAGTTCTCCCGATGTGACCGAATCCCCGTCTTTACAGAAAAAATCCACCGAAACATCCGGATCCAGCAGTTGAAACACCCGTTTAAAAACCGGAAGTCCCGCAATAATCCCATCCTGCTTACAGATTAAATCCACACTCCCCAGACAAAACTCCGGCATAACGGCATTTGTGGAAATATCCTCGCTGGTAATATCCTCCTTTAAAGCAAGTAAAATAAGGTCATCGGCATTTAAATGCATAGTAATATTGTTCATATTCGTATCCTTTCCTGTAAAAAAATGGTAATAAATCCGTCCTATAGACAAATGCAAACTTTGATTGGGAATATGCAGTTTTCGCCAAAGCACAGCCACCATGGTAGCGTCCTTTGCCAGAATCACTTGTCAAAGTTCTTTCTCAATCCTTTCCGCCGCCCGTTTCGCAAACACCAGACTTTCCAGCAATGAATTACTTGCCAGCCGGTTTGCACCATGCACTCCGTTGCAGGCGGTTTCTCCCACCGCATACAGATGATTCATGGAAGTATGACTGCTTTTATCAACTTTGATACCTCCCATGAAATAATGCTGTGCCGGAACTACCGGAATACATTCCCTGGTCACGTCATAGCCTTCTTCCAGACAGTGGGCATATATATTTGGAAAATGGCCCAGTATGGCTTCTTTTGGAATCGGAGCCATGGAAAGCCATACATATGGCATATCATCGGCTTTCATCTGTTCCCGGATTTTTTCGGTCAGCATATCCCGGGGCAGCAATTCATCAACAAACCGCTCCATTTTTTTATTATATAAAACGGCTCCCTCGCCACGGACCGATTCGGATATCAGAAATCTTCTTCCAGGTTTCGTGGAGTACAGGGTAGTAGGGTGAATCTGGATATAATCCAGATTTTGGGTTTCAATTCCGTATTTTTCCGCAAGAGTTATGGCATCCCCTGTCAGGTGCGGATAATTTGTGGAATGCAGAAAACGTCCGCCGATTCCTCCGGTAGCAAGTATGGTAACAGCAGCATTTATTTTGTATTGTTCGGAAGAATCAGAGGTTTCTGCCAGAATTCCCAGACAGTCGTTTCCGTTGGCAATAAGGTCGGTCATGGTCATATATTCATACATGGTCACATTCGGCAGATTACGGACGGCCCGAAGCAGATGACTGGTGATTTCCTTTCCGGTAATGTCCTTGTGAAATAAAATACGGGGTCTGGAATGTGCGCCTTCCCGTGTATAACTAAAAGTCTCTCCCTGCTTTTGAAAACGTACCCCGTAATTCGTTAAATCCCTGACGGTTTCCCGGGAGGAACGAATCATAATATCCACACTTTCCGTATCATTTTCATAATGGCCGGCTTTCATGGTATCTTCAAAATAACTGTCATAATCAGCTTCGTCCCGCAGGACACAGATTCCGCCCTGAGCCAGAAATGAGTCACTATGTTCAAATTTATCTTTGGATATTATAGTGATATTTAAATGTTCCGGGAGGTTTAAGGCAGAATAAAGACCTGATACCCCGCAGCCAACTATAACTACATCAGTATTGATTGTATTCATTATGTATTATCCTTTCCGCTGAGGGATTTTGGTCAGGCATTGGCAAGCGCTAACATACGGTTTAACGGGGCGTTTGCTTCTGACAGAATATCTGAGGTCAGTTCCACCTGATTGTTTTGGTGTTCCAAAACATCTGCAATTTTCTCAAAAGTGATCAGTTTCATATCCCAGCATATCTGGTCCGGACAGGCAGGGTAAAACTGCTTGTCCGGATTTTCTTTTTTTAACTGGTGAAAGACACCGGTTTCCGTAGCAATAATAAACGAATCAGACGGACAGTTGTTTACATATTGAATAATGCCGCTGGTGCTGCCGATATAATCTGCCAGTTCCAGTACATCAGGAGTACATTCCGGATGCGCCAGAACGAGGGCTTCCGGATGCTGCCGTTTCGATTTTAAAATATGCTCTCTTCGTATATTTTTATGGATTGGGCAGAATCCGTCATTGAAAATAAAATGTTTCTCAGGAACTTTTTCGGCAACATATCTGCCAAGGTTTTCATCGGGTATAAAAAAGATATTTTTATTCGGCAGTTCCCGTACAATCTTAAGGGCATTTGCGGATGTGACACATACGTCCGAGTAACGCTTCAATTCGGCGGTAGAGTTGATATAACAAACAACTGCCAGATCTTCATACTGTTCTTTCAGATATTTTATCTTATCAACATCGCACATGTGTGCCATTGCGCAGTCTGCCGACATATCCGGCATTAACACGGTTTTTCCGGGGTTCAGTAATTTGGCGCTTTCACCCATAAAACTGACGCCGCAGAATACGATTACATCTGCCTCGGTGGTGGTAGCGACTTTACTCAGATAAAAGGAATCGCCTATGTAATCGGCAATATCCTGAATTTCATCATTTACATAATAATGTGCCAGGATAATGGCATTCCGTTGTGCTTTAAGGGTGTTGATTTTATCAATGATGGATGGCTGCATATTTTCCTCCTGTAGAAAATAAAAAAATGTAAATAATAATCGATTACTTTAGTTGATTATATTAACATAAAAATTAACAGGTGACAAGACACAAGATAGAAATATGCTATTTACTAAAAAATAAAAGGCAGATGATTTTTCATTATTTTGGCTTATTCCATTGCAGTACATATTATCATATCTATTATTCTATTGATGGAAGCATTAAGATTCTTCTCCCCCCAGCCTAACTTCCAGTCATTATCAAGAACATCTGAAATGATATAGATTGCTGAGGCGGTACATTTTCTATAGTTTGCTATTGTAAAAAGCCCTACGCCTTCCATTTCAACACATAAAGCGCCTTTCTCACGATACTCTAAAATTTGTCCCCAGGTTTCTCTATACCCGGCATCCGTTGTCCAATGTATTCCGCGTCTGAATCTAATTGTTTTCTTTGTTAGAAGTTTACTTAATTTATCCGTTAATTCTTTAGAGGATTTGATAATATCATAATTAAATCCGTATAATCCTGCAATGGCTGTATCATTATATGCGCCGTCCGTTAATACAATATCGCCTGCATTTAAATCCGGTTGTAATCCCCCGGCAAAGCCGATATGAATTAGTTCCTTTACTCCTCCTGCGATCAGATCTTCAGCTTGCGTTGCAATGGCAGGTGAACACATATGACCTTTTATAAATCCGATTTCTTCGTTTTTGTTGAATACAAAAAGTTTTCCACCCAATGGGTATTTATATTTTCCACAATTTCTTGAAAGCATGGCATCATATAGGCTGTCAGCCAGTAAGAATACTCTTTTTGGAACATTCATATGATCGATATCAAATCCTGCGTTTTTTAATTCCGACCGGACTAATTCAGTGGGGTCTGTTAATACATCGTTTATATTTCTGCTCATGGTTTCCTGACTCCTTTTATACAATATTCGGTTTGATAAATTGCTCATCTTCGTTATTATAGTATAACAGGTATATGGAAACAATTACAATTTATAGAAATTTGTGCTATAATAATGTCATAATATTTTAATACAGAAAAGCTTGAAGAATTCCGTATCACTGTTTGTCTGGAAAAATAAAAAAATATATTAAAACTTATTTCTATTTGCATTGCCCAATGAAGCAAAATAAGGTATTATTAAAGATAGAAATATGTCAAATACCGGAAATTCATTTATCCGGCCATATTTGTTCATAAAAAAGCTTTTTCTCAGATAAATAACATAAAATAACGGGAGGTAAAACAATGACAGCAGAAGGACTTAAATATTTAAACGACTTTATAGAAGATATGTATATTACCGGAAATACCCGGGGGGATTCTATTCGAATCATAAGACAGAACAATATTCTGAATATGACAAAGAAGGATTTTGAAAGGCTGACGTTTCGCCCCGGGTTAAACCAATATTATCACGAATATAATCATGGGGATATGATGGAGGCATATGAACCGTTTTTGGGAATCATTAAAGATATCATAGAGAAAAATAATCTGGATATGGACACTGTTTTTGATAAAGCAGAGGTATACAGCCTCCACAGGGAAATATTCAAAAGTTATTTTATGAATCAGCTTTGTGAACGAAGGGATGAACTGATTCTGGCGGAACTGGATTTCGAGTATGAAAGAATGACCGATGGCATTGTGGGAATGCTGCATTATTTATCAAAGAAATATCCGATATTTATTTTACTGAACAAGGTGAATCTGATAACGACATCATCAGTTACCATATTGCAGAGGCTGTTTGAATCGGAGCTGACAAAACTGAAGATCATAGGTATCGTAAATCAGCTCAGAAGCGTAAGTACCTATGTAACTAATCCGTATACGGAATTTATCGGAGAATGTGAAGAGAAAAACTGCATCAGTGACTGGACCGTAGAGAAAACGGAAGAGGTGGACACGGACATTTCATTTTCACTGAAACTGGACAATACCAATAACTATTTTCGAAAAATTAACAATATGTTTCACTTATTTGCCTTTGACCAGGCGTATAATTATCTGAATTTTATGTATCAGAGAATTGAACTGGATAAGCTCAGGGTTTCCGTGGATATAAGGGTACATATGCTGGAACTGTATATCATGGCATGCATATATAAGAAAAATTATTCATTTGCCCGGCTGTTATGCGACAGTCTGAGACAATTGGAAGCCGGGGAACTGGAACAGGAAAAGAATTATATGTATTATTACCTGATTGCCACTGTTAATATGTGCAATGGCAATCAGCAGGCAGCAAAAAATTATGCGGAACAGTGCAGAGAATTTGTGTCTGATGATAAGACGGAATTTAAAGTTGAATTGCTTTCCAATATGATTCTGCTGGGAGGCTGGAATGAGATTTGGATTGTTGAAAAAGATATTGAAGTCAGTCAGAAGCTGCTGGATTGGTGTGAAACATACGGCTACCAGAATCATCTGGCACATATTTATGTGTACTGTTATGACAATAATAATAAATGTTTTGCGGTGCCGAATGGTATTGAAGACAGGCTGCCCCATGTGATGAAGGGAATCCGTATCGCCGAGAAACTGGGAAATTACCGGTTTCTGATAGAGGCATACAGGAAGAATGTAATGCTGGCTTCCTGCAACGGATATAATAATACTTCCAATTATTTTTATGAAAAGATAATTTCCATTGCGCACAAAGCACATGACCGTATGGTAGAGGCTCATGTCTGCAACGGACTGGGATATAACTGCAGTGCGACAGATAATTTTGTGGCAGCCCATGATTATTATAATAAAGCGCTGGAACTGTATTTTGAACTGAAGTCCAGCGATTACATAATGGAAACTTTGTATAATATGGGAATGAACGCCATATTATCCGGGGATTACGGAAGTGCCATGGATTATCTGATGACAATACAGAATGTTATGAAGATATTAAGGAAAACCGGTCTCCGGGTATGCAATGTTTCCAAGTTATACGGATTAATTGCATTGGCAGCATTTAAAATGGAAAAATATCATACGGCTCATTTTTATCTGAATAAAACAAAACAGTTTTTGGAGAATATTCTGGATTTTGAGCAGGCGGAGGCAGACAGTTATCTGTGGGATGATGACTTATTCCTGCTTTATTATTTGACGGCACTGCTGAAACAGCATGAAGAAGAGTATGAGGCGGCGTTGGATAATTATGAAAAAGCCAATGTATTTATGAAGCGTTCCGCAGGCAGCATGTACTTTAATTATTCTCTGTATGTCTGGGATAAGAGTAATCTGTACAAAGCCATGGGAAATAAAACGGAACGGGATCAGTTGTTAAAAGAGGCCAGAAAGTTTTTTGGCAGAAAGGGTAATTTTTACCGGATTCAGATGATAGATGAGCTGCTCTATAACGGCGAATGGAAGTTTTATATAATGGAAATGCCTCTTCGAAATGTGAATCTGAAGGATATTATAAAGCTGGTGAAGCTGGAACGTATTGAAAATGAAGCAAAGGAAAAGAAGATTGATATCCGGTTCTTTACGGCATTCCAGGAATTGATCTGTCATTCCTATGAAAATGTAAAGGCTCAGACTGATACCCTTATCTTTAATTTTAAAAATAATTTTAATATAGATAATATTATTTATATATCCTGTGAAGAGGACAGGGATATTGTGCAGTATTCCACTCTGCCTTATGAACTGTCAGAGGCGGACATTAAGCTGCTGACCGGCTATTTCAGGGTAAATAGTGATGGTTTTGCCATTTCTAAGTTCAGCAATAATTATTATGAATATGAACAGATTCTGGGAATTTTCCGCAAAAGCAAGCTATTTTCCATTATTGCCGTGCCTCTGTATAATAATGAGACACTGACCAGCGTATTTATTGTATTTGACTGCGTCTGCAATAACTGGAATACCATAGTGAGAAGAAAAGTCATGGAGGAAAGCGATCTGGAGATTTACCGTTTTATTTTCCGACAGATCGTGGATGCAGGTGAAAAATATAAGTTAAATGACAGACTGAAGAAGCAGGCGGTTACTGATGAATTAACCGGTTTATATAATCGGAAGGGATACTATGAGAAAATAGATTCCTTGATGGAAAAGAGTTATGATTCACTGGGACAGACGGATGCAGCGCTGCTTTATGCAGATTTAGACCATTTTAAATATTATAATGATACCTTTGGGCATCATGTCGGGGATGCGCTTCTGGTTGAGTTTTCAAAAATATTTGCAATGGCATGCGGTGAACGGGGGATAGCTTTCCGTTTTGGCGGAGATGAATTTGTTATGATTCTGGAAACCGCAGACAGGAACGAAATACAAAAAGTAGTGGATGCACTTTATTATTTCATTCGGGAAGAAGACGGTTTTAAAAGAACAGTGGCAGAATATGTAGAGGGAGAACCGGATATACCGGAGGAATGTAAAGTGACCTGCTCTATTGGCATTGCATATCAGAAAGGGATACGGAGTTTTGAGGAATATTCGGAACTTCGCAAGCTGGCGGATGATGCGATGTATAAGGTTAAAAATACCGGCAGAGGGTTTGCGGAATGGATTATTGTCTCATAAAGAACCCGGAATAGAAATTATGGAAAGGCTTGACATAGATTATGACTGGATATGAAGCGGTACAAAGAGTGGTAGAAGAGGTAAAAAAGGCGGTTGTGGGAAAAGATGATATCATTATACAGGTAATGGCGGCAATTATAGCAGACGGACATGTTCTGATTGATGATATACCGGGAGTGGGAAAGACGACAATGGCGCTGGCCTTTGCAAAATCCATGTCCTTAAATTACAACAGGGTACAGTTTACGCCGGATGTTCTGCCTTCGGATGTGACCGGATTTACAATGCTTAATAAAAAGACCAATGAATTCGAATATAAACAGGGGGCGGTAATGTGCAATCTGTTTCTGGCAGATGAAATTAACAGGACATCTTCCAAGACTCAGTCTGCGCTGCTGGAAGCAATGGAGGAAAAGACGGTTACGGTGGACTCGGTTACCCATCCGCTGCCGACGCCGTTTAACGTAATTGCGACCCAGAATCCGGTGGGTTCCGTAGGGACCCATATGCTGCCGGATTCCCAGCTGGACCGTTTTATGTTTTGTGTTTCCATGGGGTATCCGGATGCGGAGAATGAGGTAATGATGTTAAAGGGTAAATACAGAAGTAATCCATTGGATAATGTTCACCCGGTGATAGACGGAAAGGGTCTGGAAATCATTAAACAGGAAGTGGCAAAGGTATATCTCAGTGATGAAATATATGAGTATATTGCAGGTATTGCCGCCCTTTCCAGAAATATGCCGGAAATTTCACTAGGTATCAGTCCGAGAGGCAGTGTGGCAATGGTAAAAGCGGCTCAGGCATCCGCCTATATTGAAGAGCGAAACTACGTTGTACCAGATGATATTAAGAAGATAATTTATCCCTGTGTCCGTCACCGGTTATTTCTCAGCGCCAGGGCAAAGGCAGCCAGAACTTCGATGGAATATGTAGTGGAGAAAATGATAAATGAGCAGAATTCAAACTTTTAAAAAGATTATAACTCTTATCCTGTGTTTTTCACTGCTGGCATGGATTATGATCATGTATAATGATTATAGCGCCATGCTGCCGCTGTTCATGTTCACAACCTTGTTGATTATGGAGGGGCTGCCGTTTTTTGCCGGTGTCTCAAAAGTAAACGTATCGATTCGTGTGGATCAGGATATCCGCCAATTTAACGATAAATTCCGGTTTGATGTGTGTGTATCGGATAAAACATTTTATCCTTTCAAAATGACACAGATGGTTATTGAAATTAAGAGAAAGTACGGGAATGAAATCATTCGCCGGAAGATTGAGATACCGATGAACGGAAAAGGAAAATACCATATGGGTATATCAGAGGAACTGCAGGGATGCGGATATGTGACCATTGAAGCGAAAACAATCCGTATCTATGATGTATTAGGTATTTTCAGCAGGAAATGCAAAAAGAAAAAATCACTGGTGGAAGTGGTTATTTTGCCGGCTGTCCATGAAATGTTTATAGATTTGGAGTCCGTACCGTATATTGAAGTGGATGAATCCGATATATTTTCAAAAGACAAAGCCGGAAATGATGTGTCAGAACTGTTTGGAATCCGGCCGTTTATGGATGGTGATAGTCTGAATAAAGTACACTGGAATCTCAGCGCCCGTACCAATGAAACAATGGTGCGGGAGTTTTCCATGCCTGTGGAATCCAATATCTATGTTTATATTGATTTGTATAAAAATGCGGATGTGGAGAAAGCCCTTCAGGATGGCATATCGGCGGCTTATGAATTAATGGCGGCAGAGAGTCCTTTTTTTATGTGTTGGTTTGATGAGACGGAACTGTGTATGCGCAGGCAACAGCCAAAGAGTTTCGAAGAGATAGATGAAATCATGTGCAAAATTCTACGGTTGAATTTGTTTGACAGAAATCCCATGATCGATGAGATTCTGAACCGGTTTTCAAATGAATCTCATATTGTTTTTCCGGTTTTCCGATTACCGGAATCCTATTAAAATAAAGTAAGGAGCAGCAGCTATGAGTAAACCGGCATCTGATGCCATTGCCAGAATAAGCCTTATGCTTTTGGGGATAATGGCAATGGTACTTTCGTTTACGGAATGTTTTGGGATAGAATGCAGTAAGGGAATGATATTTTTATTTACACTGGCAATATTAATCATTCTGGCCGGAGTCATGGAGTTAAAGAGACAGAATCTTATGCTTGTCATTCTGGCGGTGCTGGTGCTGACAGGCGCCATACTTCTTCGGACATATCTGAAAACAGGAATATTAAGTCTGGCAAATGCCATCCTGGTTCAGTATCAGAAGTATTATAGCCAGGTGCATGCATATTCTTTTCGTATCGATATGGAAGGGCTTCGATGGAACAGTTTATACTGGTATAATACCATTGTCATTTGCGCCATTATTATAGAATATGCCTATATATTGATGACTGCTACCTGGAATAAGATATATGCAGCCGTTCATTATGTGTTTACGGCGCTAATACTGGCAATTCCTATGGCTTTTGGTCTTTTTCCACCGCCTTATGTAGTGGTTATGATCGTGGTTTACTGTGTCATGTGTCTGGCATTTCAGCACAGCAGAAGAATATCTCTGAAAAAAACCGGATTTCTTCTGGTACTGACCCTGTTTTCCGCCGGAATCATGTTTGTCTGTGTGAATCCTGATACTTATGTGGAAACCAGCCGGTTTTCCATAGTTAAAAATGCGTTTGATTCGGCAGTGGATAAACTGAAGATTGATGAATTGTTTACAAATGGAATATTTGGCGGTCGCAGTAGTAAAGTGATAGCAGCAGGAGGTTTGGGAAAGGGTGACCTTGGAAAGGCAGATAAGATTTCTTTCAGCGGAAAGGCGATGTTAAATGTGACGCTGCCACTGCCGAAGCAGGATGTCTATCTGAAAGGTTATGCTGCCAGCCAATATAATGGAGATTACTGGTCTTCTTCTTTTTATAATAATGAATATAATCAATTTCTGACAAACTATTTTAATTATTATTATCTGTCAGATGATAAATTTTCGAATATCGGCGAGGCGGCAGAGGATATTATGAGCCGACCTTATAAAGCGATAGGTGAATTTGACAGTAATCTGTATACGATCCGAATAAAGAACCTGAGCGATGATAATAATTGTTATATTCCGTATAATGCACTGATCACCCAACGGCAGACTGTAGAGGATTTAATGGTTACCGGTCATAAGCTTACGTATAACGTGGATGTTCTGCTATATGATTTTTATAATTTTACCCTGCAGGACTATACCGGTTTATACGAGGAAAAAATTCAGGAATGGAGCGGTTACCGTTGGACGCCGTTTATCCGGACGGATGAAGCAGATGAACTTTATAAGGATTATGTGGAGGAAACCTGTCTTGCGGTACCGGATGATTTGACCCGGCTGTTTGATGAGCTGCTGCCGGATGCACCCGGTTATGACGGGGAAAGTCCCGAGGAGCTGCTGCGCTGTATTGAATATGTCCGCTCTTATCTGCAGGAACATACGGAATACACCCTGAATCCGGGCAGGATGGAAGGAAAGGATTTTGTAACGGATTTTCTGGTGAATAAGAAAAAGGGATATTGTACATCCTATGCTTCAGCCACGGTTTTAATGCTGAGATATATGGGGGTTCCGGCCAGATATGCAGAAGGGTACCGGGTAGGATTCCGGGAAATCGCAGTCGGCAGTTACAACAGGGAGACCAATGAATATACTTTTGATGTTAAAGATTCTTCCGCTCATGCATGGGCAGAAGTCTATGTACACGGTATAGGATTTCTTCCGGCGGATACGACGCCTGCAGTTGATTCCGGTGTACCGGCGGAGCATCCGGTTTCTTCGGAGAATGATACTTCCTCTTCATCAGAAGACCAGACAACAACAGTACCTTCGGAGAGCAGCGGGAATAATGAAACAACAACCACCAGGGAAGGAGATACCCGGGCGGAGACCTCGTCAGGGGAAGAAAGTTCCGGCTTGGAGGTTGGAACCGGTGAATCAGGCCATAAAGGTTTCAATTCCGTAACAGCAGCAGTTCTTCTTCTGCTGACTGCGATGATTTGTATGATATCCGTTTTTGTCTACAGATATTATAATAAAAAGAAATCCCGGAAAAGGAAACTGAGTGATTCCTTGCGGAATCTTTCTCCGGAGAGGCAGAGAATGATTCTCCTGTCGGAGGAATTGTTTGAACTGTTTGAGAACTATGGTGTATCCTATGACTGGGGAAAATATACGGAAGAATTTGCGGCTGAAATGGAAGAATTATTGAGAAAAGCGGAATCCCCGGAACCGGAGCGAAAGCCGGAGGGCAATATACCGGAGGAAGGTATGGATGCGCCGGAGTTTCTGAAACAATACCAGAAGGCCAAATTCAGTGATGTAAATGATAAAATTTCCGAAGAAGATTATAAAAAAGTTATCAACTATATAGATAAATGTAAAAACAGTTTGCAATACTTAAAAAAATAGAGTATATTTATTGCAGAACTATGGAATGGTATCATTCTTAAGTTATAAAATTATTTAAGTTTACGGAGGTAATCAACATGTTAGTATCAGCAAAAGAGATGCTTCAGAAAGCAAAAGCAGGACATTATGCTGTAGGTCAGTTCAATATTAACAACCTTGAATGGACAAAAGCCATTTTATTAACAGCTCAGGAATTAAATTCGCCGGTTATTTTAGGTGTATCAGAAGGCGCCGGAAAATATATGACAGGATATAAGACTGTTGTAGGCATGGTAAACGGTATGATGGAAGAATTGAACATCACGGTTCCGGTTGCATTACATTTAGACCACGGCAGTTTTGAAGGATGCATGAAGTGTATCGAAGCAGGATTTTCTTCAATAATGTTTGATGGTTCTCATTATCCGATTGATGAAAATGTTGCAAAGACAACAGAATTGGTTAAGATTGTAAATGAAAAGGGGATGTCTCTGGAAGCGGAAGTCGGCTCCATCGGCGGAGAAGAAGACGGCGTTATTGGCAAGGGTGAATGTGCGGATCCACAGGAATGTAAGGCAATTGCAGACCTGGGTGTAACCATGCTTGCAGCAGGTATCGGAAACATTCACGGCAAATATCCGGATAACTGGGAAGGATTAAGCTTTGAGACTCTGGATGCCGTTCAGCAGTTAACAGGAGAGATGCCGCTGGTTCTTCACGGTGGTACAGGTATTCCGGAAGATATGATTAAGAAGGCTATTTCACTGGGTGTTGCCAAGATTAATGTAAATACAGAGTGTCAGCTTGCATTCGCAGAAGCTACACGTAAGTATATTGAAGAAGGAAAGGACCAGCAGGGCAAGGGATTTGACCCTCGTAAATTACTGGCGCCTGGATTCGAAGCAATCAAGGCTACAGTAAAGGAAAAGATGGAATTATTCGGTTCTGTCGGCAAAGCATAATAGAGATTAAAAGCTTCAGAGATAATAGAAAGACAAGCCATATCCGGCGGAGTACCGGATATGGCTTTTATAAAATAAAGATAACTTATAAATCTGACATAAAACTGGGAGGGTGACATAAAAATGAAACGGGTGAAGGATAAACAATATTTTACATACTCAGCCTACACCGCCGGTACGTCAGGCCTCTGTGTCAAATGCCCGAATTGCAGAGGCCTGGCAGTTGTAACTGCCGATAAAGATAATGCCCGTTTTAAATGTACCAACTGCGGCAACTTCAAAGAAAAAAGTCTGACCATATTCCGCTATGATGTTCATAATCAGTGCAGGGTATGCGGCCGGTATTACAGAATCGATATTACCAGGGAAGAGAAACAGCATTTTCAAACGCTTCATACAGCATGTCCTTACTGCGGAACCGTGATGTCGGGAAGCGTTCAAAAAACAGCTAAAGGAGTATATGCCGGCGGTGAAATAAGAAACGGATGTGAGCCTTATTTTGGTTATGAACTTTGGTTTCTGGCTTATTTTGATAACAAGCCTGTCTGGGCAGTGAACCGTGAACACCTTGCTTATTTAATAGAATATCTATGTGCGGATTTACGGGAAAGACCTGCGTGTTACAAATACACCAGCACGAAAACACAGGCAGACCATCTGCCTGCTTTTATGAAAACGGCAAAAAACAGGGAACGGATTGTAAAATTATTAAAAAACATGCAAAAGAATTTAACTTGATTTACCAGCAGAAGTTTACAAATTTTTAACACAAGTTTCATTGATTAATCTTAAAGATTCTAATATAATAACTTACAGAAGCAAAAGACGTTTTTGACAGTTATGGAGGATTAGAATGGAAAATCAGAATTCCGGGCAGGAACAGAATACCACTGTTGAAATTACAGAGAATACAGATCAGAAAACTACGGAGCCGGATAATAACAACACGGCTGACAATACTGAGAATAATAAAGCAGCGAAAAAAAGTAAATCAAAGAAACCGGATAAAAAGAAACGGACAACGAGATATTATATTTTTGAAAGTATCCGCATGGTCGTCATGATTGCAGCATTATGTGTATTTACATATTCTTCTTATGAACTTACCAATATTTATCTGGACTATCAGGAGGGAGATGATGCATATGCCAATATGGAAGACCAGTTCCTGGTTCCGAATATAGAGGTCAGTGATGCCGAGGAGCCGGAGACGGATATGTATGGCAATAAAATCAGTGCAGGTACGGCAGTGGCAGAGTTTTCCTTTGACTTTGATGCATTGCTGCAGGTCAACAGTTCGGCAGTGGGCTGGATTAAGCAGGACAATATAATCAGTTATCCGATCATACAGGGAATGGATAACACCTATTATTTATCCCATAACGCAGCCCATCAGAGCAATAAGAGCGGCGCAATATTTGTCGACTACCGGGTAGAGGGCGGTCTGGAGGCCAGAAACTGTATTATATACGGACATGATATGCTGAACAATTCTATGTTCGGTTCTTTGATTAAATACGGCAGCGAATCCTATTACCAGTCTCATAAGACCTTTGACATCTATGTGGGACATGATTTATACCGATACTATGTGTTTGCGGCATATGAGACCGATGAAGTGGGATATACCTATACTTATAACTTTAATACGGACGAAGAATTTCAGGCATATATTGATGACTGTATGGGCAGAAGATTATATGGTACGGATATCGGAACCAATGTTTCGGTGAATGACAAGATCATTACCTTATCCACATGTACCCGCCATGATGATACGAAGCGTTTTATTGTGCAGCTGGTTCGGGGCGAAAAGGTAGAGCAGTAGCGGACATTTTAATATATGAATAAAATTTATCATGAATTTATCAAAAAGTGCTTGCATTTTTTATAGAATTGTTGTATTTTATACTCAGACAGAAACCAGATTGGTTTCACACATATGGATTTATGAGGACAAAGGCGTTCCTAAGCAGGGGACGCCCTTTTTTTTAGGAACATATGATGTGTCATGTTTTTATAGCCTTATGTGATTAACTCATCAAAGAATAATTTAGTACATAGACTATGATGAGAAATACTATAACTATTAAATGAAAGGGATGTATTATCATGAGTGAAGTATTTAGCGTATCAAAGATTTTTGGCGAAGATGTATTTAATGATACAGTGATGAAAGAGCGTCTGCCGAAAAAGGTTTATGAAGAACTGAGAAAAGTTATCGATGAGGGTGCCGAATTAAGCGTAGGACTTGCTGATGTAGTGGCAAACGCCATGAAAGACTGGGCGCTTGAAAAAGGGGCGACACATTATACACACTGGTTCCAGCCGCTTACAGGCGTAACAGCCGAGAAACATGACTCATTTATTTCGGCTCCTAAGTCCGACGGTAAAATATTAATGGAATTTTCTGGCAAGGAGCTGATCAAGGGCGAGCCGGATGCTTCTTCATTCCCTTCCGGCGGATTGAGAGCTACCTTTGAAGCCAGAGGATATACCGCATGGGATTGTACATCACCTGCATTTGTGAAAAGAGATGCCACGGGAGCCATTCTCTGTATACCGACGGCATTCTGTTCCTACACGGGAGAAGCGCTGGATAAGAAGACACCGCTGCTTCGTTCCATGGAAGCGATTAATACTCAGGCGCTTCGTATATTGAGATTATTTGGAAATACTACATCAAAAAGAGTAATTCCTTCCGTTGGACCGGAACAGGAATATTTTCTGGTAGACAGAGAAAAATATTTAAAGAGAAAAGACCTTATCTTTACCGGACGTACGTTATTCGGGGCTATGCCTCCGAAAGGCCAGGAACTGGAAGACCATTATTTTGGAAGTATCCGGGAACGTATCGGTGCATATATGAAAGACTTAAACGAAGAATTGTGGAGGCTGGGCGTATCCGCCAAGACACAGCATAACGAAGTGGCTCCGGCACAGCATGAGCTGGCTCCGATATATGCACAGGCCAATATAGCGGTGGACCATAACCAGATTACCATGGAAACCATGAAGAAAGTTGCAAGCCGTCACGGTATGGTTTGTCTGCTGCATGAAAAACCGTTTGCAGGGGTAAACGGTTCCGGTAAGCATAATAACTGGTCCATAACCACGGATGACGGTATTAATTTACTGGACCCGGGCAAGACGCCTCATGAAAATAAACAGTTCTTATTAGTACTGACAGCCATTATGAAAGCTGTTGACGTTCATGCGGATTTACTTCGGGAAGCTGCGGCAAATCCGGGCAATGACCACAGACTGGGGGCAAATGAAGCTCCGCCGGCTATTATTTCCATGTTCCTGGGCGCACAGCTTCAGGATGTGCTGGGACAGTTAATAAATACGGGAGATGCCACCAGCAGTATAAAGGCAGGAAAGTTAAAGACCGGTGTCAGCACCCTTCCGGACTTCAGAAAGGATGCCACAGACAGAAACAGAACTTCACCGTTTGCATTTACCGGCAACAAATTTGAATTTCGTATGGTAGGTTCTTCTGATTCCGTTGCCAGCCCGAATGTTGTGCTGAATACCATCGTGGCAGAAGCTTTCTGCGATATTGCAGATGAGCTGGAAAAAGCGGAGGATCTGGATATTGCAGTCCATGATCTCATTAAGAAACTGGCCACCGAACATCAGCGAATCGTATTTAACGGAAACGGTTATGCGGACGAATGGGTAGAGGAAGCAGAGAACAGAGGATTACCAAATATCAAGACCATGGTGGATGCGATTCCGGCGCTGACTACTAAAAAAGCCGTTGCGTTATTTGAAAAATTCGGTGTGTTCACGGAAGCAGAATTGCAGTCCCGTGCGGAAGTTCAGTACGAGGCATACGCAAAAGCCATTAATATTGAAGCAAAAGCCATGATCGATATAGCAGGAAAGCAGATCATTCCTGCCGTAATTAAAGCAACAACACAGCTTGCGGCATCTATTAATGCAGTTACGGCTGCCTGCGGGGATGCAGATGTGAGCGTACAGCAGGAATTGCTGGCTGAAACATCCGCATTGTTATCAGAGACAAAAGTTGCCCTTGCAAAGCTTCAGGATGTAACCGCTGAAGCCGCAGAGAAGGAAGAAGGAAAAGAACGGGCAGAATACTTTAAAGATACCGTGAAACCGGCAATGGATGAACTGAGAAGTCCGGTGGATAAGCTGGAAATGCTTGTGGATAAGGACTTATGGCCAATGCCGTCCTATGGAGATTTAATCTTTGAAGTATAATCAAAAATTCATATATATGCATTACGGGAATATCATATAAGATTCCGGTTAAAGTTATATACAGGTAGCTGCTGCATTAGAAATAGTGTGGCAGTTACCTTATTCTGTTTTATTCAAGAAAAAGGAGGAAACTATGTTACGGATAGGCTGTCATTTATCAGCGGGAAAAGGATTTTTACACATGGGGAAAGAAATAGTATCCATCGGAGGCAATACATTTCAATTTTTTACCAGGAATCCCAGAGGAGGGAAAGCAAAGAAAATTGATGAAAAGGACATTCAGGCTTTTTTGGAATTCAAACAGGAAAACGGAATCGGAACCATACTTGCCCATGCGCCTTATACTCTGAATGCATGTTCGGCAGAAGAAAGGGTAAGGGAATTTGCATTTGAAGTGATGAGCGACGATTTAAGCCGGATGGAATATATACCGGGAAATCTCTATAATTTTCATCCGGGAAGCCATGTTTCCCAGGGTGCGGAAAAAGGAATTGAAATGATAGCAGAATTGCTGAACCGGGTACTGAAAGAGGAACAGACCACCATGGTATTACTGGAGACCATGGCAGGAAAAGGCAGTGAAGTTGGAAGAAGTTTTGAGGAATTACGGGCGATTATTGATAAGGTTGATTTAAACAGCCATCTGGGAGTATGTCTGGATACCTGTCATGTTTACGATGCCGGTTATGATATCGTCAACCATCTGGAGGAAGTCTTGGAGGAATTTGATAACGTCATTGGACTTGACCGGTTGAAGGCCCTTCACGTAAATGACAGCAAAAATGCATTTGGAAGTCATAAGGACAGACATGAACAGATTGGGGAAGGCAGTCTGGGGATTAAAACCTTTGAATCAATCGTCAGTCATCCGGGACTGCGGGAATTACCCATGTATCTGGAAACACCCAATGAATTGGAAGGGTATCAGAAAGAGATAGAGTTATTAAAAAAAATGTATGATTCATGATGCTGTAAAATAGTTCATAATCTGCCGTTATGACCGGGATAATATATCAGGAAAAGAGATAAAAGTGATGTTAATATTGCGAAATATGAAGCAAATGGATTATGCATTTGACCGGAAAAATTGTGTTTGTTATAATTATAATGTTGCATGAGTAAAAAGATTAAGGAAGGAAAAGAAAATGGATACACGCTCTTATGTTTGCCCGAACTGCGGGGCTCCGATGGAGTTTGACAGCGGACTGCAGAAAATGCATTGTTCCCATTGTGAGAACACCATGACAGTTGATGAGATTGAGAATTATTATCGTGAACTGGACAGACAATATGATCATGAAAGTACACTGACGGAAGAAGATGATGTGGACGGCGTCTTTGAAGAAACTGCCGGAACCGGAGATTTTAAGGTTTACCGGTGTCAGGGATGCGGCGCCGAAATACTTACGGAAGAACATACGGCGGCAACTTTCTGCAGCTTTTGCGGAAGGCCGTCTATGATGGAAGACCGGTTAACCGGACAATTGATGCCTTCGGTTTTGATTCCGTTTAAGATAAAAAAGGAGGGGGCCACGGAGATCTATACGGCTTGGTCAAAAAAGGGACTGCTGACACCGTCCAAATTAAAATCCCAGGCAACCATTGAAAAAATCACAGGAATATATGTACCGTTCTGGCTGTACGATTATAATGCGGAAATTCAGGTATCTGCCAAGTGTACCAGAACCAGAAGCGAGACACGGGGAGATTACCGGTATGTACATACGGATCATTTTATGGCGGAGCGTGATATTGAAACAGAGTATCTCAAGATTCCGGTAGATGCTTCCGAAAAAATGCCCGATGATGTTATGGATAAACTGGAACCGTTTTCCTATAGTGACCTGACCGGATTTGAAATGGCGTTTTTATCGGGTTATTATGCGGAAAAATATAATTATGACAGCAATCAGATGGCTCCCCGTGCGGAAAACCGGGTGAGACAATATGTCTATCAGGCGGCCATGAATACCATAAATGGTTATAGCAGTGTTACCGTGGTGAACCGGCATACAAAGCTGGGACGCAGATGTGTGAAATATGCATTGCTCCCGGTGTGGATCTTAAACTATAAATATAAAAATAAAGACTATATGTTTGCAATGAACGGCCAGACCGGAAAAATCGTGGCTGACAGACCGATTTCAACCGGAAAAATGGCAGGCTGGTTCAGCGGAATTCTGCTGGGCATATTTACGGTATTACAATTGATAGGGAGGTTTCTGATATGATGGAAAAAATTAAGAAATCCCTGCTGCTGGTAATTTTGGGAATCTGTTTCTGTACCATGTGCGGCTTTGACGATGATGAGAAAAAAGTATATGATACTGCCGGTTTATTATCGGAAGAGCAGGAGTTGGAATTAGAGCTGGAATGTAATCGCCTGGGGGAAAAATATAAAACGGAAATCATAATTCTGACAACCGATGATGCGGGATATATGACCAGTGAACAGTATGCGGAAAGTTTTGTGATACAGAATGATATCGGGTACAAAGAAAACCGTACAGATAAGTCCTGCATTTTATATCTCATTGATATGGATAACCGGGAGGTTTATATGTATCTGGGAGGTGTTACCCAGTACTATTTAGACAGCAAATGGGACGGTATTACTGATACTTCTGTAACTTACCTGAAAGCAGGAGACTATTATGAGGCATGCACAAGATTTCTTTCGGATACGGATTATTATATAGATAAAAAATATGATAAGTTTGAAAAAAAATACCGCAGTAAATGGGATGATTTTTATGGAAATTATGACGATTTTGAAAAAGAATACATACAGGAGCCTTTTTGGGCATTTCTGAAAAATCCGTTGTGGTGTTTGCTGATTGCGGCAGTAATATCTGCGATATCCGTTTCCATAATGACATATTCCAATAAATCAAAGATGACGGCAAACGGAAACACCTATATGGATAAGAACGCATTCCAGTTTCATCGGAAATCTGACCACTTTATAAGAACCACAACAAAAAAACATAAAATTTCATCATCCGGCAGTTCCGGCGGCCACTCCGGCAGTCGTTCCGGCGGAGGCGGAAGAAGCCATGGAGGCGGGGGAAAAAAATTTTAAATATAAAAACAACAAAAAAAGAAGTATTGCAGATACTTCTTTTTTTGCAATTCGGAATATATAAAACAAAAAGGGGAGTATGAAAAAATGTAAAAAGAAAATTGTATTTGTCATCTACATATGTTATTATAAAGTGAAATCATTAATAAAAAATATTCAGAATGTAAAAGTAAAATTAATATATTATGAATAATATATGAATGAAACGGTTATAAAAGAATATTTGAGAAGTTTTAAAAGAGTGCAGAAATACATAATGATAAAAACAGGAGAGCATAGGATGAAACAGTGGCAGAAGGAATGGTTAATTTATATTGTATCATTAATGATTAGGAATGTTTATGAAGTTTCGGAAGTACGTTTAGATAGTGAGAATGATTAAAAGCGTAAGAAATAACCTGATTTAAATCAGAAAAGAAAGTACATGCTGATGAATGGAGGAATTCATATGAAAGAATATATAAAGAGGGTATCAGAGGTTTTTCTATGGTCTTTTGTATATTTTGCAAGTATTGTAACTATATTTTTGTTTTCATGTATGATAGATAAAAAAGCTCATTATAGGCATCATGAATATGAAGATATTAGACATATCTGGAGTTGTTTGCAAAATGTACTGGATAACTATGTAAGTGATGAAAGATATTCGGCAATTGCAGATACTGATGAAAAAATGAGAGCATATAAATCATTAGACGATATTATAGAAACAGAACTTCGTTACTATAATGAGACAGAAGGTATGCAGGATAAAGAGCCATATAATGATTGTCTGTATAAAATTTTCGAAGGCCCCAAAGAATATGGAAAAAATTCTTTTGAACGGCTTCCGAGTGATGAACGATTTTGTTTTGAAGAAGAGGTTGTCAGATCTTTTCAAAAATATATTGACCCAAAGGGAAACGGTATATATTTTAGAGAGCCAAAAAGCAAGAAGTTTAAAGGCTGCCAGTTTTGGATACTGATACAGGGCAGTTATGAAGAGGGATATACAATGATGGTATTACCGGATAAGAAAGACCCCTTTTCGGAAGTCCGCTAAGTATGATAAGATATAATAAAAAGAAAGGTATATGTGTTTTGACTTACACAAAAAATGGTGAAAGAAGAATGGAATCAAAGAATCCGATTGTAACATTTGAATTAGAAAATGGAAAAATAATGAATGCTGAGTTGTATCCGGAGATTGCTCCCAATACGGTCAGAAATTTTATCAGTCTTGTCAGGAAGGGATTTTATGACGGACTGATATTTCACCGGGTAATCCGGGGTTTTATGATTCAGGGCGGCTGTCCGGAGGGAACCGGAATGGGAGGCCCGGGATATGGAATAAAGGGAGAATTTGCCCGGAATGGTTTTGTGAATCAGTTGAAACATACGCCGGGAGTGTTATCCATGGCGAGGGCACAGAATCCTAATTCTGCAGGTTCCCAGTTTTTTATCATGCATGAAACATCCCCGCACCTGGACGGTGAATATGCTGCGTTTGGAAAGCTGACGGAAGGGCAGGATGTAGTGGATGAGATTGCAAATCTGACTACCGACTATATGGACCGGCCGTTTGAAGATGTTGTTATGAAAAAAGTAACAGTAGAAACTTTTGGTGTCACATATGAGGAGCCGGAAACATGCTAAAGGCAGTGATATTTGACATGGACGGCGTGCTGATAGACAGTGAACCGGTGCATATGGAAGCGGACCGGAGATTAATGAAAGAACTGGGACTGAATTTTGATGAAAATTATTATGCCCAGTTTGTAGGTTCTACTGCAGATTATATGTGGGATAAGATGATAAAGGATTTTTCCTTATCCCGGACACCAGAGCAGCTTATGACCATGTCAGGGAAATATGTAAAAGAGATTACCGGAGGGGGCGGCTATCCGCCGGTACCGGGAGCGGCGGAACTGGTAAAACGGCTGTCCGGCGAGACTCTTCTTCTTGCGGTGGCTTCTTCTTCCGGCATGAGCCGGATTCAGTCCGTGTTGGATAATATGGGAATTCAATCCGAATTTCACAGTATTGTCAGCGGAACACTGGTAGAGAATCCAAAGCCGGCGCCGGATACATTTTTAAAGGCGGCGGAGCTGCTTCAGGTTTCTCCTTCGGAATGTCTGGTCATAGAGGATTCCTGGAATGGCATGAAAGCTGCCAAAGCAGCAGGAATGGTATGTCTGGGATATGAAAATCCGGATTCCGGTATGAACAGACAGAATATGGAGTATGCGGATTATATTGTACAGGGATTTGAGGATGTGGATTTAAAATTTCTGGAAATGGTATATTCCCATGCCATGGATGAACCATGAAGAGTATTTGATACGGAACGTCTGTATGCCAGGGAGATGACACCGGAGGATCTGGACATTCTGTATGAGATTTATTCTTATCCGGAAATCACCAGATATATGGAGAATCTGTATGAAGACCAGACAAAAGAAGAAGAATTTACCCGGAATTATATCAAATGTATGTACCGGTTTTACGGATACGGAATATGGGTGGTATGTTTAAAAGAAAATGACCGGCTTATCGGGCGGGCAGGAATATCCAACCGTACCATAGACGGTGAACTTTCCCTGGAAATCGGATATCTGATTGATGTCAGATATCAGAACCAGGGATATGCCACAGAGATTATTAACGGAATCCTGCGGTTTGCGAAAGAAAGACTGTTTATTGATGAAATACGCTGCGCAGTCAGTCATGGGAATCAGGTATCGGTTCATCTGGCAGAAAAATTCGGGTTTGAGTATGAATTTGAAACCGATGAATTTATATTTTATAAAAAGAAATTAAAATAGAAAAAGAAAGCTCAAACCTTCTAAGTTCGAGCTTCCTTTTTTATATGTATAATGTGAGGGAAAGTAAAAAACGAGGAGATTCCATCTGGAACGTCCTCGTTTCTATTTATATTATACTTTGAAATTATGATTTGTCAATCCTTTTTTTGCGGTTTTATCCGGCTGATGATTTTTAAAATAAAATGATTATTACGGGCTTCTTTTTTTTGCCGCCGCTGTTCTTCCACTGCGATGCGCTTTTCGTGTAAATGCATCTCATTTTCTTCCATAATTGCGGCATAATAAACATCAAAGTCAGTATAATGCTTGTCAAACCAGAATCCGATAATGGTTTTCAATGAGGCGGCAATTGGAACAGCAATCAGCATACCCAGCAGTCCGGCATAATCTCCGCCAATCAGAATAGCGATAATCACAAATGCGGAAGGAAGTCCTACGATATTTCCAACAATTCGCGGGCATATTACATTTGCATCTAACTGCTGGACCACCTGCATACCTACAACCGCCCAGATACAGGTAAAAATATCGCCTCCAAGAAGGGCCACAATACCGGCAAGGATAGTACCTACCAATGGACCGATATAAGGAACCAGATTGCAAATACCCGTAATTATACCGATGACAATGGCATAATCCACATCAATCAGAAAAAGAACGATGGTGGATAACACGGCTACGATAAATGCTTCAATCAATTGTCCGCGGATATATGCGGAAAACGTTTCGTTAATTATCTGAAGGGCTTTCCGAAGGGCCTTTCCGGGTCTGGATTTTCGGAAGATAACATAGTATATTTTATTTAAAAATCTTAAAAAATACTCATAACTGAATATAAAATAAATACTCAATATAATCGAAATAACAATATTGAACAGATTTCCGCCCAAAGAGATCACGGAACCGAATAAAAAGGATACGATGTTGGCAATCAGGTCTGACAGTACCGCAGCTATTTCACCCAGTTTTGGACTTATGATGTCTGCGAAAGGAAGGTTAAGTTTTGTAAGCTGCTGCTGCAGAGATTCGGCAGAAATGGTTTCATCCTTAAAATAGGAGGAAATCGTGTTATATATATTATTTATGGTAGTATTTTTTGAAAGCTGACCGCCAATCATATAATATATGCCAATCAGTGTTGCAATAATAATCGTGAATACGGTAATATATGAAATAATTAATCCGATGGCGCGGCAGATTCTCCGGTTTTTAATGGCAAAATACTTTCTGCTGAGAAGAAAATTTTCAATCGCGCGGGTGGGAATCAGCAGCAGATAAGTAATCACAAAAGCAATGATCACCGGTGACAGAATATCCAGTACCATATCCAGAAAATTTAATATCGTCAGCATAAATCCGGGAATCCGTCCCACAAGATTACAGGCAATAAACAGGGCAAAAATTGTACAAAAGGCAACAATTCCGATTTTTATGTATTTATCATCTTTATCAAATTTCATGGGAACCTCGATTCTTTGCACTGATAAAGTGCAGATTAAAAAATAAATGGTATGGAATATTTTATCATAAGAAGAGGGAATTTAAAAGAAGGAAAATTTATTTTATAAATTCACTTATACTTTATATATTCTTCTAACAAACAGCAGTACATTCCGGCTGCACCGGAACGTACTGCGTCCGGCTAGCCCAAAATACAAACCAATGCTCACGTCAATTATTCATGCAACACAGCATATTGCAAAAAGTCCTTGATTTTTACGAAAAGTAAGTATACAATGTAACCGTCTTTTTTAAAGACCCCCAAAATTTTCAATCAAGGAAATATTCACCAGTGGACCAATTATCATTTTAACCGTTTTTGATTTTTTTCCCGAATGAATATTCCGGAAAGCAGGATAAGATAATATGAAAAAGAAGACTTTACTGGCAGCCTTAATGCTGACGATGTGTGCTGCACTATTTGGATGTGCAGGCGGCAGCAAAGACGGCTCTTCTTCCAAAGAAAACAATTCTATAGTTGTGGGAATACAGAATGATCTGGACAGTCTGGACCCGCATCTGGCGGAGACGGCAGGAACCAGAGAAGTTATGTATAATGTATTTGAAGGTCTGGTTAAGCCTGACAAAGACGGAAATCTGGTTTCGGCATTGGCAAGTGATTATAAAATTTCTGAAGATGGAACGGTATATACATTTACCTTAAGAGAAAACGTGAAATTTCATAACGGAGCTATGGTTACTGCAGAAGATGTAAAATATTCAATTGAAAGAAATGCCGGAATGCTGGACCAGCCGTTACTGGTCAGTGCATTTGACAAGATAAAAAGCATAAATATACTGGATGATTCTACCATTGAAGTAGTGCTGTCGGAAGCGGATACGGAATTTATCGGGTATATGACCGTTGCGATCATTCCGAAGGATTATACCGGCCAGGCATCGGCGCCGGTGGGAACCGGACCGTTTCGCTTTGTTTCCTATACTCCGCAGCAGAGTGTTAAGATGGAGAAGTTCACAGACTACTGGCAGAAAGAGGTGCCAACACTGGACAAAGTAGAGTTTCGTATTGTACAGAATACGGATTCCGTAATTTTGGATATGAAAGCGGGATCCATTGATGTCTATCCATATCTGACCGACAGTCAGGCGGCGGAACTGGCAGGAACCTTTAATATAGAAGCAGGAAATTCCAATCTGGCACAGGCATTGTACCTGAACAATTCCCATGAAATACTGGGAAATAAACTGGTACGTCAGGCACTTTGTTATGCCATTGACAGAGATGAGATCATGTCTATCGTGGCAGGTGGAAAGGGCACAAAGTTAGGCAGCGCCTTATATTCCGGTTTTGGAAGATATTATAAAGATTTATCAGGTAAATATACCTGTGATGTGGAAAAAGCAAAGGCATTATTGGCAGAGGCCGGTTATGCAGACGGATTTTCCTTTACCATAAAGATACCGTCCAATTATCAGTTTCATGTGAGCACCGGAGAAGTCATTGTCGAGCAGTTGAAAAAAATAGGTGTAACTGCCAGCATTGAACTGATCGACTGGACAACCTGGCTGGAGGATGTCTATACCAACAGGAAATTTGAAGCTACCATTATCGGCATAGATGCAAAACTGGCGCCATCGGATATGATGCTACGTTATCAATCGGATTTCAGTAAGAATTTTTGCAATTATAACAATAATGAATACGACGAAACACTGGCGCTTGCCATGGGAACCACCGATGAAAATGAAAAAGCGCAGTATTATCATAAACTTCAGGAACTATTGGCGGAGGATGCCGCAGCGGTTTATATCATGGACCCGCCGACACTGGTTGCAGTGAATAAAAAGCTGACAGGATTTACATTCTATCCGATTTTTGTACAGGATATGTCAACCCTTCGTTTTCAGTAATAACTTCAGATATTAGGAGGCAATATGGGCGCAGGAAGGAAATTTTTTCTTAAGAAGGTAATCACATTGATTGGAACACTTCTTCTTGTGTCCGTTATTGCCTTCTTTTTGTTTCAAATCGTACCGGGAGATCCGGTTACGTCTATGCTGGGTACCGAATACACGCCGGAACGGGGGGAGCATCTTCGGGAGGAACTGGGACTGAATGACCCGGTAATCCTCCGTTATGTTCATTGGCTGGCGGATTTTGTCCGGGGAGATTTCGGAATCTCTTATAAATATAAAATACCGGTTTCAAAATTAATAGGAGAAAAACTTCCGGTTACAATATCTCTGGCAGTTATGTCTTTGATCATGATCGTGATATTTTCCGTTCCGCTGGCCATATTTATGTCCGGGTTTGGAAAGCGGAAAGTCTCTCGCATTTTTGATATACTGAATCAGTCTGTAATGGCGGTTCCGTCATTTTTTCTTGGAATCCTGATCATTATCCTGTTCGGTCTGGTGTTAAAATGGTTTACTCCGGGAGGTTATATTGATTACCGGGAGGATGTCATGGGATTTCTGGGATATCTCTGGCCGGCGGCGCTGGCAGTGGCTATACCCAAAACAGCCATGCTGGTGAAATTTTTAAAACATTCGATCATCAGGGAAATGGATTCGGATTATGTCAGAACCGCATACAGTAAAGGCGCGGGAGAATCAAGAGTGTTGTTCGGTCACGTACTTCGAAATGCATTGATGCCTGCCATTACTCTGCTGGGAATGATAATTGCCGAAATTATGGCAGGCAGTATTGTTGTGGAACAGGTATTTAATCTGCCGGGACTGGGCGTGATTCTTGTCAGTTCCGTTGCCAACCGGGATTTTCCGGTGGTGCAGGCAATTGTAATATATATTGCGCTGATTGTAATTGTAACTAATTGTATTGTAGATATTTTATATCATGTGATCGACCCCAGGGTAAATTACGGAAAATGATGGTGTATGCGGAAATGAATCAGAAAAACAATTCAAAACAGATACAGTGGGAACACGGTAAAAAACATATGAATTTCAGCTTGAAACTGGGAATTATCATAATGGTAATTCTGGTTGTACTTGTGCTGCTTAGTTTTTTCTGGCTGCCTTATGATGCCAACAGCATGAACGGAGCCGAAAAATTTGCATTGCCTTCATGGAAGCATATTATGGGAACCGATAATTACGGAAGGGATATTTTCAGCCGGGTATGCGAAGGTCTGCGGGTAACGTTTATTGTGGCAGTTTCTACGGTTTTGATCGGACTGGCTGCCGGCATTTTGGTGGGAGCGTTTACCGGATTTTTCGGCGGGATAGCAGATGAAATTCTCATGCGTCTCAACGATGCACTGGCTTCGTTTCCAAGCATTTTACTCGCTTTAATATTTGTCAGCATTGTGGGTTCGGGAAAATATAAGATAATCCTTTCGCTGGGAATTATTTTTATTCCAAGTTTTGCCCGTATTGTCCGAAGTGAATTTATCAGACTGAAGCATATGGATTATGTCAAGAGTGCCAGACTTACGGGAGCAGGAACGTTGCGGGTCATGTTTGTCCATATGCTTCCGAATGCCGTTCCGACGCTCGTAACTTCGGCAGCCATCGGGTTTAACAATGCGGTGCTGGCAGAATCCAGTATGAGCTTTCTGGGGATTGGTGTACAGCCGCCGGATGCCAGTCTGGGAAGAATGTTATCTGAGGCGAAGGGGTATATTTTTTCTTCACCCTGGGGCAGCATTTTTCCGGGAATTATGATCATACTTCTGATACTGGGATTTGTACTGATTGGAGAGGGGGTCGGTGAATATGCTTAAAGTGGAGAATCTTTCCATCCGTTTCAAGGACGATTTAAGTGATGAGGATGCCGTTAAGGGCATATCCTTTGCGGTTCAGACCGGTGAGATTGCGGCAATCGTAGGAGAATCTGGCTCCGGAAAATCCATGACGGCTTTAAGTATCATGGGCTTGCTGAAAAAACATGCGGAAGTACAGGGCAGTATTTTTCTGGATGATATGGATTTACTGGCTTTGGACAAAAAACAACGTCATGCCTGTATGGGAGATGAAATCGCCATGATATTCCAGGAACCTATGACTTCCTTAAATCCCGTTATGCGGGTGGGAAAACAGGTGGATGAAATTTTAAGACTTCATCCGGATAGTATGGAAAAGGGAAAACGTTCAAAAGCAGACAGGAAAAGGCGGGTATTGGAAGCATTTGGAAACGTGGATTTACCGAATCCGGAAGAAATATATAATAAATATCCCCATGAGTTATCCGGAGGAATGCGGCAGAGAATTATGATTGCCATGGCGACCGTCTGCCGTCCGAAGTTACTGATAGCTGATGAACCAACGACGGCGTTGGATGTACAGACCCAGGAGCAGATTTTAAAGCTGCTGAAAAAGATTCACAAAGAAAGTAATCTTTCGATCTTAATGATTTCCCATGATTTAAATGTGGTAGCAAATCTGGCAGAGCGAATCATAGTGATGAACCGGGGGGAGATTGTGGAGCAGGGAGAAACCGGAAAAGTGCTGCAGTCGCCGGAACATGAGTATACAAAAAAACTGCTGGCATCTGTTCCGAAGGGAAAAAAGGTACCTTCGGAGCATTCGGAGGAGATTGTAATTGAGGCCCGGGATTTAAGCATTTATTATCCGGAGGGCAGAAAGCAGCAGTTTGTGATCAATCATCTGAATTTTGAAATCCGAAAAGGTGAAATACTTGGTCTGGTAGGACGCAGTGGTCTTGGGAAGACTACTATTTCCAAAACAATCTTAGGAATTCATCGTACCTATACGGGAACTTATGTAAATCATGCAAAACACAGTCAGATGATATTTCAGGACCCGTTCAGTTCCCTAAATCCGGCGAAGACCATTGGCTGGATTCTTGAAGAGCCCCTTCGGGTGCGGACCAACATGGAGCCTGCGGCCAGAAGGAAAAAAGTAACGGAAATGCTGGGGAAAGTGGGATTACCGGAGGAATATTACAAAAGAAAACCCGGCGAATTAAGCGGCGGGCAAAGACAGAGGGTAAGTATTGCCCTGGCAATAATCGGCGGTGCGGATTTTATTATTGCGGATGAGCCGGTATCGGCGCTGGATGTGACCATACAGGCGCAGATATTGGAATTGCTTCTTCAGCTTCAAAAGGAATTCGGGTTGTCAATGCTGTTTATTTCTCATGATATACATGTGATTGAGAAAATGTGTGACAGGGTATTGTATATTGGCTAGCCGGTCTGTGTCCAAAGGCTTTTACACATGTGTCCTGCCGGTCAATTCCCCACAATGGTAAATATTTTTTTGAAAAAAGTACTTGCATATTTCCCGTCTTTTGTGTATAATACCATTTGTCGCAAGACATTGGCCCATCGCCAAATGGTAAGGCACTGGACTCTGACTCCAGCATTGTCAAGGTTCGAATCCTTGTGGGCCAGCTGACTTCACTGCATGAATATGTAGTGAAGTTTTTTTTCACTTGTTGGTATGAGACCGGACTGGAAGGAAAAAGATGAGTTACTCATTTGAAAATAAAATCAGATTTAGTGAAACCGCAGACAGGGAAAAGCTTTCCGTTGGAAATATCATAGATTATATGCAGGACTGCACCAATTACCATTCGGAATCTTTAGGTGTGGGAATTGAGTATCAGATACGGACCGGCCGGGCATGGATATTAAACTCCTGGCAAATTCGGATCAATGGAGATATCCGGCTGGGAGATACGGTCAGAACCACCACATGGCCGTGCGGGTTCGATAAGGTGTTCGGGTACCGTAATTTTACCATGGCAAATACGGATAAACCGGAGGATTTTCTGGTTGAGGCAGAAAGTACCTGGATAATTATGGATGTGGAAAAGGGACGGATTGCGAAGATTCAGCAGGAAGATACGGAACGGTATGTGTGTGAACCGTCTTTATCCGAAGATTTAAAGAAAACAAAAATTTTACCGGGGACAGAGTATGCAGAGCAGACGGCTTATATAGTCAGAAGATATCAGCTGGATATTAACGGGCATATGAATAATTCCTGGTATGTGAAGATTGCAGAGGAATATGTGCCGCAGGACAGAAAGATTACCTTTGTCAGAGTGGAATATAAAAAATCAGCCGTACTGGGAGATGAAATTATACCGTTTGTATATGATGACGTTTTCAGGTGTCTGGTTGAATTACGGGACAGAGATGGCAGCATTTATGCAGTTGCGGAGTTTTCAGCCGGATAACAGGGATTAGCGGAAAAAATACTGCGGAATAAGGATATATGCCGGTATTCGGGAAATAGTTTTGCCGCCGTCTGTATGATTATTGACATACAGGACAGAAAGGAAAGACGGAATGATAAAATTAGGTGAAAGACAGACATTACAATGTGTGAAAAAAACAGATTTTGGAATTTATTTAGGAGCCGGAGGAGAAGACAGGGTACTGTTGCCGAAAAAACAGGTTCCGGAAGGGATTTCAGTCGGCGATGAACTGGATGTTTTTATTTACAGGGACTCTTCCGACCGGCTGATTGCCACGGTAAAACAGCCTTACATTAATCTTGGAAATTTAGCCGTGCTGAAGGTGAAAGAAGTGGGAAAAATCGGCGCGTTTCTGGATTGGGGTCTGGAAAAGGATTTATTGCTTCCGTTTAAGGAACAGACGGAACATGTCAAACCCGGTAATTCCTATCTGGTGGCTCTGTATATCGATAAGAGCAACCGGCTGGCGGCAACCATGAAAGTGCATCGGTACCTTCGGAATGCGGTTCAATATGGAAAAGATGATATTGTACATGGAATCATTTATGAAATCAACAGTTCCATTGGAGCATTTGCAGCGATCGACAATGAATTTTTCGGACTGGTACCTGCAAAAGAAATTCACGAAAATCTGTATGTGGGACAAAATATAGAAGCCAGGGTTTCCGAGGTACGGGAAGACGGAAAACTGAATCTCAGTCTGAAAAAGAAGGCATATCTGCAGATGGACGAAGATGCGGCCATGATTTTAAGGATAATTGGAGAGTATGACGGGGTGCTTCCGTATAATGACAAAGCTTCACCGGCCATTATCGAAAAAGATTTCGGAATCAGTAAGGCGGCATTTAAAAGGGCGGTAGGACGTCTCTACAAAGAAGGAAAGATTGACATCGGTGAAAAAAGTATTACAATATTATAAGATGATTTGATATACAAAACTATTATTGTGATGAATGGAGGATATTTTATTATGAAGAAGATTATCAGCACGGATAAGGCTCCGGCAGCAATTGGCCCATATTCCCAGGCAATAGAAGTAAACGGAATGATATATACTTCCGGTGTGATTCCGGTGAATCCTCTTACGGGAGAGATTCCAGAGGGAATCGAGGCGCAGGCTGACCAGGCCATCGGAAATCTTGCGGCTTTATTGGGCGAGGCAGGAACTTCCGTTGAAAATGTGATTAAAACAACTGTATTTATTAAAGAAATGGACGACTTTGCAAAAGTGAATGCAGTATATGCAAAATATTTTACAGAGAATTGTCCGGCCCGCTCCTGTGTAGAGGTTGCCAGACTTCCAAAAGATGTACTGATCGAAATCGAAGCAATAGCAGTAAAATAAGAAAATAACAGCGGAGAAAATTCTCCGCTGTTTTAATTATATAAGTATGTCAATGTTCTGCCCCAGTTCAGGCGTTACGGAAGCTTCCAGTATCTTCTGAATGCCTTCGCCTGTCACTTCCATGGTATCCATGGCTTTGTTTAACACGGCAAAACCAATATCATTTTGTAATTGGGACATACTCATATAAGTCGAGAGTGCGGCAATATCCATTTTAAGCCCTCCTCTTCGTTGTAACATTTGGCAGCAGGAGAAGAATTATCCGGCTGCTGTCATATTTATATCGGCAAATTGTACAATAAATATAATAATATTAAGAAAAACATTTGTGAATATGAGAATTCTACAGTGTTGCTCCGTTGAAATTTAGGGAAAATCAGCCTGTATTATGCAAATGTACCAAATTAGTAAATCAGTTTTCAGCTAATTGTTCTATGGTTTTTTTTAAGAAATTGAGGTACAATAACAAAGTAATTAATTTGCAATAATAATTTTCTGCAAATATAAACAGCAATTAAAAATTAGGAGGAATTACATAATGGCTAGTTTATCATTAAAAAACATCAGTAAAGTTTATCCTAACGGATTCGTTGCAGTAAAAGATTTTAATCTTGAAATACAGGATAAGGAATTCATTATTTTTGTTGGACCATCCGGATGCGGAAAGTCAACAACACTTCGTATGATTGCAGGTCTTGAGGATATTTCAGGTGGAGAATTATATATTGGAGACAGACTCGTAAACGACGTGGAGCCAAAGGACAGAGATATTGCCATGGTTTTCCAGAACTATGCTTTGTATCCGCATATGACGGTATATGATAACATGGCATTTGGTCTTAAGTTAAGAAAGACTCCAAAGGATCAGATAGACAAATTAGTTCATGAAGCTGCCAGAATTCTGGATATTGAACATTTGCTTGACCGTAAGCCGAAGGCTTTATCCGGTGGTCAGAGACAGCGTGTTGCCATGGGACGTGCCATTGTTCGTAATCCTAAGGTTTTCCTTATGGATGAGCCTTTATCAAACCTGGATGCCAAGCTGAGAGTACAGATGAGAATTGAAATTTCCAAATTACATCAGAGACTGGAAACCACCATCATCTACGTTACACATGACCAGACAGAGGCTATGACGCTTGGTACAAGAATCGTAGTTATGAAGGATGGTATCGTTCAGCAGGTAGATACTCCTAAGGCATTGTATGACTGTCCGCAGAACCTCTTTGTTGCAGGTTTCATGGGTTCTCCGCAGATGAACTTTATCGATGCTCAGGTTACACAGTCAGGCTCAGATGTATTACTTGTATTTGGTGCTCATTCTATTAAAGTTCCTGAAAATAAGGCTAAGTTCCTGGTTGAAGGAGATTACATTGATAAGACCGTTGTTATGGGTGTAAGACCGGAAGACTTCCATGATCAGCAGATATTTATTGAATCATCACAGGACAGTGCCATTGAAGTTACAATCCGTTTATATGAAATGCTTGGTGCAGAAGTATTCTTATACTTTGATATTGAGCAGTTCAGCTGTACTGCGAGAGTTAATCCTCGTACAACAGCAAGACCGGGTGATACCATTAAGATGGCTATTGATACTTCCAAGCTTCATATCTTTGATAAGGAAACCCAGCAGGTTATTACAAACTAATTATTAAATATGACATGAATTTGTCGATTATAAAGTGATTTTTTTGAGGAAATGCATAAAAAATATGCATTTCCTCTTTTATTTTTTTGCGAAATAGTTTAATATACTATTAACTGAAAAATTACAATGGGAGTGAAGCGAATGATATCGAATCAAATACTTCTTAATACGATAGAAGGACTGAAAAGTATAACCAGAATAGATATGTGTGTAATGGATACAGAGGGGAAGGTACTGGCTACCACATTTAGCGGTGCAGATGAGTATGAGAGTGCCGTTGTGGCATTCGTGGAATCTCCGGCTGACAGCCAGCTGGTATCAGAATTTCAGTTTTTTAAGGTCAGTGAGGATAACCAGCTGGAATATATACTGTTGGCAAAGGGCGGCAATGATGATGTGTATATGGTGGGAAAGATGGCTGCTTTCCAGATACAGAGTCTTCTGGTAGCCTATAAAGAGCGGTATGATAAAGATAATTTTATTAAGAATCTGCTGCTGGATAACATGCTTTTGGTGGATATATATTCCAGGGCAAAGAAGCTTCATATAGATACGGATGTCAGAAGAGTGGTATTTATTATCGAGACAAAGAATGAAAAGGATACCAATGCCCTTGAAACCATCCGGGGGCTTTTTTCCACCAAGTCCAAGGACTTCATTACGGCAGTAGACGAAAAGAATATCATTCTGGTAAAGGAAGTCGGTGATACCCAGGGATATGATGATATGGACAAGATTGCCAGAACCCTGCTGGATATGTCTAATTCAGAGGCTATGGCAAAAGTGAATGTGGCATATGGTACGATTGTCAGCGATATAAAAGAAGTGTCAAAATCCTTTAAGGAAGCGAAGCTTGCGCTGGATGTGGGCAAGATATTTTACAGTGATAAAAATGTTGTGGCATATAACAGTCTGGGAATCGGAAGATTGATTTATCAGCTTCCTATGCCGTTATGCAAAATGTTTATAAAAGAAATTTTTGACGGTAAATCACCGGATGAATTTGACGAAGAGACTTTGTCTACGATTAATAAATTTTTTGAGAACAGTCTGAATGTTTCGGAAACTTCCAGACAGCTTTATATTCATAGAAATACGCTTGTCTATCGATTGGACAAATTACAGAAATCAACAAATCTGGATTTAAGAATATTTGATGATGCCATTACGTTCAAAATAGCGCTGATGGTCGTAAAATATATGAAATATATGGAAAGTATGGATTATTAGGAATAATTCGTGTATGATTGTATATGCCATGGTGAACTGCACACAGAGCCATGGCATATAGAGTCTGAAAAAGAATAAGGAAAGGAAAGTGTATGTTTATAAAATATACATGCTATGGAACATGATAGAATTAGAGAATGTCAGCAAATCATATTCCACAGGGGCTCCTGCTATCAAGGGTATCAGTCTGAAGATTGAGAACGGCGAGTTTGTATTTATAGTCGGTAACAGCGGTTCCGGTAAATCAACTTTAATTAAACTCTTAATGAAGGAACTTGAGCCTACCAGTGGGAAGATATATGTAAATGGCAGATTTTTAAATAACATGAGAAGAAGGAAGATTGCCGACCACAGAAGGGATATCGGTGTTGTTTTTCAGGATTTCCGTCTGCTCCGGGACAGAAATGTCTATGAGAATATTGCATTTGCCCAGCGGGTTGTAGAGACACCCATCCGGGTGATTCGGAGACGGGTTCCGGCCATGCTTGCACTGGTGGGACTTTCGGAAAAGTATCGCTCATATCCGAAAGAATTATCCGGCGGAGAACAGCAGAGAGTTGCATTGGCCAGAGCATTGGTAAATAACCCTTCGATTTTACTGGCGGATGAACCTACTGGAAATCTGGACCCGAAGAATTCATGGGAGATTATGAAGCTTCTGGAAGAAATTAATAAACGCGGTACCACGGTTGTGGTAGTCACTCATAACAGGGAAATCGTAGATGCAATGAATAAAAGAGTTATTACCATGCATAAGGGCGTTGTCCTGAGTGATGAGAAAAAAGGTGGATATTTGTATGAAGATTAGTACGATAGGATACAGTTCCGGTCAGGGAATAAAGAATATAAAAAGAAATAAGCTGTTTTCTTTGGCCTCGGTGGGAACCATTGCGGCATGTATCTTTCTGATGGGACTATTTTATTCCATTATAATAAATGTAAGACATATGATTACGGCGGCTGAAGAATCCGTATGTATCACGGTTTTCTTTGACGAGGGAATAGCGGAAGATAAAATCAAAGAAATCGGAAATAAAATCAGTAAGCGGATAGAGGTATCGCGGTTGGAATTTACTTCAGCAGAGGAGGCGTGGGAGAATTACAAAGTAGATTATTTCGGAGAAAATATTGAACTGGCAGAAGGCTTCAAAGATGATAATCCGCTGGCAAATTGTGCGTACTATGAAGTATATCTCAATGATCTGTCCATGCAGTCTGCATTAAAGACGAATATTGAGGCAATGGAAGGGGTAAGGAGTGTCCGTGCCTCGGATATTACCGCCAATACGCTGTCGGATTTTGCCAAGATTGTGGGATATATTTCTCTGGCGATCATTATCATTCTGCTGGCAGTGGGCATTTTCCTGATCAGTAATACGGTTATGATCGGTATTACCGTTCGTAAAGAGGAAATCCGGATCATGAAATTAATCGGGGCTACGGATTTCTTTGTACGGTTTCCGTTTATTGTGGAAGGTATCATTATTGGAGTTGTTGGTGCGATCATACCGATTGTGGTGCTGATGGTGATTTATAATAAGGTAATGTCTTATCTGGTCACACAATTTACATCTTTTACGAGTAGAATATCATTTGTAAGCTCGAATGATATATTCGCATTTATGATTCCAATGGCTTTGATCATTGGGGCAGGCATTGGATTTATCGGCAGTATGATAACGATTAGAAAACATTTGAAAGTGTAACGGTAAACAAAATAATAAAATGGAGGATGATTTCTTTGAAAAACAAAAAGTATTTTGCAGTATGTTTTTTAATAGCGGCAATAGCGGCAATACTGGTGGTTCAGCCTCTTTGGGCTACGAGCATAGAGGATGAAAAGAAAAAACAGAAAGAAATGGAAGAGGATTTAAAGGATTATCAGAGTATGCTGGATAATCTGGAGTCTCTGCGTTCAGATACAAAAGCATATATACAGGCTTTGGACGAACAGCTTACGGCGGTAACGGATCATCTGAATGAACTGAATGGACAGATGACGGCCAAGCAGGCTGAGATTGATGAAATCAATCAGAATCTGGCACAACAGGAAGCGGATATCGCTCAGCAGTATGAGGCAATGAAAAAAAGAATACAGTTTATGTTTGAGAACGGAAATACATATTATCTTGACATGTTACTGGGTTCTGACAGTATGGCAGATTTTCTGAACCGGGCCGAATACATGAAGGAAATAACCGATTATGACAGAAATATGCTGAATAAGATGAAAGAGACGAAGGCTCAGATTGAAAATACAAAAACCTTGCTGGAGGCAGAAAAGCAGAATCTTGCGGAGATGTCGGCCCAGGCGGAAAGTGAAAAAAATTCTGTAGAAGCGCTGGTGGCAGATAAGCGGCAGCAGCTGCTTAACACGGAGAATCAGATTGATGCAGCCCAGATGGACATCCAAAACCAACAGGAGGAAATTGAGGCTCAGAAACAGTTGGTAGCGGAACTGGAGGAAATTGAGCGGAAGCGAAAAGAGGAAGAGGAACGGAGACGCCGGGAAGCAGAACTGAGACAGCAGCAGGCACAGATACCAAACTATGACGGAGGCGCTTTTATGTGGCCGTTGCCGGGTATCTACCGGATAACTTCACAATATGGATATCGTACGGACCCGATTACAGGTGCTACATTATCTTATCACAATGGTGTTGATATTGGTGCGCCGACGGGAACAGAAATTCATGCTGTATATGATGGAGAAGTGGCATGGGCATATTACAGTACCACAGCTGGCAACTGGATAGGCATAGATCATGGAGATGGGTTATATACTATATATATGCATGCATCGGCATTGCTGGTTTCTGAAGGCGACAAGGTTTCCAAGGGAGATGTGATTGCACTTGTAGGTTCAACCGGCAGGTCAACCGGACCGCATCTGCATTTAAGCGTGAGAAAGGACGGTTCTTATATAGATCCGCATTTATATCTGAATTATTAATATATTTTTGGCGCCGATAATAGTTGGAAAGAAGGACGGATAAATGGAGGAGAAAAAAGAGTATTACCGTGGATTACGGACAGGAATTATCAGTGCACTGGTAATAGCGTTATCTGTATTTCTGCTGTTTATAATTTCAAATAAGATTAAAAATCTTGGCTTTGATTTTGGAAGCAGCAATGGAAATGAATCGCAGATTGAGAGTATATACGGAAAAGGCTCTGCGGACAAATTAAAACTGATTCAGCAATACATTGATGCGTATTATATTGAAGATCCGGATAAAGAAGATGTGCTGGTCGGTATGATGAAAGGCATGATAACTTCGTTAGAAGATCCATATTCGGTTTACTATACATCGGAAGAATATGCGGACCTTATGACTTCCACCAGCGGTTCTTATTACGGCATAGGTGTCAGTGTTAACCAAAATCAGGAAACCGGTGTTATAACCATAGTGAAAGTATTTAAAACATCGCCTGCCAGAGAAGCGGGAATGAAAGATGGTGATATCTTATATGCCGTTGAAGGCAAAGAAGTAACCGGACAGGATTTATCCTCTGTGGTGGCTGAAATCCGTGGAAAAAAGAATACAAAAGTTAATGTTACCGTTCTGAGAAACGGAGAAAAGATTGATTTATCCATTGAGCGGCGTGAAGTTGAGATGGATACGGTTGAATATAAAATGTTAGATAACGGAGTAGGTTATTTATATATCAGTGAGTTTGACGGAGTGACTACGAACCAGGTTGAAAATGCCATTAAAGACCTGCTCTCTCAGGGAATGACTTCCATTGTAGTGGATTTAAGGGATAATCCGGGTGGAAGACTGGATGTGGTTGAGGATATTATGGATATGTTTCTGCCGAAAGATAAACTCTTAATGTATATGGAATATAAGAGTGGGGAAAGAAAGGATTCATATTCCAGGACCAACGGGCTGATACCGGATATGCCAATGACCGTGCTGATCAATCAAAACAGCGCCAGTGCATCGGAATTGTTTACCGGCGCCATTCAGAGTTATGAGCGGGGGACAATCGTAGGTGTTACGTCTTTTGGGAAAGGTATCGTTCAAAGTATATTCCAGTTGGAAGACGGAACGGCACTGAAGCTGACAACCGCTAAATATTATTTGCCAAATGGTAAGAATATTCATAAAGAAGGTATTACACCGGATGTGGTTGTAGAACTTCCGGAGGGTGTGAGAAGCTGTTGGGATTTGTCTGAAGAGGAAGATAACCAGTTGCAGAAAGCCATTTCTCTGTTGGTTGAATCGTGATGTCGATATTTGTCGAAGACTTTTTGTTGACAAAATATTCCATATTCCATTATAATACAAATTGTATTAGGCAAAAGAATGGAAATGTTTGGATGCAAAGTTGGGAGTCTAAGGTAGGAAATGTTGGGGTTAGAGGATTGATCCGTTATGATAGTTCGGCTGCAGAAAATACATTTCTGCAGTCTTTTTTTGTCCGGAGATAGTAATATATACCTTATAAACCGTATATTGTCATTTTGTATGGATAAAATCAATGATTACCGGTTTGGGTGCACACAAATTAGAGTAATTGTTGTTTTTATATAATTTTTTAGGAGGAATTAAATTGCTCGTTGTACAGTAGGTCGAATTTTTGGGATGTTGAAGTGCATGCTGATGGTACATCGCAGACTTTATGGTGTGGTTCAAGACCTTTTTATGCAGACAGTATTACACATAATAATATTTTAAGCTGTTCGGGTATTGGTTCGATGAGTATTGGCGGAAACAGGAGTGGTGCAAATTTCTCAACTTCTGTCAGTGGGCATACTGCAACCTGGACATATACGGCTAGAAATGTGTATCATATTACTGTTAATTATAATTATTAACTTCTGAGATGAAATGGAGAGGAAGGATTTTTTTGAATGAAAAAAATAAGGGTTAAGCTGGCAGTTATATTTCTATTTATTGTAATTTTGGGAATAATTTTGTTTTTATATTACTATAATAACAGAATTTATATTATGAAAGATAAAAATAGTTTTATTGAAGGAAACATTATAGAAGGTTATTTATCCGAAGCGGAATGTATAAATATTAATAGTTTACTGAGAGAAAAGGTATATGAAGATGACGAATATTATGGCTTTAATGATAATAAAGAAAATGTGGATTTATATACTGCTAATACGTTTGTGAAAATTGCTGTAACGCTTCAAGATAATGATATGATTAATTTGCTCAACAGCAAATTGCAATTTCTGAGTAATGTGAATACAGATTCCATGAATATGTTAAATTTGATTTACTATGTTAATATTTGTGAAGCTTTGGATATTCATTATAATTTAGAACAGATATATAATAATCTGCAAAAATATTATGATAATAATGACAGGCTCTTTTATTTAAATAGTGAAAATGACAGTATTAATATTAAAATTACAATAACAGCACTATGTTGTAATGCAATAAAAGACAATGAATTATTTAATATTTTTGATTTAAAAAAAGGAGTAATTACTGCATATGATCATTACACTTTTGAGACTTCCGGAACGTCTTCTTTATATAACTCGGGAGGTGATATTTTATATTGTCTGGATGTAATCGGTGAGGTAGACAAGATAGATTTACATAAACATAAATCATGGTTTGAATATTGGAAAAATCAGTATGAAGTGATGAATATAGAAGATGTGGAAAGTCTGCTGCAATATTCGGAGTTTTTTAAAATTGCAAAAATATTTGATAAAGATTATTCTAATCATAAATTAAAAAAGTCATATGATAGTATGAGTGATGGGTATCTTTCGGAAGAACTGGACTATTTTATGTTGATTAATTCTATAGAAAATATTGATGTATATGATAATGCTGTTTTTAATTCGGTATTATTAGAAAATGTAGAAGAGCATATACGCCGGGGAAAATTGTTTGAGGCTAAGATTGATTTACAATCCACCCTGTATGGTATACTATTAGCCGATAAATCCGGTTTTCAATATAATAAAGAAAAACTGCAGAATTTTATCAATCAAAATTATCAGCTCATTGAAGAGAGCAGAGATACGCCGGAGATAACAAATTATTTATACTATACGATTATATTGGATCAGATAGCCAATAATTTCAATGTAAATTATAACAGTAATTTTATTCAGGAAAAGATTGATTTTGTATTAAAGAATATAAAATATGGTACTGAAAATGGAGCAGAAAGTATAGAGGAAACCAGAAAGATTCTGGAAATAATCATGGATTTGCAAATACATAATGTTGATGTGCATATTACGGAAAAGCAGAGAAAAAAGATAAGTAAAGGTTTAAAGTCCTGTTGGAACCGGGAAGAACTAAAAAATAGCTTTTTGATTACAGATATGTATATTATCAGTGATATTCTGAAGTTGGATATTGTAAAGCCGGATGATTTTATTCAGGTTCATAATCTGTTGTTATCCAATGGCGGTAATAAGATGAAGAAAGACGAATTAATGGCAGCAGATATTTTTACTACATATAAATTTGAAGTTTGTCTGGAACGGATGAATGATTATACCTGTCTGGAAGATAAAAAACAATTTGCGGAATCACTGAAAATAAAAGAGGGAATTTACTGTTTATATGATGATTCTGAAGATATGCTGGTAGAGCTGGCATCGGTTTTATATGGAAATACGATTTGCAAAAGGGAAATTGGAGGGGATAAGTTTGATTTCAATAAATCATATCAGTAAAAAATATGGAAATAAAACAATTATAAATAATTTAAGCCTGACAATTTATGAAGGGGAAATTACTTTTATAGTGGGCAGTTCCGGAGCAGGAAAGTCGACGCTTTTAAATTTGATTGGCGGACTGGATATGGTCAGCTCCGGAGAAATACTTTATAATGGGAAAAATATATCGGTAATGGAAAGGCAGAAGGAAATCGGAATCATAAAAAATCTGGGGGCCGGTGACCGGAATGTTTTTCTGACTTTATGGTTTGATATTGCAGTAATATCCGGGGGAGCAATGATACTGTCTCTGTTGATTACAAAAATATTTATGTTGATTTTGCCGGATATTCTGGCGGATATTGCATTTATTGTATATACTTATCCGATTAAGTATCTGCTTCTGACCGGAGTTTTGTTTATGGCAGTTATAACGGTATATACAATACTGGGGATGAAGAAACTGGTGAAAAAGATGCCGGCATTGTTATTAAAATAGTTTTTTGAAAAAAGTTATTGACAATTATCTACACTTCATTTATAATAACACTTGCGTTGTTAAGAACGGCTAAATTCATCAGACAACGGGGTGTGGCTCAGCTTGGCTAGAGCGCCTGATTTGGGATCAGGAGGTCGCAGGTTCGAATCCTGTCACCCCGACTTTAAGCGGGTGTAGTTCAATGGTAGAACACTAGCCTTCCAAGCTAGATACGTGGGTTCGATTCCCATCACCCGCTTTTACATTGAAAAAATGAAATATTTTATCAATTGTAAGTTACTCATTTAGTATTTACGTGTCCGTAGCTCAGCTGGATAGAGCAACGGCCTTCTAAGCCGTGGGTCGGGGGTTCGAATCCCTTCGGGCACATTTTTCTGGAAATGATATCCGGGAGAGTTATGGTGGGTATAGCGCAGTTGGTTAGCGCGCCAGATTGTGGCTCTGGAGGCCAAGGGTTCGAATCCCTTTATCCACCCTTTAGTTAGGAAGTACTATGAGGAATAGTAGTTACTAACTTTTTTTATTTCATTAGGAAGATTTATATAGTGGGCTATCGCCAAGCGGTAAGGCACAGGACTTTGACTCCTGCATTACGTTGGTTCGAATCCAACTAGCCCAGTTTGAAAAACTACCCTCAGAGACGTATGGCTTGAGGATAGTTTTTTTGTTCTGAAAGGTATAAGTTAACGGAAATATCAGAAACTATTTTATGTACAGCGGAGGTAAAACCATGTTAAAAGTGGTGGATTCAGACAGCTTTATGAATGAAATCAAACAATTATACGATACGGCATTTCCAAGAGAAGAAAGGTATCTGGATTTTGAGCCGGCCGTAAAGCAGATAGAGGCAGCAAATTCCGGTGAAAAACGTGGTGAATTGGTTGCTTTTGGCGAGGATAACGGGGAAACAGCCGGTTTTGTCGGATTTGTAATGGTATTGTTTTGTGGCAATATAGCTCATTTATACTATTTTGCCATACATGAGAACCTGCGGGGCCGGAAGTATGGGGAACAGGCGTTGAATCTGCTCAAAGAGCGGTATAAAGACAGAACCATCTGGCTGGGTGTGGAATTACCGGATGAAAATGCAGAAAATCAACAGCAGCGGCTGAGGAGGAAACAATTTTATTACAGAAACGGTTTCCGGGATACCGATGTATCGGGAGAAAAAAACGGCTGTATGCTGCAGATGATGTCAACAGACGGAATGATTGACCCTGATACACTGGTTCGGCTGGATAAAATGATAGATGAAATGGTTGCTGAGGGCCGCAGGCAACAGTTAAACGCTTGACAAAATACAGGCAATTGCAAAATTTCTGGACTGCTGCTCTGAGTTTGCAGTCATCGGCATTGATGAAATAAAAAGAAAGGATAAATGAAAAATGGTAAAGCATATAATTTTATGGAAAATAGCCGATGGAAAATCGGAAGAAGAGAAAAAGAAGATTAAAGAAGGTGTAAAGTCCGGGCTGGAAGGATTGAAAGGCAGGATTCCGGGACTGTTGGATATCCGGGTACAGATTGATTCGCTGGCTTCTTCCAATGCGGATATAATGCTGGATTCTTCTTTTGAGAATGAAGAAGCACTGAAGGAATATGCCGTACATCCGGAACATGTGAAAGTAGCGGATAATAATGTACGGCCGTTTATGGATGTCAGAATGTGTATGGATTATGAAAGCAGAGGTGGTGTATAAAATGTCAGTGTTAGACGGTATAAAGCCGGAAGCTGTATTCCGGTATTTTGAGGCAATCTGTGGTATTCCCCATGGCTCCTCCAATACAAAGGGGCTCAGTGATTATTGTGCCGGATTTGCAAGGGAACATAAGCTGAAATATATTCAGGATTCCCATAATAATATAATAATCTTTAAAGATGGGACGCCGGGATATGAGAATTCCTGTCCGGTTATCCTGCAGGGGCATTTGGATATGGTCTGTGAAAAATCACAGGACTGTGAGATTGATTTTAAAACAGAGGCTTTGCGGTTAAAGGTTGAAAACGGTATGATTTCCGCCCGGGGAACCACATTAGGAGGAGATGACGGAATCGCCGTAGCATATGGTCTTGCATTATTGGAATCCCGGGATATTCCTCATCCGCCCCTTGAGGTGGTTTTTACCTCAGATGAGGAAATCGGTATGCTGGGAGCGGCAGCCATAGACTGTACGGAATTAAAGTCAAAAATAATGTTAAATCTGGATTCGGAAGAAGAGGGATATCTGCTGGTAAGCTGTGCGGGCGGCGTTACGGCTGCCTGTCATATTCCGCTGGATTATATGGTGGATAAGTCCAATGAGATTTCCAAAGAAAATGCACCGGGAATTCTGCTGGAATTAAGGGTCGGTGGATTAAACGGAGGTCATTCCGGCGTTGAGATTGATAAGGGACGGGCAAATGCCAATCAGGTATTGGGGCGTATCTTATTTGCAATAAAAGAGAAGATGAAATTCGGCCTGATGGAGGTAAACGGAGGGTTAAAAGATAATGCCATTCCACGGGAAGCTGCTGCTAAGCTTATGATAGCCGACAGAAACTGGGATGAATTTCAGGAATTGATTTCGGAATATAATAAAATACTTGCCAATGAATATAGGAATACGGACAAAGATATTCATTTAACGGTCCGGCAGGCCTCCTGTGATATGGAACATAACATGGAAAATACCCGTATCATGTCCTATGAATGTATGTTTAGGGTAATCACGGCTCTGGTAAATCTTCCGGGGGGCATACAAAAGATGAGCCATGATATTGATGGTCTGGTGCAGACGTCGTTAAATATGGGAATTCTTGCTACCAGGGATGATGAGGTGGTTCTGAGTTTTTCGGTCAGGAGCAGTTTGGGAAGCGAAAAAGAAGAACTGGTTGCAAAACTTCGCTGTTTAACGGAATCTCTGGGCGGTTATGTGAGCTGTACCGGTGATTATCCGGCATGGGAATTCAGGCAGAATTCGGAACTGCGGAAACTGATGTCGGAAATTTATGAAGAACAGACCGGAAGAAAACCGGTAATTCAGGCTCTGCATGCCGGCGTGGAGTGCGGTTTGTTTGCGGATAAGATTCCGGATTTGGATTGTGTTTCTTTCGGTCCGGATATAAAAGACATTCATACTCCGGCAGAATGCATGGATATAGCCAGTGTGGAACGCACCTGGAATTTTCTGCTAGAGATTTTGAAACGGTTAAAATAAATATATAGCTTTATAAAATTAAAAGTCATAAAAACCTTGACAAATAAAATCAAAGTTATATAATGTAGTTATCAAAACTACATTATATAACTTTGATTAATATATAACGAAAATGTGAATATAATGCATATTGATACAGTATCCCGGTAACGAAAAAGCAGAGTTATGTTTTGTAAAAGGAGGAATCTGCATGGATTATTCATATGGACTGCATGAAAACAAGGTTGGAAAATTACAGAGAATATCAATACCGAAATATACATTGGGAGAAGAACTGATCAGCGCTGTTTCCCACGGAATTGGAGCCGGACTGGGAGTTGCGGCGTTATGTCTTTGTCTGGTGAAAACATATGTACATGGGGATATATGGGGCAATGTCAGCAGTTGGTTTTTCGGAATTTCGCTGATCGTTTTATACAGTATGTCATGTATTTATCATGGACTGAAACCGAATAATGCCAAGCGGGTGATGAGGATTTTTGACCACTGTACGATATTTTTATTGATTGCGGGAACCTATACTCCCTTTACAATGGTGGCATTGAGAGGTACGGTGGGCTGGCCGCTGTTTGCAGTTGTCTGGGGAGCGGCAGTTATAGGGATCATATTAAATGCCATTGACATGGAGCGGTTTAAGACCATATCCATGGTATGCTATCTGGCTATGGGCTGGGTGATCATATTCGCATTTAAGCCACTGTGTGCGGCTGTTCCGAGAGCGGGAATACAGCTTCTGGTGGCAGGCGGCATTGCATATACACTGGGAGCCGTTGTATATGGGATTGGAAGCAGGGTAAAATATATGCATTCCATCTGGCATTTCTTCGTACTGGCCGGAAGTATACTACATTTCTTTTCTATTTACTTATATGTATTATAAATGTTGGTCAGTGATTAACCATAAACGCCGGAAATTGTGAAAAGATTTCCGGTGTTTTTTTTTAAAAGGTATGATATAATCTGCATTATATGATAAAAAGAAAGAAGTTGGGTAGGATGTACCGGGACAGGTATAATAAATTGAGCGGCTGGATTCGAAGGAAGCCATACAGATATAAACTGTTTTTGATATTATATAAAACGCTGCCTTTATTGGTGATGGGAACATACGGCGTTATGATATTTTATGGTATATATAAATTAAACAGAGAACAGTGGATTCGGATCATTGCGGTTCCGGCCGTTACATTCCTGGTGGTTACCGTATTTCGGAAACTGATCAATGAAAAACGGCCGTATGAAGCATATGATATTCAGCCGCTGGTATATAAATCCAAACAGGGTGAGTCCTTTCCAAGCCGTCATATGGTTTCTGTGGTTATCATAGCCATGGCAGGATTTTATATCAGCGTCCTGCTGGGAAGTCTGCTGCTACTGTTCAGTGTGCTGATCGGAATTCTTCGCCCGGCAGCGGGTGTGCATTATGTGAGGGATATTTTAGGAGGTTTTTTCTTTTCTCTGATTATGGGAATTATCGGGTTTTATATTATATAATTTTGTTTTACAAAAAAACCACCGCAAAAACTACGGTAGTTTCGTTATAATGCGGATGACAGGAATCGAACCTGCATGGTCTCCCGCTAGATCCTAAGTCTAGTGCGTCTGCCAGTTCCGCCACATCCGCCTGTGTAAATACTGACTTGATAATATTATCATAAAGATATTTTAACGTCAAGTTTTTTCTATGGCTTTTCCGTAATTTACATTGGCAATTCCGAAAAATTCGGCTATAATAATATACTATATTCATATAATAAAAAAGAAAAAATTTGAGAGAGGCTATATATGAAGAAACAAAGGGAACATAAGTGGGCATTATCCACAACACAGATTATTGTGCTGGGATTTCTGACTGCAATCATAATTGGAGGTTTTTTATTATCACTGCCGGTTTCCTCTGCCGACGGACACAGCGTACCGCTGCTGGATGCCATGTTTACCTCAACCACATCCGTGTGCGTTACGGGTCTTGTTGTGGCGAATACATATGAACAGTGGAGCCGGTTCGGACAGGCAGTCATATTGCTGCTAATTCAGTGCGGGGGACTTGGAATCGTAACATTTACCACATCATTTATGCTGATACTGGGAAGAAAGGTTACGCTGCGGGACAGACTTTTGATGCAGGATGCATACAATTTAAATACACTGACCGGGCTGGTAAAGTTTACGAAAAAGGTAATTTTCGGCACTTTGATTGTGGAAAGTATCGGGGCGGTTCTGTATATGTTTACTTTCATACCGGAGTTCGGCTGGAAGGAAGGTATCTGGATATCTGTTTTTAATTCTGTATCTGCCTTTTGCAATGCCGGAATCGATATTATCGGTCCAAACAGTCTGGCGCCTTATGTTACCAATGTATCTGTTAATTTAATTACCATGGCACTGATCATACTGGGAGGAATCGGATTTATTGTATGGTGGGATATTCTGCATATGGCCGGTAAAGTGAAAAGAAAGGAAGTGCCGTCCGGAGCATTTTTTAACAGGCTGTCGCTGCATACCAAGATTGTTCTGACCACTACCCTGTGTCTGATCGGAATCGGCGCCCTGCTCATATTTATTCTGGAATTTAATAATCCGGAGACCATTGGAGGATTATCTTTTGGAGATAAGATTATGGCTTCCGCTTTTGAATCGGTTACTGCCAGAACGGCAGGATTTCTGACGTTTTCGCAAAAAGCAATGCGTGATTCTTCGGCACTGGTCTGTATGATATTGATGTTTATCGGAGGTTCCCCTGTGGGTACAGCCGGAGGGGTTAAAACTTCTACGTTTGCACTGGTGATCATTGCAGCCATGTCTGCGGTTAAGGGAAGCGAGCATGGTACTGCTTTTCGCAGAAGGCTCCATAACCGTACCATGAGAAAAGCGCTGGCGGTGATTCTGATCAGTTTTCTTGTTGTAATGTCGGCGACCATACTGCTGTCTACATTCTGCGGCGGAGAATTAACCGATGTAATGTTTGAAACTTTCAGTGCCATCGGTACCGCAGGACTGACAAGAGATTATACCGCATCCATGAATTCCATAGGAAAAATTATTATAATGATATGTATGTATTTAGGACGCGTGGGTCCTATATCCATGGCTATTATATTTGGGTTTAAGAAAAATAAATATGGTCTGGCGGAATACCCAAGCGAGGATATTACCGTGGGATAACCGATTATTATTTCTTGTAGAAACAGATTCGGTTTAAGTTTTGTGTAAATAAAAAATGCTGCGAAGGGCATTGGAAAGAGGAAGATTATTTATGAAAAAATCATATGCGATTTTAGGACTGGGAAAATTTGGAGAAAGCGTTGCCATTGAACTGGCGCAGGCAGGGGCAGAAGTGCTTGCGGTGGATAAGGATGAGGAAAAAGTACATGAAGTGGCTTCCTATGTAACCTGTGCGATGAAGGCGGATGTCTGCGATGTGGAAACCATGGAATCTTTGGGACTGTCCAATATGGACGGAGTCATCGTTGCCATTACAAGTAATCTGGATGCCAGCGTTATGGCCACTATTGTGGCAAAAGAAGCCGGCGTGCCCTTTATACTGGCAAAGTCGGCAGATCAGATTCATGCTACCGTACTGAAAAAAATAGGTGCGGATAAAGTAATTGTGCCGGAAAAGGAATCGGGAATGCGGGTAGCCAGACTTTTACTGGCCGGTAATTTTACCGAATTTATTGAACTGTCAGATAAGGTTCGGATGATAGAGACGGCCGTAAAAGAGGAATGGATTGGGAAAACCCTGCGGCAGTTAAATCTTCGTCAGAAACAAAACCTGAATGTAGTCTGTGCCAGAAAGGGCGGGGAAATTGTTTTAAATCTGGATCCGGATATACCGCTGACCAATGATTATTCCCTGATCGTTATTGTTGATAAGAAAAATATTGCCAGACTGATGGGAAAATAAATATAGGAATATTTGAAAAAACGGGGAATAATATAATAGAAAGGTTATAAAAAAGGGAGATTTAATATGTGCGGTTTTGCGGGATTTTTTAATCCGTTTATGGATTTTAGAATGAATCAGACGGAAAATGAAAAAATTCTTAATGATATGTGTGCGGCTCTGTATCACCGGGGACCGGATGAAAACGGAAGTCTGCTTGCTAAAAATTATGGACTTGCACATACGAGACTGGCAATCATAGATTTGGAAAACGGAAGCCAGCCCATGTGTACCGTTTGTGATGATAACAGATATTGCATTGTATATAACGGAGAACTATATAATACGGCGGAATTAAGAAAAGATTTGGAACAGAAGGGCAGAAAGTTTCAGACTACCTCGGATACGGAAGTAATTCTGATGGGATATATTGAATACGGAATAGATATTCTGAACAAAATGAACGGTATTTTTGCATTCTGCATTGTAGATGAAAAGAAGGGTGAATGTTTTATTGCCAGAGACCAGGTGGGAGTAAAACCACTGTATTATTCGGTTTATGATGATATTCTTGTGTTTGCATCGGAACCCAAGGGGATCTTTGCTTTTCCGTATATCCAGCCGGACATTGATATGGAAGGTCTGAATGAGGTACTGAGTCTGGGACCGGCAAAAACCTATGGAAAAGGTGTTTTTAAGAATGTTCATGAAGTCCGGCCGGGATATTTTCTGCGCTATGGATATGACGGTATTCGTGAATATCGTTATTGGTCAATAACGGCATATGAGCATGAAGAAAATTATGAAAAGACCGTGGAACATACCAGATTTCTTGTGACAGATGCAATTAAGCGGCAGATGGTATCCGACGTACCAATTGCCACGTTTCTGTCCGGGGGCGTGGACAGCAGCATTGTTTCGGCGGTCTGTGCAGCGGAACTGAAGAAACAGGGCAAAAAATTAGGTACGTTTTCCTTTGATTTTGTGGATAACAATAAATATTTCGTTGCAAATGCTTTTCAGCCTTCCCAGGATAGACCTTTTGTGGACATTATGGTAGATTATATCCGGTCGGAACACCGGTATCTGGAGTGCAATAATGATGATTTATTTGAAAATCTGTTTCGCTCCGTAGATGTACGGGATATGCCGACGATGGCAGATGTGGATTCTTCCATGCTCTACTTCTGCGGCAGGGTAAAAAATTTTTATAAGGTGGTATTGACCGGGGAATGTGCCGATGAAATTTTCGGAGGCTATCCGTGGTTTCACAAAGAGGAATGTTTTAAAGCCAAAACATTTCCATGGTCAATGGATATCACGGCGAGGCAGGCGGTGTTAAAAGACGAGATAATTGCAGAACTTCATATGGAACAGTATATCCGTGAAGCTTATGAAAATACCATACAGGAAACACCAAAACTTCCGGGAGAGGATGCCCATGAAGCAAGACGCAGGGAAATTTCCTATCTGAATATGAAGTGGTTTATGCAGACGCTGCTGGACCGGATGGACAGAACCAGTATGTATTCCGGTCTGGAAGCCAGAGTACCGTTTGCGGATATTCGGATCATTAATTATATGTATAATGTACCGTGGAGCATGAAATGCAGGAATCATGTGGAAAAGAGCCTGCTCCGGGAGGCGGCGGAGGGATTGCTGCCAAACGAAGTACTGTACAGAAAGAAAAGCCCGTATCCGAAAACCTATGACCCGGCATATGAAAAGAAGCTGGCGGATGCACTGACGGAAATAATTGAAGATGCATCTTCACCGGTACTGCAACTGGTGGATAAAAAGAAAGTCTATGATTTCATTCATCAGAAGAAAGATTACGGACGTCCGTGGTACGGACAGTTAATGGCAGGACCTCAGATGCTGGCGTATCTGTTGCAGATTAATTACTGGATGAAGAAGTACAGATTAAGTATTTAATGAAAAATGGTAAAGAAACAGGTGATTGTGGAACATGGGTCTGCAATCACCTGTTTCTGTTTTATAAGATTTTCAGAATGGCGAGCGGATAATCGGCTGAATTTGTTTTCCATCTAATGCCGATTCCAATGCCGGAATGATCAGGTCGGTGTGGGCAATCAGTGAATTTGGTTTCAGTTTGCAGTCGTCCTGTCCGAACGGAACGAAATACAGGTTTTTTATATTCATTAAGGAACCGATATTTTTGAAATTCATTCCCAATGCGTCGTTGGTAGAAAGGGAGATCACCACGGGAAGCTGGTTTCTTAAATGGCCTTTTGCGGCCATTAATACCGGGGTATCGGTAATACCGTTTACCAGTTTTCCCATGGTGTTGCCGGTACATGGTGCGATTAATAAAATATCCAGTATTTTTTTGGGACCAAATTTTTCGGCTTCCGCAATAGTATGAATGGCTTTATTTTTTGTAATGCTTTCGATGGCATTTACAAATTCGTCCGCTTTTCCGAACCGGGTATCTAAGGAATAAGCATTAAATGAAAAAATAGGAATGACATTTACGTCTTCTTCCATCAAATGCATAAGTTCACCTTTTATTTTAGCGAAAGTACAAAAGGAACCGGTAATTGCAAAACCGATTGTTTTACCAGATAAATTCATAGATCCTCTTTTCCGCCATAAGGCTATACAATAGAATTATATATGATTTTTGCCGAGGTTTTCGGAGAATATTTTCCTGGTAAACCAAGGCAGAGATGGGCATTAATGCCAAGGGATTTACAAGCGTCAAAATCAGTTCCGCCGGGTTTTGAAGCAATATCAATAATGGTTGTGTCTTTGTGGACATTATTTAATATATTTTCTGTCAATACCAGAGAAGGGATTGTATTGAAAATGAAATCATAATCACTCACATTTTTAGAGAGCTGATGAAAATTCATATAGCAATGTCCTGATTCATAAGCAAGGAGCTGCTGTGATTTTTTTCTGGCACAGACAGTCACTTTGGCATTCAGGCTTTTCAGCCGGTTTGCAATGGCAGAACCGCATTTTCCATATCCGAGTACAAGACAGCGGCTGGCATGAATATTAATGTCGCTGTGGGATATGGCTTCTGCAATGGTTCCTTCGGCAGTGGCAATTGAGTTGTTGAGTTCAAATGTATCATCATCCATAAAATCAATAAAAGCCACGCCTTTTTCCTGGCATTTATTTCGAAATGCTTCATTAAAACAGCCGCCGTAAAGGATATGATGGGAGTTTAACAGGGAAAGCAGTTCGCTGATGTTTATATCGCTTGTGTTTGAAAAAACAGTTCGTCTATCCTTTGAAAATGGAATAGGAAGAATAAGGATATCGGAATGGTCGATTCGTTCTTTTAATGAGGAATCGTCCGGCATTCCACAGACTCCGAATGTATTGATATGATAGCCGTTATTTTCAAATTCTGCAGCAAGGTACCGCTGTCTTAAATCACCGCCGATAATACAGTAACGAAGGTTCATCTTATCTTTCAAGATAACTTCACTCCCATCAGAAACTAAATCATTTACCATAATAATATATGAATGGGAAAAGAGTTGGTGCTTGAACAATATATAAAATTAGAATATAATGTAGGAAATCAAAACAGACCGGAGTGAGATTATGACTTATTTAATTATATATGATGCCGTTCGAAAAAAAGCGGCAACCACACCGCCCAATATTTTAATCGGAAATGTGGAAATGGCAGCAGGGATTGGAATGGTTATGCATGAGGCGGGAATGGAATTTGATATTTCCGGTATAACGGAGCCGGAAATGATAAAAGTACGTTTTGAGGAATATTTGAAGAATATGGATTTGGACAAGCTTTCAGCGGAGTGCAGAATTATTGTGGAGCTGATAGAGCATTATCAGGTGAAACGGATGGTAAATGAAAAGATGAGGAATTTATTGGATTTGTGCGGGATGAAACAGGCGGACGAGGAAGATTGACTAGAATTGTAAACATTACGGTTATTTATAAAAGATAAGAGCCGTTTTCTATCACCATGCTTATTTAGGCAGGGGGAGAAAATGGCTCTTTTTTATTTCAAATAGTTTAAAAATCAGCGTTCATTTAATGGTACATAATCAATATGTTTTGCAACGCTCTTGTATGCCGGACGAATAATTTTACCAACATTGATTAACTCTTCAATACGATGAGCACTCCAGCCGGAAATACGTGCAATGGCAAAAATCGGGGTATACAGTTCCAATGGAAGTCCCAGCATCCGATATACAAAACCGCTGTAGAAATCAATATTGGCGCTGACCCCTTTGTAGATTTTACGCTCCTGGGCGATAACTTCCGGCGCCAGCCGTTCCACGATGGAATAGAGTTTGAATTCTTTATCCAGCCCTTTCTCGGCAGAAAGTTTTTCCACATATCGTTTCAGGACCCGGGCACGAGGATCGGATATGGAATAAACCGCATGACCCATACCATAGATCAGTCCGGCTTTGTCAAAGGCTTTTTTGTTCAGTAAATCGGACAGGTACTGTCTGATCTCTTCTTCGTCGTTCCAGTCTTTAATCTGTACCATCATATCATCAAACATCTGCATTACTTTTAAATTGGCTCCGCCGTGTTTCGGCCCTTTTAAGGAACCAAGGGAAGCTGCGATGGTAGAATATGTATCGGTTCCGGAGGAAGAAACCACATGAGTGGTAAATGTGGAATTATTTCCGCCGCCGTGGTCGGCATGGAGTACCAGCGCAATATCCAGAATTCTTGCCTCTAATTCCGTATATTTACTGTCCGGCCGCAACAGATGCAGAATATTCTCGGCAGTTGACAGTTCCGGGTTTGGTGAGTGTATAAAAAGGCTCTGTCCGTCATGATAATGTTTATAAGCCTGATATCCGTATACGGATAATTGTGGAAATAATGCGATTAACTGCAGACATTGTCTGAGGACGTTTGGTATGGAGACATCATCTGCCGTCTCATCATAGGAATACAGGGTTAAAACACTTCTTGCTAGTGTGTTCATCATATCCTGACTTGGTGCTTTCATAATAATATCCCGGACGAAACTGGTAGGCAGGGAACGATAATGTCCCAGTAAGGAGATGAAACTCTTAAGTTCTTCCGGTGTGGGAAGTTTGCCGAATAATAAGAGATAAGTGGTTTCTTCAAAGCCAAACCGTTTGTCAGCCACAAAACCGTTTACAAGTTCTTCAACATCGATTCCGCGGTAAAAAAGTTTTCCTTCACAAGGTATCATTTCGTTATCTACGGTTATGTAAGAACGTACTTCCGCAATTTCCGTAAGACCGGTCAGAACTCCTTTACCATTTATATCACGAAGACCACGCTTAACCTCGTATTTTCCATAAAGTGTCGGGTCAATAGAACTGTTTTCTACACATAATTGTGAAAGTGCAGTAATTTCAGGTGTAATTTTTGAGTAGTTGTTTTCTGTCAATGGAAAACCCCCTTCGCTATAGATATAAAATCAGATTTCATTTTATCATAAAATGAAATCCGTTTTTTCTATACGGATTTTATTTCACCATAAAATGAAATCGATAATAACGCTTACATTTTACCATAAAAATGCGTTTGGAACAATAGATTTATTTTAAAATAATATTAATAATGTATTGAATAATAGATATTTATATTGCCATGTGATAAAATTAGATTCGGAGTGATTTTCCGGCAGTATGCCGAAAAGAAATAAAGAAAGGAAGACCCCGGAGCGTTCCGTGGATAAAGACAGACCAATGGATTTATTTGAATATATGAGAGAGACAAACCGTGACAATACATCACCGCTGGCTGCCCGGTTAAGGCCGGAGCGGCTGGAGGAGATAGTGGGTCAGAAGCATATTATTGGGGAAAATACCCTGCTTTACAGGGCAATTAAAGCGGACAAATTAAGTTCCGTGATTTTTTACGGCCCGCCGGGAACCGGAAAGACTACGCTGGCAAAAGTGATTGCCAATACCACCCATGCGGATTTCAGGCAGATTAATGCAACCTCTGCCGGCAAGAAGGACATGGAGGAAGTTGTAAATAAAGCGAAGGACAATCTGGGAATGTATGGAAAAAAAACAATTTTATTTGTGGACGAGATTCACCGGTTTAATAAGGGACAGCAGGATTATCTTCTGCCTTTTGTGGAAGACGGTACGGTAATATTAATCGGCGCAACCACGGAGAATCCTTATTTTGAGGTCAACAGTGCGCTGATTTCCCGCTCTACCATATTTGAACTGAAAGCATTAACGGAAGAAGATATCCGGACACTTCTGCTCCGGGCGATTCGGGATGAAGTAAAAGGAATGGGAGCCTATTCGGCGGAAATAGAAGACGAGGCATTGGAGTTTCTGGCCGATGCAGCAAGCGGCGATGCGAGAACCGCACTGAATGCATTGGAACTGGCCATACTGACCACCCGGCGGTTAAGCGACGGGAAAATTCATATTACCGTTCAGGCAGCACAGGAATGTATTCAAAAAAGAAATCTGCGTTATGATAAAAACGGAGATAACCATTATGACACCATATCGGCTTTTATCAAGAGCATGCGCGGCTCGGACCCGGATGCCGCCGTATATTATCTGGCCAGAATGCTGGAGGCAGGTGAAAGCGTAACGTTTATTGCAAGACGCATTATGATCTGTGCTGCGGAAGACGTGGGACTGGCAGACCCCAAGGCTCTGACCGTAGCTGTTTCAGCCGCTCAGGCCGCCCACTGGCTGGGTATGCCGGAGGCCAGAATACCGCTGGCGGAAGCGGCGCTTTATATCGCACGGGCGCCGAAAGATAATTCGGCCCATGATGCCATAAATGCGGCAATGGACTTTGTAAGAACCCATCCGCCCTATCAGATACCGCCTTATTTAAAAGACAGCCATTATAAAGGTGCTGCAAAACTGGGGCGCGGGACCGGGTACAAATATCCCCATGATTATGAAGGACATTATGTGGAACAACAGTATCTGCCGGATGAAATCAGGGAGTATAAGTTCTTTGTGGAAAACCGCTGAAGAATTTTCATAACAGAGGGGGCGGGATAAAATAAAGTGGAAAGGTGGTAGATTAATATGCAGATTTCAAGTCGGTTTACACTGGCAATTCACATCTTTGCCTGTATAGACACGTTCGGAAGTGAGTATAAAGTAACCAGTGATTTTCTCGCAGGAAGCACCAATGTGAACCCTGTCATTATCCGGAAGATTCTGGGTCAGCTAAAAGGGGCAGGTTTGATTGAGGTGGCACAGGGAACCGGAGGTACCACTGTTGCCAAATCATTAAATGAAATAACTTTTTTTGATGTGTACCACGCTGTGGAATGTGTTGAAAAGGGAGATTTGTTTCATTTTCACTTATTCCATTTGGAAATAGATCGTCAATTCCGGTAAAAGCGTCCGTTCAGCCGCTATACAATCCATCGGCAACCTTGTACATTTTAGTGAAATATGATACAATAAATGACAGAAGATCATGTACATATGTGAAATGAAATGAGGTATACCGTTGAAAGAACTGATTGGCAAGTTATCAAGAGGAATTTTGGACTACAGCATACCAGTAATTGAAACGTCTGTGAACGCCATTGAGCTATCCGTGGAAGCAGGCAGAAAGATTACTGGTTCTTTTGATGTATTTACGGGTAATGGATTTGAGATGAAAGGAATTGTATATTCTACCCATGACGGTATTGTGATTACGGATGATCAGTTTATCGGAGACCGGTGTACCATCCGGTATGAAGTATCTGCCCGGTTTTGTGAACCGGAAGATATTTTAGAAGGAAGGATTAATATCGTCAGTAACTGCGGGGAAATTTTTCTTCCGGTTAAGATTCATGTGACGGCTAAAAGTTTACCTGCATCTATCGGAGAAATCTCCAATCTGTTTCATTTTGTAAATCTGGTAAAGCAGGAATATGAGGAAGCGTTAAAATTATTCCTTTCGCCGGAATTCAAAGAGGTATTTTTAGGAAATGATATCAGTACCGGAAGTATGTATGAGGGTCTGGTACAGGGCACCGATAAAAAGAGGGCGCTGGAAGAATTTATGATCGGAATCAGTAAAAAACAGCCGATGACTTTTTCGGTATCCGATACCAGACGGGAATACGATTCCCTGACCGAATCCTATGGGGATATATTGCTTCTTACCAGAAATACATGGGGATATCAGAAAATAGAGGTTGAGGTGGAAGGAGAGTTTATTACGGACTGCCGGTCCGTGATCACCAGTGAGGATTTTGCAGGAAATACATATGAATTCAGTTATCTGATCAATATTGACAGACTCCATGACGGCATGAATTACGGAAAAATAACGTTTCGCACGGCTTCCGAAGCCACAGAGTGTGTGATAGTTGTTGACAACATAAAAGACCGGGATACGGCGCATGGGGAAATTAACCGGTGTATCAGCAGTCTGACCCGGAAATATCTGGATTTCCGGATGCATAATAACAGTCTGGAAAACTGGGCGGAGGAATCCCTGCAATTAATAGAGCGCGCAAGGGGATTTGATGACAGCAATCCGTTTTATAAGCTTCTGCAGGCCCAGATCTGCCTCTCGGGAAAAAGAGATGAGGAAGCGGCATGGCTGCTGGATAGTGTGGCAGAAGAGATATTGGACCGGCGGGAGGAACATATCGAATTATACTGCTATTATTTATATGTCAGAACATTACAAAGGCGGGAACCGGAGCATACCCGCAATGCACTGGATATCATTAAGAAATATTATGAGAACGGTTATGATGCATGGAAGCTGCTGTGGCTGCTGCTTTTTATGGACAGCAGTTTTGAAAATAATAAAAGCCTGAAGATTGCCAGGATTAAAGAGCAGTTTAAACTGGGCTGCAAAAGTCCGTTGATGTATTATGAAGCGTTATATGTTTTTAATAAGCAGCCGGCGCTGCTGAGGGTAATTAACGGATTTGAACTGCAGGTACTGGCATTTGGAAACCGTTATGAAGCAATCGAATTAAAACTTGCGGTACAGATATCGGAACTGGCTCTGTTGGAAAAAGGATTTCGTCCCTTGCTTTTTCGGGTACTGGCCGGATTATATGATAAGTTTGAAAATAAAGTCATACTGAATGCACTGTTAAGTATGCTGATTCGCGGAAATAAAACGGATACCCGGTATTTTAAGTGGTATGCCCTGGGAATTGCGGCGGATTTAAAGGTTACGAGGCTGTTGGAATATTATGTTTTTTCCATGCCGGAGGATTATGAGGGAACCATTCCGAATACGGTACTGATGTACTATGTTTATAATGGGAATCTGTTGTATGACAGGGAGGCGTTTTTTTATCATCTGATCATTAAGAATAAAGAGAAACTGCCGAATGTTTATAAAAACTATCAGCGTACAATCGAACGATTTGCATTGGAAAAATTAAGAAACAGGGAAACGGATTCCTATTTGGCCGAAATCTATGCCGACATTCTGACCCCCCAGCATATAACAGGGGAAAATGTCAAAGCATTGATACCTGTCCTGAATACATGGAAAATAACATGTAAAAACAGGAATATGACGGAAGTTATCATAATCCATAAGGAAATCAAAGGGGAGAAACATTACCGGATTCAGAACGGTACAGCTTATGTGAACATATTTACGGAAGATGCGATTATTATGTTTGCGGACCGCAGCGGAAACCGATATCTGAAAACCATCGAATATTCTGTGGAAAAATTGTATGATAACAGGGAATTATCAGAGATTTCCTATGAAAAAAATGCAGATAATATTTATCTTATGGCGGAATTATGTGAACAGTCATTAAAATATCATAAGAGTATACCAAAAGGAATAACCGTATTCCGCAATGTATTGAAACATGAACAGTTCCGGCCGGAATACCATGACGGGATCATGAGTGATGTTGTGGAATTTTACTTCAGCCGCTATGACGGAGAAGATTTGGATGAATATCTTCTGCAGATGGATATGGCAAAACTGGGGCGGGGGATTCGGAATAAAGTACTGGAACTGATGATTATGCGCGGGCTGTATGATAAAACGGCAGACGTACTGAAAGAATACGGCCTTTGTGACATTGATGCAAGACGTCTGCTGAAGTTCTGTTCCAGAACCCTTCATACATATGAAAACAGGGAAGACGGGGAGATGCTGAAGTATTGCGTATATTCGTTCCGGCATGGGAAATATAATGAAATCGTGCTGGAATATCTGGTCAGCTATTTTAACGGGACCACCAGGGAAATGATGGAATTGTGGCGGGTGGCAAAGGAATACGGCAATGATACCAGGGAACTGGAGGAACGGATGATTGCCCAGATGCTGTTTACAAGAACCCATTTGGGAAGCATTGTCACGATTTTTGAGTCCTATTATAAAAAAGCGGCGTTGCCAATACTGAAACAGGCATATTTCTTTTTTATGTCCTTTGAATATTTTGTAAAAGAAAAACCGGTTGATGAAATGTTCTTTCTTCAGCTGGAAGAAGAGATGAGCGTAAATGACAATCTGCATAATGTCTGCAAATGTGCTTATTTAAAATATTGTGCGGCAAAAAACAGTCTGACGGAAAGGTCGGTAAACATATGCCGGAACGGGCTGGCGGCATTGGAGAAGGACCGAATCATATTTAATTTTTATAAAAAGTTTAACGAGTATTTTCCGCTGTCAGGAACAATTCTGGACAAGTTTATTATTGAATACCGGACGGAACCCCAGGACAAAGTATTAATTAATTATATATTGGAACAGGACAGCGGGACGGAAGAACTATCCGGCCGGGAATTTGTGAGCGAGGAAATGGAACAGCCGTTTCACGGGCTGTATACAAAAGCATTTACATTATTTTATGGAGAGAATGTAAAATATTATATAACAGAAGATTCAGGGGAACAGAAAGCACATACGGAGAGCAGACGTTATACCCTGGATGACAGACAGGTGGAAGTTGGATGCACCAGATTCGGAATGCTCAACGATATACTGGAATGTATGGAGCTTAAGGAAGAATCAACGGTTCAGGATTTGATAAAAAAATATTATGTGACGAAATCCTTAACAGAACAATTATTTTAGATTTATATAGGCAAAGAAAGGCAGAAGCGGCTATGGAAAAACAGTCAGGAAACAATAGAATATCGGTAGCAGTCGATTTGTGTGACGATTACAGTCAGATTAGTTATTTTACCGGTACCATGACTGAACCGGAATCTCTCAGTACGATTCCCGGTGAGCAAAAATATCTGATTCCCACGGTGGCGGCAAAACGGAGTCATTCCGATGAATGGTGTATTGGCGATATTGCGGAACTTCATATGAAACGTCAGGAAGCAGAGGGAGTTTCATCGCTGATTCATATGACACTGAAAGAAGAGAATGCAGAGATTGGGGAACAGAAATACAGCGGAAAACAACTGCTGGAAATTTATATCCTCCGGCTGTTTGAACTGGTATCCGGACACTGTCATACAAACCGGCCGGATAAAGTGGTTTTTACTTTAGAGTATCCTGACCGTCTGCTGGTTGCCGTTATTCATACGGCCATGGAGAAACTTGGAATTGCCAGGGAAGATGTGCGGGTCGTCGGCCATTCGGAGAGTTTTATCTACTATAATATTTTTCAGAAAAAAGAATTATGGATCAATGACGTATTGGTTTTTGATTTTACAAAAACCCGTTTTACCATGCGGAAATTAAATCTGGTCCGGGCCAGAACCCCCCAGCCCATAATCATTGAGGAAAAAGATTATTCCGGTGAAATCGGATATGGGCTGCTTGAGACAAGGGAAGGAAGACTTAAGGCGGACCAGAGGTTTGCCGAAATTGTCAGGGAGGTTTGTTCAAGACATATTGTTTCAACCATTTATCTTACCGGATGCGGATTTTATGAAACATGGATGGAGGAATCCGTTAATGTTCTGTGTAATAAACACCGGGTATTTCAGGGATATAATCTTTTTGTCAAGGGCGCCGGGTATGCATCCATGGATATGTTTGGTTTGGGAGAAGCTGGAAAGTATCAGTTTGTCTGTTCCGGAAGAACCCTGATCAATATTGAGTTAAACGTAATCCGCAACGGCAGGGAACTACCGCTTCTGCTGTCGGGAGCAGGAACAAACTGGTATGAGGCAGGAGCCAGAATTGAATGTATTCCGGATAACACCCGGAAGATTATTTTTTCCGTATCATCTTCGATAAATAAAGTAAAAAGAGAGCTGATATTTGATCTGGAAGAGTTTCCGGAGCGGCCAAATAAAAATACACGATTGGAAATTGCTTTGTCTTATAAAAATGACAGACAGTGTATGATCGTGATTACCGATAAAGGATTTGGAGAGTTTTTTCCGGCTTCAGGGAAAACGCTGAAGCAGGTGCTGAACATAGAAGATTATCTGTAGGAGGAATGTATATGCAGGGCATACGATTGTGCAGTCCGCAGGCAAAAATACCATATCATATAGAAGATATGGAGTTAAATATATATTCTGTTGAAGAACTGGCATATTATTTGTATCATACGGTTTTTTTTGTGGACACCGGATTTTTTAATGAGAGACTGACAGAGTATATCCGGACGGGACTGGAATTACCCGGGCTGGCTGCAAAACTGAAACATTCCATGGAACTGAAAAATTCATTTTCGGATCTGGTAATGCTGGTTGTCAGGGAGTCTCAGTATTATGAGGAAGATGAGTTAAAACAACTTCAGAAAAATCTGGATATAATCGGAAGCAAGAGCCTGAAGGAAAGAATGAAGGTCCGGGCGGAATTATTATATCAGGGCGGAAAACTGGCCGGCGCCAATGAGATTTATAATAATATATTGAGTGAAAAGGGGCAGCCGGTGCTGATGACGGGCAGTCAGGAACATGATGAATTTTATGGAAGCATTTATCTGGGGCTTGGAAAGATAAAAGTCCGGATGTTTTATTTTGCCGAGGCTGCGGAAGATTTTAAAAAAGCTTATATATTATATCCCGACCGGGAATCCGGCAGGGCACTTATTCATGCACTGCTGCTGGGCATGGATTATCAGGGTGAGACAAAAGAGGAACTGCTGGGAAAAATTGCGGCGGAACTGGGTACATTAACATTGGAAGAAGAGATGATCACCCAGTGCATTGACGACTTGAAGGAATCGGCAATCAAGTGTGAGCTGACAAAAGAGTATGAATATCTGGAAAAAGTTATAACCTATGACGGATGCAGAAATCTGGATGATTTTTATGAAGGAATCCATCAGGTGGTAGACGAATGGAAACAGGAGTATCGGAAACAGATTTGAAAGGATAATGATTCATGTTTGGAAATAAAAAGTCAAAAAGACGTTTAAAGAAAGATAAGTTTAATACGGATTATCTGGAACAGCTTCGGGAGAAAAACGGCGCTGACGGCAGACAGGAAGCAAGGCAGCCGGATTCTCAAGCAGCCCGGGGAGAAGACGTAGAAAATGAAACGGTAGTAATTCCCGACAGCAGTGAGCTTCAGTCATCAATGGCAATTGAAAAGCCGGAGGTTAAAACCACGGACCAGAAAAAGGATTATATTGAAAACTGCTGTGACCGGATTGTAACGGCAGGGAAACGTATTGATGAGTTAAAGATAGAATACCAGGCAGTGAATCATTATCTGAATGATATTCATTTGATTGAAAATATGCCGGACCCCCAGAAGGAACAGCTTTTGGGCTATGCCAAAAAGGTGGTTGTTCTGGAAAAAGACAGGAAAGATTTCGGACGTTCCATGTCGAAACTTACCAATCAGCAATACAGTCACATGCGGGAATGTGAGGACGACATCAGGGATATATTGAAAAATATTGCGGATGATGAGAAATATTGTGAAACCGTTAAAACAGATATGCGGTATCTGGAAGGGGAGCGGGCAGCACTGATTTTTGAAAAGAAAGTGATGAAGAACCGTCTGTATATTATCAACGGCACATCCAAAATCGGAATTGCGGCATTTGCTGCAGCGTTTCTATTTCTTCTGGTTCTGGGAATTGGATACGGTGCAGACGTGAGCATGTTTATGTATGGTCTGGTAGCCATTGCCGCAGTATTTATCGGAATTATATTCGGAATGTATAATAAAACCGTGTATGAACTGAAACTGGCTGAGGCAAGGCTGAACAAAGCCATCACGTTATTAAACAAAGTAAAGATTAAATATGTGAATGTGGTAAGCCGTCTGGAATATGCATATGAAAAACATGGTGTGAAAAGCGCTTATCAGTTAAATAAATTATGGTCCGTATATTTAAAACTGCAGAAAGAACATGAAGTTTATAATAAAGCATCCAATCGTCTGATTGAAGCAGAAGAAAGTCTGGTGGCATTACTGAAGCAGATGGATATCCGGGACAGCAATGTCTGGGTAAGTCAGGCATATGCCATTGTGGACAGGCGGGAAATGGAAGAGATTAAAACAAGTCTGAATAAGAGAAGGCATAAATTAAAGACCTCTCTGGATTATAACAATAATACAATACTGAAAGCCAAGGAAGAAATCAAGATGCTGATACTGGGAGATAAAGAACATGCCAGAGAACTGATGGCAGTCATGGATGCATATGACATATAAAAAATATACAAAAAGGGAGCCGTTGTGATGAAAAGAAACATTAAAATACTTAGAAAAAGTCTGGCAGTTTTCGGTTTATTAACTTTGTCAGCCCTTATTTTATCCGGCTGCGGTAAAAAGAAAGAAGCCGCTGAAAAGCCGGAGATTCAGAGCAGGAAAGAGGTACAGACCACTACAATTCCGGATACCGCATCGGAAGAGCAGAGTTCCGTCATACCGGAAGAAACCGTTGCGCCGGAACCGACAACGGAACCCGAAACTACGACCGGTTCTGTTGCAGAATCGGATCGTTTTCAGGTGAATCAAGAGTATCTTTCCCAATTTTCCAATGAAGGGACAAACTGGGGACAGGGAACCACATTTGATGAATATAACCGTCCGGTTTATGCGATTACCGCTCAGGAAAGAAATGGAGAATATGGCGCTTATTTCATTATGCCGCAGGAAAATAAACTTTATATAACCATGGACTGCGGAAGTTCTTCCACCTATATGACACAGATTTTAGACACGTTAAAAGAAAAACAGGTAAAGATTACATTTTTTGTGACTATGCCCTTTGTTGAAAATAATCCGGATATCATTCTTCGTATGGTTCAGGAGGGGCATACCATCGGAAACCACAGTGTGACTCATCCGGCAGCCGGAATGTTTTCATTGTCCATAGATGAGCAGATTAATGAAGTAAAGACCGTACATGACTGTCTGCTTCAGAAATACGGATATGAAATGGACTTGTTCCGGTATCCCCAGGGAACATACAGTACCCAGTCCCTGGCTTTGATGCAACAGATGGGATACCGTTCCGTATTCTGGAGTTTTGCCTATAAAGATTATGATGAAAATGACCAGCCGGAGCCCGGATACGCTCTTCAGAAATTAAAAGACAGAGTACATCCGGGAGCCATATATCTGCTGCATGTGGATTCAAAGACGAATGCGGATATATTGGGAGAATTTATAGATGCAGTACGGGGGATGGGGTATGAGCTGGGGACGATACGTTAAAAGATACCAGCAAACAGCAGAAGAGCAGGTTTGTGTCCGGAGATTTTCTCCCCGGCGTCCGGCTGGAAAATCTGTTGTTTTCCCTTGACAAATCCCCCCGTACCGCTTATTATAAATACCAGTTAAATATTCAAATGCAATGATAAAGAGGAGTAAAAAGATAATCCCAAAAGAGAGCGGGACTCACAGGCTGAAAGGTCTTGCCGGGCAGTGTCTTTTGAAGGTAGCTTTGGAGCATTGCTGCCGAACCAAAGTAAGCAGCAACGGAATCGTCCCCGTTACAGGATAAGAAGAGATGCGATACACAAAGTATTTTTGATATTGAAATGCTGTTGTACCGTGAATAAAGGTGGTACCGCGTAGACCGTTTCTGATATTACGCCCTTTTTCCAAACGATTAGGAAAAAGGGTTTTTTGTTGTAAAATTTTAGAAATAGAAAGGAAAATCATTATGGCAAAAGAATTAGAAAAAAATTACAATCCTGCCGACATAGAGCAGCGATTATATGACAAATGGGAAAATAATAAATATTTTCATGCAGAGGTGGACAGAAGTAAGAAACCTTTTACGATTGTAATGCCGCCTCCAAATATTACTGGACAACTTCATATGGGACATGCACTGGACAATACCATTCAGGATATTCTGATCCGGACCAAACGTATGCAGGGATATGAAGCGCTGTGGGTTCCGGGAACCGACCACGCCTCCATAGCCACGGAAGCTAAAATCGTAGAAAAAATGCGGGAGGAAGGCGTTACCAAAGAAGACCTGGGAAGAGAGAAATTTTTGGATAGAGCCTGGGAATGGAAAAAGCAATACGGCGGCAGAATCGTTGCACAGCTTAAAAAAATCGGTTCCTCCTGCGACTGGGACCGGGAACGGTTTACTATGGACGAGGGCTGCAATAAAGCAGTGAAAGAAGTGTTTATAAATCTGTATAACAAAGGACTGATCTACAGAGGCGAAAGAATCATCAACTGGTGTCCAAAATGTCTGACATCCATATCCGATGCAGAAGTAAATTATGAAGATCAGGCGGGACATTTCTGGCATTTACGATATCCGCTCTCCGATGGAAGCGGGGATATCAATCTGGCAACAACCAGACCGGAAACCTTATTGGGAGATACGGCAGTTGCAGTGAATCCGAAAGATGACAGATATAAGGATATGATCGGAAAAACGGTGATACTTCCGATTGTACACAGGGAAATACCAATTATTGCCGATGATTATGTAGAAATGGAATTCGGAACCGGTGTTGTAAAAATTACGCCGGCCCACGACCCTAATGACTTTGAAGTGGGTCTGCGCCATGATCTTGAAATTATCAATGTAATGACAGAGGATGCAAAGATTGTAGAGGACTATCCGAAGTATGCGGGAATGGACCGGTATGAAGCGAGAAAAGCCATTGTTGCCGATTTGGAAGCAGAAGGCGCACTGGTAAAAGTAGAAGATTACAGCCACAATGTAGGAACCTGTTACAGGTGTAAGACCACCGTTGAGCCAAGAGTATCAAAACAGTGGTTCGTAAAGATGGAGCCGTTGGCGAAACCGGCGATTGAAGCGGTTAAAAACGGAGATACCCAGTTTATCCCGCCTCATTTTGACAAAACTTATTTTCACTGGTTAGAGGGAATCCGTGACTGGTGTATTTCCAGACAGCTTTGGTGGGGACACAGGATTCCGGCATTCTATTGCGACGACTGCGGAGAAATGGCAGTGACAAAGGAGCAGGAGGCGCTTTGTCCGAAATGCGGTAAGAAAATGCGTCAGGATCCGGATACGCTGGATACCTGGTTCAGTTCCGCATTATGGCCGTTTTCCACCCTTGGATGGCCGGATAAGACGGAAGAACTGGATTATTTCTATCCTACCAGTACATTGGTAACCGGATATGATATTATTTTCTTCTGGGTAATCCGAATGGTATTTTCCGGACTGGAGCATGTAGGAAAAGTTCCGTTCCATACGGTATTGATTCATGGACTGGTACGGGATTCCCAGGGCAGAAAAATGAGTAAATCTCTTGGAAACGGCATTGACCCGTTGGAAGTGATAGAAAAATACGGTGCGGATGCATTGAGATTCACATTGATAACCGGAAATGCTCCGGGAAATGATATGCGTTTCTACTATGAAAGAGTGGAGGCAAGCCGTAATTTTGCAAATAAAGTCTGGAATGCATCCCGGTTTATTATGATGAATATGCCGGAAGAGGGTATTCCGGAAGTAGAGCAGTCAGCGCTCACCAATGCGGATAAATGGATTTTATCAAAGGCCAATACTCTGGTAAAAGAAGTAACCGAAAATATAGAAAAATATGAATTGGGTGTGGCAGCGGATAAATTATACAATTTTATCTGGGAAGAATTCTGCGACTGGTATATAGAAATGGTAAAACCGAGATTGTACGGTGAAGACAATAACACAAAGGAAGCAGCTTTATATACCTTAAAGACTGTTCTTGAGATTTCACTGAAACTTCTTCATCCGTATATGCCGTTTGTAACAGAAGAAATTTATTGTACACTGAACGATAATGCAGAAACCATTATGATTGAAAAATGGCCGGAATATAAAGAAGAATTAAACTTTGCCGGAGAGGAAGAGTCGGTGGAGATCATTAAGACGGCTGTCAGAAATATCAGAAACGTAAGAGCCGGAATGAATGTTCCTCCGTCCAGAAAAGCACAGGTATATATTGTTACCGAAAATGAAAAAGTAGCAAATATATTTGAAGACGGCAGGGTATTTTTCCAGACGCTGTCCTATGCCGGCGAAGTAAAGATTCAGAAAGATAAGAGCGGAATTGCGGAGGATGCGGTTTCTGCGGTGATCGAACATGCCAATATCTATATGCCGTTTGCAGAGTTAGTGGATATTGACAAAGAAATAGAGCGCCTGAAGAAGGAAGAGGAAAAGCTGACAAAGGAGCTTGCCCGTGTGGAGGGAATGTTGTCCAACGAGAAATTTGTAAGTAAAGCTCCGGCAGCAAAAATAGAAGAAGAGAAAGAGAAACAGGCAAAGTATACGCAGATGATGAAGCAGGTCAGAGAACAGCTGGCACATTTGCAGAAATAGCAGGAAAATATTTATGCTGGGATACCCGGGGTGAATGAAAACATTCCGGGTATCTTATTTTTCGGATTTTAATAAAAGGATGAGTTTCGCAATCGTCTAATCTAAAAATAGAAAAGAAAGGATTTATCCGGTTATGTATACTTACAATGAAGCAGTTGCATATATAGAAAGCATACCAAAGTTTACAGCCAAGAATGATCATATTCATACTGCCGGTTTTTTAAGAAAATTAGGGATAAAAACCGATGAAACCGACACACCAAAGTTTAAGATCATCCATGTAGCCGGTACCAACGGCAAAGGCAGTGTCTGCGCTTTTTTATCGAATATACTGGTGAAAAGCGGGAAACAGACCGGATTATTTACCTCCCCTCATCTGCTCAGACACAATGAAAGGATTCGGATAAATAATGAGGTTATATCAGATGCTCTGTTTCTGGATGCATTTGAACAGGTGAAACATACCGTGGAGCGGATGACAAAAGAGGGATTGGCACATCCCTCTTATTTTGAGTTTCTGTTGGGAATGGGGATGTACGTGTTTGACAGGAAGAATGTGGAATATATTCTGCTGGAAACCGGTCTTGGCGGCAGGCTGGATGCTACCAATGTATTTCGGAAACCTTATTTAACAGCGATTACTTCCGTAGGAATGGATCATATGGAATATCTGGGAGATACCATTGAAGAAATTGCATCGGAAAAAGCGGGGATAATAAAACCGAAAGTTCCGGTGATATACTGGGGAGAAGATAAAGCATCGGCAGCAGTCATTGAAAAGCATGCGAAGCTGAATGACAGTTTAGCGGTAAAAGTGTCGAAAAAAGATTATAAAATAATTAAAAAAACTCATAAAGGTGTTGATTTTTATTCTCTTTGTGGGTATTATTTAAAGAGTGCTTTTACCGTGCCCTTTCCGGCAGAATATCAGGTGCAGAATGCCATGCTTGCATTGCGGGCAGCGGAAATGCTGGAAGATATAAAAGAAAACCGTGAAAGCATTCATGACGGTATCGCCGGAACAAGATGGGAAGGCAGAATGGAAGAGGCGGCGCCCGGAATTATTTTTGACGGCGCGCATAACGGTCCCGGAATTGATGAATTTATACATGCATTTCGGGAATACCCGTGTGAAGGCAGAAAATACATATTATTTTCGGTTGTGAAAGATAAAGATTATGATTATATGATAAGACGGCTCTGCGACACGGATGTCAGCCGTATTTATGTAACCAGGATAGATTCTGACAGGGGATTGGATGAAAATGAAATGTTACGGGATTTTTCAAAACATAATGTAACTGCAGAATTAAAAGTTGTGCCCGATGTAAGGAAAGCATTTGCGCAGGCAGTCCGGGACAGAGAGGAACGGGATGTACTGTTTTGCGTCGGTTCTCTTTATCTGATCGGTGAATTGAAACAGGAGGTATCACCATGTTAAACTATGATGAAGAAATAAAGAAATTTCATCCCAGTCTGGAAGTGGATGAAACGGAAGATGCGATTTATAATAATAATATAAAAGACATTACGGATGTAGTGCTTGAAATGATGAAGGAAATGAAAGAAAATAACTAAAAGAGAAACAAATGAGCTTTGATTAAATATTTATTATAGAAAGAGGAGTTCGGATGAAATGCTATAGATGTAACAGTACGCTCTCGGAAAACAATTTTTGCAACAGCTGTGGAGCAGATGTGGCAGTATATAAGAAAGTGGTCAGACTTTCCAACGCATATTATAATATGGGGCTGGCAAAAGCTCAGATTCGCGATCTGACCGGCGCCTGTGAACTGTTAAGAAGAAGCGTCCGGTTTGACAAAAGAAATACCAATGCCAGAAATCTGCTGGGACTGGTATATTATGAAATGGGAGAAGCCGTTCAGGCATTGTCGGAATGGGTCATAAGCAAGAATCTCCAGCCGGAGAAAAATCTGGCAGACGATTATATCCGCCGGCTGCAGTCCAATCCCGTGCGGCTGGATACCATAAATCAGACGATTAAAAAATATAATCTGGCACTGGGATATGCCAAACAGGGAAATGACGACGTGGCCGTCATTCAGTTGAAAAAGGTTCTGAACAGCACACCGAATATGGTAAAGGGACATTTGCTGCTGGCTTTATTATATATGAAAAAAGGCGAGTTTGAAAAAGCCAGAAAACCGCTTATGAAAGCCTTGAAGATAGACACCAATCATCCGCTGGCAAAAAAATATTTAAAAGCATTGGAAAACGAACTTGGCATCAAAAACAATGCGGACAGAGAAAAGCCTGTCCGGGAAAGAAAGGTTTTTACGGGGGATGGAGGCAGACCGCAGTCAGAAAAGGAATTCTTAAGCGGATATGATGTTATAACTCCGCAGAAATCCGGTTACAAGGAATCCAATTCCGGCTTTATGACGGTAATTAATGTAATGATCGGACTTGTGGTAGGTGTTGCAATGACATTTTTCCTGCTGATTCCGGCCAAGGAAAAATCATTGAATGCGGAACATAATAAAGAAGTATTGAAACTGAATTCCCAAATTGATATATTGAACAATGAAAAATCGGATTTACAGACAAGTATTCAGGCTCTGGAAGGCGAAAAAGAAAATTTATCCGGTCAGCTGGCAAATAAAGGAAATGAAAATAATGAAATAATCAATGATTATAATTTTCTGCTGACAGCGGTTACATATTATAATAGTACAGATTATATAAATTGTGCTGTCAGTCTGAATTCCATTAAGAACGGGGAACGCTCGGAAGCATTTAAGACATTATTTAATTCTTTAAAACCTGAGGCTTATAAACAGGCGGCATCGGCTTATTATGAGAATGGAAGAAACGCTTATTATTCGGCGGGAACGGTGGAAAACTGGCAGACCGTCATAGATAATCTGCAGCTGTGCTTTAATTATGATTTTATGCAGATAAATTATCTGGATGCCATTGATAAGCTGGGTTCCGCTTACGAAAAACAGTATGAACTGGCATTATCCCAAAGTCCGGATACGGCAGGTTCATATAAGGAGAAAGCTTTGTTATCACTTGCAGATCTGGCAGAGAATGTTTTTGCAAAAACAGAGAATATTAATCCGCAGGCAACGGAGAAGGCACAGGCATACATTCATCTGATCACTGCAAAATAAAAACAGAAAAGATACACTGGATACGAAGGAAAAGATAACCGGTCACGGTTATCTTTTTGTATAAGGGAAAGTTGGAAAGCAGGTATTGCAGGCGTCCGGGGAAAAAGAAAGGAGAGATAGGTAATGGTAAGGAAACAGGAAGGGATTTCAGAATTTGAAATTAATAAGGATATTTTAGTAATTCATGTAAACGGGGAGCTGGATCATCATAATTCCGCATTTATCCGGGAACAGGCGGATGATATCATTTATCACAATAACATACATAATATTATATTTGATTTTGCCGGAACCGCATTTATGGACAGTTCGGGAATCGGTGTGATCATGGGAAGGTACAAGCTGATTAAAGGAGTCGGCGGAAAGATAGGGATTATAAATGCCGGAAACAGTATTCGGAAGATATTGCTGTATTCCGGTTTAAATAAGATTACCATGCAGTATAGTGATTTGGATTCTGCAGTTGAAACAATTTCTAATGAAAGGGGAGCGGAAGAATGCTGATGGAATGTAAAGAAAACATGGAGGCTGAAAATAAGGAGGTTATGAATATGATAAAGAGCAACAGAATGTATCTGGAAATTGACAGTTGTTCGGAAAATGAGTCCTTTGCCAGAGTAGCTGTAGCTGCATTTTGTACAAGGCTGGACCCGGTTCTGGAGGAAATCGAGGACATCAAGACTGCGGTATCGGAGGCGGTGACCAATGCGGTCATACACGGATATGAAGGCGGGGAAGGTACCATAATTATTGAAACAACAATAACCGGCAATGAAGTTGAGATAAAGATACAGGATAAGGGTTGCGGAATTGAAAATATAGAGCAGGCGAAAGAACCATTGTTTACAACAAGGCCGGAAGAAGAGCGCTCCGGAATGGGATTTTCTTTTATGGAAATCTTTATGGACAACCTGGAAGTTATTTCTGAAAAAAATAAGGGAACCACTGTTATAATGAAAAAAATAATAGGCAGTCCGATGTAGAGAGGTACGCCTATGGAAAATATTGCACTGATTGAATTGGCACACAAAGGGGATAAGGAAGCCAGAGACAGACTGGTGCAGGAAAACATGGGATTGATATGGAGCATTGTCCGGCGGTTCGGAAACAGGGGATACGAGCAGGAGGATTTGTTTCAGATCGGATGTATAGGCCTGATCAAAGCAATCGATAAATTTGATAATGCTTTTGAAGTTAAGTTCTCTACATATGCGGTTCCGCTGATCATGGGAGAGATCAAACGTTTTATGAGAGACGACGGCATGATCAAAGTATCCCGTTCGGTAAAGGAGAATTCCTGGAAAATCCGGCGAACCTCACTGGAAATGGCGCAAAGCCTTGGCAGGGAGCCGACCATTGAAGAAATCAGCCGGAAGATGGAAATTCCGGTTCAGGATATTGTGGTTGCCATGGAATCCCTGACAGAAGTGGAATCCATTTACCGTTCCGTTTATCAGAGCGACGGAAGCGAGGTATATTTGATTGATAAGATTTCCAATGAAAAAGCGGGAGAAGAACAGACAGAAAAGATTTTAAATAATTTATTACTGGAGCAGGTGATTTCCGGACTGGATGATAATGAAAAAAATCTGCTGAATTTACGTTATTTTCAGAATAAAACCCAGACGGAAGTTGCAAAACGGCTGGGTATCAGTCAGGTACAGGTATCCAGACTGGAAAAAAAGCTGCTATGTAAGATGAGAAAAGAAATGATATCATAATAAACTAGTTTTGGTATATATTGACGAAAATTGCAAAAAAATATGAAAATATGACGAAAACATTGGCATTTATATTTGAGATATTGTATAATATTAACCATAGGTATGCATTAGGTGAAACGAAAGCAGGTGTGGCATAATGAATATTGATGGTGACGGAGTGCTGGACAGAGCAGGGGAAAAAGATTCGGAATCAGCAGGACTAAAACAAGACAGATATGAGGAGAAAACGGCGGAAGAACCGGGGGAACGACAGATGAGTGAACCAAAGATGAAAAAAGAAAAGCCGGTGAAAGAACCCAAGGTGAAAAAGGAAAAACCAGTGAAAGAACCGAGAGTGAAAAAAGAAAAGCCGGTAAAACAGCCGAGAGTGAAAAAGGAAAAACCGGTGAAAGAACCAAGAGTGAAAAAAGAAAAGCCGGTAAAACAGCCAAGGGTAAAAAAGGAAAAACCGGTAAAACAGCCGAGAGTAAAAAAGGAAAAGCCGGTAAAACCAAAGAGGCAAAAGGCAAAGACCGGCGGGAAATCAAAAGCTCCGCAGGGAATATTAACGAAAGTTGCAAGATTTCAGGGAATCCAGTCAAAGCTGATTGCAGCATTTTTATTACCGGTTTGTTTATTTATTATAGTCGGAATCATAATATACGGAAAATCGGAACAAGGCCTGAAGAAAAATGCGGAATCACTGACATATACCAGTATTAATATGTTAAAGGAATACTTTGAACTTGGGTTTGAAAATATCGAGCTGTCATCTACCAGACTTGCGGTTAATGATACGATCAATTCCCATTTCGGAGGAATATACGGTACGGATTATGAAATTGAATCCAGAACCACAATTGTAAATGAAGCGGTTGCGGATAAGTATATTCTTGATATTCTGGCATTCAGTAAGAATCAGAACAATGTCATTACCAACACGGGAATTGTTAAGAGAACGGATGCCTATACCCCGTTTGCCGAATCGGAAATGGGAGCCTATGTAGAGAAATATATGGATGAAAATAAATCTTCCATTTGCTGGGTCAGCAGACATCCGGCTTTGGACGAAGTATTGGGGATTAAGGAAGAAGATTATACGTTATCCCTGTTTCGGAAGCTGCTGGACAGCCGGAATAAACAGGTTGGATATATTGTTATTGATGTAAAGACTTCTTTTATTCAGGAAATTCTTGACAATGCCAAGGTAGGAGATAACAGTATTAAAGGATTTATTACATCTGACGGCCGGGAAGTTATCAGCGGAAGCGATGATTTTGAATTCAGTTCCCAGAGTTTTTATCAGAATATTGTTGATGAGGAAGAGGGCGGTTATAAGTATATTAACTATAAAGGCCAGTCATATCTTTTCCTTTATAACAAAGTGGAAACAGGAGACGGAATCGTATGTGCACTGGTACCAAAGACCGTAATTATCCGGCAGGCAAACGAAATACGAAACTATACCATTGTGACGATTATCGCATGCTGTATTATAGCATTTGTTATCGGTTCCGTTCTGGCGCTGGGAATTGCCAAGACCATAAATAAAGTCAATGCGGTTATGAAACAGACGTCCGAAGGTGATTTAACAGGAACCATAGAAGTGAAACGGAAAGATGAATTCCGGATATTATCCGGCAATATCAGTAATATGATTTCCAGCATTAAATCCCTGATCGTTAAAATGACCAGAGTCAGTACCCAGGTAAATGATTCTGCAAATCAGGTAAGTGATAATTCCGAAGTTTTATATAAGGCCACCAGAGATATAACGGAAGCCATCGGTTATATTGAGGCAGGTCTGATCCAACAGTCGGAGGATACGGAAAGCTGTCTGAACCAGATGTCGGATCTGGCAGACCGTATATCCGTGGTTTACGACAGAACCAGTGAGATTGAAACGATAGCGGGGAAGACGCAGGATACGGTTGACAACGGAATGATAATCGTAACGGAACTGGGTGAAAGAGTACAGGATACAACAGAAATCACCAAGGCGATTATTAATGATATCAGTGAACTGGAAAAAGAATCCAAAGCCATTAACTCCATCATCGGAACAATTAATGAGATTGCAGACGAAACCAGTCTGTTATCCCTGAATGCTTCCATAGAAGCAGCAAGAGCGGGAGAAGCAGGCCGCGGCTTCGCAGTGGTATCTGATGAAATAAGAAAACTGGCGGAGCAGTCCGCAGAAGCCGGAACGAAAATCGGCAAGATCATCATCCGGATTCAGGACAGAATGACAAAGACGATTGAAACTGCAGAACGTGCGGATGACATTGTAAATTATCAGGCGGAAGCACTGAATACTACAGTTAAGGTATTTGAAGATATCAGAAATCATGTAGGTGCTCTTGCCAGGGATCTGGATACCATTTCTTCCAATATGAACGGTATTGAGACTGCCAAGAATGATACTTTGGATGCCATTGCAAGTATTTCGGCTACATCCAATGAGACGGAAGCCGCTTCTACCGAATTAAGCAAAAATGCCGAAAAACAGTTAGAGGCAGTGGAAATTCTGAATACTGCAGTGAAACAGCTTCAAACCAATTCACAGGAACTGGATGAATCGGTAAGTGTGTTCAAAGTGGGAAATGCATTGATTGAGAATCTGGAAAATGAGACAAATAAAACGGATGAACAGCTTTAAATATTAATAAAAAAGAGACTGTTGCAATTGAAACAGGCGGGATATGGAAAAATCTGCCGGCTTCATTTGCAGCAGCTCTTTTTTTATTGTTTCGAAATAAATCTTATTTTTATAATTTATGAATAATAGTGATAAAAAAGAAAAAAATATAACTGAGGGTTTTAATAGATTAACAATATTACGGAGAAAGGAACAATTATATGAATAAGATGGGAAAATGGCTGCTGGCTCTTTTAGTCGTTGGCATTGTTCTGGTATGCGCATATTTCATATATAATATGAATTCCGACACAACGACGATAACAGACGGAACTTTGATTAAGAAGGGAATGAGTTGTCTTGCCTGAGAAAATAAAAGTGTTGCTTGTATCTTTTATAGTTTTGTTTGGCGCCGCGTTTGCAATCATGTCTTTTAACGAGGATGTGGCTGTCACGGATTTGTTTGACCGGCTCTATCAGATTGTTTTGGGAGAAGAGGCGGAGTCAAACGGAATACTGGAATTCACCTATGCCCTGGGTGTTTCGTCCGGCATTATTGTTTTCTTTAATCATTTTGGGAATAAGAAGATTAAGGATGATCCGACTCCGCTGCAGATTAAAATGTGGCAATACCAGCAGGATGTAACCGAATATGAAAAGAGTGAAAGCGGTGAATCGGAATGATATTGAGATATATAATACTGGTTATCATCGGAATATCCTCCGGAACACTGGTGGCAGGCGGAGTGGCAGCGCTGCTTACATCGGTGGGTGTTGTTACACGGGTGGCTTACCATACCGGTACAAGCAAAAAGATAGTACATTATGAAAATTGTATTATTGCCGGAAGTATAATCGGAAATGCAGTGGTGATATATGAGCCGAGAATGAATCTGCAGTCAGTGACACCGGTGGTATGGATACCGCTCATAACGCTGATGGGCATATGTATGGGGATTTTTGTGGGCTGTCTGGCCATGTCCCTGGCGGAAGCGCTGGATGTCAGCAGTATTTCGTTTCGCAGATTGGAAATCAGTCATTATTTATGGATGGTAATACTGGCGGTGGCAATCGGAAAGTTTGCAGGCAATATTTTGTATTTTTTCTTCTGAAATCGTAGGACGGTATAAATGATAAAAGAAAGAATGGAGGTCAATATCACGTTCAGGACGGTGATAAATGAAAAAAATTATGCAGGAATCAAAAAAAGAAGAAGCAAAAAAGGAAAGAGAAAAGGAATACAATGATTATGTGAAACAGGTAACAAAGACCACGAGTCTGCCTAAAAATATGTGTTGGGCATTTATTGTTGGTGGGTTTATCTGTACATTGGGTCAGGGAATCGGTGATGTTATTAAGCATTACGGAGTGGAAGAAAAGGCAGCCGACAGCATGACACTTTTAATTCTTATCGCATTGTCGGCACTGCTGACGGGATTAAATATTTATCCGAAAATCGGAAACTTTGCCGGCGCCGGCGCTCTGGTTCCGATTACGGGGTTTGCCAATTCCGTTGCTGCCTCTGCCATTGAATTCAAGGCAGAAGGTTTTGTAATGGGACTGGGATGTAAAATATTTACAATAGCCGGACCGGTAATTTTATATGGAATTTTCAGCAGCTGGATTTTAGGTGTCATATACTGGGCAGGTCAGATGTTTAGCTGGTGGTAAATTTTAAATTGCAGCCGGCCGGATGACCCACAGTTTTTTAGGGTTTAGAAGAAATTTCGGTGACAAGATTAAATATAGGAGGACTGATATGTCTGAGATAATTAAGGGTGTAAGACAGATGAAAGGGGCACAGAGTATTGAATTTGCCGCCCCGCCGTATATTTTGGAAAGCGCATGCGTATGCGGAAGCAAAGAGGGCGAAGGACCGCTGAAAGATACATTTGACTACATTGAAGAAGACAGTTTATTCGGGTGTGATACATGGGAAGAAGCAGAGTCGGCATTACAGGAAAAAACTATTGATGTCCTTCTGGAAAAATCTGGATATAAAAAAACGGATTTCCGGTATATTTTTGCAGGGGACCTGATGGGACAACTGATTGCCACTACTTTTGGTATTCTTAAATTCGAAATTCCGCTGTTTGGTCTGTACGGCGCCTGTTCTACCATGGGCGAGGCAATCAGTCTGGCAGCCATGACAGTGGCGGGAGGATATGCCAATAATGTAATCGCAATGGCTTCCAGTCATTATGCCAGTGCGGAAAAGACCTTTCGTTTCCCTTTGGAATACAGTACACAGAGACCTTATTCGGCTACGTGGACGGTAACCGGCTGTGGTGCGGTTGTCATTGGAAATGCCACGAATAAATCAGAAAAAAATATGATCAAAGGAAAAATTACCGGAATCACCACCGGAAAAATTGTGGATTACGGCTGTAAAGATTCGCAAAATATGGGAGCATGCATGGCGCCTGCGGCAGCAGATGTTATTGAGCAGAATTTAATAGATTTTGGCTATGAGCCGGGGGAATATGACAAGATCATTACCGGAGACCTTGGATATGTGGGACAAACCATTCTGATTGATTTACTGCAGAGAAAAGGAATTGAAATAACCAATAATCATATGGACTGTGGAATAGAGATTTTTGATTCCGAAAAACAGGATACCCATGCAGGCGGCAGTGGATGCGGCTGTTCGGCAACGGTCTTATGCGGTCATATTCTGAACAACATTAAGAAAGGTATCTGGAAAAAAGTGTTATTTGTTCCGACCGGAGCTTTACTGTCACCCACCAGCTTTAATGAAGGGCAGAATGTACCGGGAATCGCCCATGCGGTTATGATTGAACATCCAAATAAATAACAGGGAGTCCAGCTAATAAATGTCAATAGGTAAATGAAAAATATTTTTCTTCTAAAAAAGGGCAGACTTTCCCCTTGGTGAAAATATCATTTTTTAAAAAGATATTGATTCGTTGGATTTGCAGTGTTTTATGCAGCTATGTCGCATTTA
>CAJTXN010000008.1:0-100798 GCA_910583605.1 uncultured Lachnospiraceae bacterium
GAAACTTATTAAACAAGTAGTCTTGATTGACTACACCATTATTATACTAGGAGGAAATAAAATGTCAAAAAAGAAAAATGATTATGAAACTGAAACAGCAGAAATTAAGGAATTTAATAAAACTATAAAGACTTTTGCCTATTGGAAGGTGGGGGATGAGGAATATCGCTTAAAATTAAAGACAGGAGCTGTTGCAGAGCTTGAAAGAAAGTATAAAACAAACTTAATTAATTTAATGGGTTCGGAAAGTGGTCTTCCAGCATTATCAGTCATGTTAGATATAACCTATTATGCGATGAAAGATTGGAAACATGGAATTAAATATTCATTTGTAGAATCGCTCTTCGATGATTATGTTGATGAAGGAGGTTCGCAATTGCAATTCTTTACAGAGGTGTTTTGCGAGATTTATACGGTTTCTGGTTTTTTCTCACGAAAAGTGGCAGAGGAGATGAACAGCTCCATGATGGAAGCAAAGAAAAAAATGTAGGAACCTATGAGACAATCACAGAATTCCTAAAGGAACTGTATCCTGTATTTCTGGATTCGGGGCATACACCAGATGAGTTTTTTGAGTATAGTTTTGGAGAAGTTATAGATATAATTGAAAGTCACAGAAGGCAGCAGGAAGAAAAGATTAAGACGGAAGCTTTGTTAAATAATGTTCTTGCAAAACAAATTGTGGAGCTGCTTATGGCGAATGTAGACATAAGTTTTGGTAAGAGTGTAAATGAGATTAAACTTACATCTTTACATGATTTTTTTCCATCCTTGTTTATTGAAACAAAAAATGAAAAAAATAGTGAAAATTTAGAAGTAGAATTAAACAAGGAAAGAATGAAAGATTTTGCTTTTTGGCATAATCAAAAAAGAAAAGTGGTGATGAATACAAATGGAAGGGATGACACTGGAACGATTACAGGTAATAATTAGTGCACAGACAGAACCACTGCGGCGGGAGTTACAGAGGGTTCAAGCTGAAGTAAGAACAACGACCAGACAGGTTGATTCCGGAGTCAATAAAATTAAAAATGCATTTAAAAAAACGGCAAAAATAGTAGCTGCAGCCTTATCGGTTGCAGCTATTATTACATTTGGAAAATCTTGCATTGAATTGGGAAGTGATCTTTCTGAGGTTCAAAATGTCGTGGATGTTACATTTGGCTCTATGTCGGAAAGTGTAAATGAGTTTGCCCGGACAGCCATTCGGCAGTTCGGGCTTAGCGAAACGTCAGCGAAACAGTATACATCAACCATAGGAGCCATGTTAAAAAGCATGGGGCTTATGCCGGATGAAGTAAAAGAGATGTCAATAACTCTTGCTGGACTTGCTGGAGATATTGCTTCGTTTTATAATCTTTCTGGTGATGATGCGTTTGCAAAAATTCGTTCGGGAATTTCCGGCGAAACAGAACCTTTAAAACAGCTTGGTATTAATATGTCTGTTGCAAACATGGAGGCATTTGCATTATCACAAGGGATTAAAACGGCATATAACGAAATGACACAGGCACAACAGGCAACGTTACGTTATAACTATCTTTTATCTGTTACAAAAGATGCACAGGGGGATTTTGCAAGAACATCCGGAGGATGGGCGAATCAGGTTAGAATTATATCTGAAAGCTTTAATTCTGTAAAGGCAAGCATTGGACAAGGATTAATTAATGTATTAACTCCGGTTATTCAGTTATTAAATATATTTGTTTCAAAGCTGCAATATGCAGCAGATTTATTTAAAAGTTTCACTACGGCAATATTTGGAGATGCCGGTGGTACATCCGACGCAATTTCCTCAGCTGCAGTAGATACTAATTCTATGGCGAATTACATGGAAGATACAGCAGAATCAGCAGAGAAAGCAAAGCGTTCAGTTGCCGGCTTTGACAAGTTAAATAATATATCATCTGGTAAAAAAGGTTCAGGAACATCTGGAACAGAAACAATTACTCCAGTTTCTGGTAATAATGAGGGAATAGCAGCAATAACAGAAAACATAGGTGTATCCTTTAAAAAGATAAGGAATACGATTGATGAAATTTGCAGCTTTATCAATACAAGGTTTGGCTCCAGTTTTAAAAAGATAAAGGCAGATGGATTAAAGAATTTCAAAGAATTAAAAAAGAATATTAAACAGGTATGGCAGGATATTGCATCACTTAAAACGCCACTTTACAACTGGTTTAATAATGACTATATGAAATTCTGTGATGAATTCTTCCAGCTCATGGCGCTCACCCTGGATAATGTTTTTAGTATCTTTAATATGTTGTTTGGAGATATATGGAATATAGTATTATTTCCAATGTTTGAGCAATTTATAACAGTTGGTTTACCCATAGTAACACAATTTGCTACATCCTGTGTGAGTATAATATCTGTTTTCGAAATTGAAACAGTAAAAATATTTAAAACATTATGGTCTGAAGGAATAGCACCGGTACTTGAATTACTTACGGATGTTTGGTGTTCTGTAATTGATACGCTTGCTTCAGCATGGAATAAATGGGGAAATCCTATTTTCAAAGGCATTGAAGAGGCAATAAAAAATACATCAGCTATTATACAAAATATCTGGAAGGATATAATAAAACCTATTTGGGATGAAGTTATAAAAGTAATTGATGAACTGTATAAAAAACATATTCAGCCATTGCTAAGTAATATTCTTGATTTTGTAGGCGAATTAATTACATGTGCATTAGAAATTTATAATAAATTTATAAGTCCAATAGTAAACTGGCTGGTAAACACACTGGGACCTATTTTCTCCAGTGTATTTAATGGTATTTTAAGTGGAATCGGTGCAGTAATTGGTAATATTATAGATTATTTTAATGGATTTGTTACCATCCTGAAAGGAATTATCCAGTTTATAAAAGGAGTATTTACAGGAGACTGGAATACTGCATGGGAAGGCATAAAAAATATATTTGGTGGAATATGGGATTCTTTAGTCAGTCTGGCTAAAATACCAATTAATTATATTATTGGTTTTATTAATGCTGCTATTGGAGGGATAGAAGCAGCAATAAACTTTATTGTAAAAGCAGTTAACAAATTAAGTTTTACGGTTCCATCCTGGGTGCCGGGAATCGGTGGAAATAAGTTTGGCTTTGATCTTCCGAGAGCAGATTTTGGAAGAATTGAATATCTGGCAAAAGGAGGTATTGTTAATAGTGCAACTTTAGCCATGATTGGAGAAGCAGGAAAAGAAGCAGTTATTCCATTGGAGAATAACACAGGTTGGTTACAAAAACTGTCCAAAATGTTGTCAGACAACATGAATTATGCTGGTGTAATAAATGCAATTAATAATCTTACATCAGTTGTTGGAAATGGAAATATTTACTTGACAATGGAATTGGATGGAGATGTTGTTTATAAAAAAATGGTAAGAAGAAATCAACAGTCCATTAAGCGCACAGGAAAGTCGGATTTTTAAGGAGGAACGGATATGTTTGGATTCATGGGATATATGCTTATGGTAGATGGAAGAATATTTCCCAATGATTATATTGCACTGGATACATGGAATACATCTCCGGACAAACGTACGGATGAAGATTCTTACACGAATGGAAATGGAGAACTGGTTAGAAATATACTGCCACATAAAAGAACAACAATAACATTCAATACAGTAGATGGGCTGCATCTTAGTGAAAAGACGGATATGCAGTCCTTTTTTAACCGAGACAAGACAACAATGACATACTGGAATGATGAAAAAAATCAATATGAAACCGGAACATTTTATGTTGTTGACCCTCAATACCCAATTAAACAAATCGTTGATGATTCAGAGAATTCTGATATTATCTATGGTCCTATTACAGTTGAAATAATTGAATATTAAAGGAAGTGTAAAATATGAATGTTTCTGAAGATATAAGAGATTTATATAAGACAGTAAATAATAGCAATATAGATAAACAATACATAATAACAGTTGAGGGAAAAAACTTAAAAAATGACAGTCTTGTTTATGGAACTGTAAAATTTACGGATAGCATTTGTAAAAATGAGTTGGTATTTGGTGAATGTAATACTGCAGGAATTGAATTTAAATGTGCAGCAGAGGATATAGGTAATATTAAGGGAACTGAATTAAATGTAGAATTATCAATTAATAACAATGTTTTCCAATTTGGAAAATTTATTGTGGATACTTGTGAAAAAACTGAAAATAAAAAATATAGAACAATAATTGCTTATGACTTTTCCAGTAAATTTGATACGGATGTTTCAGACTGGTATAATGCACTTTCATTTCCTATTACAATGTATTCAATGCTTATAAGTCTTTGTCAGTATGTAGGTGTAGCAATAAATATAAAGGATTCAGAATTTATTAATGATGTTGAAATATATAGAGGAATGGAAGCAATAAATTTATCAGGAAAAGAGGTATTATCAGCAATTGCGGAATTAAATGCAGGATTCTTTAAGGCAAATGAAAATGGAGAAATTGTATTAAAACGATTGTCAAATACAGTTAAAGAAACTATAGATATTAATTCCTATAGTTCTTTAAAAACAGAATCCTATTGTACTGAAAAAATAAGTAAATTAATTATCCGGCAGCAGGTAGGTGATGTTGGAGTATCTGCAGGGAGCGGAAAGCATTGCTATGTGATAGAAGACAATTTTCTTATTTATGGCTCTTCTACTGCAGAACTTAAAGAGATTGCTAATAATATTCTGTTACAGATAAAAGATATAAGCTATAAGCCGTTTAATTTAACAATGCGGGGACTTCCTTATTTAGAGGTTGGAGATTACATTACAATTGATACTGTAAATGGAAGTGTAAGTAGTTTTTTGTTTAACAGAATATTATCTGGAACTCAAAATTTAGTTGATACAATAGAAACCTGTGGTACAGAGGGTGTAAAAAAGGTAACAGGAATAGAAAGACAGTTAATCCAGCTCAAGGGAAAGACAAATGTATTGGAACATACAATTGAGACAACAAAACAAACAATTACGGATATAGAATCTGGTCTTGAATCAAAAATTATTCAAACGGCAGATGAGATTGAAAGCCAGATTACAAAAATTACAATTGGCGGAAGAAATTTAATAAGTAATACATCCGATCAATATAAGGAGCTTATTGTTGGAGTATATAATGTTTTACCATATACAATAGATTTACAAAGTGCAGATATTACAGCAGATGATTATTTAACCTTGCGTTTACATGTAAATACGAAGGATGCACTTGCAGGAGTGGCAGCAAGAATCACGCAATACGATGCTGCTGGAAAAGAAATCGCAACACATATAGGAAATTTCATTTATATAAATAGTGTCGGATATACACAGGTTACGGCATTAATTAGGAATAATTCTGTTATGGTAAAAACAGGACTACAAAGACAAAATGCAGATGGTTCTGGGAGTGATTATGCTGTAAAAATAAAAAAAGTTAAGCTGGAAATAGGAATAAAAGCAACTGACTGGACTTGTGATCCGGAAGATACAAACAAAACTATTACTAATATTAAACAGGATGTGGATAGTATATCAGCAAATGTAAAAAAAATTGATCCATTAACAACACAGATTGCAGAAATGAAACAGGATTTTTCAAAGTTTCAAACAACTGTTTCAAATGATTATACTACAAAGGAAGACTTTGAAGAGATATATAAATATGGAAGAAACTATTTAGAAGGAACAAACAATATAACGAATGTCTATCGAACAATGGGTTCATGGAATCTCTTGCCGTTTACGAAATTCATAAAAGATATTGGATTAAATTCCGGAAAAGATTATATAACATTCAGTGCCTATATTAACAATGGATATACAAGCACCAATGGTGATTCTGTTTGTGTTCGCATTGACCAATATAATGAATCTAATAGTAGGATTTCTGCCAAAAATGGGAATTATATAGTTTCAGGGCAACAGGAATATAGCCAGGTATCAGTTAAAATTGATAGTAATTGTAGTTATGTTAGATTCGGCTTTGGTCGAGAAAATGGTTCATCCACGGCAAAAACGTTTTCTTTTTTAACACATACAGAAAAAATTGAAAAAGGGAAAAATCGGACAGACTGGTGTCAGGCAGTAGAGGATATATCTACGAGCATGACACAGGCAACACAGACAGCTAATCAATTTAAGTGGATAGTTAAATCAGGAACATCAGAATCAAATATGTTGCTTACAGACAAAGTCTATGAATTAATTTCAAATAATGTATCTGTAACAGCAGATCAGATTAATTTAATCGGATACACAACAGTCAATGAACGATTTAAAATTGATACAAGTGGAAAATTACATGCAGTAGATGGTGAATTTTCAGGAAAAGTAACTGCGGACTCTGGGAAAATAGGAAAATGGAGTATTGATTCAAATGGAGGTCTGTATGCTGATTATGGATTATATCGAACTTATATGCAGCCGGCAGCACAAGGAATAGGTGCAGATACATGGATTTATTCTGTTCAACATAAAAATCAGTCCAGTGATACAAGTTATACAGGGAATTTTATTGTATATGGAAGTGGTAAAGTATCATGTAAAGAATTAGAAGCACCATTAGGACAAATTACTAAATTAAATACAACAATGTTAAATGCAACAACATTAAACTCAACAACAATCAATACGTCTAAAATATATGGAACAGATTTACAATTATGTGGAGCCGGAGAATTTAAGAATAATTATAGTGTATGGATTCGTCCAAATGTTGCAGATTATGTCGGCGGATTTTGCCCTAAAATAGATGCTGGAACAAGCGGCTCCATGAAGCTTGGAACCGCAGCCTATAGATGGACAGAAATAAATGCAGCCTCTTCCACGATTGTTACATCAGATAGAAATTTAAAAGATAATATTTGTGAACTAGATGAAAAGGTAGCCGTGGAATTTATTATTCGTCTTATTTCAAGCTCTTATATATTAAAAGATGGTCAATCTGGTCGAATACATTGGGGACTTATAGCGCAAGAGGTTGAAGAGGTATTAAACCAATTAAATTTAACAACAATGGATTTTGCAGGAATTATTAAAGCACCTAAGACAGAAGAGGTTGAAGAAATTGATAATGATGGTAATTCTGTAATTAAAATAAGAGAAATTGAAGGTGAATATGTATATGCATTAAGATATGAGGAATTTATTGCACCAATGATAAAAACAATTCAATACTTATACCATGAAAACGAATTACTGAAAAACGATATAAAAGATTTGAAAAATAAGGTTCAAAACATTTTAAAAGTATTAAATATGGAGTAATTTATACGGGGTATAAATGGTTTTAAATAAATGTTTAAAATAAGTTAAAAAGAATATATTTGTGGATTTTTCAAAAAAAATAAAATTGACATTCTTTGTGGGGTTTTTTGACATTCTTTGTGCCAGCTTACAGTTAATGCATCTGATGCTATAAATAGAATATATGAAGAAAAGGAAAATATAATGACTGATGATTCTGTAAATGTATATAGGCAAATGTTATTTGATGAATTTGAGGGAATGAAAAAAGGTGTAGAATATATATCGCAGATAAATACGATTGAGCTATTGATGGTCGCAGAGGAAAATCTGTATAAAGTAGAAAATATTGAGGATGAAAATATTTATTTAATAGATTTGCATGATAAAGAAAAGCGCATTGAAAATGATTTGGAAAATATGATGCAGTACTTAGATGATCCTGAGAGAATAATTAAGATGCTTAAAATGAGAAAAGGGATTTGCTATTAAAATATTGTAAAAAAGAATTACATATTGGCACTTCTTTTTAACATAAAGGTCCAAACCAGATATATGCCGATGATTATTTAAAAATCGGTGTGGTTGCTGAAGGTGAGTATAAGGCGGCATCTGGTTGATCACTGGTCAAAAGAGATACTGCAATAATAATGGGTGGATACTTTTTAGACCGTATATGTACATCTGAGTTTCCAAATCAAGTGGCAACAAAGAATTTCTTTTATCAGAATAAGTCAGCGTGGGAAAAAGATTTGAAAGCTGGAAATCAACACAACGAAACAGGAAATTATACCCTGCTGTTGATGATGTTGATTTAGCACTTTATTGTGGACATGGATTAAAAAAAGGTAGATATGATCTGACAAATAATAGTTTGCATTTTTATACTAGTAATTCATCAACAAATTTTCATAGTACTGGTGTTGTTGGTGAGAGATCTGATAAATCTAATTTATTAACAACTGAAGCACCATGTATATAGCTCCTGTATCAGCATGGGAGTTTGTTGACCGCTTAAGGCAAGGTCAAAAATTTATTGATGCATTTGTAGAAAGTTCATATAAATATATGTATCCTTATATGGATACTGATGAAAATGGTAATAAATTAATAGTATCAATATTGACAGAAGAAAAATCTTACACCGATACATTATTTGATTATAGTTCAAAACCTAAAAAATATGGTTCTGGTGAAAGATATCTGCAAGTCGATTATAAATTTAAATAAGGGGGGAAAATATGAAAAAAATATATAAAATGATTATCACAATTTTATGTTTATATTTCATCAATATCGATATGAGTTTCTTATAGGGATAGAAAAGCAGGTTTGTCATTATCAAATTTTTCATGGCAATTTGAAAAAATATCTGCCAAAGAAAGCTGTTTATATGGTATCATAGATATCAGAATAACTCCTTTCTTGGGTGAAGGTTTATAGTTTTTCGACAACTCTATTATACCATATCCAGTGAGGAGTTATTTGTTTTTAACAACAAAAAATCCCTGTATTTATGCGGATTTTGGCGTTTTTCAAACGCCTAATTAAAGGTTTTAAGAAAGACTAACTATTAAAAGTCAAGTCTAAAATGAAAATTTTTTGAATGAATTGCAGAAATGCATTTCAGATACGAGGAGAATAAAAACAATCCACAGTATCTCCAACAGTATAGCATACAGTCCTTGGAGAGGGACTATAAACACTATTACTTTATAATACGAGGAGGATAAAAATAACAATTAAGGAAGGAAAGGTTTATTTTATATGAGACAAATTTTCTTCTGTGGAAATTACTAAAGGTAAAAATATTCATATTAGTGTGGGTAATCAAAATACATATAATATTAAGCCAGTAAATGGAATTTGCTGAAAAATATAGGGACTGACAAAGCAGGTGGGGCTTTAAAGAATTGACTGAAGAACTGTTGCATGTAAAAAACAAAAAGTATTTTATACCGTTATGAAAAGTTTTATATGGTTGGTTTCTTTATGAAAAATGAAACGATAGAAGAATTGGCTTAATTGGATAAAAGTACAACGATTATTGTTGGGAGGTGTTATCTGATTTTGAAGAATGGAAGGACTGTATAAATGGTCAAAAAGAGAAAAATTAAGGAACTATAGTTAAAGCATTTTCTGACCATTGAGTATGAAGAAAATGAAAACGAATCTACGAGACCTTAAAGAGAATAGTAAGAATTATGAAAAGGTAAGAGTGGCTATGATAGGAGGTATATTAATGGAAATTTATTCAAAAAATAAACAAGCGAAAAGAATATTAGCAGGTATTTTGACCATAATTATGGTTTTTGTAAGTATTGACCTGAGCCAATTTGTATCTGTTAAGGCGGCAACTGAGTATGATACCTTATATTTGATAGATAATACTGCTGAAAAGTGGGTAAAAAATGACAATGCTACAATCAAAGCAATTGACAACAGCAATGGACATACTGCATATTGGATGACACAAAAGGATGAAACTACATGGAGTGTTAAAGTTCCTAAAAGTGCATATAACATTACTTTTAACCGTTATGCTGAGGATAAAACAACACAATGGAATTCATGGAGTGCTGGAGGAAGAGATAAAAATAATGCATATTATGTGGATAGAACGGAATATGGTCATTGGAGCATTAGGGAGGGAAGTGAAGAATACTTCCATGCAGGAGATATTATATATCTTGATGTATCAGAATTTACGCAATGGGAAAATGATGATGCAGTAATGTATGTTAATTTTACAAATGCAACAAAGATTGAAAATAATGGAGAAAATATATCAATAGCTGATGCAGATAAGAAACTATATAATCCTAGGGAAGTTAAAAGTACAATAGGAGAACATATATATGGATACGCTGTTACAAAAGTGGACGAAGGTGCCACAGAGTTAAGATTTTGGAGAGGAAATAACAAAGACCTTTGGAATTACTCAATTAGTCTTTCATATATTGATTTTTTAAACGGATTGAATTGTGTAAAAGTTACAGGATGGGATGGTGAAGGGAGTATAGCATCATATTCCTACGACAATGCAGATAGTGACAATGATGGATTGCCTGATTTTTATGAAGAGATGGCAAAATTAGATAAGAATAATCCAGATAGTGATGGTGACGGATTACCAGATGGTTATGAGATATTTTCAAATTATTCTTATCCTAACAAAGCTGATACTGATGGCGATGGAATATCAGATGCTGATGAAGATACAGATAATGATGGATTAAGTAATTTGGAAGAATATAAATTAGGTATTAATCCAATAGATAAAGACACAGATGGAGATGGACTAAATGATGCAGTAGAAATAAAGTATAATATGGATCCCAATAATCAGGATACACTAAATGATGGGATAATGGATGGTGATAGAATATTTGATTTAGATGTTAAGTGTAATAAATCAGATAATGGTAAATTATCTCCAAGTATTGATATTCAACTTCAAGGTGAACAATTGGAAAGTTTTAGTACTACAAAATTGGACAATAATGATCCTTTTTTGAATAATCAAATACCAGGTTATTTGGGAAATGGATATGAGTTTTATGTTGATGGTAAATTTGAAAAAGCACAACTTTCATTTAAGTTGGACGAGAGTATCACCAATGATAACAGTTGTGAACCTGTAATCTATTATTGGAATGAAGAAACACAGTTACTTGAGGAAGTTGAAGGACAATATGCAGAGGGTGATTGTCTTAAGGTAGAACTTAAGCATTTCTCAAAATATATTGTTCTGAACAAAAATGAGTATAATAGAATGTCATTTAGATTTACAATCAAAGCACCTACTTCAGATGAAAATTTGAAGAAAAGCTTTGACGTTGCTATGGTTTTAGATGAGTCAGGCAGTATATCAAGTTCAAACTTTTCAGAAATGAAAGCACAATGTTCTGATTTGGTGAGTGGATTGAATGACACTGATAGAATTGCTGTTTTCACTTTCGATGAAAGTGTAAGAACTATATCAACATTTGAGTCACCATCAGAAGCTGTTAAGACGATAGGTTCGTTATATCAACATGATGGAAATACGGCTATATATGATGCTATAAAGACAGCAACAAACGGATTTGCTGCAAACTCTTCTAGTGAAAAAAGTAAAATCATAATTCTTTTAACAGACGGGTACGATAATAGTAGTTCAACGATATTTAATTCAGTCATTGCACAGGCAAAAGCTTCGGATGTTATTATTTATGCAGTTGGTGTTGGCTATGTAAATAAAACTGCATTGACTGATTTAAGTGAATCAACAGGAGGTTCCTTCTATTATCTTAGTAATTTTTCACAGTTAAAAGCGGTATTCAATACCATTATTGAAGAGGCTGATTTATATAAAGATAGTGATGGTGATGGATTAAGCGATTATCATGAGAAGAAAATAGCAGCTGGTGAATTATTGACTGGTTCAGGGGAAGCACTAAACTTATGTTCAAAAATGAATTATTTATCCCCAGATAGTGATGGTGATGGATTATTAGATGGTGAAGAGGTTGTAATAAAGAAACTACCATTTTCTGAAAATTATTATTGTTATATGTATTCAAATCCATGCATGGCTGACACAGATTTAGATACTTATGATGATTATGTAGAGGAGTATATTGGAACATCACCGATAAATATACATAATAGTCTTAACACAAGTAATATAATGAACAGCAGCCTGCCGTCAGGTTTTTCCTTTAATAACTGGTGGGACTGGAAAGAACTAATTGAAGAACATGCATGGAATTATATTCATAATGCTGTCCAGAGCGATATTGTAAAAAAGTACCAAGAGATTGAGAAAGAACAGCAGATTATATCTTCATTGAGGTGTGATTTGTTAAGAAGGCGTTCAAGTGAAATATGGGAAGTGAAACCTACTTCTTATGCCAAAGAACCAAAAAGGCAAAGGGGATTGGATCAGTTGGCTAAATATGTAGCAGCCTATCTTGGTGGAAAGATTGGCGGAGCTTATATTAGTAATTCTAGTTTTACATTCGGTGATTATACAATAGACTATTATAACATGCAGAATGGGTTGATTATATATAAATTTAAAAAGCAAAAGAAAGAACCAGAACCAGTAACAGTTCCAGAGCCGGAAACAGAAAAGGAAGATGGGTATCGGTATATATCAAAAACATCCCCATCAAACGGTTATGCATTTTGGGGAACATTAGCTGGAATTGCAATTGTTGGTGGTACTCTAGCTGAAGATTTTTTTAGTGGAGGAATTGGAATTGCTGATGATGCTGCAAGCTTTGCGATTGCATATAAATTAATTTTTGGATAATTGAAAGGAATAGTTATGACGATTAACAAAGCTTTTAAGGATGTATATTGTAAATTCCTAAAAGAACAAGGTTATCAATATTGTGCTAAACTCCAAAGATTTGTGAAGGTGGTAAATAAGGAACTAATCTATTTTATTGGATTAAAAAAGGTTCCGGCATGGATCAAAGGCAATAAAGGGTTTACCATTAAGGCTGGTATTATGTCAGTATATTTTTCTAAATGTGCTGAATGGACGGTTAACCATAGTGAAGATGAACTCTTTAAATGGTCGTTTGACTATACCGCACATGAAATTTGTATGTTCTCGCCAACTCGTGAGTATGGAATGGGGTTTGAGTACAATGAAGAAAATATGATTGAGGTAGTAGAGAAGTCTGCTGAAATAACAAGGGAATTGATTCTTCCGGTGTTTGCTGAGGTGACGGATTTAACATCTTATGTGAAATATGCGAAGGAATATGCTGTAAATGTTCTCAGAATGTGTGATAAATTTATTGACGATTCGCTGGTCTTAATACTCACAAATAATCATGATGATTTTATGGAATGTTTGCAAAATGAGAAAGAGTGCGAAAGGACATTTCTAAAGCAGTGTATTGAAGAATCGTTTACTGCTCCAAGGGATAAGGTATATGATAATCCTGAATTATTGAAAGCTGCACAGGAAGAAGCTGAAAAATGCAAAAAGACCAATCTGGAGATGTTAGCAAAATACAAAATAAACATATGATAATTATAGGAAATAGTAAAACCGTATTCTGCTAATATATCAACAATCAGTTAGAAAGGATTTTAGGATGTTTTAATTAAAAAAGAGATTGGAATCATTTGATGCTGTTATAAGATTCTTCTAAGTAATAAAAGAAAAATGTCGGATTCATGATATAAAAGAATCCGACATTTTTGTATATGTTATATGTGCTGAGCGTGGCAATAGTCTAGCTAATCGAAGTCTAACCAAACCTTCCTGCTTCATAATCCGTCCAATCCGGCGTCTGGATACCTGTTTTCCTGTCTTCATCAGCTCCTTCTTTCTTTTGCGTGTGCCGTAATTGTTACGGCTTGCTTTGAAAATTTCTGTGATTTCAGAAGAAAGCTCTGAATCGTCGGGCGTTTGTTTTGCTTCGTAATAATAAGTGCTTCTGTTTACCTGTAGGACGCGGCACATTGCTGATACAGAGTATTTGTGGGCATTCGCCTTTATCACATTTACTTTCGTCCTAAGATCAGCACCGCCTGTTTTAAAATATCGTTCTCCATTTTAAGCTGCTGGTTTTCTTTCCGAAGCCGGATCACTTCTTCCTGTTCTGGTGGGCGGTTGTCATTTTCATGAAATGAACCGGAGGTTTCTGCTTGTTTCACCCATTTATCAAACAGGGAATGGGCAATATCGTATTCCCGGCAGATATCACATCTTTGTCTGCCGGAATGGAGGAAATTATGATGTTTTTTCTATTCGGTCCAAAATAAAAAAGGCGAAAGCAATCTGCCGGGGAATAAAGACAACGGCGAAAAAACGCTAAACGTGTCCGGCAATAACGGCGATGTCAATCTTGAATTTGCTAACCAGGGTTAAGCATGTTATAATCTCATGCAAAGCCAGTGACAGGTGACGTTTGCGAGGAAAACCGAATGAAATATTTAAATGCTGCTTTACTTCTTCCCGATGAATCAGTTAAGGAGTTACAGGATAATATACAAGGTGGTTATATATATTCCTGCAATTCATGAGAAACGAAAATGGCATATCCATAGAGGAACGTCTCATAATAGTTTGCACCACCATACCGACACACTTATATACAACATAATTTGCCGCTCATTGCATGAAAAATGAAAATACTATGAAATAATATTCACCAATGTTATACTATAGTAGTGTGAACATTTCCGCCGGTATCCGTCAGACGAAAATGGGTAATGCCACAGATTTTTTGTGAGTTATATATTTTATTGCAGCATTTGCTAAGCAAAAATAAGGTGTACGAAAGGAGGTCACATAATGAGCGATATAATGGAATTTGCCAACAGAGAAGAATTTAGGAAATGGCTTAATGCTCATTGCCTGTCAAATGCCGGCGGTTGGCTTTTATTCGGCAAAGCCGGCGGACCCAAAACAATAAAAGCAGGAGAAGCACTTGAAGAAGCTCTCTGCTTTGGATGGATTGACGGACAGATGCAAAGCATTGACGATAAAACTTATAAGAAATATTTTTCTATGCGTAGAGAGAAGAGCAAGTGGTCAGAGAAAAATAAGGCATTGGTCAAAAGCCTTGAAGAACGGGGGCTTATGACCGATTTTGGCAGAAAGAAAATAGAGGAAGCCAAAAAAAACGGCCAGTGGTATGCTCCAAAATCCATGGAGGTTACAGAGGAGCAGATTGCCTGCTTATCCGGATTGCTGGAAGGATATGAGCCTGCCCGCACAAATTTTCAAGCCATGTCTTTATCTGTAAGGAAAACCTACACGCGGGCATATTTTGATGCAAAGACAGATGCCGGGAGGGAAAAGCGAATTGCCTGGATGGTGGACAGGCTCAATAAAAATTTAAAACCAATGTAACTGTTATGTTCGCCTTATTGGTATGAGATATACATCAGGTAATTACAGATTGGAAAAATTCAGGGAATCGGGAAAGCAGGTGCAGTATTGAGTAAGAATTTTGTACATTTAAGCGATTATACAAAAAATGAGTTATTTGAAATTTTTAAACTAGCAGATCAACTGGATACCATGATTTCAAGCAAACCGTTATGTGGAAAAACAATTATTTTATTTTTTCCGGAGAGCAGCATCCGGACAAGGGTGACTTTTGAAAAAGGTATTCATGAACTTGGAGGAGAAACAATTCTTTTTCCGCCGGAGGCGTTAGATAAAAAAGAATCTCTTGGCGATGTGACGGGGTATCTTGCAAACTGGGCAGATGGTATTGTGGTAAGACATAATAGTTTGGAGCTTGTTGAGGAATTGGCTGAGGTAAGTAAGATTCCTGTAATCAATGCCATGACGAAAGAAAATCATCCGTGTGAAATATTTACGGATCTCTATTCGCTATCAAAAGTAAGAGATGATTTTATGACAGACAGATTTCTTTTCGTAGGAACCGGAGGAAATATTGGGAATACCTGGAAAGAAGCATCTGACATTTTTAAATTTGAATTTACACATTGCTGCCCAAACGGATATGAGATAGACGGAGCGGCGGTATGTTATGATCTAAGCGAAGGCATTAGAGATAAAGATATTATTTGCACGGATTCAATTCCTATAGATGCGAAGAAAGACTTTAAGGAATATCAGGTAACAAAGGCTCTTATGGAAAAGACAAATGCAGGAGCTGTAATAAATCCCTGTCCGCCTTTTTACAGAGGAGAGGAAGTATCTGCGGATATTATAGATAGTGAATATTTTGTCGGATATGAATTCAAAAAAAATCTATTGAGGGTACAGCAGGCTGTTTTATTGTATTTACTGGATGCTTCGGAGACAGATTATTCCGATATAATTGGTAAAGAAGTTTCCGGAACGATTGACCGGCCTTTAGGCAGTCCGCATCCAAGACATCCGGAGATGATTTATCCAATCAATTACGGATATGTGGATGGCATTATTGCAGGCGACGGTGCAGAGCAGGATGTATATGTTTTTGGAACAGATGAGCCGATAAAGACGTTCAAAGGCAAGGTGATTGCAGTGTACCACAGGTTTAATGATGTAGAAGATAAATGGATCGTGTCACTGGATGGAAGTGACATCCCTGACAATAAAATCCTGGGAGATATTAATTTTCAGGAGCAGTTTTTTTGTGGACGATTGTATAAATGATAAAAGTAAATTCAGGAAATAGATTGGAAAATTATTAGAATTTTCGCAAGGCGATATTGAAGAATTTTGTTCGGAAAATATTGATGATGCTGTCAGGCCAATTACAACTGGATATGTAGATAAGATTTGCAAGAATAAAGATTATGTTCCTGAAGGAAAGATAGATGATAGATTATTCTTTTTATAAGTTATTCATGTTCCAATAGTAGTCAGTATTATTATTTTTCATTTAACATCAGTCTAAATGATAGTATCAAAAATTACTTAATGAAAATATAAACAATTTATGTTAAACTATTTTCATCAATTACAAACAGGAGAGATTGTAATATGGATACTACCATAGAATATTACAATAACAATGCAGAAGCCTTTATAGAGAACACTCGCAATGTGGATTTCCATAACATACAGAATAAATTCCTTGAAAATCTTCCTGCAGGGGCGATAATTTTGGATTTTGGCTGTGGGTCCGGCAGGGATACTAAATATTTTTTGGATAGGGGATACATGGTATATGCTATAGACGGTTCAAAGAGGTTATGTGAATTGGCAGCAGAATACGTCGGCATAGCCGTTAAATGTATGCTCTTTAATCAATTATCAGATGTAGAGAAATATGATGGCATATGGGCATGTTCATCGTTGCTGCATGTACCATCCGAGAAATTAAAAGATATACTTGTCAGAATAAAAAATGCACTTAAGCCGGATGGAATAGCTTATTTATCTTTTAAGTATGGAGATTTTGAAGGGATTAGAAATGGCAGATTTTTTACAGATATGACAGCACATGCTTTTGCGGATATAATTGAAAAAGTAAATGGTTTATACATAGAAAATCAGGAAATAACAGAAGATGTTCGTCCGGACAGAAGTGAAAAATGGCTTAATATTATACTTAGAAAGAAGGATTAGATTATGGCAGCAGGACATGATTTAAAAGCAGGGCAATATGATGATAGAATGGTATCGGAAGATGAATTATGGTCTGCTTTTAGTTACTTATTTTCAACGCAGTCAAAGAATTCTACAAGCTATAAGTTTGGTTTTTTGAAATCACTGATTGATAATTTGTATAATGTTAATGAGAATCTTGTCCTTACATTTGACCAGTTGTTTTCAAAGTTTGCAGAGAGTTATTGGAATCTCGTATTAAAATATGGAATCAGGCAGCAGACCGTTATTAAAGGCAAGAGTTCCACTGTCCTTGAAAGTGTTTTACACAGTGTAGTTGAAAAATATGATATAGCGGCAGAAGTACCGTTTGAAAGCCTTACTGATGAAATGAAACTGTATGTTTGTGTAAATGTAAAACGCAAATGTAAAGTAAATGTGGTGGGAGCGCTTTATGGGGATTTAAAAGGATTGATTTATTCATTTTCAAAAAAAGAAGAATGGATTCAATTTAGTCCGTACATGTATGAATTTTTGTGTAAGCATAAGCTTGTTATTGAAAAAATGAATTACTATGAGTGGGCAAGATATATGGAAAAAGTGAATGATGATTCGGTGCTTGACCATTTGCTCACGAAGATTGAAATAAGCACTTTGAGAAATAATTTATCAGTATACAGACATATTTTATTTGACGAATTTGAGAGTAAAGAATGCTTTTATTGTGGAAAGCCGCTTAGAGAAGATGCTATTCATGTGGACCATTTTATACCGTGGTCATTTATTAAAGATGATCAGTTGTGGAATTTTGTTTTGGCATGTCCCGGATGTAATGAATCAAAGAATGATAAACTGCCTGCTATCACCTATCTGGAGCGAATAATAGAAAGAAACAGTAGTGATATATTATTAAAATATGCCAATATGCTAACAAACTATAAAAGTCAGAAAATGCGTCATATATATAATTGGGCAGTAACAAATGGATATAATACAATTTGGACACCGTCATCAAAAAAAACGATGTGACTAAAAGGCAGATATTCCTTTTCTGTTAGGCAATACTTTTTAATATCTGCCATATTTCTATATAACTCTGATAAATAATAAATAAAGAAATCAGTAACATTGGAGGCTCATACAGTGAAACATTCAACAATAACGGCACAATTCCCCTATGACAGTAAGATTATATGGGATATTATTACAGATAACAAAAATTATGCATGGAGAAGCGATATATCGAAAATCAAAATAATTGATGAAAACCACTTTGACGAATACTCAAACAATGGATTTGTTACCCACTTCTGCATTACAGCAAAAGAACCCTGTTGTGAGTATCGCTTTACTATGGAAAATAAAAACATGAGCGGATGCTGGACAGGCATATTTGAGAGTTGTGATGGCGGCACCCGGATTATTTTTACAGAAGAAGTACAGGTTAAAAATCCGATTATGAATCTGTTTGTAAAAGGTTATCTGAAAAAACAGCAGAATACCTATATTGCAGATTTGAGGAGGGCATTGGAACTTAATAAGTTGATATAGATATTTATAGTCGGTGATTATTCAGTGAACGATTATAACATTCCCGTCAAACGAATATGTCTTTGGGAAAGTTACATATAAATTGATTTTTGGAGGATTAAAAGAAGTAGTAATGACGATTAACAAATCTCTTTTAAGGATATATATTGTAAATTTCTGACAGAACAAGGATATCAATATTGTAGTAAGCTGCAAAGATTTGTGAAGGTGATTTTATAGGAATTAAAAAAGTTCCAGCGTGGATTAAAGGCAATAAAGGCTTTACCATTAAGGCAGGTATAATGTCAGTATATTTTTCTAAATGTGCTGAATGGACGGTTAATTTATGCCCAATAAAACAATTGTGTATGCGGGATATGTAAAGTGATAAATTACCCGTTTATGGAAAAACGGAGGCTCAACTGATTTTAGGTCGGTTAAGGAATTAAAGAACGCCGGAAACATGTATAAACACTATGTTTTGCATGTTCCCGGCGTTCTTTTCATTTCTAAACTACCTTTGACTTTTCGTTCTTCCTTTATCAGCAGCACCTCTTCTTTTAATACGAAATCCTCCATTATCATTTTTGTTATATTCTCGATTTTGATAAGAGTAAAAGAATCAGCCGGTAATTTTTTTAATTTCGCCCCAGAATATACGAATTTCGCCATACGACAAAAAACGTTACAAAATTGTAGTATTATGTATTTGTAAGGCGAATAAACATGAAAGAGAGGATATTATCATGAAAAAAGTTACAAGAAAAAATTTATCTACAATAATCGAAAAAATTGCATTTAAAATTGCAGCAGAAGATGCAAATTCGGCGTGTCCATGCATTTCATACCAGCCTAAATTGCCAAAGTCCGTGAAGAAACTGAGAAAATTTTAATGGAACATAATATGACGGATTCGGAAAGAAAAGAAATCATAGACTACGGATTATATCGTTTGAAAATAATTCTTGCCGGCATTGTGGTAACATTACTGCTGGGATATATCCTGGGGATTTTTGTGCAAAGTCTTTGCTTTCTGTCAGGTTTTTTGGCAATCAGGCGTTACGCGGGAGGATATCATGCAGGAACACAAAAACTCTGTTTTTTGATTTCCTTTTCAGTATTATTTATCTGTTTTCTTATTTTTCGGAGCTTTGAACAAAGGAATATGGGGATCGTATTTGCAGCAGATATATTATATAGTATATTTATCTGGTATCTGGCGCCTGTGGATAATCCGAATAAAAAATTAGATCATGCCGAATTAGAGAAATACAGAAAGTGTGTAAGAAAAGTCCTGCTCACAGACAACATTATCTTAATAATAACGTATGGAATGAAACAGAGTAATATCTTTTTTGGTATTTCCATTTCCATCTGGATTACCTGTATCGCAGTAGTTGCTGGCAGGATTGTGAATCAGGCTCACCGTCCGGTTCTGATGACGGATAAATATCGGTAGTAACATGTCTGGTGCATGAAACTATAAATAAAAAATAAGGGAGGGGGCAGCGAGTAACAAAAACGGTTTTTTCTTTAGCTGAAAATGCAAGAAAAAAACCATAAAAGCCAAAAACTGTTTGGTATCAATACATAACGGTATCGATACATAAACTGTATCACCAGAAAAACGGTCAATGGACCAAAAAATTATTTAAGGAGATGAATTATTATGAAAAATTTAAAAAAAGTTGCATTAGTAATGGTTTCCAGCCTTATTATGGCATCGACATCCCTGACAGCGTTTGCTGCAAATACGGCAGATGATGATCTTCCAACGGGAACTGTCAGCTATACCAAAAATGTTACGACCGGAGTTCGTGATAAAACCAATACTTCTCCTGTTTACATGAATAACAAGAGCGGAATGACTTTATGGGTTTATGCAAACGGAGGAAGGAAACCTTCCAGTATTCCGGTAACCTACAGTACCAATACAACAATTGGCACTTATGCAAAAGTTAAGCCGGGCAAGTATGTAATCCATACAACCATATACGAGGATGGTTATCGGAAAGCATGGCTGAACATTTCAACCGGTGTGGCTGGTGTTTCCGGTCCGTGCAAAGGTGTTTGGAGTTCAGATACAGCAGGCTCTTATCCGTCAGCAAACTAAACTGAAATGATTGAGAGGGTATAATTTAGCAGATTATACCCTTTTGATATAGAGACGTTAAATTATCAGTGCGGAATAGGGAGATTAAATCTATGCTTTGGAATAATATAAAGATAGAATGTAAAAAGGCAATGGGTACCAGATTATTTTTATTTGTGGTGTTAACAGGCTGTATCATTACAATGTTCAGTCTGGTTCCCTGTGTGCAGAGCTATAATCGGTATATCAGCTCTTTAAAATATATTTCGGAAGAATTTTCTTATATCCGAAATCCGATGATGTCGTCACAGACATTATTTAATTACTGGATTGGAAGCGAAGCAATTACTCCCGGCTCTACAAATTATTTTTTTCTTTTTCCGATTTTAGTAAGCCTTCCTTATGGCTGGTCCTACTGTATGGAACGGCGTAGCGGATATATTCAGAATGTTGTTGTAAGAACCGGAAAATGGCGCTATTATCTGTCAAAATATATTGCATTGTTTTTGTCCGGCGGTTTGGCAATGGTGATTCCTTTGCTTTTTAATTTTCTGCTTACGGCAATGTTTGTCCCGGCTATAACACCGGACCCGTATTATATCACCAGTTACGGAATCATTTCATCATCGTTTCTGTCGGAGTTTTTTTATACCAGGCCGTTTCTATATGTTTTTCTTTATTTAATGGTCGATTTTATATATTGCGGGCTGATTGCCTGTCTTTGCGCTGCTTGTGCCGCATTTGTTAAAAATCATGTAATTGTTGTATTGTTGCCGTTTATTGCTTTGTTAGGTTTTAATTATATTTGTAATTCATTTATTTATATATCCGGCGATGTAGTCTATACCGAATTGTCTCCGATGAATTTTTTACGGGCAGTGCCGGCCGGCTATGACACCAATGGTTTTGTTGTTTGTACGGGTGCGGTTATCCTGCTGCTGTTTATTTTAGTCATTACGGTCGTAAGGGAGGCGCCGAATGAAGTATATTAAAATGGTATGGTTTGATATACGAAGGGGAATCATCCATAAACCCATATTGTTTATTATTCCGGTAATTGTTGCCTTTATTGCCTGCTGTGATTTGAACAATCGGATTGCAGTACAGAATGAATGGAACGGTTACGAAACAAATGGCTGCGAAACTCAGGTAAAGGGAGGATTTGCCGACTACATGATGTATATTTATGGTGGCATGGATAAATATGTTCCTGAATCGGGTAATTCTTTTATTTTTCCCATAAGGTGGATGGTTGTTTTTTTGATGATATCTTTTATTACGTTAAGTTACCCGTATAAGGACATACAGGGTTTTGGCCGGCAGATTTTAATCAGAACAAGAGGCAGGACAATATGGTGGTTGTCCAAATGTGTATGGAATATATTAAGTGTTCTGATATACCACAGCCTTATTTTTAGCATTGCAGCGCTATTTGGTATTGCTGCCGGAAGCGGCATCTCCGGTGAAATAAACAAAGACCTGCAATATGAAGTGTTTCAGATAGCCGGAGATTCCGCTTTATCAGATGATACCCCGTGGCCGTTTGTAATAATTCTTCTTCCGGTTCTGGTTTCGCTGTGTATCAGCTTGCTGCAGATGACCCTGACCCTGTTTTTTAAACCGGTATTCAGCTTTTTTGTTACAGCATTTTTACTGATATCTTCAGCGTATTTTACATCACCATATCTGATTGGAAATTATGCAATGTCTATGCGGTATGATATGGTTATTAAAGATGGTGTCTGTATCACTGCCGGTCTGGCTGTCTCATTTGTGTTAATTATTGTGTCTGTCGGTGCGGGCATGATCCGGTTCCGGCGATATGACATTTGGAACGAAGATTAGGAGGGAGTTTTCATGATAGATATAGAAATAAAAAATGTGACTAAAACCATACATAAACAGACAGTTATTCAGGAGGTATCTGCGTCCATGCAATCTGGTAAAATATATGGTTTTCAGGGAGTAAACGGATCGGGGAAGACAATGCTGATGCGGTTGATATCCGGATTGATTCGGCCTACTCACGGAAGCATAGAAATAAATGGAAAGGTTTTGGGCAGGGATATCACATTTCCGGAAAGTATCGGTTTGTTTTTGGAAAAACCGGCTTTTTTAGGCGCCTATTCAGGATTTCAAAATCTGAAAATGCTTGCTTCAATCCAAAACAGAATTGATGATGCAAAAATTCGCGATACCCTTTCTGCTGTGGGTCTGAATCCCGATGACAGGAAAAAATACCGGAAATATTCTTTAGGTATGAAACAGCGTCTTGGTATTGCTGCCGCTATTGTTGAAGAACCGGAACTTATTATTCTGGATGAACCGACCAACTCTTTGGATAGCGATGGTATTGAGCTGTTGAAAACAATCCTTGTTTCACAAAGAGAACGGGGGGCGTTGGTCATTATTTCCTGTCACGACCTTTCTATATTACAAAAAATGTCGGATGAGATTTTATTGCTGGAATCCGGCAGGATTGCAAAACATTTGACAGCGCCTGATTTTAACTGAAGGACGGAGAAAAGGAGAGACAATGAAAAAAATAATTTTTATTTCCCTGACTGTTGTTTTGATATTTGTCTGGGGCGTGAGATTTTATCTGGTGAACCGTGAGGTTGACCTTCCGGTTGTTCAGGTGTTTCCAAAAGGCCAGGAAGTTCCCATTGCAAATGATTTTTTTATCAACTCGGATGAGGGGATGGATGGTTATAATGTTACGGTCTTGGATGCGGAGCTGGTTTCCGTGGACAACTTTTTGCAAAGGTATAATGCAGACGAACAGTCAGAAAATATTGGAATTTTTACGGATTATATCTATATGGTCAGGGTTTCCTTCGGTAATCAGAACAATCCTTTTGTTAATGAAAAAGGAATTGATTTGCAGGTTTATTACCTGAAAGGAACGGATTATGTACTGAGCCTGGAAGATACCTGTTACCGGATTGCCAATCCCGATATGCCGGGAACATCATTTTCCCTTAGGCAGGGAACCGATATGGAACTGATATTACCGTTCAGTGTTATGTCCTCGCAAACCAGCCGGAACCATATACTGGATGAACCGCCGAAATTACAGATATCTTTATACCCTCATCAAAAATTAATTGAATTATATTGAAGAACAAAACATAATTATGTGAAAAGGGCGGTTTCCTGCCGGACTGTGTATAACACGATTTTTATGTCAAAAATATTATCTTTATCAGATATTTCAATACTTCCGTCGTACTTTTTTACAACCCTTTTCACATTCTGTAATCCTATGCCATGGTTTGTTTTGTCTGTCTTTGTGGTCAGATAGATTTCGTTTCTTTTGTTCAGTGTTCCATTATAACTGTTTTGGATATTAATAAATAACATTCCTTTATCAAAATGAACAAAAACCGACAGCCATTTACGATTGGAAGAGTCTGCTGCCAGTATTGCGTTTTCCAGTAAATTTCCAAATATAATATTCAGATCAAAGGAGAGAATACCGATTTCCTTTGGAATACTGATTTTATACTCTATCTCCTTCAAAGATTCCTGTGCCTTATATAACATATAATTTAATATGCTGTCAATCTCCATATTTCCGCTGCAGGAAAATTCTTTCTTATTTTCCATAAACATCTGCATATTTTGTATATATTCTGCAATATCCTGTTTACTTTGCCTGCCGGTTGCCATCATCAGCAATTCATTCAGGTGATGCTTCATATCATGACGCAGGGAATTTATTTTCTTTTCCGACTGCATCAATACATCCACCTGATTGGCATAACAGGCAATTTTTCTCTCATATAAAGAATTTTCTTCTAATTTTACATAAGTATCCAACAATGCATTATATAAATAAAATATCAGCATATTGATAAATAAGATCCCTGCGCTCACCAGTATCAGGATTTTTTGATTATTGAGATTATTCATCAATAAACAAAACAGCATTGCTATGCTTACAACAGGTATTAAAATTAAAATATTCCAATGAGGCGGTGTAAAATCCTGTCCTCTTTTTTTAATAACGAATTTTTCAATAATAAATTCACAGATATTAATCATCAGAACAGTTATATATGCTGCAATTTCATTATAATCGTTCCCGACTATGTAATTAGAAAATGAATAGATTGAAAAAACGTCACATGCCATATTGATTCCATAGATCAGAAGGGAGATTAATATTTTTTTAAACTGGTCTCCTTCGTATATCATTTGTACAGTCAAATAAATCATCAGCAGATTAATTACTATATTGGCCGGCGGAAAATGAAAAGCCAGATAGACCGCAGTGCTTATAAAGTAAAACAGAAAATAAATGAATTTTTCTTTTCCTTTATTTTCTGTTTCTTTTGTAAAAAAAATAGATATGAATTTTTTAATAATTAATATTCTGAACAAATTTGTAATTAATGCAGTTATAACATCCAACATTTTATTTTATTTTCTCCCATTCGCGTTGTATCATCTGATTCCTTACCGTTTTTCTGTAAGGCTGGCTTATGTTCAATAATGCCCCGTTCTGCATTTTCATCCATTCATAGGAACATTCTGCCACAAAATCCAGATTAACCAGATAAGACTGATGTATCATACAGAAATTGTGTGGTACAATATTTGCAATCTCTTTTAACTTTCCGTTAAATTGTATTTCTTCATTGTTAAGAACGATATTTATTTTTTTGTTCTGACTGTAAAAATATAGAATATCCTTAAAACAAACTTTGGAATGGCCGCCCTGTGCTTTTGAATAGTATTCAAAAAAATGATTTTTCTTTTCATAAATTCTTACACTCCGTTCCATTACATCGTCTATCATATTTTGGTTTAAGGGTTTGATCAGGAAATCAAAGGGCTGAATCCGAAATAAACTCATTGCATAATTACTCTTTGAAGAGATATAAATGATAACGGTTTCCAGATTTTCCAGTTCATCTCTTATAAAACGGCCGACTTTAATTCCGTCGGTACTTATTAATTCGATATCCAGGAACAATATATCTAATATGGTTTCATTTTTCAAAAAAGCACAAAGGTTTTCACCTGTATACCAAATACTTACTTCAAGCGTTATACCTTGATTTTCTCCAAATGCATAAAGCATATTTTCCAATTCTGCACAGGTTCCTTTTTCATCATCACAAATTCCGATATTAAACACATGATAACCTCCCATAATTTTTTGCTCTATATTTTACCGCTTTTTTTCTTTTTTTTCAATCGCACGTTTGGTGTTTGTTTTATATCCGTATAATGATGCCTGGGACTGATAATATAAATTTGTACTTTTTACAACCGGTCAAATAAGCGATGTGTTATGGATATAAGGATTGTATCGTATATGTGGAAAATGCTTCTTCAACCACCGATGCACAGTATACGGCTATGGCGGCATTCGTCAATCCTTCCTATATGACCATTCAGCTGGGTTCTGAAAGAAACTGAAATATTTTTAAAGAGCAGTGATTAAAAAACAGGTATTGAAAAAATAAGTCAGCAGGGTAACACCTGCTGACTTATTTTTTCAATACCTGTTTTTGATATTTTAATCTAAATTTATATGTTTTATGGAAGAACCTGTATTATTATACCTGTTTCCAGTCGGCTGGTTTCCGGAAGCATATTCTTCACGGAGAATGAATTTTGCCACCAGATTTTTAAGCATTGCAGCCTGATTTGAAAGTTCCTGACTGGCAGAAGCGCTTTCCACTGCTGTAGCCGAATTGGTTTGGACTACGGTAGAAATCTGGTCCACACCTACCGTAACCTGTTCAATGGCATTTGACTGCCGTTCAGCAGCTTCAGCGATTAAATCAACTTTGTCTGCTGCCATACGAACGCCTTCAACGGCTTTCAGTAAGGACTGGGCGGTTGAATCTGCAAGCTGTGTACCCATCGCCACGGCTTTAATGGAGCTTTCAATTAATTCGGCTGTAGTCTTGGCGGCTGCAGAACTCTTGCTGGCAAGGTTACGCACTTCATCGGCAACCACGGCAAAGCCTTTTCCTGCACTGCCTGCCCGGGAAGCTTCCACGGCTGCATTAAGCGCCAGTATATTTGTTTGGAATGAAATATCTTCAATGGTTTTGATAATCTTACCGATTTCATTGGAGGTACGCGTGATTTCTTCCATGGCTGTCATCATATCCCGCATCTGGGTGTTGCAATCTTCCATTTCGTCACCGGCTATACCTGACTGGTTTCTTGCTTCCAATGCGTTTTGGGCCGTATCTTTAACCTGATGGGAAATTCCTGTAATGGTGGAAGCCAGTTCTTCCACGGCAGAAGCCTGCTCGGTTGCACCCTGTGAAAGTGCCTGCGCACCATTGGATACCTGACTGGAACCGGCGGCAACCTGGTCAGCGCTCTGATTGATCTGCCCCAATGTAGAACTTAAGTCACGGTTCAGTTTTCGGATGGATGACAATAAACTCTGGAAACTTCCCACATACCGTTCTTCTGCTTCCGTACGGACATCGAAATTGCCGTCTGCCATTTCACTTAAAAGTCTGGAAGCATCGGAAATTACCGATTCCAGGATTACGGTCATGTTTTTAAATGAATTTGCCAGAACTCCCAGTTCATCCTTAGACTGATATGTAATATCAATATCAAAATTACCGTCAACGATTTTCTTTGCGGAGCGTTCCAGTTCATGCAGCGGCCGTGTGATATTTCTTGTAAGATATGTAGAAATAATAAGTGTAATGACCAGTGTGCCTCCGGCCATGATCAATTGTAATGCTACCAGGGTTTTCTGCATGGAAGCGGTATTCTCATAATCGTTTTCGGCATTTTGTTCTGCAGCATTGCTGATTTGTATCAGAGTATTCACTGCTTCCTCCAGCAGAGGCTGATATTCGTTCAGCAGCATTTCCCTTGCCTTCGGCTTATCCGTTTGAGCCGTATTGATCACGGTTTCCTGCAGTTCCACTGCCTTTGTTATATTTGCGGCAAAAGATTCTAACAGTTCAGGTTCACTTGTGAAATTCTGAAACAGCCAGCCTGCATTTTCTTCCAGCAGATTCAGCTCTTTTTGCAGATCTTCTAAATAAGACTGGCTTTTCGTTTCATCTTCCTCGATTGTAATAAATGTAAGGTCTTTTACAATAATCTGCAGTCCTCGGCGCATGTTCATAATATTATTTGTAATACGGTAGCCGACGTGGTAAAAATCTGAATATTTTTCAGCGTTTTCCCGCAATCCTGAGATGGCGGTGAATACGGTTCCGCAAAATAATAGAATGATAAGCATAAATGTTAACAAAAGTTTTTTTCCGATTCGTAAGTTTCTCATGTTTCCTCCTTTTTTTTCTAAACATTTGTAATTCGATGTAATGTAAATCGGTAATACATATGGAATTGCAGAATGTTTATAATATTATTTTCTTTAATATGTAAATTATAATAGATAATTGTCAAACTGTCTACTCAATTAATACCTAATTCAGTTTCGTTTATTTTTTAATGATATAATAAATAAAATATATGCAGAAAGGATGGAGACGAAATGTGTGCATTTGAAAAAGGAAACAAAAAAAATAATAAAACGGAGTTGTCAAAATATTTTCGCAGTGTGATTGAACAGGACAGATGTGGGGTAGTAATCTGCAATCTGGAACATGAAATCATATATATGAATCCGGCGGCAATTACTAGGTATGCAAAATGGGGCGGCGGTGAACTGATTGGAAAAAATCTTCTGAATTGTCACAATGAGGAATCACGGAAACTGATAAAAAAAGTCCTCATGTGGTTTGAAGAAAGCAGAGAACATAACATAATATATACGTTTCGAAATGAAAAGGAAAATAAAGATGTATATATGGTTGCTCTTCGGGATGAAGATGGGAAGCTTATCGGTTATTATGAAAAACATGAGTACAGGGATGTGGAAAAAGATGAATTATATCATTTTTGAATAATGAATAACAGTGAGAGTATTTGGGATAATAATTAAATAATCCGGTAAAGACAATATCAGACATTTATAAAAAGGGGTATGAAATGAAAGAACGTATTGTGCGGCTGGCAGCGCTGAGACTGGTAAATATAAAAAATGTTGAAAACGGGCGGATAATCATGCCGAATGCCCTGCATAAGCGCCTGGCGGAAAAAAATGCCGAGGTACTGGGGATATATGGGCAGAATGGTTCGGGTAAAACGGCTGTTGCGGATACTTTTTATTATTTACGGAAGATTATGACCGGCGGGCACTTGGAAGATGATTGTGCGGAATATATAGATGCCAATTTTGAACAAGCGGAAATAGAGGCGGAATTTATCATATATTCGGGTGATATTATTTATGAAGCGGGTTACAGGATTATATTGCATAAGGCTGACCAGGGAGTGGAAATTCTGCAGGAATCTCTGGGCTTTGCAAAACATTCCGACGGTTTCAGAAGTAATAAAACGGTTTTTATGGATTACCAGAGGTCGGAGAAAACCACGGTATTTACACCAAAAAAGAGATTTTATGAAGCGGTGGAAGGTGATAAAGAGAGAAAAACGGATCTTATGGTTGCAAAAAAAATAGCGGAGAAAAGTAAATGTTCTTATATTTTTGGAGAAAACAGCAGGGAGATTTTCTGCCGGGAATATGAAAATAATTTTAAGGACTGCTCTGAAATAATAAAGGCATTGTATAGATTTGCCGATAAAGAGCTGATTGTGATCCGAAGTACACATTCCGGTGTTATTTTGGCGGATGTTCTGCTTCCGGTGCCTTTTCAGACGGTAGGGAATGGGGCGGCAAGGAACGGGAACTTTCGGTTTCCTCTAAAAGAGCCGGCTATCATACATGCGGAGCAAAAAAATATATTGGATACCGTTCTTGAGCAGATGAATACGGTTTTATATACAATTATTCCGGGACTGCATCTGGAAATAAAAGATTATGGGATTCAGATGACCGACTCCGGCGAAAAGGGATATAAGATTGAATTATTATCGGTCAGGGATAACATTCCGCCGATTCCGATCCGAATGGAATCCGACGGCATTATAAAGATCATTTCAATTATGTATGTGCTTATACGGGCGTTTGGCAATCCTTCGGTCTGTCTGGTGATTGATGAGCTGGATTCCGGAATTTTTGAATATATGCTGGGAGAACTGCTGGATATTTTTAACAGATGCGCCAGGGGACAGCTCATCTTTACATCTCATAACCTAAGGGCATTGGAAATGCTGGAGGAAGAGAATATCATGTTTTCTACAAATAACCCGTCAAACAGATTTATTCATATGAAGAAAATTCATTGTTCCCGTAATTTAAGAGACGTGTATCTGCGGGGGATTACGCTGGGCGGACAGGAAGAAGTGATTTATGAAGAAACCGACAGCTTAAAGATTGCACGGGCATTTCGAAAGGCAGGCAGAAACATTCGTTATGAGTGAAAAAAAGGTGATTGCATTTGTTGTGGAAGGACCAAGCGAAGAAGCGGCGTTGGGAACGGTTATGTCCGAATATTTTTCCGGCAGTGAAGTGAAATTTACGGTGGTTCATGGGGATATTACTTTAAAAGACTATGTTTCCATGGACGGAATTTTAAAGAAGATAAAGGAGCAGATTGATTCCGTAAAGAAGAAGTACAGATATGAAACAGAAGATTTTATTAAAATCATACATCTGACGGATACAGATGGCGTTTTTATCGAGGACAGGGATATCTTTCCGGGGTCTCAGGATACCATTGAATATTTTACTGACCATATTGAAACGCCTCATATTGAATCCACGTCAAAAAGGAATCACAGAAAAGCGGATATTCTGCTGAAGCTCAGGAGAACCGGGAAGATTAACGGAATTCCTTATAAGATATATTTTAATTCCTGCAATTTAGAACATGTTTTATATAATACTTTAGAAGACTTTACGGATGAAGATAAACAGAGGATGTCAGATGATTTTGCGGAAAAATATGAGGGGAACATTGATAAATTTATTGAATTTGTTTCATGTTCCGATTTTACGGTACCGGGAACCTATCAGAAAACCTGGGATTTCATTGAAAAAAGCAGGAATTCCCTGAAACGGTTTTCAAATATGAGTTTATTATTTAATAATAAAAAGTAATGCTTTGATACGGCTGATGGAATTGAAAAGAATCAGTATTTGTTGTATGATAATAGTTAACAGCAACAGTCATATTAATATAAAAGGATGCGATAAAATGAGAAAGATATCAGAGCAATATATTACCGTCCTTGCACCAAATGCCACGGCGGTCAGCAATGGGCGGAAGATTTCAGGGAAAGGCGGATTTGTAAAGCGTTTCCGTTCGGAAGATGACACTTTCTATATGGGGGAATGTGCCGGCAGCGGTAAATCCAATTACATAACATCGGCAGACTTTGTGGAAGAGGAACATCCGGTATTCCGCTGCTCCTGTCCAAGCCGGCAGTTTCCGTGTAAACACAGTCTGGCACTTCTCTTTGAAATCAGTCAGGAAAAGGAGTTTGAACTGTGTGAGATTCCGGAAGATATTCTTCAGAAAAGGAAGAAGAATGAAGCCCGGGCAGCAAAATCCGCAACAGAGAAAAAGGAAGGAACACCAAAGGTAAACAAGGCAGCCCGTACCAAGAAAATAAAAAAACAGTTAGAGGGATTAAAGCTGACAGAAGAGATGATGTGTAATCTGCTGCAGGCAGGACTTGGTACCATGGGCGGTAATTCTATTAAGACATACCGCAGTCTGGCGAAGCAGCTGGGAGATTATTATCTGGCAGGTCCGCAGCTTTATGTCAACCGTCTGATTTTGGAGATGGAAGCATTTCAGAAAGATGGTGACAGCTGTCATTACCGGGAGGCTATACATATATTGGTTCAATTAAGGGCATTGGTAAAAAAGTCAGATGCTTATCTGAAGGAAAAACTGGAGAAAGATGAAATCGGAGACGACGATAGTATTCTGTACGAAGAACTGGGTGGAATCTGGAAACTGGAACAGCTTCAGGCATTGGGAATGAAAAAAGAAAATGCAAATCTGCTGCAGCTTTCCTTTCAGGTCATCTATGATGAAGCAAGAAAGGAATTTATTGATATTGGCTGGTGGGCAGACATAGAAAACGGAGAAGTATCGGTTTCACGGAATTATCGTCCGGTAAAAGCGATGAAGTATATCCGACAGGAAGATACGGTTTTTGAGGCGGCGACCATACCGGTGCTGACCTATTATCCGGGAGAAATGAACCGCCGTATCCGTTGGGAGGGCGCCGCTTATCAGCCGGTAACAAAAGAACATCTTGCGGCTCTTAGAACCCATGCCTGCAGCAGTCTTCCAAATGCCGTAAAAATGGTAAAGAACCAGATAAAAAATACGCTTTCCGATAACTTTGTTGTATTACTGTTTGACTTTGAAGAAATCGGGACCATTGATGATAAATATGTTATGCGGGACAGAGAAGGAAATACTATTTTGCTGGAAGATATGCCGGGAATGGAAAATACCGTTCATCGTTTGGCCATGCTGGAACCTTTTATGAGGAAGGAACAGGTATTGCTGGGAGCATTTTATTATGATGAAGCAGGACGACGCATTTGTGTACAGCCATACAGCATTGTAACTGATGAGAGAGTTGTCCGGTTATTATTTTAGGAAGAAAGAAGGTAAAACATTATGAATCTTAACCCGCTTTATGAATTAAAGGAGCGATTGGAATCCAGTATAATTGCAGGTGTATCCCTTCTTTCCGAGGATTTCCGCCTGACCCGTGCAGTGGAACAGATGGAGCCGCTTTCCAAAGCTTCACCTGTATTTGCTAAAATTTATCAGTCTGCCGGAGAACTTCTTTCCGGGAACTGCACCAATAAAGAGGATACATTATTGGATATTCTTGCTTTTGTGGAGGCGGTTCTTACAACACAGGCAGTCAGTGGTGTAGAGGGAGAACTTAAACTTCTGCCTGAAACGGAAGGAAAGGCATGTTCGGATGCTCCGTACAGTCTGCTGGCTCCCATACTGGAAGCACTGACCACTTCAGGGAGTGGCCACTACAGTCTGATTGTAGAAACACATGACAGAAATCCCGAAATATTTTCTGATTATCGTCTGAAAACGGCATTAGTAGCCGGACTGAATGCCGGTTATTCAGAGCTGGCGGAACGGATTGAGGAATGGCTGAGTGAGGAAGATGCATCCATACTTCCGCTTTTGAAAAAGGACTTTAATCCAAAAGGAAAAAAAGAAATGGTACGCCGGATTCATGTGATTGAAGCCATTGCAGGAGCAAAAGAAAATGCATGGTATCTTTCCATGTTGGAACAGGCGGAAAAAGAAGTCCGTGCCGCGATTATTTATGCCCTGTGCCATAGTGGGGAGAATTCTGAATTATTAATGGGACTGGCAAAAACAGAAAAAGGAAATTGTAAAAAAGCAGCCATGTGGGCACTGGCAAGAATGGAGAACATGGAAAACAGAGAATTCTGGGTAGCACAGATTAAGAAAAATTCTGCCACTGCCACATCATATCTTGCACTTTCAACAAATGATGAAGCTTCGGATTTGACAGCAGATGCCATACTCTGTGTACTGGATGAACTGCAGACACAGGCAGACAGTGGTAATACTCTGTTATCGGATGAAAATTTCGGAAAACTGCGGACATTGTTTGAATCCATGACAGGAAAGGCATCTGAGAAAATGCTTCATCTGTATCGGAGAATGGCTTCCGATAATCTGTTTGAACGTTTAAAAACAGAAAAAAACAAAACGATACAGTTTGAAACTTATATTCCGGATAAACATACGGTTGTGCCGGTATCCCATTATATTGCAGAGCGGCTTACGGATTCCATGATATGGAGTATGGATAAGCGTTTGTTTGGACTGGCAGAGGAATTGTATCGGACATATGGGAATATGTTTTTAAAACCGGCGCTGACAGCAGCGCTATTGACAAAGTCCAAAGAAGAGGTATTTGATACATTTGCAGTATTACTTATGAAAGAAGGAATTTTATCCAAAGAAAATGAACAGCAGAAACTGCAGCGGCAGGAAATCATGGATACATTTGCCAGGGTGGTCTGGAACAGCGAAAAACAGGAATATGAATATTGCGGGGAGTATTATGATGGCTCCAGGGATAAGATGATATATGTAAAAAGGAACCTTTATGAAAAGCCGGATATCCGCTGGTTTGAATTGTTAATAAACACAAAATTAAAGAAATCGGGCACGTTCCATACATATCAGCACGGGCAGTATTCCAGCTTTACCGCTTATAATGACTGGGCACATTACAGCCGGCTCGCAGACTGGGATTCCGTATTAACCAACCTTCTCTGTCCGTCGGACCGAGAAATATGTGAACTTTTGACACACTATTTCCATCTCCGGCTTCTGGCGTCCATTGGAACCAACAATGATTCAAGGTACTTTTTTCTGCTGAACCAATGCGGGTTTACGGAAGGTCAGGGACTTGTGGTAAAGAGTCTGGAAAAAAGGAAAGTACAGTATTGGGTGATGGAAAGCCTGATCAAAGAGGCGCCGATGATCCCGGAAGATAAGCTGAAAGAACTGGAGGAGATCAGACGTCTTGTATCCGAGGGAAAAGTGGGCGTTACCGGCTGGAGCGATGAAAGATATCAGGAACTGCACGACAGCCTGACGATAATGATGAATAATGAACGAAAAGGAGTATCATAACATGGAAACAGAATCAAAAGTACAGCGTCTGCCGGCAGAGCAGATGTTTCAAAAAGAAATAGATGCATTAATAGCGGCAGAAACGGATCCCATTCCGACCGGCTGGAAGATGTCTCCCAAGTCCGTATTGACTTACATTACCGGAGGAAAAGCCGGAAAGACAGTGATTACGCCCAAATATATCGGTCATAAACGTCTGGTGGAAATAGCGATTGCCACATTGGTAACGGACCGGGCATTATTATTGATCGGAGAACCGGGTACTGCAAAATCCTGGCTGTCGGAGCATTTGACGGCAGCTATCAACGGAGATTCCACAAAAGTGATTCAGGGAACCGCAGGAACCACGGAAGAACAGATTCGTTATTCATGGAATTATGCCATGCTGATTTCTAAGGGGCCGTCTCCGGAAGCCATGCTGAAAAGCCCGATTTATAATGCCATGGAAACAGGAACCATTGCAAGAGTGGAAGAGATATCCCGGTGTGCTTCTGAGGTACAGGATGCCCTGATTTCCATTTTATCGGAAAAGAGAATCGCAGTACCGGAACTGGCAATCGAGGTTCCGGCAAAGAAGGGATTTTCCGTTATTGCAACGGCAAATACCAGAGACAAAGGAGTAAATGAAATGTCGGCGGCTCTAAAGCGGCGTTTTAATATTGTGGTGCTTCCGGCGCCCGCCGATTTAGAATCGGAAATGAATATTGTCAGGACCCGCGTGGCTCAGCTTTCGGAAAATCTGGATTTGAATGCGAAACTGCCGGAGGATGAAGTTATTGAAAAAGTATGTACGATTTTCCGGGAACTCCGGCTTGGTGCAACCTTAGACGGCAAACAAAAATTGAAGCCTACCACAGGCGTATTGTCTACGGCGGAAGCGATTTCACTGCTGGCAAACAGTATGGCGCTGGCAGGAAGTTTTGGAAACGGAGAGATTACGGATTATGATCTGGCTGCCGGACTTCAGGGAGCCGTAGTAAAAGATGATGAAAAAGACAGTCTTGCATGGAAGGAGTATTTGGAAAATATTCTGAAAAAAAGAGGATTAAAGTGGTCCGGTCTTTATAAAGAGTGTAAGGAGCTGAATGAATAATGGATGAAAAGCAGCCGGTTATATTTGGAATCCGCCATCTTTCCCCGGCAGGCGCCTGGCATTTGAGAAAGCTGCTGGATGAAGTTATGCCTCAGATTGTTTTAATCGAAGGACCCGGTGATTTTACGGAGGAGTTGTCTTATCTGACCGATAACCATACAAAACCGCCGGTTGCAATTATGGCATATACCAATGAAACACCGATTCATACCATACTATATCCGTTTGCCGAATATTCCCCGGAATATCAGGCTGTTTTGTGGGCGCACGAAAATCAAAAGGAATATCGTTTTATTGACCTGCCTTCCGGTGTGTTTCTGGCTTTATCCCGTGCAGCAGGAAAAGAGGAGAATGTAGGCGAAGAAGGAAGTCTGTCGGTCTACCGCAGACTGGATGAACTTTCCGGTGAAGATACACATGAAACTTTCTGGGAACGGACAATGGAGCATTTCAGCGAAGGACACGGGTATTGGAACGGAGCCCGGGAATTCGGGAAAAATCTGCGGGAACTCACAGAGGGAGCAGACAGTGATTATGCAGAAACTCTTGTGCGTGAAGCCTATATGAAACGGCAGATTCAGGAAGTTATATTTTCCGGTATTCCACCAGAAAAAATTGTGGTAGTAACAGGGGCATATCATGTAGAAGGATTAAAGAGTGATGATCCGGAATTGAGTGACGAAGAATTAAAACGGCTTCCTTTTGTGGAAGTGCAGAAAACATTGATGCCCTATTCCTACTACCGTCTTTCCTCACGGGCCGGTTATGGAGCAGGAAATAAAGCTCCGGCATATTATAATTTGTTATGGAAAGGTTTTGTAAAAGGAGAAGCGGACTATGCAGCCCGCAGTTATCTGTCAAAACTTGCGTTCTGGCAGCGCAGAAACGGGAATATGGTTTCTTCCGCAGAGGTTATTGAAGCGGTACGGCTTTCCTTTTCATTAGCGGAGCTTCATGGATATAGGATTCCCGCACTGCGGGATTTAAGGGATGCCGCCATAACATGTATGGGACATGGAAATTTTGGGGAAATTGCCCAGGCAGTTGCCGATACGGAGATTGGAACGGCCATTGGCAGCCTTCCCCAGGGAGTCAGCCGTACGTCGATTCAAAATGATTTCTATCGGTTGCTGGAGGAGTTGAATTTAAGGAGATATTGTTCTGTGACGGCAGACGACCTGCACCTGGATCTTAGGGAAAAACTGACGGTAAAATCTCAGAAGGCAGCATTTTTAGATATGGAGCGGTCATTTTTCCTTCATAGACTGCGTGTACTGGGAATTTCATTTGTAAATTGGCAGCAGGTGCAGCAGGAAAAGGCAACCTGGGCAGAGCATTGGGTATTGCGCTGGACGCCGGAGGCGGAAATTGAGATAGTGGAAGCACAGTTAAAAGGAGACACGGTGTTGCAGGCAGCTTCCTTTCAAATGAAAGAAGAGGTAGAGAAAGGAGAGAGCATTGCTGTAATTGCAAAAATTATAGAAGAATCCTTTTTATGCGGAATGCCGGATACGGTAAACTATGCCACAGCCGTTCTGCAGAAAATTGCCGTAGAAGCCGGGGCTGTGGAAGAAATTGCAAAAACGGTGCACAGTCTTTCGGTTGTCATTCAGTACGGAACGATTCGTAAGATTTCCGGTGAAGCGCTGCTTCCGGTTTTGGAACAGCTGTTTCTGCGTGCCTGTCTGCTTCTGCCGGAAAGCTGTGTTTGTGACGATAATGCTTCCCGTGAAATGATACAGGGGATTCAATTACTGAATGAAGCGGTACTGCATCATGAATTTCTTTCAGAGGAACGGTGGCTGCAGGTAATGACGGAAATTGCTGACAGGGATGATTTAAATACAAAGATATCCGGTTACGCCGCTGCGATTCTGTTGGAGCGGGGAAAAATCACAAACGCGGAACTGGAAGTGAAGGTGGAACGACGCCTTTCCAAAGGAATTCCAGCCGATCTGGGAGCCGGATGGTTTGAAGGACTTTCCATGAAAAACCGGTATGCGCTGATTACCCGTATGAGTCTGTGGGAGAGTCTGGACCGCTATCTGGATACTTTGGATGACCAGGAATTTAAACGGGCGCTGCTGTTTTTGCGCCGGGCCTTTGCTGATTTTACGGCAAGGGAAAAAAGTGATATTGCAGAGAATTTGGGTGAACTGTGGCAGTTAAATCCACAGCAGGTCAGTGAGGCGGTAAACATGCCTGTTACCGCTGAAGCCCGGGAAATGCTGGATGAATTGGAAGATTTTGATTTTGGAGACATTTGAAAGGTAAAGGAAAGCTATGAATGAAACGGAACGAATGAAACGCTGGCGTCTGATTCTCGGTGCGGAAAGCAGTGGAAGATTTACTTCCATGAATGGGAATGAGGAACCTGCCTTATCCGAAGAACAGGATTTAATGGACCAGGCGCTGGCAGCAATTTATAATCGAAGTGAATACGGCGGTTTCGGTTCCGGAAGAGGAGCCGGAAACGGGCCTTCCAATCCGCAGATTACCCGGTGGCTGGGAGATGTACGCTCTCTGTTTGAAAAAGACCTGGTTACGGTAATACAGGGGGATGCCATGGAGCGGTGCGGACTTCGTCAGATGGTTTTTGAACCGGAACTGCTGGAAAATATAGAGCCGGATATCAGTCTGGCATCTACCATTCTTATGCTGAAGGATCAGATTCCCAAACGCTCCAAAGAGAGTGTACGTGCATTTATTGCAAAAATCGTGGAGGAAATCAATAAACTGCTGGAAGCGGATATCCGCCGTGCCGTAACGGCCGCGGTCAACCGCAGGAATCATTCACCGATACCTTCTGCCGCAGCCATGGATTTTCCGCTGACGATTCGCAGAAATCTGAAAAATTATAATCCGGAGCTTGGCACCATTGTACCGGAGCATTTTTACTTTTTTGACCGGACGACCATGGCGGCTTCCAGACAGTGGACCGTTATTCTGGATGTGGACCAGAGCGGTTCCATGGGAGAATCCGTGATATATTCTTCGATCATGAGCTGTATTCTTGCAAGTATGGCATCCATACGGACTCATATTGTGGCATTTGATACAAATATTGTAGATTTGACGGAAAAATGTGAGGACCCGGTGGATTTACTGTTTGGATTCCAGCTGGGCGGCGGAACAAATATAGAGCGTTCCGTGGCATACTGTGAGAAATTTGTGGAGAATCCTTCCAAAACCCTGTTTTTTCTGATTACGGATTTAGAGGAAGGGGGCAACCGGGCGGCTTTGCTGCACAGACTCCGGGAATTAAAAGAGTCAGGGGTAACCGTTGTGTGCCTGCTTGCCATTGCAGACGGCGGAAAACCCTACTATGATGCACAGATGGCGGAGCGGGTGGCAGGGCTGAAAATTCCCTGTTTTGCATGTAATCCGGAAATGCTTCCGTCCCTGCTTGAAAGGGCATTTAAAGGACAGGATTTGAATGCGTTCCGGAAAGAATTTGAAAAGAGGAAAAAATCTTAAAAAACTTTTAACATGGAGACCGGCCGGCAAAAATTTCAATGATAAAAATGTAGATGAACTATATTTGATAGAAATAAGAGTGTAATTGTGGTATTCTATTAAAAATATATAAATTAGAACTGCTAAATGGAGGTAACAGCATGTTGTTAAATGAAATTTCTTTTGAAGCGGGTTCTTTGGAGACAATGATTGAAAGGCTTTTTAAAACAATGAACTCCATTGATAAACAGTGGTCAGAAAAAGTTGAGCCGGCATCGCAAAAACAAATCCGTGCCTTGGAAGAAATATCCGGCTTGAAACAACATGGAAAAAGTATTCCATATGCTTACTTATTGTTTTTAGAGGAAATGGGACAAAATGACAATGGATTGTTGGAGCAGGTATGGGATGGGTATACAGAAGTCAATATTGACAGCGTATTAAGGGACTATCTCCGTTACATAGATAGCTTTGATATTGATATGAATGAATATATGATGTTTTCTACACATTGGTCAGATAGTGTGTTGTTTTTGAAACTGACAGAGGGAGAAAATCCGCCTGTCTATAGATTTGATGGACAATTGTTCTCGGGTTCGTTTGAAAACTACTTGTTTCAAATGGCATTCCGGAAAATGCAAGATACACAGTATTTATATCAGATTGAATTTGCGGCTTCCCAAAAGAAATTTCGTGAGATTTTATCCGAAAAGTCAGTGCAAAGTATTCAATGGACAACGCAAATGGAGTTGATAGAGTATTTATTGGAGCCATATCAATTACAAAAGACATGGTTTAGTGATGAAATACATTTCTGTGGCGTTTCATCGGAATATATTATACACGTGGATTTGAATTGGGCGCTTAATATTACAGTTTCCAGTGATGATCATAGCGCTCTTCAAAAAATGAACAAAAGTCTGGCCCGTTTGTTTGGAATTCAGTCGAAACGTTATAAGAGACTTAACAATGCGAAGTAAAGGGATTCCAATAAATTCTGTAATCGTATGTAAATATATACATAATTTTATATGTTTAATACATCGGGAACACTTTTCCGAAAAGGAAGTCTAACAAGCAGACTGGAATTATTTGAAAAGGTTAATCTTCTTTTATAGGAATCAGCAGAATTACAAATGAGGCAAATGAATGTCAATAACAGCCAATGATTTTAAACTATATGAAAGAACATAATGTGAAACTCGGGGAGGAAGTAAGTTATTACCTGAATAAGGATATCCATCTGTTCCATACAGACAGTGGAGATGAGTGAAACATTATTATGTTTATACATTCAACTGTCGCAATATTTCGTCAATATTCCGTCTGCTATAAACAATCCGTAAAACGAAAATCATTTTTTGGGTAAAGTTCGGCAGATAGTACATGATATAATTTCCTATCAGTTTTTTTCTGACTTCCGTATTTGGCACAAATTCATTGACGACTGGGGCGCCACTCTCTGGGAAAGACCGTGATTCCTCAATAGTTTCCTGTAATTTGTCCAAAAAATCTGACGCAGCCGTTGGATTTGACAATTCTGCAGCAATATATCCTACAATATCATCTAAATCGGCAACTGCTTTTTGCGTCAGGTGGTATCCCCATTTAGATTCCATACTTTCTCCTTATATCACTGATTGATTTCTCACCCTCTACAGTCCGTCCGGCTTTTACATCATCCAGACCTTCCATAATTTTTTTTGCTTCGTACATTTTCTGCATGGTCCGCTCATAATACTCGATGTCCATGACAACGAGGCGCCCATAACCGTTTTTTGTTACATAAACCGGTCCGTTTTCTTCGGCACAGCGCCGTTCCACTTCAACCGTATTTTTTAAATCCCGCATAGGAATAATCTGCATAAAAACTGCCCCCTTTCTTGTACCTATATTTTATGCTATATTTAGCCACAAGTCAAGGAGGTGGAGGATATTGTAATTCTCAAATAGTGGTAAAATGTAGCAAAGTCTTTTTGAGTAGAAAAAATTTTCAAATAATTTACATTTTCTACGCAAAAAACTCTTAACATGGAGATATGATAGTTTTGGTCATCCGAACCCTTCCGCCTCTGCTGCGTATTGAGCCAAAACGATTCCTGACGGTCACTTATTCACGCAAAGCTGTGTATATGCAGCCGATAAACAGCAGTGAATCCTGTGGAGCAGTCCCCCGGGCTTCCACAGGATTTACTGCGTCCCTCAGCCATAACCCCAATCTGTCCCCTTCTCTTCGTAATAAAAAATTAATAGATTAATTGTTTCTTGTATGCTATAATTAGAAAGCGAGCCTGTAATGGGCTGCTTTGTGTACAAAAAAATAGAATATCATGTTTTATTTCTATTAAAAATGAGGTGCCATTATGCTGAATGAAGAAAAAATCAGGCTGATGACAAAGCTTGCATTGTATGAGGAAAAGAACGGAAAAAAGGCGTTATCAGCAAATAAGTATTTTAGAAACGATTACATAAGCATAAATATGATTAATACGGTTTTAACGGTTTCCTTTGCATATCTGCTGGGGCTGGTACTCTGGGTGGTTTATAAAGTGGATTACTTTATGCGGGAGATTACCAATATTGACCTGATTGCTTTGGGAAAACAGGTGTTGATCATATATGTGATTGTTCTGATCATTTTTTTGTTTATTTCATATGTGGTATATTCGGTCCGGTACCGGAATATGAAAACAGAAAACAGGGTATATGCAGACAATCTGAAAGAGTTATATTTAATGTATAAGCGGGAAGAAAAATATAAAAACGAATATCGGCCGGGAGGAGACAACTCAGATGATGAAAATTTTGGTTTTTAAGGAAAAGTTAAAAAAAATATACAGCACACATTCGTTGTACATAATACCGGCAATCCGTTTTTTGGCAGTACTTACTTCACTTCTGGTTATCAATTCCAACATAGGATTTATGAGTAAACTGAACCATCCGGCTGCAGCGATTTTTATTGCGGCTGTATGTTCTTTTATTCCTACGGGGATAACAGTCTTAATCCTGTCGGCTTTAATTCTGCTTAATCTGTATTCGCTGGCAGTAGAGCTGGCGGCGGTGGTGCTGATTCTGATGCTGGTGATGTTTATCCTGTACTACAGATTCACACCAAAGGACAGCTATGTACTGATTTTGGTACCGGTTTTATTTTTCTTAAAGATACCATATGTGATTCCGTTAATTGTGGGCATAATATTAACACCGGTATCTGTGGTATCTGTATCATTTGGTACAATCTTATATTATATAATGAAATATACCAAAGAAAATGCAGCATTAATTGCCAATTCTTCTGCGGATGCAGGATTGACCAGAATAGAAAATCTTTTAAATGATATTATTAAGAATAAAGAAATGATGCTGATGATTGTGGTTTTTTCGCTGGTGCTCATTATGGTATATGTGATCAAACGCCTGTCCATTGACCATGCGCCTGTCATTGCCATCGTTTCAGGAGGATTAACGGAACTGGTTGCCATTATCTGTGCTACTTTCATTATGGATATCAAGAGCGAGCCGGTATGGATGATCGCGGTGCTTGCGGTTTTATGTACGGGTATCGTATATCTGCTTAATATATTTATTCTGGCAGTTGATTACAGCCGGACAGAGTATACACAGTTTGAGGATGATGAATACTATTATTATGTAAAGGCTGTACCAAAGATTAAGGTGACTGCACCGGAGGTTAAGGTAAAACATATAAATGTACAGAAAGTAAAACGGAGATAACAGGAAAAGAAATAAATCAGAAAGGAGAAAGGCATGCAGGTATTTATACAAAATATTATCACATTTCTTGAGCAATACCTTACGATACCTAAATTTTCAGGTACGGATGCAGTGGAAATACTGATAATCGCATTTTTGGTGTATGAAATTATGCTTTGGATTAAAAATACGAGAGCATGGATGTTGTTTAAAGGCATTATAATCTTACTTGCATTCGTTCTTCTTGCGACGATTTTTAATCTTACCACGATTCTGTGGATTGCGGATAAAACGTTCAATGTGGGCGTAATAGCTGCGATCGTGGTATTTCAGCCGGAACTGAGAAGAGCTTTGGAACAGCTTGGCCGGAAAAATTTTCTGAACAGCATTTTAAACTTTGACGAATCCAAGAATACCAACGAACGTTTCAGTGACAGAACCGTAAATGAACTGGTAAAGGCTACATTTGAACTGGCAAAACATAAAACGGGAGCATTGATGGTCATAGAGCGGGAAGTCAGGCTGGCAGAATATGAGAGAACGGGAATCGACCTGGATGCGGAAATCAGCAATCAGCTATTGATTAATATATTTGAACATAATACACCGCTTCACGACGGAGCCATTATTATCCGGGGGAACCGGATAACTTCGGCAACCTGTTATCTGCCCTTATCGGATAATATGGAACTGGGGAAGGAACTTGGAACCAGACACAGGGCCGGAGTGGGAGTCAGTGAGGTTACGGACAGTCTTACGATTATCGTATCGGAAGAAACAGGAAAGGTATCTCTGGCACTGGGCGGAAAACTGATTCGAAGCGTGGACGGAGATGAACTGAGAGCCAGACTGATTGAGATACAGAATAAATCCTTTGATACCAAGAGATTCAAGATATGGAAGGGTAGAAGACATATTCCTTCTGCAAACGGTAAGGAGGCGAAATCATCAAATGAAAAAAACGCTGACAAATAATATAGCATTAAAGCTGATTTCACTGTTTTTTGCGGCGATATTCTGGATTGTTGTGGTAAATGTAGATGATCCGGAAGTAACAAGATCGATTTCGGGAATACCGGTCATTGTTCTGGATGAAGGTGTGATTACCAATCAGAACCAGGTATATGAAATTGCTTCCGGGGATATGGTGTCTATTACCGTTACGGGACCCCGTTCCCAGGTGGATAAGATGACAAGGGATGATTTTCTGGCAGAGGCACCGTTCAGTGAGAAGTCAAATGTAGATGCGGTTCCGATTTATGTTTCGTTCCGTAATTCAAAATATGAAAAGACCTGTGAGATCAATCAGAAAACCAGAACAATGAAACTTCAGGTGGAAAACATTGTATCAAAATCCTATGAAATAAATATTAATAAAACAGGAAATGAAATGGCAGGTTATATGATTGGAAAAGAGTCGTTGTCACCGTCAACGGTTACGGTTACGGCACCGGAATCCATAATTGATATTATCAGTAAGGTTCAGGTGAATTTAGATGTATCAGGTCATACCGAAAGTTTCAGTGAAGAACTGGCAATTATGTATTATACGGAGACCGGCTCAATGATTGCCATGAATGATCATGTAAATGTCAGTACAAAAACAACAAATGTAAGCGTACAGATGTACTCTATTAAAGAAGTTCCGCTGAAGTTCGGCAGTACCGGAACTGTTGCAGACGGTTATGAACTGGTGGAAATTACAAGTAATAAACAGACTGTAAAAATTGCGGGAACTGCAGTGAATCAGATTGACAGCATTGAATTGCCGGATGAACTGATCAATATTTCCGGTGCAACCCAGAATGTAGTGGTAAATATTGATGTGGCGGCACAGCTTCCAAGCGGTACGACTCTGGTGGATGAGGAAAACGGTTCGGTTGTCACGGTAACCGCAAAGATTGAACAGTTAGTCCGTCATACCTATAATCTTCCGATCAGTGAGATAGATATGCATAATCTGTCCGAAGACCTGAATGCGGAATTTCTGGAGCAGAGTATCAGCTTCCGGCTTACGGGACGTCAGTCAGTGCATGATGCCTTTAATATGGGGGATTTAAATGCATATGTGGATCTGAGAAATGCCAGAGAGGGAATCAATGAAGTGATTGTAAGGATGACCGTGCCGGAAGGACTGAAACTCAGTTCGGAAGTGAGAGCAAATGTTCAGGTAACCGCTATTCAAGAGGAAACAACCAGTATGCCGGAGCCGGCTACGGATCCGGAAGCCGGCACAACGGAAACCACCGCACCGTTAAATGAGACAAAAGACAATAGCAGGGAACCGGAAGGTGAAAGTTCGAAAAACGAAGAATAGAAGGTGTGAAGATTGATAAGTGAAAAGGTAACGGTACTCACGGAGTCGGGATTACATTTTCGTCCTGCCAGCCGCCTGAGTGAAGAAGCATTAAAATATGATTGTGCCGTTCGTTTTAAATTTGGAGATTCCGTTGGCAGCCTGAAAAGCTTTTTAGGCATTCTGGCAGCGGGAATTAAACAAAATACGGAAATAGAAATTATCTGTGAGGGTGTGGATGAGGAAACAGCGCTACATAATATAGTGAAGTTAATAAAAGACGGTCTGAAATGATCAGTCTGCCGGTCATAGCCGGAAAAACGGAATAAAGTGAGAAAGTTGAAAGGAATTGTATATGGGAAAATATTTTGGTACCGATGGATTTCGGGGAGAGGCAAATGTCACTCTGACAGTGGAGCATGCATTTAAGGTAGGAAGATATCTGGGATGGTATTATTCGAAAGAACATAAGGCAAAAGTGGTTATTGGAAAAGATACCAGAAGAAGCAGTTATATGTTTGAATATGCTCTGGTAGCGGGACTGACTGCCTCCGGTGCGGATGTTTATCTGCTTCATGTTACCACAACTCCAAGTGTATCCTATGTGGTCAGAACAGAGGAATTTGATTTGGGAATTATGATATCCGCCAGCCATAATCCGTTTTATGACAACGGAATTAAAGTCATTAATTCACGGGGACAAAAACTGGAAGCCTCTGTGGAGGAACTGATTGAGCGGTATATAGACGGAGAGAACGGAGAAATTCCTTTTGCTTTAAGAGAAAATATCGGAAGAACCGTTGATTATGCGGTGGGCAGAAACCGTTATATCGGATACCTCATATCCATAGCAACCCGTTCCTTTAAGGATAAACGGGTGGCATTGGACTGTTCCAACGGAAGTGCTTCATCCATTGCTAAAAATGTATTCGACGCTCTTGGCGCAAAAACCTATGTGATTAATAACGAGCCGGACGGAACAAATATTAATAATAACTGCGGTTCCACCCATATAGAAATATTACAGAATTATGTGAAAGATAATCATCTGGATGTTGGATTTGCTTATGACGGAGATGCCGACCGGTGTATTGCAGTTGATGAGAACGGAGAAGTTGTTGACGGAGATACGATAATGTATATCTCAGGTGTTTATATGAAAGAGCACGGTCAGCTGGAAAACGATACCATTGTAACTACGGTTATGTCAAACATCGGACTTTATATGGCGCTGGACGAAAAAGGAATCCGATATGAAAAGACGGCGGTTGGCGATAAATATGTATGCGAAAACATGATGGCAAACGGCTATTGTCTGGGTGGAGAACAGTCGGGACATATTATTTTCAGCAAACACGCAACCACCGGCGACGGAATACTGACATCCTTAAAACTGATGGAAGCAATGTTGGAGAATAAGTCCACCCTTGGTACACTGAGAAGGGACTTAAAGATTTATCCACAGCTTCTTGTAAATGTTCAGGTACCGGATAAAAATAAGATTATGGAAAATGAAGAGATTATCCGTATTTCTAAACAGGTGGAAGAGGAGCTTGGCAGAAAAGGCAGACTGCTGCTGCGTCCCAGCGGTACGGAAAGTCTGATCCGTGTAATGGTTGAGGCGGAAACAGACGAAATTTGTAAAAAATATGTTGATTTAGTAGTTGAAAAAATCAAAGGAATTGTATAGAATAGCCTATAAGTTGTTTATACTTGGTATAGAATGGAAGATTATATGCAGGATAACAGATATATTGTGGATGTTATAATCCCGACATATAAGCCTGATGAAAGAATATGGAAGCTGTTGGAACGGCTGGAAAAGCAGACTTATGTGATAAATAAGATAATTATAATAAATACGGATGAATCATGTATTGATACTGCCAGAATCGCAGAAATGGAAAAAGTTGAGATTCATCATATTCGTTTGGATGAGTTTGATCATGGTACCTCCAGAAATTACGGCATTACATTTTCAAACGCGGATATCGTTGTATTTATGACTCAGGATGCAGTTCCTGAGAATAAATACATGATTGAAGAATTAATCCGTCCTTTTGGAGATGAAGAAGTTTATGTAACTTATGGCAGACAGATTCCAATGCAGCACTGCACTTATATAGAAGCATATACCAGACAATTTAATTATCCTGATACAGATATAGTAAAAACAAAAGAAAATATAAAAAGTATGGGGATAAAAACATATTTCAGTTCTGATGTCTGTGCAGCATACCGGCGGGAACGACAGATAGAGCTGGGCGGTTTTCCGAGAACCATATTTAATGAAGATTCCATTTTTGCGGCAAAAGTAATTCAGGCAGGCAAGAAAGTATATTATACTTCAAAAGCCTGTGTGATACATTCCCATAATTATACCTATATACAGCAGTTTAACCGGAATTTTGATATTGGCGTATCGCATAAAGATTTTGAAGAGGTGTTTGGAACCGTGAAATCTGAAGACGAGGGTATAAAGCTTGTCAAACAGACTGCAAAATATCTGATTGGAAAGGGTAAGTGGTATCTGATACCGGACATGCTTATACGGAGCGGTTTTAAATTTATAGGCTATGTTATGGGAAAACAATACAGACATCTTCCGAAAAAAATGGTTTTACGATGTACTTCTACAAAACAATACTGGGCAAAGAATTCATGGAAGGAGACGCGGTAACTGCCGCAAAAGTAAAATGAAAATTTTAGTGACCGGAGGAGCCGGATATATTGGTTCCCATACCTGTTTGGAACTTTTAAATCACAATTATGAAGTAGTGGTTTTGGATAATTTCTGTAATTCTTCAATGGAATCCATTCGAAGAGTAGAGAAAATTACCGGAAAGAAAATCATATTTTATGAAGCGGATATGGCGGACCGCAACAAACTCAATGAAATCTTTGAAAAGGAAACCATAGATGCGGTGATTCATTTTGCAGGACTGAAAGCGGTGGGTGAATCCGTTTCCATGCCTCTGGAATATTTTATAAACAATATATCCGGTACCCTGACAATGCTGGATGTCATGCGGAACCATAATATAAAGAATATTGTGTTCAGTTCATCTGCAACGGTTTACGGTACTCCGGAAACCGTTCCGATCAAGGAAGAATTTCCGTTGTCCGTTACGAATCCTTATGGCAGAACCAAGCTTATGCTGGAGGAGATTTTCCGGGATCTGTATGTATCGGATAACAGCTGGAATATTATTTTACTGCGGTATTTTAATCCTATCGGCGCCCATGAAAGCGGTCTGATCGGGGAGGACCCGAACGGAATCCCGAACAATCTTTTGCCGTATATTACAAAGGTGTCTATTGGAGAACTTCCGGTGCTGCATGTATTTGGTGATGATTATGATACGCCGGACGGAACCTGTATCCGGGACTATATTCATGTGGTTGACCTGGCGAGAGGTCATGTGAAAGCTATTGAGAAGCTGGCAGAACCGGTGGGTGTCCGGGAATATAATCTGGGTACCGGAAACGGATACAGTGTATTGGAAGTGATACGGAATTTTGAAGCGGCCTCCGGCGTCAGAGTACCGTATGAAATAGCACCGAGAAGACCGGGAGACGTGGCGGTGTGCTATGCCGATGCTGCAAGAGCGAAGGAAGAACTGGGATTTATGGCGGAATACGATATCAGACGGATGTGCGAGGATTCCTACCGCTGGCAGAAACAAAATCCGAAAGGATACAAAGACTTGTAAAAAAAGATTTTCAGTGATATAATCTTACGATAAATAAAGAGAAAAGGACTGATTTGGATGGGACTAACAGAAGTCTGAAAGTTAAGATTAAGATTTTAAAAAAGTATAGTGTGATTTATCGACTCCGTTGCTTTAAGGATATAGAATAAATGTATTGAATAAATATCAAAACGGAGAAGAAAGGAAGCTAAAAATGTTAAATTATAAAAAATATAAAAGAGTTCCGGTGGTCAGTCTGCCGGAACGGGAGTGGCCGAATAAGGAAATTATGAAAGCGCCTGTCTGGTGCAGTGTTGACTTAAGAGACGGAAATCAGGCATTGATCGAACCAATGGTAGTGGAAGAGAAGATAGAATTCTTTAATATGCTGGTAAAGCTTGGATTTAAGGAAATAGAAATCGGATTTCCGTCGGCCTCCCAGATAGAGTATGACTTCCTGAGACAGTTAGTTGACCGGAAACTGATTCCGGATGATGTGACAGTACAGGTATTGGTACAGTGCCGGGAGCATCTGATTGAAAAGACTTTTGAGTCTTTACAGGGAATTAAACAGGCGATTGTACATATCTACAATTCCACGTCCACACTTCAGAGAGAAGTGGTATTTGGAAAAGAACGGGAAGAAATCAAGCAAATCGCAGTGGAAGGAACGAAACTGGTAAAACAATATGCCAAAGATTTTCCGGGAAAAATCATACTGGAATATTCCCCGGAGAGTTTTACAGGTACGGAACTGGATTTTGCACTGGATATCTGTACGGCCGTTCAGGATGAATGGCAGCCGACACCGGATAATAAGCTTATTATAAATCTGCCGGCAACCGTGGAAATGACAACGCCAAATGTTTATGCAGACCAGATTGAATGGATGAATAAGCATTTTAAGGACCGAGACAGTATTATTTTAAGTGTACACCCTCATAATGACAGAGGAACCGGTATTGCGGCAACGGAACTGGCATTGCTGGCCGGAGCTGACCGGGTAGAGGGTACTCTGTTCGGAAACGGTGAGAGAACCGGTAATGTAGATGTTCTTACACTGGCATATAATATGTTTTCCCAGGGCATTAATCCGGAACTGGAATTAGAGCATATCAACAGTATTATAGAAGTTTATGAAAGATGTTGTAAGATGACTGTGGATATGAGACATCCGTATGCGGGAAAATTAGTGTTTACCGCATTTTCAGGTTCTCATCAGGATGCAATCAACAAAGGCATGAAGGCAATGGCGAAGAGAAATGACGGTATCTGGGAAGTGCCGTATCTGCCGATTGACCCTTCGGATGTGGGCAGAGAATATGAGCCGATTGTAAGAATTAACAGCCAGTCCGGCAAGGGTGGAGTTGCTTTTGTTATGGACACCTGTTTTGGCTATAAACTTCCAAAAGGTATGCATAAGGAATTTGCGGATGTAATACAAAAGATTGCAGAGGCACAGGGAGAAGTTGCACCGGATACAATTATGGAGAAATTCAGTGAAGAATATCTGGTGGCAAAGACTCCGCGGGAATATCCGTTTGAATTTGAAAGCTGTCAGGTAGTAGACAGTGGAGAAACGGATTCCGTTGCAAAATTAACGTTTAAATATAAAGGCGAAAAGAAATATGTGGAATCGGTAGGAAACGGTCCGATTGATGCGGTGCATCGGGCAATCAAACAGGAAACCGGTATAGATGTGAAAATACTGGATTATACCGAACATACTCTGGGAGAAGGCTCCCATGCCAAAGCGGCAGCATATATTCAGATGCTGGATAAAAAGACAGGAAAGACCACGTTTGGTGTCGGGGTAAGCTCCAATATTACAAGGGCTTCCATTCGGGCCATATTCAGTGCGTTGGACAGACTGGATAAAATGAATTAGGGTTGAAAAATCCGGCTTGCACATCAAAAGGATGTGTGGGCCGGATTTTTTATGTGGAAATGTAGCAGATATGAAAATTTTCTTACAAATATCGTGTTTGCAGATGCGATATAAATCTGCGGTTGAATTAATTATTATTGACTATATTAAATTTTATTGTTATAATCTGACTATAAAATACGAGATGAAAATATAGGAAACACTTAATTTACAGAAGATACTTGCAATGATTGCATTTTGTAAATCAGGTGTTTTTTTATATTGAAAAATTAAGGGAGGTATTGTATGAGAGAGGAAATTAAATTGATTTTACTTGGATCGATTTCAAACAGAACAGAAGAAGAAGAGATGTTGTTTGAAAAAATATTAAAGCAGAAACTTGATTGGGCCTGGATAACGGGACAGTTAATCCGTCACAGGCTGAATGGGAATTTTTATTCATGCATGACAAAAAAACAAAGAGGATACATAATTGATAAGGTTAGACAAACATTTGATATGTTATCATGTTGTTATGAAGCATGTAACAGGATAAATCTGGATTTTATACAGCAGTTATTTGAAAAGTGTAATAAAGCGGACATTCCGGTTGCAGGACTGAAGGGTGTGATTTTCAATACAACCATATATCCTTTATCGTCCAGAAAGTCAAACGACGTAGATGTTTTGGTGAGAGAAAAAGATTTGAGCGTTTTTGATCAAATTATGTGTGAAATGGGATTTATCCAAAGTCTGGATGGTGGTCGCAGTGAGGCATCAAAAAAGGATAAAATAATTCAAAGAATGAATCATCACGATTTGGTTCCGTACTTTAAAAGAATTGAATTACCCTATATGGATTGTATAAAAGTGGATGTGAATTTTCAATTTGATACAAATGAAAATGAAATAACGGATCAAATATTATCGGACGGTCTTCAGATATATAAGGGGAACGGTTATGAGGTTCAGGGATTGGTCTGGCAAAATCATCTTTCTCATTTATGCGTTCACTTTTACAGAGAGGCATCCAACTCATTATGGACAAGCACAGCCAGAGATGTGGATCTATATAAATTGGTGGATATTCAAAATACATTTCGAACTTATTCCAGAGAGGAATTAATTAATTGGGTAAATAGTGTTCAGAACTATAGTCTGAACAAGCAATGTTATTTTACATTATATTATTTAAATCAATTTTATCCATGTAAAACATATTCAGAAGTTATGAATTTAATAGAGCCAACAGATTTAAGTTTTATTTCTGAAGTTCGGATAAGTGGAGAAAACAGAGTAGAAGAGAGAAAGACAAATTTTTTTGACCAGACGTTTAATATGGATTATGGAACAAATTTTTTGGATTTTGATTTATCACGTGTTTTTTAAAAAATTTATAAAAAATTGTAATACTATATAAAAAAGAGGGTTGGATAAATGTTTGATAGAAGTTATTCATATTATAATGAAGCATTAAGCTTATTTTGCGGGGAAATATGTAATTCACCGAGAATGGCTATTATTTATCCTGTGTATGGATGTAATTTTTCATGTGTGGGATGTTTATGTTCGGATTTTAACATGGAAAAGGTATATATGGATTTAGAGAAATTTAAAGAATTAACAATTCAGTTAAAACATCAGGGTGTGAAATCTATTGAATTTTGTGGAGGCGGGGAACCGCTGTTACATCCTCACATTTGTGAAATGATATCCTGGATTACTGACAATCTTCACATGAATTTGGGAATAATTACCAATGGATCGTTATTAACAGAGCAATTATCATATTATATTGTTACTCGTGCCAGTTATATACGAGTTTCATTATATGATAATAGTTATCATGATGTTATGAAAAAAGTGGAACGACTGATTTCTATTAAGAAATCTGTGGATAGTGATATAGTTATCGGAACAAAATTTTTGATTAATAAACACAATGAAGAACTGGTGTTAGAGCGTGTAAAGGAAGTTGCAGAAAATGAAGGAATTAATCATGTGTCTGTAAAGGGATTGAGAGAAAATGATATAGTCGAAGATTATACAGAAATCGGTGCCCAAATTAATGAACTGGGTTATGAAAAAGTACATGCGAATTTGAAAAAGAGTCGTCTGAAAGGCAGATGCTGGATGGCTCCAATACATACGCTTATTGATCCGTTGGGAGATGTATATATATGCTGTTATTATATGGACAGAAAGAACGATCATTGTATTGGTAACGCATTTGAAAAGCCATTTACCGAAATTTGGGGAAGCAGGGAACATCTGAAGAAAAATAGCAATATAGATCCGGTTAAATGCAATGTTTATGATTGCAGATGGCATGAATACAATAGTAAGATGTTATCATTATTAAAAAACAATACTCATCATCAGTTTTGTTGATTTTTATGTTGATTATTCTCTAAAAAAATAGAAAAGTTGAGTAAAGGAAAAGTGATGAAGATAATTGATTTATTAATTCTGGATAATATTGAAATAACAAAAATTGCAACAGAACCGAAGTATCGACAATTGGTACAGAGAAAAATAAAGCTGCTTTCACGTGCTGCTGCCATAGCGGACGCAAATATTTCAAATTATTTTTTAATAGAAAATATTGATAATGATATAGATAAAGCAGAGCAAATAAATAATTTTGTGGAAACGCTTAACCAGGAGTGGTATGAGATAAAGAGAATTCAGTCAGTGACACGTGTTTCGAAAGCAGAACTTTTTAATGAATTAATGAATCTGGCTGAAGGCGAGATAATTGTAATAAGAGATTTTTTTGAAACAAATTTTTGTGGTTATGCCTGGATAACTAAGAATGACAATACTTATATTGAAGTGAGAAAAGGAGGATTTTCCGGTTTTTGGAATTCAAAAGATATTCCGACGCATTATTTGATTCGACCAGGCGGTGAGATAATTGCAGAATATCTGTCGTATACAGATGGTTATTACAGGTATGATTATGATAAAGGAAGATGGTGCTGGAGCCAAAATGAATCGTTAACAACGGAAATTGTTCGTCTGGATATGAAGTATTTTTCGAAAATTAATTATATTTTAAGGAAAATCAATAATGACAGAGTAAATATGCATTTAGCATGGATAATCTCTGAAGAAGAATTAAAGGTGTTTGATTTGTATATTCCTATAGGGGTTGGTGTGATTGAATGATTATATTAAGAATTACAGAATTTCTGTTGACATCATATTTACTATATAATTTAGTAAGAATACTGTTATCATACAAAAAAACAATACATTTAAAATCTTCAATAGAAGGAGCATTTTCTGACAAAAAAAGATATTTGATAATTATTCCGGTATACAAAGAGCAGGAAAGAATAGCTAAATGCATTGAAAATATCGAGAGGTTAGATTGGGAGGCGTATAAGTTAGATGTATGTATATGTACAACACAGAAAGAACCTGTCGATGGGAATGATACACAGACAGTTACAGAAAAAGTGCTTGCAGATGAAAAACTGAAGTACCGTTATGAAATCGTAAGATATCCTTATACAGATGGAAATATGGCGGAACAGGTTAATTATGCATATACGCAGGTTGGAAGTAAATATGATATTATTTGCATTTATAATGCGGATTCTATGCCGGAAAGAGCATCAATCCGGTATGCGGATATATGTTTTAATAATAGGCAGACAGACTATGTTCAGCAGCGTGCAATATATTCGAATTATCAAAAAAATAATGTTTTTTCGGTAGGATACAGCATTTATCAGAGTATCTTTGAAATTAATAAAAACCTGATAAAGGATTTGAATCATAATGGTGAAAATGTTGTGGGGCGTGGGTTATATATACGTAAGAGTGCAATTATTGATAATATATATCCTACGGATTTCTTTTGCGAGGATATGGCGCTGTCATTTGAATTAATTGAGACTGATAAAAAAATCACAACTATTCCGTGTTTTGAAATTAATGAGCCGCCTCAAAAATTGAAAGATATCATTAATCAACAATATGTGTGGTTTCATACTGCTATGAAGGTAAAAGAAATAATCCAGTATGTCATGAACAAATTTAATCGCACAGAGATTGGTTTAAATACGAAGAAAAAAGTATTTCGAAGAATAATAGATAATATTATCTGGGTTACAACTTCACCGCTTATGCTTATGATTGCAATATGTGATATCAGATATATTTTATGCATGTATGGTTATGCAGTATTACTTGTACTGACAGTTGATGCTTGTTATAAAGTGCGAAAATATAAGACAATATTATTTGACGCATTTTGTTGGATTTTATACTTGTTTGTCCTGAGTTTAGGACCAATCAAATGCCTGATAAAGAAATTGCCAATGTTATTTGGGGGTAAAGTATATGAGGAAAAATATAAAACGCCGAGAGTAAAGGAGAAATAATATGAAAATAGGGATTATCGGAAGCACTGGTGTGCAGATCGGACTTTTGACAGCGGAATATGAAATGCAGACAATGAAAATGAATGATAAGATATTTAACTATTATAAAGGGATACGTTCCGGTCATGAAATATATTTTGTGACGAGAAATAACTTTGGCGGTTCAGTGCCGCCGCATTTAGTTGATTATCCCGGGATTATGAAATTGTTTAAGGAACTGGCAGTTGATTTTGTACTTGCAAGTGCAATTGTGGGAAGTCTTTCGTATGATTATCATACAGGTGATTATGTTGTTCTTGATCAGTTTATTGATATGACAAAGAATAATTATCATACAGTATATGATAACAAGGCATTTGCATTTGTTGATTTTACAAACCCATATTGTCCTAAAGTCCGGGAGGCACTTATAAACAGCTGTAAGAATTTAAATGTTTCTTTTCATGCTTCAGGATGCTATGTGGGCGTGGACGGACCAAGGTATGAAACTGCTGCAGAGGTAAAAATGTATGGTATGTTAGGAGGTCATGTTGTTGGCATGACAAATGTAACGGAAGCAATTATGGCACGTGAATTAGGAATATGCTATGGGGCTATAGCATTGATTTCTAATTATGGAGCGGGAATGGATACTGATGAGATATTGAGACAGGACTGCTATTCAAAAACAATGGAATATAAAGACAGAACCGTATCAATAATTTGTAATTTGATTGATACAATCCAGGAATATGATACTTGTTCCTGTAAAACGAAAAATTCAGATATGTTATTTACAAATTTATAATAGGAAAGGAAGAGATAAGTAGTGCAGATTATCGAGAGATTGGGAAATATTCAGATTCCTGATTTTCATGAACTGGGTGGAAAAATATATTGGTTGGATTTTTTGAAAAAAAAGGAATATGACGTATCAGAGGGCTACGCTATTCCTAAGTGCTTTTTTGAGCGGTTTATTAGCGAAAATAATATAGATATCAATAGTTATAATAACAAATTGGTTTTTAAATATGATGAAATAAGGCAGTCTATATATAAAAATGATTTTCCGGAAGAAATGAAAAATACTTTGTATGGTGTTTTTTCTGCATTAAAATCTCCGCTAATTGTGAGAAGCTCATCATCCTATGAAGATATGGAAGATTACAGTTGTGCCGGAATGTTTTCCAGTGTAAATGGTGTGAATGATTTTGAACAGTTTTTAAATGCAATTAAGATATGCTGGATTTCATCATTTAACGAATCGATAGATTATTATATAAAAAATACGAGAGACTTTGCAATCAGTCTTCTTGTTCAGGAAGAATTGAATTATGAATTTGGAGGGGTTGCATTTAGTGCAAATCCAATATCGGGTAATGCAAACGAAATTCTGATTGAAAGCAGTATAAGCGGACCGAAAGCGGTTGTAACGGGGGCCGGAGAAATCGATAATATATTGGTTCGTAAGTATGAAGAAGAGGAACTGGAACCGGTATTTTTAAAAATTAAAGAGACATTGCTTGTTTTGGAAGGTTATTTTGGTACATATGTCGATATGGAGTGGTTATATAACGGTGAAATACTTTATATTCTTCAGGCAAGACCTGTTACTACCATTGAGAAAAATCAACAGTCATATGTTGATGTGGATGATGATGCGGCGATGACATATCAGCTAAAAAACCTGTCCGGAGTACATTCCAGGTGGCTGGAAAAGAAAAAAAAGGTACGTAAATGTTGCAAACAAAATGATATTAAAATTGGTGGATTTTATTATTGGTTTAGAGATAATGATCCGGAAGCCGATTCAATAGATGAGATTTTAAATTTGATGCCAAATGCAAATAGTTTTGAAGTGCATGATGGTAAAAAGGTTTTGCTTGTTCCAAAAGAAGATGTTAAAGAGACGGTGAAACAATATGCAGCGAGTGTATTGAGAATAGCTGAATCGGTGCCGACGGAGTATTGTGGTTTTGCAAGTGTGATAGATGATAAATACTATATTGAAGTTGCAAAGGGAGGATTTACCGCTTTTTATTCCGGCGAATTTGAAGTCACAAAGTATGTTCTTGATTCGAATGGCAGGAAAGAATCTTCGGATGAAAAATATTTTGATGAGGAATATTTTTATGATGGAAAATGGTGGACGAAACATGCTATAGAGCGAACATTGGTTAGCCTTTCGGATGAAATTATTAAAGAAGTGATTCGTATTACTTCAACCGTTAATAAAAATTTTGAAAATGCTCGTATAGAATGGTTACTAAACGAAAATGGCGTATATTTATTTGATATTACCGTGGAAAATGATAAGCTGCTGTCCAAATATGGAGAGGGAAAGATCATTTCAGCAGGAAAATGTTGTGGAAATGCAAAGGTATTAAAAGATATTACTGTCTTTGATGATTATATTGATAAAATATCAATTCGAATGGGATATCAATTGATTCAAATGGAAGCCGATGAAAGGATTAAAAAAATAAAAGATTCTCTATATATAGATGAAGGCGATATAGTTGTTTGCGAATATCCAAATGAGAAACTTGCGGTTATTCTTGATAAAGCAAAGGGGTTTATTTTTGAAAGAGGATCATTGCTATGTCATTTCGCTATTATTTTAAGAGAGAGGCATATTCCGGCCGTGGTGTATTCAAATGCCCTGGACAGGATAAAGGATAGCCAAATGGTATCAATTTCGGATGGTGAGGTGAAAATTGAGAAATAAATTTATAAGACGATTATTATGTTTCGGGAGGCAAAGTTATGAATGAAAAGGACATGGCGTTCCTGATTATTAAGCATGAGGCAGTTCAGCGGGGACTGATCGGTGAAATATTAGGACGTATAGAAAAAAAAGGCTTGAAGATAATAGCCTTAAAAATGTTTGAGATGAAAAAGGAGCAGGTGATGTGTCTGTATGATAATTGCACGGAATTATCTTTTTTTGAAGAACTTTTGAAATATAATTCAGATTGTCCGGTTATCGGTATTGTCGTTGCAGGACCGGATGCAAATAAGGGAGCAAATGAAGTGTGCGGGGTAATTGGTCTGGGTGGAACCGTCCGGGGAGATTATGCGCTTTGTAATTCACGTAATGTTCTGCATTGTTCGGATGAAGGAAAGACACAAAGGGAAATTGATTTATTTTTTAGTAACGAGGAGATGTTTTATTACAGTAATGCCTGGGAAGGATGGCTAAAATAGTTATGACTATAATAAAAGCGGGACGGTGGTTTGAATATGAATTACTTTTATGTGCTTGAAGGAATAAGTTGTGCAGGGAAGACATCAACCATAAATTGTCTGGAAAAAAAAGGGGCATATATTATTCGTGAGAATGTCACTTTTTGCAATGACTTTCCGCCTTTACCAACAAACTATATTGAATCCCGCAGAAATGAAAAGTTTATTTTAGAACTTGAAAAAAAGAGATGCAATATTGCTGAGGGAAGAGATGGTCTTTCAGTTGCAGATCGAATGATAATATCTTCGATGGCGATAAGTTATGCATGGGATTATGGAACTATTCATAATTTTATTCAGGATATTATCATGAGCATTAGAAATACAGATAATCTTTTACTTTGTGATTGTAATTTTTATCTGGACGTTAAGTATGAAGATGTTATTGAGCGAAATAAGAAGCGGCGTAGTCTTTTGGGAAAGGCATGGGTTGGTGAAAATATCATTAAACGGCAAAGATATTTTTATGATGTATATAAGGATATTGTACGGTCGGAAAATTGGTATGATATTAATTCTTCCGTTTTATCCACGGAGCAGATTTCTGAAATTATTATATCAACCCGGATAGAAAGACAGCAAGTTACTAAAGAACAGCGTATTGAGGAGTTTATAAAGTTGGATGAAAATATATAACTATATCTGGGGGATTATTCCGCCTCATTTGAATGACTGGCTGCGATACAAAATCGTTCCGAATAATAAAAAATATGATAAAAGCTTATTAAACAGAAAGAAGATTTTTGTGTTTATTTGCGCGGATTATGCCAATATGGGTGATATTGCCATTACATTTTCCCAAATAAACTTTCTTGAGAAAAATTTTCCGGAATATAAAGTAATTCCACATCTGATTAGTGATATATACAGGGATATGAAAAGTTTGAAGAAAATTGTAAATAAGGATGACATTATTACAATGATAGGCGGAGGAAATAACGGATGCCTATATCCAGGAATAGAATTTTGCAGATTATTTGTAATACAAAATTTCACAAATAACCTGATTGTTTCATTTCCTCAATCGATTTCATTGTCTGATGGTATTATTGGAAACAGGATATTAAGGAAGATGAAAAATATTTATGGCAGGCATAATCATTTGGTTTTGTGTGCAAGAGAGATTTCTACATATAAAACATATAAAGAAATATTTAGGAATAACAATGCATTATTGATTCCGGATATTGTATTATACAATACTGATAACCGAGAATTATTTAAGTTCAGAAAAAAAGACAGTATATTGATTTGCAGAAGAAGTGATGCAGAATGTAATATATCGGATGTGTTTTGGAAATCAGTAGAGGATATCTGTAAACAATTTGGAAGGGTTACTTATCAGGATACCGTTCTGAACAAATCATATTATGACTTTGAGAGTCAGTATAAGGATTTGAATGATATGATAAATTGTTACCGGGAAGCAGGCATGGTAGTTACCGATCGTTTACACGGAATGATCTTCAGCTATATCACCGGAACGCCATGCATTGTATTTCCCAGTGCAACAGATAAAATTTGCAGAAGTTATGATTGGATAAGAGAATGTAATTTTGTTTTTTTATTAAATGATGAAAATATAGATGAGTTTGCCGCTGTACTGGATTGGGCGGGTAAAATAAAAGAATTAAGGTATGCTGATTTAGGCGGGCATTTTGAAATGCTGTCGTCATGCATTAGAAAGGAAATGAATGAGTTACGAGAATAGATGGAAAGAAGAATTTGAATATGATGAACGGTTTATAAACAGATATAGAAAACTACTTGGTATGTTAGATGGGGTTTCTTTTTCGTCTGTTCTGGATTTGGGATGCGGAGTTCAGTATTTAAAGAGGCTTATACCCGATGAAGTGTACTATACAGGGGTTGATCTGTATAAGCATAAAGAAGATACTTTAGTATGTGATTTTAACAAAAAAGAATTTGTTTATGAATTAGACGCATATGATCTCACAATATCTGCAGGAGTATTGGAATATATATATGAAATACCAGGCTTTATACATAATATATCTTGTGTAACTGCGGATTTCTATTTATGCAGTTATCATTTCAGGGAATTTACAAAGTATAAACCGGATATTTGGACAGATACAATATTATCGTTTAGGGAATTTGTTGAAATAGCGGAAAAAGAAAATTTTGTATTAGTAAAGGCTGTTACAAAAGCAAACGACAGAGAAGATAATAGGGCAACATTAATGCTATTTGAAAAGAGGTAATCTGGAAAAAGTTTGTGATAATAAAAAGAAGGGAGAATATGACATCAAAATTGAAGTGTGTCATAAAAAGAAGATATGAATATTAAAGAAACAGTAATAATGTGTTGCAAGGAGGTTATTGAAAAAAGTAAAGGAAATATTGAGGTTGATATGGATACCGTCATCTCCAGGGATACAGGGATAGATTCCCTTGGAATCGTAAATCTGGTTTTGGAATTAGAAGATAAATTTGGCGTTGAATTGGATAATTATCTTGCTGACATAAGAAAATGTGAAACCGTAAGGGATTTGGCTGGCGTGATGACCGGGGTAATTGAGAAAGAATAATTCTAAAATAAGGAAAGATAGAGATGAAAACGATTAAAATCGAATTAAGCAGCAATGTAGATATGGAAGAGTTTGTTAAAGTTATCGGATTTATTTCTGAAAGCATTTTAGACTATAAAACGGAAAATAACATGGTGATAGCAGATATAGAGGATAAGGCAGACGAAGAGCATATATCAATGGCAGTAAAAAATCTGGCGGCAAAATATGTGTCTGCCAGACTCATTGAGAAGAATATTTATCAGAATAGAAAAGAAATTGACCATTATTATAATGAGTTTAAATCAATATACTATTTTGACGAAGGAATGGCATCTTTATCAGGCGTATCTTTGTTTTTATTCAGATATTTTGAAAATTATTTCGAAAGTAAAATGAAAGAGATATTTGAGAAAACGGAGTGTAATGTAGTTACTAAATTGTTTCCGGTTCTGTTGCCAATATCCTGTTATAAAAAAACAGGATATTTGAAACGTTCTCCTCAATATGCCATTTTTTGCTGTTCAGCAGTAGAGAATTTAGATTTACTTAATAATATAAATGAATTTGATGAAAAAGAGTATAAGGAAATCGTTAATTATCCGTCATATGCGTTGTCACCATCAGCATGTTTTCATGTATATGAAGAATATAAAAACAAAATATTAGATAAAAATACGGTTGTTACATTTACTCAAAGTGTATTTAGAAACGAGGGACGATTTAATTTTGCACAATTTGGACGAATGAGAGATTATCATGTAAGAGAAATTGTTTTTATTGGCGATGAGGATTTCGTTTCGTTATCAAGAGAGAGAATGTTGGAGATTACAAAATCCTTTATTCATGAAATCGATTTGGATGCTAAAATTCAAATAGCATCAGATCCGTTTATTCTGCCTGAGATGCAAAAATTTAAGAAGATACAAACGATTGACAAAAGCAAATATGAATTACAAATATCATATGAAAAAGAAAAATATATTTCGGTCGCCTCATTCAATCTTCATGGTAATGCGTTTTCACATCCGTTTGAATTTACGGTAAAAGATAAGGAAACGGTTACGGGATGTATTGGATATGGATTGGAAAGGTTTGTATTTGCTTTTTTGAGTCAATATGGCGAAAACTATGAAAATTGGCCAAAACCGATAAAGCAGGCATATATTTTAGAGAATGGGGGAGCGGAAGAAAATGGTTCATGAAGAAAAAGAGATAAAGGTGTTATTGACTAAGGAAGAATATGAGATGATACAATCATTATTTTCTTTTGAAAAACCGTATGTTCAGAGTAATTATTATTATGGTCATGAAAATATCGATACGCGTATTACGATCAGGATTCGAAAGAAAAACGATTTGAAATTACAGATTAAAATACCGGTTTGTATTAACGGCTCCCTTCATATAAAGGAAGAATATGAAGGAGCAATAGATGAGATTTATGATATCCTTCCGTTCGAAAAGGTAAAAAATATTTATGATGTTGGCGTTGACAGCGATTTGTATCTGCTGGGCAAACTATGCACAAATAGAAGAGTTTGTACGTTGTTTCCTGATATTGAAATAGCGTTGGATATGAACGAATATTTGGGAAAAATTGATTACGAACTGGAAATAGAATATAAAGGCGGATATCCAACGCAAGTGATAGACATATTGGAGAGCGAAAATATTTTTCTAAAAGGTAACACAAAGGGTAAAAAAACCAGATTTATGGAACAGCTTCAAGAAGGTTGTGCCTGCAAAAGAGAGAATAAAGGAGAGTGGATGCAAGGTTATGATAAATAAATTTATACAAAATAAAATTGTTTCTAATAATGATAAGTATAACCCCAGACAGTTAACATGTTTTCATAAACCCTGGGCGATTTTGTATGGATCCATAAGGGAAGAATATTTTGACTTATACTTACTGACTTCGGTTTTTTATGAGAACTATGCATATGGAAACTATTTTCCCTTATTTGGTTCATCGGAGAATTTAAATGAAAACTATTATCGGTTTGCAAAAGAAATATTAGAACCAAGATTCAAAGTAAATGTAGGCAGGATTACATACAAAAATAAAGAAGAATTTGTTATGAACATTGCAGAAAAGTTAGCAGCCGGGGAAAGAATTTTAGTTCCGGCAGATTTAATTGAACTTCCGTATTATGAGGATTATAAGCTAAATCATCATATACATTTTTTTGTAATCAAAGGTTTTGACATAGAAAAAGAGATATTTTATGTTTTGGACAATATGCAGATAGATGGCGGTTCAGATGGTATATATAAAAATTTTGCGATTACGTTTGATTGTATGTATTGTATGGCTGAAACCTGTTTTAATTCCTATTTTGCAACAGAGTCAATACCGTATTTTTGGACATTGGAAAGTCTGAAAAAGGATGAAGAAGAAGGATATACAGTATCAGAGGCCTTGAATAATCATAAGACGGAGTTAGAACTTGCCGGTATACATACGGAGCTAATATCATATCCGGAAGGGTACATCATAACGAATCAGGTGTCTGGCGCATTGAATTTTTCAAGAGCTTATGCAAAAATTCTAAACTATAAAGAAGTATATTTTGATATGCTGTTTAAAAAACTTATGGAAAGTAATATTGATGAAAATATATTACAAAATATAATAAATAAGAAAAAACAGAATTACGATGCCTGGGAAAAATTAAGAGCTTTAGTCATGTACCATTATGCAAAACAAAATGGCCGCTTAGGCGAGCTTGAAAAAGAATACAGACAATGTGTATCAGAAGATAAAGTATTTTTTGATAATGTAGTAAATGCTATAAAAAATATAAAACAAAATAAGGTTAGTCCGGAACCTCCGGATGAAGTATATAAAGCAGGTATTTATAATCCGAAGCTGGCAGATGTTTCAGTAAATGGTAATAACGTCCTGATTCATCATAGTAAAGCCGAGGTTTATGATACATGGAAAAATCAAGATAATGCCACACAAATTTTATTTAAAAAGAGACCGGAAGATGAAATTGAATTCAGCTGTGAACTACACATAAAAAATGAAGCGGATTTCCCGTTTTTTAGCGGTATGATAATAAAAAATGATGACGGAAAAATGTTTTTGTTTGGAAATGATGCGAAGTGTTCAATGGCATTATATTGTCCTCAGCTGGAAGAAAATTTTACAATTTATAAAGAAGACTTTTATGATGAAAAAATGAAACTTAAATGTATTATTACTCATAACGAAATACTGTTTTGCTATGATAATTTACAAGAAAATGAAGGTATTTCATGGAAAATCAAGAAGACCGGCAATGTAAGCCGGATTGGCATTATTTCAAAAACGTGGAATGCGATAGAACATCAAAGTGAGTTTTACAATATAAGAACAAACATAAATGGTAATTTTGTTGAAATATTTGGATAGAATTAAACATAAGTGTAAATAATATTTTGAAGGAGTAAGGGTTACTTTTATGTAACATAAATAAAGTGATGATTAAACTGGAAAATGTTTCAAAAGAATTTATAACAGCAAAAAAATATCCTGGTTTTAAGGGTGCGGTAAAAGGATTATTTTCAAATGAAAAAGAGACAAAAAAGGCAGTAGATAATATATCATTTGAAATTGAAGATGGTGAAATGGTGGGGTATATAGGTGAAAATGGCGCAGGAAAATCTACGTCTATCAAAATGATGACAGGAATTATTGAACCGACAAAAGGTAAAATTGAAGTGGACGGAATTGTTCCGTACAAAAAAAGAATGGAAAATGCCAAAAACATAGGTGTTGTTTTTGGACAGAGAACACAGTTGTGGTGGAATTTGCCGCTGTGCGAGTCCTTTGGAATACTGAAAGAGATTTATAAAGTCAGCGATAATGAATACAAAAAAAGAATGCAATTTTTAAATGAAGTTTTGGAGTTGGAAAAGTTTATTCATAGTTCTGTAAGGCATCTTTCGTTAGGACAAAGAATGAGAGCTGATTTAGCGGCTTCGTTATTACATAATCCAAAAACTTTGTATTTAGATGAACCAACGATCGGATTAGACGTTGTGGTAAAGGATAAGATTCGTACGGCAATAAAGGAAATTAACAGTGAGTATCAGACGAAAGTCATATTAACTACACATGACTTAGGTGATATTGAGGAAATATGCAATCGTATCCTGATCATTGATAATGGGAAAATAATTTATGATGGTACTGTGGAGGATATTAAGAAAAAGTACGGGAAAATAAGAAAAATTTCTTTGGATCTGAAGGATATAAGCGTAGTACATAATGTTGATTTTAATAAGATATATCAGTTATCAGATCAGGATTTTAATTATACGGTAGATGGGAAGACGGTTACATATTCCATTAACAGAGATAAGGTAAATGTGTCTTTTGTAATTTCAAAAATAATGTTGGAAACAGATATACAGGACATACGAATTAAGGAGACCGATATAAGCGAGATTGTTAAACAGATTTACATTAGCGGAATTTAATCGGAGGCGGGGATGAAAGATAGTATTTTGAATTTTAATAAGAAAATAAAAGATTTGTTCATATATACTCCATTTATTAAAAGTGTGTTAAAAGATAATTTAGCATATAAAGGGACTTTTTATTTGTACATTTTATGTAAAATATTATGCGTGTTTATTACATATTACTTATGGAAAGCTATTTTTTTGAGTTCAAATAACGCTAGTCTTGGCGGTTTTACAAAAATAGAAATGGTTACATATATATTTATGTCGTTTGTCTGTTCGAATATAGTATTTATTAGTATGACAACAAAAATCGGAAATGACGTAATGGATGGAACTATTTCAATTAATTTGATAAAGCCTATAAGTTATAAGTTAAAGTTATTGTCAGAATCTTTTGGTGAAATGATTTATAAACTTATATTTCCATCTTTATTTATATGGGTTGGAGTAGAATTTTATAAAATGTACCATATGGAAACTTATCGTTTTCTGCTCAGCAATACTCTTTTGTTTTTGTTAAGTAGTTTTTTGGGATTTATAATTTATTTTTTATTCGAATTCTGTTTTGGTATGCTGGCGTTTTACAGTACATACGTTTGGGGAATGGAGATTATAAAAAATAGTATTCTGACATTTTTAACAGGTCAATTGATTCCGTTAACATTTTTTCCGGATACAATTCAAAAGATTTTTGATTATTTGCCGTTTGCATCGATGAACTATGTACCGGTAATGATATATTTAGGAAAAATTAATCGTTCGAAAATAATATTTTTAATTGGAAAACAAATGTTATGGATATTGTTATTGGAGATTTTTAGTTATATTCTGTGGAAAAAAATAACAAAAAGGATTAGTATACTAGGAGGTTAGACTTTGAGATATTATGTAAAAATATATAGATTATTTTTAAGCCAGTATATAAAGTCGTTAATGCAATCAAAACTAAACTTTTTTGTTGGAATGTTTGGAAGTCTGTTTGTCCAGGCAAGTGGGATTGTATTTCTTTATCTGGTATTTGAGCAGATTCCATTATTAAATGGGTGGTCTGTTGAAGAACTTATTTTCATTTATGGATTTTCACAGATTCCGAAAGCGCTTGACCATTTATTTGCCGATTATATCTGGTTGTTGTCATCGAGAATGATTACAAATGGTGAATTTGACAGATACTTACTACGTCCTGTTCCTGCTTTTTTTCAATTAATGTGTGACAGGTTCCAGTTAGATGCCATTGGTGAATTGTTGGTTGGAGTAGCGCTGGTCGTTCTGTCGGTTAATAATGGAACGGTACAAATAACTTTTGCTGGAAGCATTTTATTTATTATTTCGATTTTGGCAGGATTTTTAATTTTTATGTCGGTTAAATTGTTTTTTGCATCATTGGCATTTTGGCTGACCAATAGTGCGCCAATATTGCAATTAGGATATGAAATATCAAATTTCACAAAATATCCTGTATCAATTTATCCGAAACCAATACAATTTGTATCTTCCTTTATTGTGCCGTTTGCATTTGCATCTTTTTATCCGGCCTCGTATTTTATCAGGGATATGTCTTTATGGACAACAATAGCGGCAGAAGTAGTGATATCATGCATAGCCTGGATAATTGCACGCAGCGTATTTGTTAAAGGAATGTCAGTATATAACAGTGTCGGAAATTGAAATAAATAAAATGTAATATGTTTTATGATGAATATTATAAGCTATGTCCGTTTAGCCAATACTGATAATCCCCTCCGCATTTTGCAGAAATTCCCCATACATACTTGATTTTTCAATTGAAATAGCATAAAATTAATAAGTTAAACAACGCAAAGTACAATGTGTTTGATTGGAGATTTTTATGGCTGCAAATTTAGCGAAACAGTATGATAAAGAAGAACTTGAAAAGTTAAAAAAAGCAGAACTGAATATTCTGTATGATTTTATACAGGTATGCGAAAAGCATGATATCAATTATTTCCTTGTCTGGGGTACGGCAATCGGTGCGGTCCGTCACCAGGGTTTTATCCCCTGGGATGATGATATAGACATAGGAATGCTGCGGGAAGATTATGATAAGTTTACTGCGGTGGTTGGACAGGAACTGGGAGACCGGTATAAACTTACGACCCCTGTTACGGAAAAAGGGTATGCGGGGACTGTGGCAAAACTGCAGAGAAAGGGTACTAAATTTGTACCTTATATTTCCAGAACCATGAAATGTGATCTGTGTCTTCATATAGATTTGTTTATTTACGACAATATGGATAATGATGTGGAAGCAGCCCGGAAGAATATCAGGAAAACAAGGCGGATTGCCCATATTATATTTTTATGCGGCTCTCCATATCCGATCATAAAGATTAAGGGTATCAAAGGGGCATTGGCAAAGGCTGCCTGTTTTATGGCCCATTATATATTTAAACTGTTCCGGGTGTCGACTGCAAAACAGTATTTGAAATTTGAGAAGATATCTACTTCTTCCAATCATAAAAACACTGCGAAGATGACTTCTTATCAAAGTCTGGCGGCATTTACCAACGCTGTTTCAATAGAGGACATTTTTCCACTGAAAGATATACAATTTGAAGACCTGACGGTTAAAATCCCAAATCATTATGATAAAATGCTGCGGCAGACTTACGGAAATTATATGGAGCTTCCGAAAGAAGAAGACCGGGTAAATCATGGAGCATATCTCATTGATTTTGGAGACGGCTCCGTATTAAAGAGAGGTGTATGATTTGAAAAAGTACTGCATTTTTTCAGCACAATATCTGCCTAATATAGGCGGAGTGGAGCGATACACATATTATATAGCAAAAAAAATAGTTGAAGCCGGAGACAAAGCAACCATTGTAACCTCCTATAGGAAAGGAGAACCCATACATGAAATCAAAGACGGGATTGAAATTTACCGGGTGCCCTGTTTTTCTTTGATGAACGGCAGATTTCCTGTGCTCAAACCCTGCTCCAATCTGATAAAGATCAAGAGAAGTCTGGAGTTAAAAGAATTCGACCTGGTAATTGTCAATACGAGATTTTATCTTCATTCACTGTATGGAATGAGATTTGCGAAAAAAAACAAGATTAAGTGTATCACCATTGAGCATGGCACCAGCCATCTGACATTTAATAATAAATATCTGGACAAACTGGAGCATATCTACGAGCATGTCATAACTTTTTTTGATAAATTTTACTGCAGGGATTATTATGGTGTCAGTCAGGCATGCTGTGAGTGGAGCGGACATTTCGGAATAAAATCAAAAGGCGTTTTATATAATGCAGTAGATATCCGGGAGATTGAAGCTCTTATGGAAGAACCTGTGACGGATTATAAATCGGAATATGATATTCACGAGGATGATGTGGTAATCTCTTATACCGGAAGGCTTTTACGGGAGAAAGGTATTCCGCAACTGCTGGAAGTGGTGAAAAACTTAAAATATGATAAACGAATCCTGCTGTTTCTGGCCGGGGACGGCCCGTTGGATGATGTTGTGCGTTTGGTGGTGGAAGAGTGCAACGACGGGGTACGGAAAAATAAGATCATACCGTTGGGCAGAATTGATTTTCCTCATGTGGCGGCATTACTGAAAATAACGGATATATTCTGTCTGCCTTCCGATTCGGAAGGATTTCCGACTTCCGTACTGGAAGCGGCGGCGGCAAAATGTTTTATCATTACCACACATAACGGCGGCGCAAAGGAACTGATCAAAGGAAAAGAATACGGAATCATTATGCCGGACAACCGGATACAGACTTTGGAAGACAGTATCAGTCTGGCGTTGAAAGATGAGGCATACCGCAAGGGGGCGGTGGAGAAAACCTATGAGGCATTGAAACGGGAATTTACCTTTGACGCCACTTTTGGAAAAATAAGAGAGATAGCGGATTCAGCCGGAAACTGAAGGATTAGGAAAGGTCTGGATATAGATTAATATGAAAAATACAGCAACACAGAAGGAAAAATATTTCTGGAATATGATGGGTAGTTTTTCAAATGCACTATCTTCCATGGTACTTGCGATCATTGTAAACCGGCTGACAGGCGCGGAATTGGGCGGAATCTTTGCCTTTGCTTTTTCCAATGCCCAGCTTATGATGACCATCGGAGCGTTTGAAGTCCGGCCGCTGCAATCGACGGATGTGAATGAAAAATATTCTTTTACCCAGTATTTTTCACTTCGTCTCATAACATGTACACTGATGATACTGATCGATCTTGCATATATATGGTTCAGCGGTTACACCGGTGTGAAAGCATATACCGTATTTCTGGTATGCATCTATAAAATGATAGAAGGATTTACCGATGTATTTTCCGGTATGTTTCAGCAGCATGACAGAATTGATCTGGTTGGAAAATCTCTGACGCTACGGATTTTTTCCTGTACCGCCGGATTTTTTCTGGTGTTATATGCAACAGGGAATCTGGTATGGGCATCGTTGGCGCTGGGACTGATTTCAGCGGCATTAATATTTATTTATGATTTGCGATTATGGAAATATTTTGAAAACGTTAAAATCGGTGTGGAGTTCCGGCAACTACTGCCATTGGTATGGGAATGCCTGCCGTTATTTATTTCCTCGTTTATAATGATGTATATCAACAATGCTCCAAAATATGCAATAAATCAAATGTATCCGGATGAAATACAAAATATTTATAATATTTTATTTATGCCGGCATTTGTTATTAATCTGTTCAGTTTATTTGTATTCCGGCCGATGCTTGTAAATCTTACAAAGGAATGGAATGATCGTAATTTGAACTCCTTTGTAAAAACGGTGAAATATATACTGTTATTGATAATCGTATTAACAATTCTTGCCATGGGAGCAGCATATCTGTTAGGAATACCGATTTTGCAGATAATATATGGTGTAGATATATCCGGTTATCGGACGGAACTGGTTTTGATCATGGTTACAGGCGGAATCAGTGCATTATCAACTTTTATGTATTATGTGATCACCGTGATGCGGATTCAGAAATATCTGCTGGTCGGATATCTTTCCGCATTTGTCATCGCCCTGTTCCTGCCGGAAGTTTTAGTGAAGAAATATATAATTGCCGGAGCGGTATATTCCTGTGCGGCATCCCTTATTGTCTTGACAATGGTGTTTCTTCTTATTATTATATCAAATGTAATGCGTGCAAAACGGGAAATAAGATAAGAGGAAGAGAAAGGATATTCAGAAGAGAATGAAGGACTTATTGATAATCATACCTGCTTATAATGAAGAAAAAAGTATAGAACGGGTGGTAAAGAACATAATAACCAATTTTCCGGAATATGATTATGTGGTTGTAAATGACGGCTCCAGAGATAAAACGGCAAAGATATGTAAGAAAAACGGATTTAATTATATTGACCTGCCGGTAAATCTGGGACTGGCCGGAGCCTTTCAGACCGGATTAAAATACGCATACAGGCAGGGATATGAATATGCCCTTCAGTATGACGGCGACGGACAGCATAAAATTGAGTATGTGGAAAAACTGCTGACGGAAATTAAGAGTGGCAGCGATATTGTTATCGGCTCAAGGTTTGTAGATAAGAAAAAGCCGTTTAGTCTCCGTATGCTGGGCAGTATGGTGATTTCTTTTTCCATCTGGCTGACAACAGGAAAGAAAATCAAAGACCCTACCTCCGGAATGCGGATGTTTAACCGGGCATTATTAAAAGAATTTGCTGCAAATCTGAATTACGGACCAGAACCGGATACCATATCCTATCTGTTAAAACAGGGGGTAAAAGTGAAAGAGGTTCAGGTGGAGATGGATGAGCGTATGGAGGGCGAAAGTTATCTGAATTTTTCAAAATCCATGAGTTACATGCTCCGGATGGTAATCTCCATACTGTTTATTCAGAGTTTCCGGAAACGGGATAAACGGTATATAAAGATTGAAAGAAAAGTATAAGGCAGAGAAAACCATGTAACCGTGGAAAAGAGGTACGAATATGAGCATGACATTAAGAGTGGTGCTGATCATAGCATCGTTGCTGACTATGTTATTTATGTTAAAAAGAATTCGGAATGCAAAAGTGCAGATTGAGGATGTAATATTCTGGATCATATTTTCGGCATTGCTGATAGGATTAAGTATTTTTCCGGAGCTGGGAGATTTTTTTGCCGGAATGCTGGGGATTTATTCCACCGTTAATTTTATATTTTTATTTATTATCTTCCTGCTTTTGCTGCGGGAATTTACCATGACCATTAAGATATCCCAGATGGAAAATAAGATTAAAGAACTGACTCAGGAAATCGCAATTAAAAATAATATAGAATATCAGGAAAAAGAAAGAGAAGGAGATAATTAAAATGGCTAAAAAAATTTTGGTTACAGGAGCAAACGGACAATTAGGAAGGGCAATTTGTGAATTATATACCGGAAATCCGGAAGTGGAAATCATTAAAACCGATGTAGCAGAGCTGGATATAACCGATGTTGCGGCTACCGTAGCAATGATAGAGGAAGTGAAACCTTATGCCATCATTAACTGCGCAGCTCATACCAATGTCAATGCATGTGAGACGGATGTGGACAATGCATATAAGATCAATGCCATCGGGCCGAGAAATTTAAGCATTGCGGCAGCGAAGACAGGAGCTAAAATGGTTCATGTCTCTACGGATTATGTATTTGAGGGAAACGGTACGGTTCCGTATACGGAATTTGATGATACAAATCCTTTGGGAATGTATGGCAAGACGAAGCTGGAGGGAGAAAAGTTTGTACAGCAGTTTACGGATAAATTTTTCATTATTCGTACCGCATGGCTGTACGGTGACGGTAAAAACTTTGTTAAGACTATGCTGAAGTTATCAGAGACAAATGATGAAGTTAAGGTGGTAGGCGATCAGATTGGTTCTCCGACCAGCACAAAGGTTCTGGCAGATATTATAAACGAACTGATTTTTACGGAAAATTACGGAATTTTCCACGGAACCTGTGAAGGTTTCTGCAGCTGGGCTGATTTTACGGAAGAGATATTCCGTCTTGCAGGAAAAAAGACAAAGGTAAAACATATTACGACAGAGGAATTTCCGACTCCGGCAAAGCGGCCGGCATACTCCGTTCTGGATAATTATATGTTAAAGCTGACAACAGGTTATACGGCGCCGGACTGGAAGGAAGCCATTAAGGAATATATTGAAACCGGATGGCATTTAAAATAGGATGTTTAAATGTTTCCTGAAATGGGTTTACAGAGGAAAGGAATGGAATAATGCGTAAGAAAATTTTGGGTATTGCTACCCTGGTGCTGCTGGCATTAACCATATTATCTGCAATATTTAAAACTACTGTGAAGAATGACACGGCGATTGAATATACACAGAAAAAAGCAGTCGGTTATATTGAAAAGGATACCGAAATCGAATATGTTTTCACGTCGGAAGAGGATATTGTGGGTATTAAACTTCTGATTGGAACATACGGAAAAAAAATTACCAGGGGAAAACTGATCATTCGGATTTATGATTATGAAAGCGATGAATTGCTGGTGAAAACGGATATTGAATCGGAAAATCTCAGGGATAATCAGTTTGCTTATGCTGATACCGGAAAGCTTCAGACAAAAGACAGAAAACTAAAGGTTATGATAACAGGGAGAGATTTTTTTAAAAGTAAAGGTGTAACACTGTGGCTGGGAGAAAACACTTTGGATGAATATGCCGTTACCAGAATTGATGAACAGAGACAAGAGGATAATCTGATCATAACTACATGTTATCTGGTGAAAGATACGCCCTATACATGGGAACTGTTATTACTGACAGCGGTTTGTTTTCTGGTATTTATTATGCAATGGGACGGAGGAAAAGATGAACAGGAAGAGAATAATTAAACATACGATTGCATTGATTGTAATTTTATTACTTACTGCTGTTGTTGAAATTTTGTGTTTTAACGGCAACGCTGTTTTTGATGAATCCTATTCCCATAAATATTCTGCCAGCGGAAGAAACGGTTATCAGTTTGAAAAGAGTGAGACGGATGAATATATTATCTATAGTATGGATACACAGGGGGAATATATAGATAAGTTTTATATGACATATCAGTCGGAAGATAGTTTTTCTTATACGGTATCGCTGCTGCAGTACGAAAGTATTACGGATGGAGCAAACGGAACGGAAGAAAATAACATTATTAAAATATCAGACAAGGCAACAGGAAACCTGGAACGGGCGGTAACACATATTAACCAAAGGGCAGATAAAGTTTTAGTCAGGATCAGCAAAGAAGATATTGATGAAGAAGTAAAGCCTTCCATTTCAAGTTTTGTTTTAAGCAACAGTATACAGATAAATCCATACCGGGTAGTGTTTATATTTGTTTCGATATTTATCGGATATGTAATTTTGTTTATGAGACGTACGGTTGTGGAACATCCGGAATATACGTTTTTTGCAATTGCCATTTCAATGGGGACCATGATCATAATCCTCAGTCCGGTTAAATTTAAGTCATGGGACGAAGAAATCCATTTTAACCGGGCCTATTCCATCACTTTCAGTGACAATGTGGAATATACACAGAGTACATATAATATGTATTCCATGAATATTCCGGATGTAAATACCATGGAAGAAAGGGATCTTATTGCAGATTATTTACAGGAAAAGAATTATGAGATTACCATGGTAAAGGAAAAAACATCGGATTTTGTCGATTACAGTAAGCGGGCATATCTTCCCCAGGCATTTGGTCTGAAGCTGGGAAGAACTGTGGGGCTTCCGTTCTTACAGACCATCTGGCTGGGAAAATTTTTCAATCTTCTGGTTTATTCTTTGATATTTTCCTTATCCGTGAAGTATGCAAAGTTTGGCAAACGGGCATTGCTTTGCGTAGGGCTGCTTCCGACTTCGCTTTTTTTGGCCTCAACCTATTCTTATGATGCATTTGTCACTGCATTTTTAATGCTGGGACTGGTTATGATATTCAATGAGCTGGTGGACAGGGAGTCAGAACTGAACTGGAAATGTATTACTGTGGGAGTTTTCGCCATGATACTCGGCAGTTTTTCAAAAGCGGTTTATATTCCGCTCCTGTTATTGCTGTGTTTTGTACCGAAGGAGAAATTTAAGAACAGAAGACAGCGTAAGTTTTTTGTACTGACTGTAATCCTTATTTTTTTGATCATGATGAGCAGTTTTGTATTGCCGGCATTGGGCAATGTGGTCGGAAATATTGATACAGGTGGAGATTCCAGAGGTGGTAATACCAGTGTGACAAGGCAGATTATGTATATACTGGGAGCGCCTGTTGCATATGCAAAACTACTTTTGGAAACCATGGGAAATTCCATCGGTGAATATTTTCTGGGATATCGGAGCCGTACCTTTTTTGGTTATATGGGTGGCAACGGTGAAAATTTATATCTGTTAAGCGTGGTACTTACCATATTTGTAACCATTACGGGTGAAAATAAAATCAGGCTGAACAGAAGGATGAAAATCATAACGGGAATCATTCTCACCGGTGTTGCCGCACTGATCTGGACGGCATTATACCTGGACTTTACCCCGGTAGGAGCAGATGTGATCAACGGTGTGCAGCCAAGATATTATATACCGCTGATGTTTCCTGTCATGCTTCTGTTTTCCAGTGGAAAAATAAAATGTGAAATGAATGAACTGCGGTATAACAGAATAGTGTTGCTGACAAATCTGGTGATATTATCCGGCTGTATATACAGTTTGATATTGCTGCCGTTCTGCAGTTAAATATTTGATTATTGGCTAACCGGTGTCGGAATTAATGTAAAAAAGTTGCAACAGTTACTTTGTCTTTATTACTTTTATTTTTTCTTATACGAAGTGATTTGTTGTAGCAAAATCTTTTTTAAATTGCTGTTGAACAGCCGGCAGCTTCCGGCGGGTAAACCGGCGTCCCGTTGTCAATATTAAAAAACGTAAATATTTGGTAAAAAGATGTATAATTTAATTGATTAAGTTAAATGATAATGATATAATACGTGCAAGTATGTCAAATGCGTATCAACAATAAAATTAATGTGATTTAAACGGAGGAAATCTATGCGTACTTATTTAGTAACAGGAGGAGCCGGTTTCATTGGCTCAAACTACATTCATTACATGTTTAAGAAATATGACAACGAAATCAGGATCATCAATGTGGATGCATTAACATATGCGGGAAACCTTGAGAATTTAAAAGAAGTTGAAGATAGAGAAAACTATACTTTTGTAAAGGCAGACATCTGTGACAGTGAAACCATCGGCAGGATTTTTGAAGAGAATGATATTGACAGGGTAGTACATTTTGCTGCTGAGAGTCATGTAGACAGAAGCATAAAGAATCCGGATGTCTTTGTTAAAACAAATGTGTTGGGAACTCTTGTTATGCTGAACTGTGCCAAGGCAGCATGGGAAAACGAAGACGGAACCTTCAAGCCGGATAAAAAGTTTTTGCATGTTTCTACTGATGAAGTATACGGCTCTTTGGAAAATGAAGACGAATTTTTCTATGAGACGACGCCGTATGATCCTCACAGTCCGTACTCGGCAAGTAAGGCATCTTCCGATTTTCTTGTAAAAGCATATATGGATACCTATAAGTTCCCGGCCAATATTACAAACTGCAGTAATAATTATGGTCCGTACCAGTTCCCGGAAAAACTGATTCCTCTTATTATTAACAATGCATTACAGGGAAAGAAACTTCCGGTATACGGTGACGGAAAGAATGTACGTGACTGGCTGTATGTGGAGGACCATGCAAAAGCCATTGATATGGTTCAGGAGCAGGGCAGATTATTTGAAACCTATAATGTGGGCGGACATAACGAAAAGCAGAATATTGAAATTATCAATATCATACTGGAAACCCTGCAGGAAATGCTTCCGGATGGCGATCCGAGAAAGGCTCATATCAATCAGGAATTAATCACTTATGTGGAAGACAGAAAGGGCCACGACAGAAGATATGCCATTGCACCGGATAAGATTAAGGAAGAAATCGGCTGGTATCCGGAAACCATGTTTAAAGACGGAATCAAACTTACGATCAAATGGTTCTTTGAACACGAGGATTGGATGAAAAACGTAACAAGCGGCGATTATCAGAAGTATTATGAAGAAATGTACAAATAAAATTCTATGGGAACATGTAAATGTTCCCATTCCGTGTGTAAAAACGGCAGGTATCAGAAATTTAAAAATAATACTATCCATAATTTTGATTGCAGGTTTATTTGCCGGATGTGCTGCTGAACGAGAGAAAAAATGTTCCATAAACCCATTATTTAAACTGGATAATCTGAAAAACGGAGATGCTAAGTTTTTCGGAGAAAATATTTTGGCCAGTGTTGGGGGAAAACTGTATTTGTTTGACAGAGATGGTACTAATATTGCCCGGTATGATATCAATGCCAATTGGATTTCGGTACTGGAAGAGGAAAGAACCATAGTTTATGGCAGTTTTGATAAAACTGTGGGAATCTGCAGAATTAATAAAGAAAATGTATTGGTTGAAAATCAGATTATTTTAGCATCGGAAAATCTTATGATTGATCCTGCCGTTTTAAAGGCCGGCGATCGTTATTACATTACCGCCACCCATATAGACGGAACCGTAAATAATGCAGACCCGGACAAAATAAACGGCAGATATACGGTAAAATTATATGTATCGAAAGACATGAAACAATGGGACTATATATCTGATATTGTAGATGTGAATTTCAACGTGGAAGATGTAAGGCTATATAATTATAATGGGAAGCTTCAACTGGTGTATGAGCAGGAACTGGTGGATAAAGGCCGTTCTTCCATAAGAATGAAAGAATCAGAAGACTTTGGAGCGACCTGGGGAGACAGCCGGGTACTGGTGGACTGTGACGGCGATAATGAGCCGGGAGTTCTGCAGAGAGAGAAAGCAGGAGATTATTGTTTTTATTTCAGCAGTGATAAAGAAAATCCCGGAAAAAGTTATGATGGCGCCTATATTTATGAACTGCATTTAGATAAGCAGTTTATTCCCGACAGTGAGTGCAGGAAGATTGAACTGGATGATAAAGAAGGAAGATTATTGTTTGATGTAAAAAGCCAAAGTGAATATATATACCTTTTAAGTGAGGGGAATTATATCAAAGATGGTAACTTAATATTAGAAGAATGGAACAGGAGGAATGAAACATGAAAGGAATTATTTTAGCCGGAGGTTCAGGAACAAGATTATATCCTTTGACAAAGGCAATTTCTAAACAGATTATGCCGGTATATGATAAACCGATGATATATTATCCGCTTTCCACACTGATGCTGGCAGGCATTCGGGATATTTTAATAATTTCAACACCTAGGGATTTACCGGTGTTTAAAGAATTATTTGGTACAGGAGAACAACTGGGACTTCGGATGTCTTATGCGGTTCAGGAATCTCCAAGGGGTCTTGCAGATGCATTTATTATAGGAGAAGAGTTTATCAGTGATGATAATGTGGCATTGGTACTGGGGGATAATATATTCTATGGACAGAGTTTTTCAAAACTTTTGAGAACCGTAGCGGAACGGGAAACCGGAGCCACCATATTCGGCTATTATGTCAGAGACCCGAGAGAATACGGCGTGGTGGAATTTGATGAAAACGGAAAGGCAATTTCCATTGAAGAAAAACCAGAACATCCAAAGTCAAACTATGCGGTGCCGGGACTATATTTCTATGACAATGACGTAGTGGAAATTGCAAAGAACGTAAAACCGTCTGCCAGAGGTGAAATTGAAATTACGGCAGTTAATAATGAATATTTAAGACGGGGAACCCTGCACGTGGAAACCATGGGAAGAGGATTTGCATGGCTGGATACGGGAAACCATGATTCCCTGTTAGATGCTTCGGATTTTGTATGCGCATTTCAGAAGAGGCAGGGGCTGTATATCTCCTGTATAGAGGAAATAGCATATAAGAGAGGATTTATATCAAAAGAACAACTGGTGGAACTGGCGCAGCCATTGTTAAAGACAGCTTATGGACAGTATCTGATTGAGGTATCCAAAGGGTTATAATATACAGAATATATGGGCGATTGCGAAACTCATAGTCACAGGTCAGAAGTTTCGCTCTCACTTCATTGGTCGAACAATTCAAATTCATTTGTTCGCTTTCAGCGGACAAATAAACCTGAATTGTTCGTCCAAAGGCGCAATTCGCTGAAACTTCTGACCTGTGACTACGAGTTTCGCAATCGCCTATATATACAGAATAATAGAAGAAAGGATAGCATACATTTTAGGAATATATGTATGTGAGGTGTTAAAATGGGAAAAATTAAAGTAACGACTTGTGATATAGAGGGCTTAAAAGTAATAGAGCCTACCGTGTTTGGTGATGAAAGAGGTTATTTTATGGAGACTTATAATTTTAATGATTATAAGGAAGCCGGCATTGACATGGAATTTGTGCAGGATAACCAGTCCTGCTCGAAAAAAGGTGTGTTAAGAGGTCTCCATTTTCAGATTAATTATCCGCAGGATAAACTGGTACGCGTGGTAAGCGGCGAAGTGTTTGATGTGGCAGTGGATTTAAGAGAGGGTTCCTCTACCTATGGCAAGTGGTATGGAGTACTGCTGTCTGCCGAAAATAAAAAACAGTTCTTTATTCCGAAAAATTTTGCCCATGGATTTCTTGTATTATCGGATTCAGCAGAGTTTGTATATAAATGTACAGATTTTTACCATGCGAATGATGAGGGCGGTATTGCATGGAATGACAGGGATATCGCAGTGGAATGGCCGATACCGGAAGGAATGGAACTGACCATATCGGAAAAAGATAAGGTATGGCCGGGATTTAAGGATTATAAGAAAAACTAACAACGGAGTTTTAGGATGAAAAAACTTTCAAAGCTTGGAGAAAGCAAAGATTTAATTCTATATTTGTCAAAGAACGATTTTAAGACAAAGTATGCAGGTTCATACATGGGAATTGTATGGGCCTTTATACAGCCCCTTGTAACCATTGTGCTGTATTGGTTTGTATTTGAAAAGGGATTAAAATCAGGGGCAGTCAGTGATGTCCCTTTTATCCTGTGGCTGATGGCAGGCCTGATTCCGTGGTTTTTCTTTCAGGAAGCCCTGGTCAATGCCACCAACTGTTTTGCGGAATACAGCTATCTGGTAAAAAAAGTAGTATTTAATATAAATATACTTCCGGTGGTGAAGGTAGTATCATCTCTGTTTGTACATGTATTTTTTTTGTTTTTGTTAGTGGGCGCCTATGTATTGATGGGATATTTTCCGGGAATCATTGCCCTTCAGCTTTTATACTATTCCTTCTGTATGATTGCCCTGGTATTGTCACTGGCTTATATGACTTCGGCATTTTCTGTATTCTTTAAGGATACGGTACAGATTATCAGCGTGTTGATGCAGGTCGGTACATGGATGACTCCGATTCTCTGGAATATGGATTCGCCGGATATGATAAAAAGCCTTGGGAAATTTGTCTATATTCTCAAACTAAACCCCATGTATTATGTGGTATCAGGCTGCAGAGGAACGATGATCGATAAAACCATGTTTTACCAGCGGCCGCGGCTTACCCTGTATTTCTGGCTGTTTGTTCTGGCAATGTCTTTGTTATCCGGATTTATTTACAAAAGACTGAAGCCTCATTTTTCAGATTCATTATAAAGGGAAAGGCATGGATAGATATGAGTGATATTGCAATTAAAGTTTCGAACTTAACAAAGATATATAAATTATATGACAAGCCCACACTCAGACTGAAGGAAGCCTTAAGTGTTACAAAAAAGAAATATCATAAGGATTTTCAGGCGCTGAATGATGTATCCTTTGAAATCCAAAAGGGAGAAATGCTGGGAATCATCGGAAAAAACGGTGCCGGAAAATCCACCATATTAAAGATTATAACAGGTGTATTGACACCGACCTCCGGTACGGTGGAGATTAACGGAAAAATATCCGCCCTTTTAGAGTTGGGTGCCGGGTTTAATCCGGAATATACCGGAATCGAAAATGTGTACCTGAACGGTACCATGATTGGGTTTACCAAAGAAGAAATGGATCGGAAAATAGACGATATCATAGGATTTGCGGATATCGGAGACTTTATCAACCAGCCGGTAAAGACATACTCCAGCGGTATGTTTGCCAGACTGGCTTTTGCTGTTGCCATTAATGTAGAGCCGGACATTCTCATTGTAGATGAGGCTCTGTCAGTGGGAGATGTGTTCTTTCAGGCGAAATGTTATAAAAAGCTGGAGGATTTAAAAAACAGTGGCAAGACCATATTATTTGTAACCCATGATATGGGAAGCGTAATGAAATACTGTAACCGTGCCATCATATTTAACGCAGGCTGTATTGTGGCTCAGGGAAATCCGGCGGAAATGATTGATATATATAAAAAAATTCTGGTGGGTCAGTTTGACGGTGATAAAAAAGATGTAGATGATCTGATTGAAAAAGAAACACCTACGGAGTTAATGGAGAATACCGGTAAATCAGGAAAGAAAGCAGTTTCCGGCGGTAATGGTCCGGAACCGGATAAAGGCATAAAACCGGGAACAAAATGGCAGGATTATATGCTGGTGAATCCCAACAGTCAGATTTATGGGGACAAACGGGCAGAAATCACTGACTTTGGAATCTTCGATGAAAATGGGGAGATTACCAATACCATCTATAAATTTAAGGAATTTTCTGTTCGGATGAAGATTCGTTTTAACGAAACCATAGAAAATCCGATTTTTGCTTTCAGTATCAAAGACATCAAGGGAACCGAGCTGACGGGAACCAACACCATTATAGAAAAGACGGACACCGGCGTTATCAGACAGGGAGAAGAAGCAGAGATAGAATTCCGTCAGAAAATGATATTACAGGGCGGACAATATCTGCTGCTGCTGGGCTGTACCGGATTTGAGCAGGACAATCTGGTGGTATATAACCGTCTATATGATATCTGCTGTATCAATGTTATTGCAGATAAAACGACGGTGGGGTATTTTGATCCGGATTCCAGAGTAACACTTACAACATAACAGGAAAATTGTTTTGGATGGACAACGGAAGGACAGTAGAAAGGAATTAATGTAATATGGCTAAGATTAAGAAAATTCTCAGTTTGCCAAAAAAATGTATCGACAATCCCCAGTGGTTCGGAAAAGGAATGCGGTATATCAGGCATTACGGGGTATCCGCATTTGTGGAAAAAGTAAGGTTAAAGACGGCAGGATATATTCCGCCGGATGATGCGTTAGAAGCAAGTAAACCGGATGTACGGTACGAAGGGGAGATTAAATTCTCCATTGTAATGCCGGTTTATAATGTGGAGATTCAATGGCTGGAAAAGGCCATTGAATCCGTACGGCGTCAGAATTATACCAACTGGGAATTATGTATTGCGGACGACTGCTCAACGGACAGGCGGGTACCGGAATATTTAAAAACCGTGGAGTCGGATAAGATTCTGGTAACATATCAGGAAAAAAACGGAGGTATTTCCGAGGCTACCAATGCGGCGGCGGCTCTTGCTTCCGGTGATTATATTCTGTTAATGGATAATGACGATGAGATTACTTATGATGCGCTGTATGAATTTTATCGTGCGGTTACGGATACCGAAGCGGATATTATATATAGTGATATGGACATTATGGATAAGGACGGCAACCGGAGCCAGCCGTTATACAAACCGGACTGGTCCTACGATCTGATGCTCAGTCAGATGTATGTAGGCCATCTGCTGGGATTTAAGCGCAGTCTGTTTGAACAGACCGAAGGATTCCGCACGGCCTTTAACGGCAGCCAGGACTATGATTTATTCCTGCGTATGATGGAGAAAGCGGAAAAGATTTATCATGTACCGAAAGTGTTATATTCCTGGAGGGCGCTGCCAAGTTCCACCGCAGCCAATCCGGAATCTAAGCCTTATGCCCAGACAGCAGGATTAAATGCGATACAGGAACATCTGGACAGAACCTGTGGAAGAGGAAAGGCGACGGTAAAGGAAACGGAAAATCTTTTTGTTTATGATGTGCGTTATACTTTAGAACGGAAACCGAAGATATCTGTTATCATTCCAACCAAAGACCATGTGGAATTACTGAAAGATGCCATTGACAGTATCTATGATAATACCGCCTACCCGGATTTTGAAATTATTATTCTGAATAATAATTCCCGGGAGGATAAAACCTTTGAATATTTTTCAAACATACAAAAAGAGCATGAGAATATCAGGATAATAGAGGCGCCTTATGAATTTAACTGGTCAAAACTAAACAATCACGGTATGCGGGAAGCTGCCGGAGAGGTTTATATATTTCTGAATAATGATGTGAAGATACTGACTTCCGACTGGATGGAACGTCTGGCAGAAAAGGCCGTACTGGAACGTGTGGGTGTGGTAGGCGGCCTGCTGTTATATGAAGATGATACCATACAGCATGCAGGAGTTATTGTAGGCATGGGCGGATGGGCAGACCATGTCTTTAAAGGCATGAAGCCCATACATCATGGTTCTCCGTTTATTTCGCCGCTGGTTACCAGAAATGTTACTGCCTGTACCGGAGCACTGATAGCGGTATCCAAAGCAACCATTGAAAAAATCGGCGGGTTTGATGAAGATTTTATCATATGCGGCAGTGATATCGAATTATGTATCCGGGCATATTATGCCGGATTCAATAATATATATGACCCTAATGTAAAATTATATCATTATGAATCCAAGAGCCGGGATTCCTATATTCCGGACGTGGATTTTAAATTATCCTATGAGGCATACAGAACCTATCGGGAAGAGGGAGACCCGTTCTATAATGAAAATCTGGATTATACCAGTCCGGTACCGAAGGTTGCGGAACGGGAAAATCAATTTAATAAAAGAGAGAGTGATAGGATGAAGGCAATAAATGCTGCAAACAGTAAAAAGAAAATGTCGGAAGCGGTAACCCAGGTGGCAGAAATTACACCGTTTCTGTTCCGAAAATGTGAATTTCCGGAAAAAAGATTAAATCTCCTGGTTCCGTCTCTGAATCCGGAGCATGTATTCGGAGGAATTTCTACAGCATTGAAATTTTTTGACAAGCTTGCCGAAGAATCCGGTTTTGCCCTTCGGATGATCATAACGGATGCGGCGCCTCACAGAAGCGTAATGACCGAATACGGAAAAAAGGGATATAAGTTTGTTACCTGTGAAAAGAACAGCAGTGACCGCATGCAGATTGTAGCATACAATGACCGGTTTGAGAGAAGTATTCCGGTCAGCGAAAATGATATTTTTATGTTTACCGGCTGGTGGACGGCATACAGTACCCAAGATGCCTATGTGGAATTTGAGAAAAAAGAGGAAATTGCTCCAAACCCGTTTATTTATTTTATTCAGGATTATGAACCGGGATTTTATCCGTGGTCTACCAGATATCTGCTGGCAGATTCCACTTACAGAAGTGAATACAAACAGATTGCCGTGTTTAATTCCGGATTATTAAGTGAATTTTTTAAACAAAATCAATATGAGTTTTATCGGGAATTTGATTTTGACCCGGTATTGAACGGTGGTTTAAAGAAGGTACTGGAGGAATCCGTCGGAGAAATCCGAAAGAAAAAACAGATACTGGTATACGGCCGGCCTTCAGTGGAGAGAAATGCTTTTAACCTTCTGGTAGCGGCGCTGAAAAAATGGGTGGATATTCAGGAGGATATTGAGGAATGGGAAATTTTATCAGCCGGAGAGTATCATCTTCCGGTGGAATTGGGAAAAGGAAAGGAACTGGTATCCGTAGGTAAACTGACCATTGAGCAGTATGGACATACCATGCTGGACAGCTTTGCCGGAATTTCCCTGATGTCCAGTCCGCATCCGAGTTATCCGCCACTTGAAATGTCAGTGTTTGGGGTTAAAGTAATCACTAATACTTATGCAAATAAGGATTTGGCTTCATTTAATGACAATATGGTGTCATTAAGTAATATCAGTCCTAACAATATAGCAGTAACATTAAAAAATATCTGTGATAATTATAAGGAAATCATGGATTTAAAGATAACAAACCCTGATTATGTGGAAAATGAAAATATTTTTAATTTTGTAAAAGAGATTGCAGATTTATATCGTCAGATATAAGTAAAGCAGCAGGAGGACCCCAGTGGCAGAAAAAATCGGAAATGTTACAATGAATTATGAATACTATAACGGCTCGGATGATTACAGTGACGGAGACATTGAAAACGAAATACTGGATTATGTTAAGAATTGTATGTCTTCGGAAGACGGTTCGGATTATGACACTGTCATGGATATTTTGAGAAAAGATAACCGATGGCCGGTTTTGTACCATTTATCACCGGTAAGACAGAATATCATTGACTGGTATGATATGAAGAAGGGCGCCTCCGTACTGGAGGTTGGCGCAGGCTGCGGGGCGGTAACGGCGGCCATATGCAGGCAGGCTGCAAAAGTTACCAGTGTGGAACTTTCGAAACGACGGGCATTAATCAATGCATACCGGAACCGGCAGTACAAAAATCTGGACATCATTGTAGGGAATTTTAATGATATCCGGTTTCAGGAAACCTATGATTATATTACGTTAATCGGTGTTCTGGAATACGCCAATTATTTTACCGGTGGGGAGGATTCCTTTGTCAGTTTTCTGAAAAAAATCAAAACATTGTTAAAACCGGATGGTAAGCTGCTGATTGCCATTGAAAATAAATTTGGAATGAAATATTTTGCCGGTCAGGCAGAAGATCATACCGGACGGCTGTTTGACGGAATTGAAGGTTATATCGGCACTGACAGCAGGGTACGGACATTTTCAAAGAAAGAACTGAAGGATATCGTAACGGAAGCCGGATTGCCGGAAATCCGGTATTTTTATCCGTTTCCGGACTATAAATTTCCGGTTCAGGTGTTCAGTGAAGATTATATGCCGCATCCCGAAGATCTGGTGTGCAGTCTGGATTCCTATGACAATGACAGAATTCATTTTTTTGATGAAACCGCGGTCTTTACCGGAATTGTAAAAGCAGGGAAGTTTGACTTTTTTTCCAATTCCTTTTTTGTAGAAGCATCCTTGGAAAAGAATGAGGAAGGCGAAGAAAAAATTTATTCTAAGATTACAAAGGACAGAAGGAAAGAATTTCAGATAGAAACAGCTGTTTACCGCGACAACCGGAAGAATGAATATAAGGCAGTAAAACGGGCCATAACACCGGAAGCGGAAAAGCATATTGCTGCCATGAACCGGATTTATGGTCTGGAAAAAGAGAAAAACGGGAAAAAACATTTTTCGGCAACATTATGCCGTTCGGTATATACCGGAGGCAGACTGGAGTTTGAATTCGTAAAAGGAAAGAGTCTTTGTGACAAGCTGCTGGATTCGTTAAAATCGGGAAACCGGAAAGAGTTTGAAAAATTATTATTTGAATATGAAAATATGGTCTATGAAACGGCTGCCGCTTATTCGGAAGCGGAAGGTGCAAACCGCCTGAAGGAAGTGAAAGGTCTGAATATAGATTTAACCTTTGACAATATTATAGAGGTCAATCCGGGAGAATATAAGATTATTGATTATGAATGGTGTATGCAGGAAACGATTCCGGTTAAGTATGTGTTATACCGGGCGGTTTTTGCGTTCTATATGCGGTATCAGGATATGGTATCCCAATATTATACACTGCAGGAACTGCTGCAGAATTTCGGAATCGGGGAACAGGAAGCACAGGACTATTATAAGCAGAATCTGGATTTTATTGACTATGTATACGACAGCAGAAACGGATACAATGAAATATTAAAGGCATATAAGAAAAATACCATTGTATTCGGACAGCGGATTCTGCACCATGAGTATTTTGCCCAGCTGTTTACGGACAGTGGAGCCGGATTTTCGGAAGCTGACAGTATAAAAATTCCGCTGGGTTCTGACAGGGAATATCATACACTGGAATTTGACATCTCCGGAAAGAATATAAAAGCATTGAGATTTGATCCGTTCAATATTCCGGCGGTTATTAAATTAAAGGAAATAGAAGCGGAATATCAGGACGGAAACCGGACGGTTCTTCCGATTCTGAGCCATAACGCTGCGGCAGTCAGCACCTATTCCTATATGTTTGAAAGCGGTGACCCACAGATTATTTTGGATATAAGCGGGATTCAGACTGAAGAAATCCGGAAGCTCATAATCAAAATGAAAGTATCACTGACAAATTTTGAGGATTACAGTGAGATTTTCCGTCTGAATGATATTCGCAATTTCAGAGAATATCAGAAAGAGTCGGGGCTGCTGAACCGGACTTTAGAGGTGCTGGAAGAGAACCGGGCGGTTCTGCCGGACATTGATAAATATTATGCCGTAACCAGAAAACTGATGGATATCGAAAAACGGAAACCGGACAACGAAAAAAGTCTGGTAATGCTGACCGATACGTATGCAGAGGAATCGGAAGTGTTTATCAGAGAAATGATAAATCTGGAATATTTAAGACAGGATATGGAACAGCAGCTGAAAGAAGCTCTTGCCAGAGAAGACCGGTTGAAAGAAGAACTGGAATATATAAAAGGAACCAGTGCATACCGGCATCTGCTGGATAAGAAAGTAAAAAAAGTGTTTGAAGAATAATCACATGGTCGGACAAACAGACCTGAATTGTTCGCCCAAAGTCGCAATTCGCTGAAACATATGTCCCAACCATTGACTGCTGACCTGTAACCTGTGACAATATGTTTCGCAATTACCAGATTTAGAAAGGAGTGATGTATGTGTGTGTTACAGTGATTATTCCTAATTATAATGGAAGAAGGTATATTCATGAGTGTCTGGATTCCCTGCGTCTCCAGAATTTTAAGGATTTTAAGATTATTGTTGTGGATAATGCCTCTACGGACGGCAGTGCGGAAGAGATAGAGGAAGATTATGAGGAAGTCACACTGATTCGGAACGATAATAATTATGGGTTCAGTCAGGCTGTCAATACGGGGATTCGGGCAGCAGATACCGAATTTGTCATTCTGCTCAACAATGATGCCATGTGTGAATATAACTTTATTGAAGAACTGTTGAAGGGAATCCGGAAGTCAGACCGGATTTTTTCCTGCGGTGCAAAAATGATTCAATACCATGACCATAAGAAACTGGACAATACAGGAGATTTTTATACGATATTCGGCTGGGCTTATCAGCGGGGACTGGACGAGAGTATCAGAAAATATAAAAAAGCGGAGCGGGTATTTTCCGCCTGTGCCGGTGCCGCCATATACAGAAGGGAATTGTTTGACCGGGTGGGATACTTTGACGAACAGCATTTTGCATATCTGGAAGATGTGGATATAGGATTTCGGGCAAATATTCTGGGATATAGGAATTATTATCTTCCGAAAGCCGTTGCATATCATATAGGCAGCGCCTCTTCCGGTGTACGTTATAATGAATTTAAGGTGAAACTGGCGGCACGGAACAGTGTTTATGTGTATTATAAAAATCTTCCTCCCCTGCAGCTGCTTTTGAATGCTCCGTTCATAGCTGCCGGTCATATCATTAAATATTTGTTTTTTAAGAAAAAAGGATTGGACAAACTATATATAAAAGGCATAGCGGAAGGGTATAAAACGCTGGATAAAGTTGTAAAAGTTCCATATGATTCCGGAAATCTGAATCATTATATCTGGATTCAGATTTCCATGTTTTCAGGAATCTGGAATCTGATAAAAGGGAGATTGATGAATGATTAAAGATAACCAGACATTTTTTAACCGTCTGCATCTCTGGCTGGATGGTCTTGGAATTATTTTGTCATATATGGCAGCATGGTTTTTGAAATTTGATTCGGGTTTGTTTGAACGTGAAACGGGAACGCTTTCTTTTTGGACGTATATGTATGCTCTTTTGTTTATCGTCCCAGCCTATTTAATATTATACTCCTTATGCCAGCTCTATACCTCCAGAAGGGTTCAGCGGTTCCGGGTGGAATTTACGAATATAATAAAAGCAAATGTTTTAGGTCTGCTGGTATTCCTTACCGTATTATATATTATTAAGCAGACACACTTTTCCAGAACCATGTTATTTATATTTTTCATTACGAATATAATACTGGCAATGATGGTTCGCGGAATGATTTATCTGCTTCTGTTTTCCCTGAGAAGGGGCGGATACAATATTAAGCATGTATTGCTGGTGGGATTCAGTGAAACTGCGAAAGCTTATATAGACCGTGTTCTGGTTTACAGGGAATGGGGATATGAGGTTCATGGCATATTGGACGATAATGCCGGGCCGGAAGAAAATTATAAGGGAATTTCGGTGATCGGAAGGATTGATTCGTTAAAAGAATATCTGGACAGCAATAATTTTGATGAAATTGCCATTACTTTAAAAATAGATGAATACAGTAAATTACGGGATATTGTTAATATTTGTGAAAAGACCGGAGTGCATACTCAGTTTATTCCGGATTATAATAATATTATTCCAACCCGGCCGTATACCGAAGATTTAATGGGAATGCCGGTCATAAATATCCGTTATGTTCCGCTGTCAAATACTTTTTATTCCCTGATCAAACGGGTAATGGATGTGATAATATCCCTGACAGGAATTCTTATAACTTCTCCGTTAATGGTCTGTATTGCGGTAATCATTAAAACCACTTCCAAAGGACCTCTGATATACAAACAGGAACGGGTAGGGCTTCACAATAAATCTTTTATGATGTATAAGTTTCGTTCCATGCGGGTGCAGGAGGCCGGGGAAGAGAAAAAAGCCTGGACAACTAAAAATGACCCCAGGGTTACGGCGGTAGGAAAGTTTATCCGGCGTACCAGCATTGATGAACTTCCACAGTTGTTTAATATACTGAAGGGAGATATGAGCGTGGTGGGGCCGAGACCGGAGCGGCCGTTTTTTGTGGAGAAGTTCAAGGAGGAGATACCGCGTTACATGATAAAACACCAGGTTCGGCCGGGTCTCACCGGATGGGCGCAGGTGAACGGGTACCGTGGAGATACCTCCATTAAAAAACGAATTGAATATGATTTATTTTATATAGAGAACTGGACATTGGGATTTGATATAAAGATAATGTTTCTGACCATATTTAAAGGTTTAATTAATAAAAATGCATATTAAAAAAATTCCGTAAATGTCTGATTAAAATAAAAAAGAAAGGTACAGTAAGGTATGAAAGGTAATTCAGGTGAAAAAGTTACAAAGTGGAAAATTGCACTGCTGGTTCTGGAAGGTATTCTGATTTCAGCCTATCTGGTGCTAACGGTTTTTTATGTATGGTTTAAGGTGGACCAGAACGGGTTTATCAAGAAATTTTCAAGAAATTCCCTGGTAAGAATGTATCTCAGCAATGTTGCCGCCGATGATTATGAAGAAAAAGTACAGGATACGGCTTATAATAAAGAGAATGTAACCACCAATAATGAAATCGGAGAAGAAATAGAAACATATCGAAACATTGCGTTGTTTGGTATTGATTCCAGAGACAGTGCATTTGATGACCAGGTGCACAGTGATTCCATCATTATCGTCAGTATCAACAATAAAACCGGAGAAGTGAAACTGGCTTCGGTATACCGGGATACCATGCTTAAAATGATGAACCGTCAGGGTGAAGAAGTTTATACCAAGGCCAACTCTGCGTTTTTTATGGGAGGAGCGGAAAATGCCGTCAGTATGCTAAATATTAATCTGGATTTAAATATTACGGATTATGCGGTAGTGAATTTTACGGGTCTGACCAAGATCATAGATGCACTGGGAGGCATAGATGTCAATATTACACCCCAGGAAAAGTTTTATATCAACGGATATCTGGTAGAAACAAGGGAAATAACCGGATTGGATGCACCTGATGTTGCGGAAGCCGGGCATGTGCATCTGAGCGGTCTGCAGGCTACGGCATACTGCCGTATCCGTTATGTGACTTTTACCGATGAAGACGGAACGGATTATCATTACGATATGGGACGTACGGCAAGACAGCGTTCCGTATTAAAGAAACTGGTGGCAAAGGCAAAGCTGGCAGGAGCCGGCCAGGTTATGAGCATTGCGGACAGTATTTTAAATTATAATACGGCGGATGAAAAGATTCTGACCACGAGCCTGAGTTTTGATGAAGTCATGGATCTGATACCAATCATGCTGGATTTTGAACTGACGGAAACCATGGGATTCCCGTTTACCTGCGACACCCCTACCGTAGATAAGGCCAGTGTGGTAGTTGCAAACGGACTATCATATAATGTAACCAAACTCCATGAATATTTATTTGGGGAGAAAAATTATATACCAAGCCTTCAGGTTCAGAATATCAGCGATTATCTTGAAGATTATACCGGAATTCCGACGATAAAGCTGAAGGAAGACGAGACCGGAAATAATACGGAAGATGAGAACGGCAGTACGTCCGGAACCGGAACGGAGCAGGGAACCGTCAATGAAAATGAGTGACTGGCAATAAAATGACATGAAATTACCTTTAACACAATTTTTTCAAAACCTGAACACAAAAAGTACACAAACACTTGTTATCATATCCATAACGAAAAACAAGGAGACAAAACACAGGAGGGATTTATATGTCAGATAAATTAGAGCCAATAAATGAAACAGTAAATAATACAGAGCAGGGGGAAACGGTATATGCCGCAGAACCTGCCCGGCCGGAAGATAATACGGGCATGAATCGTGAGTCCTTATATGACGGCAGTGAATTTAGACAGCAGATTGAAAACAGCAGTTATCAGGAATCTGCCGGAGCGGCCGAGGCAAGAAGACAGGCAGAAAAAGAAAAGGCAAAATTCGAACGGAGACAGGCAAAATCCAGAAAAAAAGCAGAAAAGAAAGCTGCTAAGAAAGCAGCCGGAAAAGAAAAAGGCCATGGTATTATTTTTAGAACCGCAGGTTTTGTCATTGCGGCGGCAGCGTTCGGAGTGATTGCTCTGGGAACCATGTATTTTGTGGGTGACGGACTGGGGATTATAAATAAAAATTCTTCAGAGACCCAGACAATAACATCAACACAGATTGGTTCGGCAGACAAGGATGTTTTAAATAAAGAAAATGAAACTTCTGCGATTAACACCAATAAAACGGATTCCTCCCAGCAGGGGCTGGTTGCAGTGGATGTATCGCCTATTGTGGAAGAAGTTATGCCGTCCATTGTATCCATTACCAGCAAAACCATTGTACAGTCCGGAATGAATGACTGGTTTTATAATTATTATTTCGGCGGTCAGAACGGAAATTCTTATGAACAGACGGGTGCAGGTTCCGGCATTATTATCGGTCAGAATGATACGGAATTACTGGTCATAACCAACAATCACGTTGTTGAGGGGGCTGACAGCCTTCAGGTCCAGTTTATAGACGGCTCATCCGTGGATGCGGTAATTAAAGGAACGGAAGCAAACAAGGATTTAGCAATTGTGGCAATTAAGTTATCAGATATCGATCCCGAAACTAAAAATCAGATAAAGGTTGCAACTTTGGGTGATTCAGATTCCATGAAGGTTGGGGAAGGAACCATTGCTATCGGTAATGCCTTAGGCTACGGACAGTCGGTAACGGTAGGTGTCATCAGTGCGCTTGACCGTGAAGTGACCGTGGAAAACAGAACCATGAATATGATTCAGACAGATGCTGCCATTAATCGTGGTAACAGCGGCGGTGCATTGCTGAACATGAGAGGTGAAGTAATCGGTATCAATGCAGCAAAATATTCTTCTGATACAGTGGAAGGCATGGGATTTGCCATACCGGTATCTTCCGTATCCGATATTATTGAGAAGTTGATGAATCGGGAGACCATGACAAAAGTAGATACTGCTAATCAGGGGTACCTCAACATCCGCGGCAGGGATGTAACAGATGAACTGGCCTATGACTTTAATGCTCCGAAGGGTGTGCTGATCCGTGAAGTAATAGAAGGCGGCGCTGCTGATAAGGCAGGACTGGAAAAATCCCAGATTATCACAAAAATTAATGATGATGAAGTGAAATCCATGGATGAACTGAAGGAGCGGCTGGAGTATTACGAAAAAGGCACAACGGTATCTCTGACAATCGAGTATCTGGAGAACAAGGAATATAAAGAAAAAGAGGTGAAGGTTGTGCTTGGCGGTCAGATGGAATAGACTGCGGGGGCCTGACCCATAAATCCAAAGACAAAAAATGAGCCAATGTGTGCGGTCATGCATTGGTTCATTTTTCTGTTCCGGGAAATGATTCCCGGTGAATAAAAAACTTGTGTTTTTCTTCCATTTAAAGTATTATTATATTTGTATAATTTCGTGTAAAATCACATACAGTATATTTTTTAAGAACATTTTTTGTAATTATATAAACGGAGGCCATGAAGATGGAAGAAAAGTACAATATTGCAGTGGGCCAGAGCGGCGGTCCTACCACAGTCATTAATGCCAGCCTGTATGGAGTGATCAGGGAGGCAGTTTTAAGCGAGGATAAAATTAATAAAGTATATGGTATGATTAACGGCATTGAAGGTTTCATTGATGGAAAAGTAATCGATATCCTGAGCGAAATTCCCGCAGAGGAGATAGAACTGCTGAAGAATACGCCTGCGGCCTATCTGGGTTCCTGCAGATACCGTCTGCCGGATTCCATGCAGGATTCAGTATATTCCCTGATTTTTAAAAAATTTCATGAACTGAATATCCGTTATTTTATTTATATCGGAGGAAATGATTCCATGGACACGGTTCATAAGTTATCGCTTTATGCAGGAATGACAAATAGTCCGGTCAGGATCATCGGTGTACCGAAGACAATTGATAATGACCTGATACACACAGACCATTCTCCGGGGTTTGGCAGTGCGGCAAAATATGTAGCCACCACGGTGCGGGACATTGTACTGGATGCCAATGTTTATGATACAAGCTCTGTTACCATTATTGAACTTATGGGACGTCATGCGGGATGGATTACCGCTGCCAGTGTTCTGGCCAGAAAATATGAAGGGGATAATCCGGTACTGATTTATCTGCCGGAGGTGGAGTTTGATATCAAAGCCTTTGTAGAACGGGTCAGACAGGAAATTTATAAAAGAAATAACGTGATTGTATGTGTATCCGAAGGAATAAAGGATAAAGACGGCACTTTTATCTGTGAATATTCCGGAAATGCCGGTCTGGATTCCTTCGGACATAAAATGCTGACCGGATGCGGAAAATACCTTGAAAATGTGATTAAAGAAGAACTGGGCGTGAAGGTCCGGTCCGTAGAGTTAAATGTTAACCAGAGATGTAAGGCAGCGCTGGCCTCTCTTACGGATATAAATGAGGCAATCCTGGCAGGCAGTTACGGTGTAAAAGCATGTTTAAACGGTGAAACGGGAAAGATGATCGCATTTGAACGAAAGGATATGGAAGACGGATACCGGGTAGAATGTAACTGTGTGGATTGTTCACTGGTATGCAATCAGGAAAAAACAGTGCCAAGAGACTGGATCAGTGAAGACGGTACGGATATACGGCAGGGATTTATTGATTATGTACTGCCGCTGATACAGGGAGAAAGCAAATCGGTGATGAAAGACGGTATGCCTGTGTATTGTTATAGAAGATGCTAGAATAAAGATAATAGAGAGAGTTGAGGAACCATATGTCAGAAGATATGAGAGAAAAAGAAATTATGGATGATGACACAGAATATGAAAAAATATGTTTTATCTGCAGGAGACCCGAAAGTAAAACCGGAAAACAGGTAATCATGCCGGGAAATATCTGCATATGCCCGGATTGTTTACAGCGAACATTTGATGCCATGGATACCAACGGCATGGGATTCAATATGAATGATTTAAGCGGAATGAATTTCGGGGGAATGGATGTCAGTCAGTTAATGTCTATGATGAACGGAACACAGAAACCGGAACCGGCCGGCGGGACTTCCGCAGATAATGCCAATTCTCCGAAAGGAGGTTCTGGTGAACAGAATCCTTCAAAGGAAAAAACGGAAGAAGTTTCGGAAAAGATTCCAAGTATCCGTTTTGTGAATCTTGCGGATTTACAGGGGGATATACCGAGAAGGCAGAAACTTAAGAAAAAAAAGCCGGGGGAAAAGAAACGTTCGGGAATTGATATTAAAAAGATTCCTGCCCCTCATAAGATTAAAGAGCAGCTGGATGAATATGTGGTTGGACAGGAATATGCCAAAAAGGTAATATCCGTTGGAGTTTACAATCATTATAAGCGTGTTGCGGTAAATGAAACGGACGGAATCGAAATAGAAAAGTCCAATATGCTTATGATCGGGCCTACCGGCTCAGGAAAAACTTATTTGGTAAAAACCCTGGCAAAGCTGCTGGACGTGCCTCTTGCCATTGCAGATGCCACTTCCCTGACGGAGGCGGGTTATATCGGTGACGACATTGAAAGCGTGGTTTCAAAGCTTCTGGCAGCCGCAGATAATGATGTGGATAAGGCAGAAACAGGTATCATATTTATTGATGAAATTGATAAGATTGCCAAAAAAAGAAATGCTTCCACCAGAGACGTGAGCGGAGAAAGCGTACAACAGGGATTGTTAAAACTCCTAGAAGGAAGTGAAGTGGAAGTTCCGGTGGGAGCCAACAGTAAAAATGCAATGGTACCTTTGGCAACGGTCAATACAAGCAATATATTGTTTATCTGCGGCGGAGCATTTCCGGATTTGGAAGATATTATAAAAGATCGGTTAAATAAGCAGGCTTCCATCGGATTTATCGCAGATTTAAAGGATAAATATGATAATGTCAATGACCTGATCCGCCAGGTTACGATTGACGATCTTAAAACCTATGGCATGATACCGGAATTTCTGGGACGTATGCCGATTTTATTTACATTGGACGGACTGACAAAGGAAATGCTGGCCCGGGTATTAAGAGAACCTAAGAATGCCATATTGAAGCAATATAAGAAATTGCTGGAGTTGGATGAGGTTCAGCTTATATTTGATGACGGCGCCATTGAAGCCATAGCGCAAAAAGCAATTGAGAAGAAAACGGGTGCCAGGGCTTTGCGCTCCATAATAGAGGAATTCATGCTGGACATTATGTTTGAGATACCGAAAGATGACAACATTGGTACCGTAATCATTACAAAGGAATATATAGAGAAGACAGGCGGTCCGGTTATTGAAATGCGGGGGACGGATGCTCTGCCGCTTTCGACTGCGGAAGAATCACAATAGCAAAAACACCGGAATGGCATAATATATATTTAAGCAGAGTTTGTGTGAATCCGGGAGAACATAAATGAATTGCAGAGATGTTATTATGTCGGAGGATTATGCGGATTTTATAGTGGAGTTTGCTTCAAATGTAGAAGCTTTTCTGGAGACATATAAAGATAAGTGTCCCACACCCATCGGCATCAGCTATGGAACCGTGTTTGAACCGTTAGAAAGGGCGCTGCCCATTTCGCTGGCAAGACATGATTATCAGTCCATACCAAAGTTATACGGAGAAGTAGATACAGTATCGGTAGAAGCTACCGGAGCTTTGCGGCTGCAGAATCTGCCGGGATTAAATTTAAAGGGCAGCGGAACCATCATCGGAATCATAGATGACGGAATCGATCCATACCATGAAGCTTTCCGGTTTTCGGACGGTACCACCAGAATCCTCAGTGCATGGGATCAGACCAACCAGACGCTGGAGCCGCCTCAGGCACAGAATTATGGCAGTGAGCTTACCCATGAGACGATTAATATTGAGCTTGCGAAAGAGAATTCCGAGTTACTGAACAGTCTGGCCGAAAACAGCGCCCATGGAACTTTTGTGGCAGGCGTTGCGGCAGGTAATATTAATGAAGAAATGTTTTTTGCCAGCCCTGCGCCTTCCGCAGATCTGGTGGTGGTAAAATTAAAACCTGCCAAACAATATTTAAGAGATTATTATCTGATCAATGAATCGGCGGCTGCGTATCAGGAGAATGATATTTTAAGTGCCATCATTTATATGAGGGCTGTTGCAGCGCTGCAGCAACGACCGGTCATTATCTGCATCGCACTGGGATGCAGTCAGGGACCTCATAACGGAAGTTCTGTTATGGGAGACTTTTTAAATAATGCGGCAGGCAGGAACGGTATCGGTGTCGTGGTAGCCAACGGAAATGAAGGAAGCGCCAGACATCACTATTCCGGCAAGATTACGGGAGAAAGTGAAACCGTGGAAATCCGTGTGGCGGAGAATCAGAACGGTTTTATTATTGAATTATGGGGTGAAGCCCCAAATATATTTTCCATCGGGGTGGTTTCTCCAAGCGGCGAAGTGGTAAATCGGATACCGGCAAAGATCGGCGCTACTTTTGATTATACGTTTCTGTTTGAGAATACCAGGTTATCCGTGGATTACCGGGTGGTAGAAAGGCGTTCCGGCAGTGAATTAGTCCAGATCCGTCTGGAAAATCCAACGGCGGGTATTTGGAAAATCGTTGTCTACGGTGATAATATCCTGTCCGGAGAATATAATATGTGGCTGCCGATTACAAATTTTGTGGGTATTGATACGTATTTCTTAAGGCCGGACCCGCTGATCACATTGACAAATCCGGCAGATGCCTACATTCCGATTTCCGTGGGAGGCTATAATGTGGCAACCGGAGGTATTTTCATTGATTCTTCCCGGGGATTTACTACTTTAAATGAGGTAAAACCAAATTTTGTGGCGCCGGCAGTACAGGTGTACGGTCCGGGAATCAGAAATACTTATGTAAGCAGAAGCGGTACAAGTGCGGCAGCCGCATTAACGGCCGGTGTGGTGGCGCAGTTTATGGAATGGGGAATCGTGAAAAACAACAGCAGCAGAATGAACACGGCGGAAATAAAGAATTATCTGGTACGCGGTGCGATACGTTCGCCGAATACTGCATATCCAAATCAGGCGGAAGGGTATGGAAAACTGGATGCATATAACAGTTTAGATATATTGAGATAGAAGTATAAACTGATTGACACACCGAACGTTTATTGGCATAATGGTATTTAGCAGAAAAAATACAGTCCGGTTCGTGGGCGACATGGGTAAGAGCAGGAACAGACCGGACAACAGGAAAGGAAACAGATGAATCATGGGTGTATTGGCAGAAGCGCTAAGTTTAAAATTAAAAGAAAAAGATATAAACCATACGATCAAAGGAGACAATAATGAGGCGGTCATTCTGCTGCAGCGGTTAGAAAAGACCAATGTTACAATGACAGTGTTATTTTTAACCGATGATAAGAATCATTCCGTATCAATGCGGTATTATAATTATTATAAACTGGAATACAGAGATATAACGGATGAGTTATACCGGAAATTAAATGATTTTAACAGAATGTTTAACTGGGGAAAGATTACTCTGGAGGATAATGATATCGTTATAGCCATGGATGCGCTGGTAACTCCGATCAATATTGGAGATATTTGTCTGGAGTTAACTTATTATGGCGCACAGATTGCAGACCGTGTACATTCGGAACTGGAATCCATGAAATATCAGATATAGGTTGTTTGAATATTACGCTTATAAAGTTTATAAAATATATAAATAGTGAGATGAGAGTTTTGAAGAAGATAGTCCCTTATGTACACCGGGTACAATATTATGAAACTGATAAAATGGGTATCGTACATCATTCCAATTACATACGATGGTTTGAAGAAGCAAGAATTGATATGCTGGATCAGTTAGGAATTGGATTTGATAAGATAGAAGCAAGAGGAATCATGAGTCCGATTTTATCAGTGGACTGCCGGTATTTACAGCCTGTCCGTTTTGGAGAAGATGTTGTGATCTCTTCGGAATTGACTGAGTTTAACGGAATCAGATGTACCATTCAATATGAAATCCGAGGTAAGGATGATGGCGAATTACGAACGAAAGGAAATACCTGTCTGGCATTTTTGAAATCGGACGGTACCATATTACGAATGAAAAAAGAACATCCGGATATTTATGAAACATTAAAGAATCAGATTCGGGAAGAAAAGACAGTTACTTCGTAATAACAAAATGGGTGGAAAGGCAGGCTGATTAAGTGAATAATGTTGAAATCAGTGAGAAACTGAAGAATATAGAGAAAGAACTGGAATACAAACGGATTGAGCGCAGGGAACTGGCAGAAATCTATGAAAAGGAAAAAAAGTTTGTGACCATATGCGGACTCAGCGCAGTCATATGTATTCTGCTGCACCAGACGCTGCTCAGGTGGATGGTAAACAGTGAGAAACATGCTTCGTTAAAGGCGGTTGGAATGTATTTTCAGCCTATAATATTTATGATATTTTTAATTCTTGCAGTGGCAGCCATTGCCAAAGGCTTTGACTTTTTTATGAATTCCCGCCTGAAATACGCACAGCAGTTATCCGAAAAACTAAAAAGAAAGTCTCTGGCAGATGAAATGGATGAATTATCGGAAGCCATTATTTTTCTGGAGGAGGAGTCAGGTAAACTTCAGGAAGATATGATAAATAAAAGAGCAGAGAAAGAATTGGAAGCCGGTACGGGAGAACCGGGGACAGCCGGTAGTCAGGATAAAATTGCAGCGGAACAGGAAGACGAATGGGCTGCACTATTTAAAATGGATGAGGAAGATGATTTTGAAGGCAGCAGTGATGAAATGTGGAAGCGGGATGTATTGCATATGTAATATTTTTGAAAAATCATCTTGACAATTTTACTTCTATGGTATATGATGTGAAAAGAGCAAAGACGTTCTGATTAGTTCAGTACGTCTTTTTTTATTTTTAAAATATCTAAAATGCAGGGAAAGAGACTGGGACATATGGAACTCAACAGGAAGACGATGCCGCCGACTGAGAGCATTGTTTGATGGAACTTTGAACCGGAACACTCTGGAGCAGATTTGCGGAACGCTATATATTTCCTTATAGTCAGTAGGTAAATACGTCTACACGCGTTAAGTGTCAAGAGAGTAAGAAAAATACCGGCTTCGGTATAATTCTTAAATGCGGGTGGTACCGCGGGTGAATGAAAGTTTATCCCGTCCCGGAATTTTTATGAATTCCGGGACGGGATTTTTTACGAATGGCTGTCCGGTAAGGAATTCTGACAAATACCAAAAAGGAGTGAAATGATATGGAATTTATTACAGGAGTAAACAGAAAAGAAACATTGGAAATCAGTGAACTCATAAGCGGCGGCTGGGAAGGAAAGACCGTTACGGTAAACGGTGCGGTTCATACCATCCGGGATATGGGAGATGTGGCATTTGTGGTGCTGAGGAAACGGGAAGGCTTGCTGCAGTGCGTATATGAAGCAGGAGTAACGGGATTTGACTTAAAAACTTTAAAGGAAAATGCAGCGGTTGAAGTAAAGGGAGAAGTGAATCGGGAAGAACGGGCTCCGGGCGGAATTGAAATACGTCTGAGGGAGATAAAGGTATTGACGGAGCCTGCGGCAGCTATGCCGATTCCCATCAGCAAATGGAAACTCACTTCTAATCTGGAAACCATACTGGATTTACGTCCGGTTTCGTTAAGAAATATCCGGGAAAGAGCAAAGTTTAAGATACAGGAGGGAATTATCCGGGGATTCCGGGATTTTCTCTATGGAGAAGGATTTACCGAAATTCATACACCTAAGATTGTATCCAGGGGGGCAGAAGGCGGCGCCAATATATTTAAGCTGGATTATTTTGGAAAAAAAGCGGAACTGGCGCAGAGCCCCCAGTTTTATAAGCAGACCATGGTAGGTGTTTATGACAGGGTATATGAGGCGGCTCCGGTATTTCGTGCGGAAAAACACAATACCAAGAGACATTTGAATGAATATACCAGTCTGGATTTTGAAATGGGGTATATTGACGGTTTTGAAGATGTAATGGCAATGGAAGCCGGTATGTTGCAGTATGTTATGAAACTTTTGGAAACAGAGTATGCAAAGGAATTAAAAATTCTGAATCTCACTCTTCCGAAAACCGATAGAATACCGGCGGTCCGGTTTGATGAAGCAAAACAGAAGGTTTCTGAAAAATATAACCGTCCGATTCGGAACCCGTATGACCTGGAACCGGAAGAAGAACAGTTAATCAGCCGTTATTTTAAGGAAGAATGCGATGCGGATTTTGTATTTGTTACCCACTATCCGTCCAAAAAGAGGCCGTTTTATGCCATGGATGACCCGGCGGATAACACATATACTTTAAGCTTTGACCTGCTGTTCCGGGGAATAGAAATAACAACCGGTGGACAAAGAATCCATGATTATGATATGTTAAGAGAGAAGATAAAGGCAAGGGGAATGAGTGAAGAAGGAATGGAGCATTATCTGATGATATTTAAGCATGGTATGCCGCCTCACGGAGGACTGGGAATCGGACTGGAACGACTGACCATGAAACTGGTGGGAGAAGACAACGTCCGTGAAACCACCCTTTTCCCAAGAGATCTTTCAAGATTGGAGCCGTAAAAATTTTAAAAGGATTGGACTTGAAAGATCTCTTGAGATTCTATCAAGATTGGAGCCGTAAAAATTTTAAAAGGATTGGACTTGAAAGATCTCTTGAG
>CAJTXN010000008.1:100898-124249 GCA_910583605.1 uncultured Lachnospiraceae bacterium
ATTCTATCAAGACTGGAGCCATAGGAAACATGAAAGGAGATTTTAGTATGGAGCATATTATTTCGGATGAAACCATAGATTATGTGGGTATTCTTGCAAAGCTGGAGCTTTCACCGCAGGAGAAGGAACAGGCGAAGAAGGATATGGGCAGTATGCTGGATTATATTGATAAATTAAACGAATTGGATACGGAAGGTGTGGAACCGATGTCTCATGTATTTTCATCAACCAATGTGTTTCGGGAAGATATAGTGACAAACGGCGATGAACATGAAAAGATTCTTGCCAATGCGCCTGCTGTAAAAGACGGCAGTTTTAAAGTGCCGAAGACGGTGCGGTAAAAACAGATAAAGGAAGGAATTATCATATGAGTTTAATGAGTTTAACAGCCGTTGAGCTTGGAAAAAAGATTAAGGCTCATGAGGTCAGTGTTCTGGATGCGGTTACGGAGGCGATTGCTGCCATCGAGGAAAAAGACGATACATTCGGTTGTTTTGTAACCGTAACAAAAGAGCAGGCATTGGAGCGGGCAAAAACGGTTCAGCAGCGGATAGATGAAGGAAAATTAACGGGACCATTGGCAGGAGTACCGGTAGCGATTAAAGATAATCTGTGTACGGAAGGGATTCTGACTACCTGCAGTTCGAAAATACTGGAAAACTTTGTACCTGTTTATACGGCAGAAGCAGTTGCAAAATTAGAAGAAGCAGGAGCAATTATATTGGGAAAAACAAACATGGATGAATTTGCCATGGGAAGTACCACAGAAACTTCTGCTTTTGGGGTGACCAGAAATCCCCATAATCCACAGCATGTTCCGGGAGGTTCTTCCGGCGGTTCCTGTGCTGCTGTGGCAGCAGGGGAATGTTCCTGTGCACTGGGTTCAGACACTGGCGGCTCTATTAGACAGCCAAGTTCTTTCTGCGGTGTGACTGGAATAAAACCGACGTATGGTACCGTGTCCAGATACGGGTTGATTGCTTACGGTTCTTCTCTGGACCAGATTGGGCCTGTTGCAAAAGATGTAACGGATTGTGCGGTAATACTTGAAATTATTGCAGGACATGATTCTAAAGACAGTACCTCGATTTCGAGAGAATCTTATGATTTTACCTCTGCGTTAGTGGATGATGTGAAAGGTATGAGAATCGGACTTCCGAGAGACTATTTTTCCGAGGGACTGGATGAGGAAGTAAAGACCGCCGTATATAAAGCGGCAGAAATGCTTAGGGAAAAGGGTGCGATTGTAGAAGAATTTGAACTGGGACTGGTGGATTATGCCATTCCGGCCTATTATGTCATTGCTTCTGCAGAAGCCAGTTCCAATCTGGAGCGGTTTGACGGGGTAAAATACGGATACCGGGCAAAGGAATCGGAAGGACTTCATAATATGTATAAAGTTACCAGAAGTGAAGGTTTCGGTCCGGAAGTGAAACGGAGGATCATGCTGGGGTCTTTTGTGCTGAGCAGCGGATATTATGATGCTTATTATTTAAAAGCCCTTCGGACAAAAGCGCTGATTAAAAAAGAATTTGACAAGGCATTTAAAACATATGACGTGATTCTTGGGCCGACGGCGCCGACAACGGCGCCGAAACTGGGAGAAAGTCTGTCAGACCCGCTGAAAATGTATCTGGGAGATATCTATACCATTTCCGTTAATCTGGCCGGACTTCCGGGGATTTCATTACCATGCGGGAAGGACTCCAAGGGACTGCCCATCGGATTGCAGATGATTGGAGACTGTTTTAAAGAAAATAATATTATCCGGGCCGCATATGCTTATGAATGCAGCAGGAAAGAACAGGAGGGTTAAAATGGCACAGTATGAAACAGTGATCGGACTGGAAGTGCATGTAGAATTAGCAACAAAAACAAAGATATTCTGCGGTTGTTCCACGGAATTCGGCGGGGCGCCCAATACCCATACCTGTCCGGTCTGCACGGGTATGCCGGGTTCTCTTCCGGTATTGAATAAGCAGGTGGTAGAGTATGCCATGGCGGTGGGGCTGGCAACCAACTGTACCATAACGCAATATTGTAAATTTGACAGGAAAAATTATTTCTATCCCGATAATCCCCAGAACTACCAGATATCCCAGCTTTATCTGCCAATCTGCCGGAACGGGAAAGTAGAAATCAGTACAGGAAACGGTAAGAAATTCGTGGGCATCCATGAAATTCATATGGAGGAGGATGCCGGAAAATTAATTCATGATGAATGGGAAGACTGTTCCCTGGTGGATTATAACCGTTCCGGTGTTCCACTGATAGAAATTGTATCAGAGCCGGATATGCGTTCCGCGGAAGAGGTTATTGCGTATCTGGAAAAGCTGCGGCTGATCATTCAATATCTGGGAGCTTCCGACTGTAAATTAAACGAAGGCTCCATGCGGGCCGATGTGAATCTGTCCGTAAGAGAAGCGGGAGCCGAAGCCTTCGGAACCCGTACGGAAATGAAAAACTTAAATTCTTTTAAGGCAATTGCCAGAGCCATTGAAAATGAACGGGAGCGGCAGATTGAGCTGATTGAAGAGGGAAAATCAGTGGAGCAGGAAACCAGACGGTGGGATGACAATAAGGAATATTCTTATGCCATGCGTTCCAAGGAAGATGCCAAAGATTACCGTTATTTTCCGGAACCGGATCTGGTACCGATTCTGATCAGTGACCAGTGGATAGAACAGGTAAGAAACAGCCAGCCGGAATTCAGGGATGAAAAAATGGAAAGGTATACCAGAGAATATCATATACCGGAATATGATGCGGATATTATTACGTCTTCCAAGAAACTGGCAGATTTATTTGAAGAATCTGTTGCACTGGGCGGAAATGCAAAAAAAGTAAGCAATTATCTGATGGGTGAAACCATGCGTCTGTTGAAGGAGCATGAAATGGAGCCGGAGGATATCAGATTTTCACCGGAGAACCTGACAAGATTAATCGGTCTGATTGATGCGGGAACCATTAACAGTTCTGTTGCAAAAGAAGTATTTGAAAAAATTTTTCTGGAAGATATCAATCCGGAGAGTTATGTGGAAGAACAAGGACTGAAAATGAATAATGATGAAGACGGTCTGCGGTCTGTGATTGAGGATGTCATTGCAGGAAATCCCCAGTCGGTAGAGGATTTTCACAATGGTAAGGAAAAGGCAATGGGATTTCTGGTTGGCCAGACGATGAAAGCAACCGGAGGAAAAGCCAATCCGGGTATCATTAATAAGATATTAAAAGAATTATTAAATAAATAAAAAACAAATTTCTTAGTTTTACTGATATATCAAAAGTTATCAGAATAATTTCTAAAATATGATTTGATTTTGCAAATGCCTTGTATTATAATCTACGGTGTATAATGCAAATTTAATTTCAAGATAAAGGACAGGTGGAATCAATGAAGAAGTTAGAATTACTCTATGAAGGAAAAGCAAAAAAGGTTTGGACAACAGAAGACGAAGATGTGTTAATCGTTGATTACAAAGATGATGCAACTGCATTTAACGGTGAGAAAAAAGGAACGATTGTCGGAAAAGGTGTCGTTAATAACCGTATGACCAATCATGTATTTAAGATTCTGGAAACCAAGGGAGTACCGACTCATCTGGTGGAAGAATTAAGCGACAGGGAAACCGCCGTGAAAAAGGTTGAAATCGTACCTTTGGAAGTAATCATCCGTAACGTTGCAGCCGGAAGCTTTTCAAAGAAACTGGGTATCGAAGAAGGCAGAAAACTGCTGGAACCGACATTGGAGTTCAGCTATAAAGACGATGCCCTTGGAGATCCGATGATCAATGATTATTATGCAATCGGTATCGGTGCGGCTACCCGTGAAGAAATCGATAAGATTACCGAATATGCTTTTAAGGTAAATGAAGTATTAAAAGAGTATTTCTTAGGCGCCGGCATGGAACTGATTGATTTTAAGATTGAATTCGGAAGATATCATGGAGATATTATTCTGGCAGATGAGATTTCACCTGATACATGCAGATTATGGGACGTAAATACCCATGAGAAGCTGGATAAAGACAGATTCAGAAGAGATTTGGGAAATGTGGAAGAGGCATATAATGAAGTCTTTAAGCGTTTAGGTTTATAGATTATATATTAACTGCCTCTGCATGGAGGATTAATATGAATGAAATTCACGCTCAGCAGGAATATGACAGAGATGACAGCCTTCACGAAGAATGTGGTGTGTTTGGAATGTATGATCTGGATGGAAATGATGTAGCTGGCTCCATTTACTATGGATTGTTTGCACTGCAGCATCGGGGACAGGAAAGCTGCGGAATTGCCGTCAGCGATACGGAAGGCCCCAAGGGTGCGGCAAAAGTTCATAAAGGAATGGGACTGGTAAATGAAGTATTCACACCGGATATGCTGGATTCCTTAAAGGGTAATATCGGTGTGGGACATACCAGATATTCCACGGCAGGCAGCAGTACCAGGGAAAATGCACAGCCCCTGCTGTTAAATTATGTAAAAGGGATTTTGGGACTGGCACACAATGGAAACCTGATCAATGCGGCAGAGTTAAGAAAAGAACTGGAATATACCGGCGCCATTTTTCAAACTACCATTGATTCCGAAGTCATCGCTTATCATATTGCCAGGGCAAGAATTCAGACATCCTCGGTAGAAGAGGCTGTTATGGCGGCAATGGACAAGATAAAGGGAGCCTATTCCCTGATCGTTATGAGTCCGAGAAAATTAATCGGAGCAAGAGATCCCTATGGTTTCAAACCGCTCTGTATCGGCAGGCGGGATCACGCATATATACTGGCATCGGAAACCTGCGCTCTGGATACCATCGGGGCGGAATTTGTCAGGGATGTGGAACCGGGAGAAGTGGTTACCATCTGTGAACAGGGAATTCTTTCCGATAAGAGCAGATGTCTGCCAAAGGAAAAGGAAGCCAGATGTATTTTTGAATATATTTATTTTTCACGGCCGGACAGCATAATCGACGGTGTTTCCGTGTACCATTCCAGAATCCAGGCAGGGAAATTTCTGGCGATGGACCATCCGGCGGAAGCGGATTTGGTAGTTGGCGTACCGGAATCCGGAAATGCTGCGGCGCTGGGTTTTTCTTTGCAGTCGGGAATTCCGTATGGAACTGCATTTGTAAAAAACGGATATGTTGGAAGAACTTTCATCAAACCGAAGCAGAGCAGCCGGGAGTCCGGTGTACGCGTGAAACTGAATGTTCTGACCGAAGCGGTAAAAGGGAAACGGGTGGTGATGATCGATGATTCCATCGTCAGGGGAACCACTTCTGACCGGATTGTGAGTATGCTGAAAAGCGCCGGTGCAAAAGAGGTTCATGTAAGGATCAGTTCGCCGCCGTTTCTGCATGAATGTTATTTTGGAACGGATATACCTTCCAAAGACCAGTTAATCGCAAATGGCAGAACGGTAGAGGAGATTCGAAAGATTATAGGCGCCGATTCATTAGGGTATCTGGAGTTTGACCGTTTATCCGAAATGGTAAACGGACTCCCCATCTGCACCGGATGTTTTAACGGAGAATATCCGATGGAACCGCCGAAAGAGGATATCCGCGGTGAATATGAAAAGTAATGAAGAGAATGGAACATACAATGAGGTAGAAACAGAGAATGCCATGGGAACATAATGTGCCCATGACATTGTCATTTAGAAAAGATAGCAAGTAAAAGGAGATAAACAGAATGTACGATAAGTATCAAAGCCCGCTTTCGGAGCGATATGCCAGTAAGGAAATGCAGTATATTTTTTCACCGGATATGAAGTTTAAGACCTGGAGAAAATTGTGGATTGCCCTTGCGGAAACGGAACAGGAACTGGGACTGAATATTACGGATGAACAGATTGCGGAACTGAAAGAGCATGCAGAGGATATTAACTACGAGGTGGCAAAGGAAAGAGAAGCACTGGTCAGACATGATGTTATGTCCCATGTATATGCTTACGGAGTACAATGCCCGAAAGCAAAAGGTATTATTCATCTGGGAGCGACTTCCTGTTATGTGGGGGACAATACAGATATCATTATCATGACGGAAGCGTTAAAACTGGTTCGGAAAAAATTACTGAATGTACTTAATGAACTTGCAAAATTTGCGGATACTTATAAAGCACAGCCGACACTGGCATTTACCCATTTTCAGCCGGCACAGCCTACAACGGTTGGAAAACGTGCGGCGCTCTGGATGATGGAACTGAAACTGGATTTGGACGACCTGGATTACGTGATTGACAGTATGAGCCTGCTGGGCTGCAAAGGTACCACCGGAACACAGGCAAGTTTTCTGGAACTGTTTGAAGGAGACCAGGATAAAATCCGGCAGATTGACGGAAAGATTGCTGCAAAAATGGGATTTGAAAAATGTCAGCCGGTATCCGGCCAGACTTATTCCAGAAAAGTGGATACCAGAGTATTAAATGTTCTGGCAGGAATTGCGGCAAGCGCACATAAATTCTCCAATGACATCCGTCTGCTGCAGCATTTGAAGGAAGTGGAAGAGCCGTTTGAAAAGAATCAGATTGGTTCCTCTGCCATGGCATATAAGAGAAATCCTATGCGAAGCGAGAGAATAGCATCCCTGGCTAATTATGTAATGGTAGATGCGCTGAACCCTGCCATTACATCCGCAACCCAGTGGTTTGAACGTACACTGGATGACTCTGCCAATAAGAGACTGAGTGTACCGGAGGCTTTTCTGGCGGTGGACGGAATCTTAGACCTGTATCTGAATGTGGTAGACGGTCTGGTGGTTTATCCAAAAGTAATTGAAAAGCGGCTGATGGCGGAACTTCCGTTTATGGCAACCGAAAACATTATGATGGATGCGGTAAAAGCAGGAGGAGACAGACAGGAGTTGCATGAGGAAATCAGAAAATTATCCATGATAGCCGGAAAGAACGTAAAACAGGAGGGAATGGATAATAATCTCTTGGAACTGATCGCAGAAAATCCGAAGTTCGGCATGAGTCTGGAGGAATTGAAAAAGTCCATGGACCCGGCCAGATATGTGGGACGTTCCAAAGAGCAGGTGGAAGAATTTTTAGCAGAAGTGATTCAGCCGATTCTGGAACAAAATCAGGAGTTATTAGGATTGACGGCAACGATTAACGTATAATTTGAGTGGAAAGGACAGAAAAACATGGGTGGATTTTTTGGAGTTGCATCTAAAAACGACTGTGTATTTGATTTATTTTTTGGAACGGATTATCATTCCCATTTAGGAACCAGAAGAGGTGGAATGGCAGTATATGGAGCAGACGGTTTTGACCGTGCGATTCATAATATTGAGAATTCTCCTTTTCGGACAAAATTCGAATCAGAAGTAAACGAAATGAAAGGATATATGGGAATCGGCTGTATATCCGATTATGAGCCCCAGCCTCTGATTGTGCGTTCCCATCACGGAACTTTTGCAATCACTACTGTTGGCAAAATCAATAATACCGATGATATCGTAAAGAATATATTTGATACCGGACATTCTCATTTCCTGGAGATGAGCGGCGGTGATATAAACGCAACAGAGTTAGTGGCGGCGATTATCAATCAGAAGGAGAATATGATAGACGGTATCCGGTATGCTCAGGAGATAATTGAGGGTTCCATGACCATACTGGTTATGACACCCAGGGGAATCTTTGCGGCAAGGGATAAGTGGGGAAGAACACCAGTTGCCATTGGAAAAAAGGAAGATGGATATTGTGCCTCCTTTGAAGCCTTTGCATATCTGAATCTCGGTTATACGGATTATAAAGAACTGGGACCGGGTGAAATCGTTATTATGACGCCGGAAGAGGTGAGAACCGTTGCGGCGCCGGGCAAGGATATGAAAATATGTACATTTTTGTGGATTTATTACGGATATCCTTCTTCCAGTTATGAAGGCGTCAGTGTAGAGCAGATGCGTTATAACTGCGGTGCGAAACTGGCAGGCAGGGACAATGTAAAGCCGGATATCGTAGCCGGAGTACCGGATTCCGGTACGGCTCATGCAGTGGGATATGCCAATGCGTCCGGGATTCCGTTTTCCCGTCCGTTTATTAAATATACGCCTACATGGCCGCGTTCGTTTATGCCGACGATTCAGAGTAAGAGAGATCTCATTGCGAAAATGAAGCTGATTCCGGTGCATGACCTGATTAAGGATAAGAGCCTGTTATTGATTGATGATTCTATCGTAAGAGGAACCCAGTTACGGGAAACAACAGAATTTCTCTATCAGAGCGGAGCCAAAGAGGTTCATATTCGTCCGGCGTGTCCGCCTCTTGTATATGGCTGCAAATTTCTGAATTTCTCCCGTTCTACTTCGGAAATGGATCTGATTACAAGAAGGGTAATTCAGAAGCTTGAAGGAGAGAAATCAGAGCAGGTACTGCCGGAATATACCAATCCGGAATCGGAACGTTACCAGACCATGATTGAGGAAATTCGGAAGCAGCTTAATTTTACATCATTGCGTTATCACCGGCTGGATGATATGATTGAGTCTGTGGGAATTGATAAGTGTAAACTTTGTACGTATTGCTGGGATGGAAAAGATTGAAAAAAAGCAGCCTCGGCTGCTTTTTTCTATAAGATATTATAGTTAAAGTCAGGTGAGAACAGCATATGGAATATAAAACAAGTGAAATAGAGGTAAAATTAGAGGATACAGTCTTTTTAGTAAAGATTGTCAAGGGAAAGAGAAAAACAGTTACATTAAAAATAATATCCGGTGCGGAATTATTGGTAAAGGCCCCTTCTGCTTTTAGCAATACCCGTTTAAAAGAATTACTGGAAAAAAAGAAAAAATGGATTTTGGAACATGCATCCGTATTTACGGAAGAAAAAAATCCGTTTCTCTCTATCCGATATATAGATGGAAGCAAAGTATATTATATGGGAAAAGCATATGAATTTCATGTCAAATATCAAGAACCGGATGGAGAGGGGAAAACGGAGGCAGATATTCGAAAAACAAATGAAAGAATTAGTGTTGAAACCATTGATACATCCGAGGAATATGTAAAAAAACAAATGCAGACATGGTATAAAAACCAGGCAAGAAATGAAATCATAAAAATGATTCAAAAGTACCGGCCATATATAGGAGAAAAAATCGGAACCATCAGGATAAAAAGCCAGAAGAGCCGATGGGGAAGCTGCAGTGAACTGGGAAATCTGAATTTCAACTGGCATTTGATATTGTTGCCGGAATCGCTGATGGAGTATGTGGTAGTGCATGAATTGTGCCATTTGAGATATTTAAATCATTCAGAAGATTTTTGGAATTGCGTGAAACAGATTTTGCCAGATTATAAAGAGAGGGAAACAGAACTGAAAAAATATGGAGGCCTGTTATACAATTAGCATAAAGAAAGCAGAACTGTTGTGAAATACAAATAATCTTCTAAAACTGATAGAAAACAGCAAATGAGAATGTCTTTGGGCGCAGGCTGGTGACTTTCGGAAAAAGCCTGAAAGTTCTTAGTGTTTACCTGAAACATCCAGCTATTGTCTGACATGATGTCAGACAAAGTCAGCAGTTGAGGCATGGATGCCGAATTGCTGACGGTAGCGTCCGCCTGCGAAAAGCTTGTGCAGAACACTTAGAACTTTCCGGCATTTGAAGAGAAGCCGGCCTGCGCCCAAAGACTTTCTCATTTGCGTCCGGTTAGCCAATTCACAACAAATTTTAAATGACAAATTCTACTTGTACACAGCCCCAAAAAGGTTTATACTAATCTGGACATTAATTATTAAGATATGGAGATAATTTCAATATGGAAAAAATAACAAGTTTTACAATTGACCATTTAAAATTAGAACCCGGAATATACGTTTCAAGAAAAGACCATATCGGTCAGGAAACAATTACAACATTTGATTTGAGAATGACAAGACCAAATTTTGAACCTGTTATGAATACTGCAGAGGTTCATACCATGGAACATCTTGGCGCCACTTTTTTAAGAAATCATAAAGAATATGCAGACAGGGTGATATACTTTGGTCCAATGGGCTGTCGGACCGGTTTTTATCTTCTGCTGGCCGGGGATTTGGAATCTTCGGATATTGTGGGACTGGTCACGGAACTTTATGAATTTATCAGTACCTTTGAAGGGGAGGTTCCGGGAGCTGCGGCAAAAGACTGCGGAAATTATCTGGATATGAATCTTCCAATGGCAAAGTATCTTGCAGAAAGATATCTGAAGCAGACATTGAGAAATATTGATGAAGCACATCTGGTTTATCCGGAATAAAAGTAAACAGAAAGGCAGATTATGTTATGAGTGAAAAGAGAATCGGAATTATAGGTGCAATGGATGAAGAGGTCAGTAAGCTGAAAGACTGTCTGGAACATATGCAGGTTACGACTGTGGCTGCAATGGATTTTTATGAAGGAAGCATGAGCGGAATGAATGTGGTAATCGTGCGCTCAGGAATCGGAAAAGTGAATGCGGCAATCTGTGCGCAAATTCTGGCAGACCGCTTTGGTGTAACGGCAATCATCAATACCGGCATAGCAGGTTCGCTGAAAAATGAAATTAATATCGGAGATATTGTACTGTCTGCCGATGCCATACAGCATGATATGGATGCCGCCGCCTTCGGGTATGAACCGGGTGTAATTCCACAAATGGAAACTTCAGACTTTCAGGCATCCCGGGAATTGATCACCATTGCAGAAAATTCCTGTAAACGGGTTCTGAAAGATATCAGTGTTTTCTGTGGAAGGGTATTAAGCGGTGACCAGTTTATATCAGATAAGCAAAAGAAAGACTGGCTGACTGAAAATTTTGCAGGATATTGTACGGAAATGGAAGGGGCTGCCATTGCCCAGGCCGCCTATCTGAACGGGATTCCGTTTCTGATCATCCGGGCAATATCAGATAAAGCTGATGACAGCGCCCATATGGACTATCCGGCATTTGAAGCAATGGCAATTGAAAACTCCGTGTTGCTGATGAAAGAAATCCTGAAGGAAATGAATGAATCTTCAATGGTATAGTACGATTTTCGGATTGGATTCTTTCAATTCATCAACAGTTACAAAAGTATAGCCCTGTTCCAGCAGAATATCAATGATCTGTAGTGCGGCGTCGACGGAGGTATCAAAGATATCATGTAATAATATTACATCATTTTCTTTGACTTTTTTTACCACATGAGAAACGACGGAGTTTGTATTCAGTACACTCCAGTCCCTCGGGTCAACGGTCCAGAGGATAGGAATTAAGTTGGAACTGGCTGCCAGCGTCTTGTTATATAAGCCGAAAGGCGGCCGGATATACCGGACAGTTTCACCGGTAATGGAAGCTACGATATCGTTGGTTTTACGGATTTCTTCTATGGCTCTGGTGGAACTGATACAGGTAAGCTGGACATGGCTGTAGGTATGATTGCCGATCAAATGTCCTTCATCGTATATTCGTTTTATGACTTCCGGGTATCGTTCGGCAGATTCTCCTATAATAAAAAAGGTTGCTTTTACGTTACGTTGAGCGAGTCCGTCTAAAAGTTTTAATGTGTAAACCGGATGGGGCCCGTCATCGAAGGTGATGGCAATCTTTTTTTTGCGGGGCTGGGCTTCGGAGAGGTTGGCAGAAGAGTCCTGTTCCCCGGAGGAGGATTCCGGTTCCGTAACTGTTATGGAGGTATTGCCGTCTGAGGTTTTCCAGCTCTGATAAAGCATACCGGCACATAGCAGAAATAAAAATATACCCAGATATGTAAGCAGCGGTAAATACTGTTTTTTCATGAATGACACCTCTTTTCATATGAAAGTATCTGGAAAACGGTGAAACTTCCATATGAGATTTAACAGGAAAGCTATGTTATCAGTATATGAGATAAAATGGTATAATATTTCGGTTTTTATGAATACTATTTATATGAAAACATTGCTGAATCGAAGTTTTATCAAACAAATAAAGTCTTTTATATTGATTGCCTTTGCTTCCGTGTTCTACGGAATGGGAATTGCCCTGTTTCTGGACCCGAATAATCTGGCTTCCGGAGGACTTTCCGGAATTTCCATAATCATTAACAGGGTTACGGGAATTGAAACGGGAACCATGATATTTTTATTGAATATTCCCATTATGATAATCGGCTGGTGGAAATTCGGCGGAAAGTTTATGCTGTCCACAATTTTTGCAATCATAATGACATCAGGGTTTATTAATTATTTCAGTCTGTTTGAAAAAGCCACCGATGACCTGTTTCTGGCGGCAGTTACCGGAGGCGCTCTGGTTGCGGTCAGCATTGGAATAATATTCCGGGCGGGAGCCACCACAGGAGGAACGGATATTATTGTCCGCCTGATCAAGCTGAAATATAAACACATGAAAACCGGAGGAGTATTTCTGATTCTGGATATGCTGGTAGTAGCGGCTTCCCTTCTGGTGTTTAAAAATATTGAGTCGGCGCTGTATGCAGCGGTGGCAGTCATGGTTTGTTCCTATACGATGGATATTGTACTGTATGGACTGGACGAAGCTAAGCTGTTTTATGTAATCAGCAAATCCCGGGAGAGAGAAGAAGAAATCGTGAAGGAACTGTTGCTGAAACTGGAGGTAGGAGCTACGTATCTGGAAGCTGCGGGAACCTATTCGGGAGAGCAGAGAAGGGTAATACTCTGTGCGGTAAGAAAACAGCAGCTGCCGGCAGCAAAGGAAATCGTCAGAAGTATTGATGATGAGGCATTTATGATTGTTACTTCTGCTAATGAGATACTGGGGGAAGGATATAAGAGTCATCATGGGGCCGGTTATTGATATAATATATATATTCAAATTTGCTTGACAAAAGATATTGTATATTATATTATAAAAAAAACAGAAGACAAAAAGTTTATATTGAGAGTGTATAATAAGATATAGGGCAAACCATTGGAAACATTGGGACGCAAAGCTTGGAGTCTAATGTATGAAGGATAGTTGTGGGGATAGGTTTCATAATTATATTTTTACGATGACAGTTCGGCTGCAATAAATATTGTATTTATTGCAGTCTTTTTTGCGTAAAAATAATAAAAGTTTAGATATACGAAAGGGAGATTATTTAATGAACAGAGTACGATTAAATTCAAACACAAGAAAAGGAAGAAACATCAGAAGGATTATATCCTATCTGCTTATAGTTGCAATTCTTGTCACAAGCTTAAGTCTTGATGCGTTCAGCAGAAAGACAGAAGCAGCAGGCGGATATGTGACATTGTATCTTAAAGACGATACAGCCACGCAATGGATTGGAAATGATAATGCAGTAATCGAACTTGTTGACAATACCTATGGTCATGACCGCTATATTATGACAAAGGTTAACTCGACTACCTGGAGCTGTAAAGTTCCGGCAAGCATATACAATGTTACTTTTAACCGTCTTAGCCCTGATAAAAGCACCCAATGGAATTCATGGAGTGCAGGAGGCAGAGACGGACACAGCACTTATCATGCCACAGTATTTGAACACGGATACTGGGATGGAACCGCAGTAACAGATAACGAATATTTCCATGAGGGAGATATCATATATCTTGATTTTTACGGCTTTCTTAACTGGGAGCAGGCAAACGCAGTATTCTATGTTAATTTCAAAGGTTATTCCAAGGCGGACAATAATGAACAGGATATCACTATCAGCAGTGCAGACAGTACAAAATTTTCACCAATACTTTTGACAAACGAGATTGAAACACAGGTTTTTAAATATGTTGTTACAGCAGAAGACGAGGGTACCACCTCACTCAGATTTTTCAGGGGAAATTCTACTACTCTCTGGAATAATTCCGTTGTACTTAATTACAGTGATTACAAGGTGGGAAATAACTGTGTAAAGGTACAGGGATGGGATAACACGGGATATGTATGTCCTTATGTTCCGAGACGACATATTACCCGGATAGATTCTGCAACAGTGGGAGTTACAGGCAACCGCAAGGTAAACAGAAAAATAGGGATTCATTTTAATCTTACGGGAGAGACAGACTTACTGTTACAGGAAGATACTGAGATAAACATTGTAAAGCTTGACAGTAATGGTAATGAGGTTCCGGCAGGAGAGGGAGAAGTATACTTCATCTTAGATGAAACAGTGTCACAGTGGAATCACAGAGAGTTAATATTTAAGCAGGCAGGCAATTATAAGATTAGTGCGGTGGCAACTGATGGATATGAGGATTTTTCAGCAGAGACAACTATATCAGTAGTGAAAGATGCAGAACCACAGACAATGTTTGATATAAGCTGTGGGGAAGGTGAAAGTACAAACAGTCCGGGAATATATGTAAGAAACAGTGAGGGAACAGCACATATCTTTGTAACGGATGCTTCCGTATCAGAGTTTGGGGACGAGATAAGTGAAAGAACTTATGTGTTATATCATGATGCAAATAATGATGGTGAATTCAGTAATGAAGAAATTATTGATACTAAGACAGGAAATGAAACTGAAGTTTTATATGAGTTAAATACAGTAGGGAAATACAGGGTAGTTCTTAACATAAAGGAGACTTTTACAGATACAATACCATCACTAGTTGATGACAGTGTTTATTTAAGAGGAAGTTATGCACAGGACTTTGAGACAGCCAATCAGGCGCCTGTATCAGCCATGTATATGGAAAAGAGCAATCTTTCTGATATTATCTTCACAGCAGGGAATGCAGACGGCGGACTTTTGTCAAAATATGCAGAGGTTACGGCAGGAGTAGAGGAAAAACTTGCAGCGCTTGGAATAGATGCAAAGGTAAGCACGGTATCCACATCAGCGCTTACTGCACAGGATACATTTGCATGGATAGAGTATGACCACAACAATTATGCTGACTGGTATAATCAGTGTCTTCCGAAACATATCCAGTATAATGGCAGCGATATTAAAATGGTGGGGTATTTCCAGGCGCCGCTAAAGGACTTTCTGTATGTTGCTGATAATGATTCAAGCAGAAAGGTTTTTGAATTCGATTTACAGAGAGATGCTACTGACTGGCACAGCATGGAAGGTGGAGGTTTCTTATTTAATACAGTGGTGTCAGAGGATGAAAATTACATTCAGGGGTATTGTATTCTTATAACAGGCTCAGGATTAAAACTGGTGCAGATAAATAAAACAAATTTATCTGGTTTTAGGAATGGGTCATATCAGAATGTGCAGCATGCAGGAAGACTTCTTCAGACATTTGGCATATCAAACTTATATGCGAATCATCACTTTAAAATCATAATAGATGGAAATAATATTACGGTTTATGACGGAGACAATATTGTAATAAATGAATATACTTTACCGGACGATGGTGTTGAAGCCTATGGATACGGACCGCTCATAAGTCATATAAGCCATGGCTGCAGCCAACAGTCCTATTTTACATTTAAAAATATTGTCATGCAGACAATCACAGGGGAAAGTCTGTCTGATGTAGTAAACAATCATGAATGGACGCCGGGAACAAACCATTATGTAATCAATTTAAGTGAGACATCAGTGCCGGAGCTGTCTGACAATGATAGAATGGCAGATGTTGCAGCAGCTTTAACATCAAAAGATGCAATGTTTTTTGGTATAGGAAACGAAAATACCATAGACCAGTATAACAGTCTTGTGAATGCCATAGACGGTAAGGGAGAGAATATAAGTCTTACATATACAGAAGAAGATGATGAAGGGGAAGATAATGAAAATGGCGAAAATGAAGAAACAGACGAAATAACCATTGAAACAGCAGTAGACCGGATAGTTGAGAGAATCACAGCTGATATAGAGAGTAAAGACTATTCTATCGGATATACCATAACAACAGATGAAAAGGTTATATATAAGGATACATACAATGATCCTGAAGGAGATGAGGCAGGAACAGAAATCTGGGAATACGTCTATGATGCATCGGTATTTGGTGAAAAATATACAGAGCCGGAAAATATACAGAGCAGTGAACCAATTACCATGTTCGCGAATGCCGGTGCATACACTGTTACACACAAGGTCAGTGATGACCCGACAAAAGGCAATACTGCACTTGACAGCTATATCCGATGGGCAGATACAGATGAATATCAGAAAATTATACTTGCACAGAACCGCCCTTCAGCTTCTGTTACGGTAACAATGACACAGAAGCCATCTGATAGCAGCAGATGCATGGTAAATGTAATTTATGAATGCAAAGACCCTGATCACCCTTCAGATGAGAAAAAGGGAATAAGAGAAGAAAAATTCTTTTACAGGGAGATAGGTGAAACGGAGTGGATTGAGGGAAGATTCCCTACAGAGGTAGCTATGGGAAGCACATATCTCATCAAATATCAGGTAAAAGATATAGAAGGAACATGGAGCCGTCCGGCAGTACAAGCAGTAAGAACTTCCGAGGCAAGGGAATATGTAAGACCGGATGACACCACACCGCCGCAGTGCAGTATTACTGTAAGTAAAGAAACTGTAGAAATAGGGGAAACTTTATATATTGAAGCAGTAGCAACCGACGACTATGGTGTGACGGGTATCAGTCTTAAGGTAAATGGAAATGAAATAGCAACACAGCCCGGAAGATACTCATATGTTCCTGACGAAGCGGGAAATCTTGAGATAACCTTAACGGCATCGGATATCTGTGGCAATGAGGGAACTGCCGAAAAAACTGTGAGAGTGGCTGACAAAAGCGATATCACACCTCCGACCATAATCATAACATCACCAAAGAACGGTACAGTTACGGGAAATGTTGATATTATGGGAAGTATTACTGATGACAAGGCACTTGCTTTGTACAGGGTAGTACAGAGCAGGGTAATAACAGAAGAAGGCCAGACGGATGAACAGGAAGAAATTGTTCTTGCAGAAGGCACGAAAGAAATTATTGACGGAAAATTAGCCACTGTAGAGGCAGAATCTCTTGAATCAGGCACATACAAAATAGAAATAACAGCAACAGACAAGGCAGGACTAAGCTCATCCGTTTATATGCTGCTGACTGTTGAAAAGACGGAATCAGGGGACAGAATACCTCCTGCGGCAATGATAAGTGACATAGCTCTTGACAATGAAAACAGTCTTATAGAGATAACAGGTACAGTAAGTGATGAAACAGAGTTAAAGAATTATATACTTAATATATATAAAAAGAACAGTGCAGGAAATGACAGCGAGGAGATACTGTCAGTAACAGGAAATCAGGCAAAGTCAGAGGAAATACTTGGCACTGTGAGCACACAGGGGCTTGCATCAGGAGACTACAGCGTCATCCTTATGGCAGAAGACAGTGCAGGAAACCAGACCACAACCAAGGCAGGCTTTATCTATACAGCAGGAACGAGCAGCGATGATATCAGCAGAAGTTCAGATACAGAACCACCGGTTATCATTGCAGAGCTTAATGCAGAGATAAAAAATGAAAGTCTAAAGATAAATCTCAGGGGAACCATTGCAGATGAGAGCAGCCTTGTATATACCGTAATACTTGGAAAGAAGCAGTCAGACGGATTAATTTCAGAAGCATTAATCATAGCGGCAGGAGATGAAGATATTAATGATGCAGAGATAGCTTCTTACAGTCTTAAGCCATACGAGACAGGAGATTATGCACTGATTATAGAGGCGGAGGATGCATACGGAAATTTAAGAAAGACAGAATATACCATAACCGTTACACCGAATGGAACGGTAGATGAAGGATACGGCGGAGAAGCAGGCGGAGATGGTGATGAACCGGGAAAAGGAAAATTAAACCTTGTCCTTGGAAGAACTGCTGTATCTGTAGAAGAAAGCGTAACAGCATATCTTACCTATCCGGATACTGCAGAAAATGTAAAGCTGGTATTAAAAAATAAGAAGACAGAGCAGGAATCGGATTTAGCAATACATGGAAGAACGGCAGAAATTACAGCTGCTTCATATGGTAAATATGAGGTTATATTAAGTGCGGACATAAATGGCGAGAAACAATCAGTATCAGCCGATTTATGGTTTTTAGACGCTGCTGATGATACACATCCGGTTGCAGAATTGATAACGCCTGAATCTGAAAGTATCTTAAAGACCATTACAGATATAACTGGAACAGTAAGTGATGATAAAGAGCTTAAATATTACACACTTGAATATAAACAGGAGGGAACAGATGATTATATAGAGCTGAGCCGTGGAACGGAGCCGGTAATTAACGGAACGATTGGTACGCTTGACACAACAAAACTGTTAAATGGCAGATATGTGTTAAGACTTACAGCTGTTGATATGGCAGGTCACAGAATAAGAACGGAAAGGTATATCTATGTAGAGGGCAATCTCAAAGTCGGCAATATGTCCATAGGATTTACCGACATTACATCAAACGTTGCCGGAATACCTCTCAGTCTTACAAGAAACTATGACAGTAGAAACAAGGCGTCAGGAGATTTCGGAACAGGCTGGAGTATGGGGCTTATGGATGTAAGATTAAAGGAATCCTCTGATATATGTACAGGTTACAGCATGACACAGGTTGGACAAATGCTGTCTACAGGATATTACTTAACACAGATAAGCTGCCATGATGTGGTGGTAACATATGGTGACGGAACAAGTGACAGGTTTGAACTTACAATATCGCCGGAGAGGCAGGCACTGATACCAATATATCAGGTAACTGTAGGTTTCAGATGTGTAACAAATCCAAAGTTAAAGCTTTCCATTAACGGCGGCAATACAGCAATGCTTTATGGAAGTAATCTGATGTTTGACGATTTTGATATGCTTGAATACCATTCCTATATTCTTACAAGGGAAGACGGAACAAAGCTGTACCTTGATGAAACGCACGGACTTCTGAGCATGGAGGATACAAACGGAAATAAAGTGTCCGTTACAAATGCAGGTTTCAAGCACTCTGACGGAAACGGCATAACATTCACAAGGGATGAACATAACAGAATAATCAGGGCGGAAGAGACAAGCAACAATGGAAGTGTCATAAATAAAGTTGAATATGCATATGACAGCAATGATAATCTGATTCGGGTGACAGACAATGCAGACAGAACCGTTGGGTATACATATGATGATAACCATAACCTGATAGATATCATAGACCCTATGGGTATTGCTGTGGCAAGGAATGTATATGATGAAGACGGAAGACTGGTGGCAACGGTTGATGCAGATGGAAATAGGATAGAATACGAGCATGATCTTGACGGAAGGACAGAAATTGTAAGGGATAAACTTGGAAATGTCACGGTATATACTTATGATACCAATGGCAACATTCTCAAGACAGTGGATGCACTTGGAAATATTACAACGAACACATATGATGAAAACAATAAATTGCTGACGAAGCTGGATGCATTAGGAAATATGACAAGTTATGAGTATGATGCAAAGGGCAATCGAATAAGACAATCGTGTGGAAATGGGACAGAAGTTAAATTTTCTTATAATGAATTTAATTTAGTTAATTCGGTGTCAATGCATGAGATGACTAAAGTGTTAATAACATACGATTCAAAAAGTAATTTAACATCTACAATTGATGCAAATGGTAATGAAACTGATTATGAGTATGAATCTAACGGAAAACTAAAAAGTATTTCTGATGAAATTGGAGTTTACAGAAGATATACTTATGATAATGCCGGAAGGCTTGCCGGTATGTCGGATGCAAATGGAAATATTATTAATTATGAATATGATGATAAAGGTTATTTAAGAAGTAAGTCAACCGTTAACAGCTATAATAATCAGGTTATCAGTGTTAATTATCTGAACGATGAAGCAGGAAATGTGATTCAGGAGATTGCTGAAGATGGAACGATTATTTTTTATGAGTATAATGACAATGATAAATTAACAGCAAAAACAGATTCGTTACATCGAAGAACGGAATATACCTATGATAATAGTGGAAATTTAAAAGTGATTCAATATCCGGATGGTACAACGGATAGTTTTACTTATGATGCAATGGGAAATACTGTAGGGACTTTGGATAGAAACGGTATTTCCAGCACTATGATTTATGATAAACTGGGTCAGTTATCTAAAATTAAATATTCAAATGGTACAGAGGAGTCCTATGAATATGATGCTGTAGGAAATATGATTAAGCAAAAAAGTATTTCAGGAGCAGAGACTTCTTATGAATATGATAAGTTGTACAGAAATACATCAATAACAGATGCATATGGAAATAAAACCAGTTATGAATATAATGATTTTTCACAACTGATAAAAGTTACCGATGCAAAAGGGAACATTTACAGATATGAATATGATTATAATGGAAACCAAACAAAAATAATTTATCCGGATGGTTCAACGATTTCTTATGAATTTGATGCACGCAACAGAAAAATATCAGAAACAGATGCAGAAGGCAATAAGATTTTGTATACGTATGATAAGAATGATAATCTTACAGGGGTTATTGATGCATTAAATCATCTGACAACATATGAATATGACCATTTTGGGAATATATCAAAAAGTATTGATGCAAATGGAAATTATACAGAGTATTTATATGATGATATGAACCGATTACATTCAGTGAATGATATGCAGGGAAACACAATCAAATATGATTATGATGATGCCGGACGGTTAATTCAGGTTACGGATAAATGTGGAAGTATAATCGAATACACATATAATGAAAATGATCTGCTGGTCAAAGAACATAATATTGATGGTGATATAATTTATTCATATAATGATTTAAATCAATTAATATCCGTGACTGATAAAAATGGAGTTATCGATTATTCATATGATGACTTTAACAGATTATTATCTAAAAGAATGTATGATGATGTTATACTCCGGTATAGTTATGATGAGTGTAACCGTCTTGAATGTAAAAAGCTTATTATTGACAATCAGGAGAAAAACAGCACAACATATGAGTATGACATCTTAGACAGGATTACACGTGTAGTTGATAAAAATGGAACTGCCACTGTTTATGAATATGATGCTCTTGGAAACAGACAGGCAGTAACATATCCAAACGGAGAAAAGATAATATATACATATGATCCATGTTCCAGGTTAAAAGAGGAATGCGTTACAGATAAAGATAATGTATTATTATATAAATATGTATACAGTAGGAATAAAAAGGGAAATGTGGTAAAAATCTCTGAATATACAGCGGATAACCAGTTGACTACTCAATATCAATATGATGATATGGACAAATTAATTCGTGAGGAGATAAGTACCTGTGATGGTAGTATATTCATTTTCTATAATTATGATGCTGTAGGAAACAGACTTGAAAAGAATGTAGAATTTAGTGGAAACATTTCCGCTATAGCGGAGAAGGATAGTAATTATTGCAACATAACGGAAGGAAAGATAATCTATTCATATAACAGTCTGAACCAGCTGATCAGAGAAGTGAATGGCAAAACAGAAGCATTGTACATTTATGATAGAAACGGAAATCTTATCAGGAATAACAGGGATGGCTGTACAATTGAATATACATATGATGCTAAAAATCAATTATTAAAGATATCAAAAATATATGGACAGGATACAGAAATCATAGAAACGTATTCTTATGATTATGCCGGAAACAGAATCAGGAAAACAACTGAGAAAGAAACAATACTATATGTCATAGATGATAATACAAATTTAGCACAGGTAGAAGCGGAAATTACTGAAAATCACAAAATAAATACCTTGTATAATAGAGGGCAGGAATTAATTAGTATGGAAAATAATTCCGAAGTATTATACTATATTTATGATGGACATGGAGATGTAAGAGCGCTTGTCAATGGCGATGGAGGAATTACAGATACATATAGATATGATGCATATGGTAATTTGTTAAGGAAAACGGGAACAACAGATAATAAGTATCTATATACAGGCCAATATTATGATGAATCAACGGGATTGTATTATCTGAGGGCAAGATATGTAAATTTCGATAATGGTAATTTCTTAACAATGGATACTTATGATGGCAATACTTATGAACCTGTTTCGCTTCATAAATATTTATATGCACAGTCAAATCCGGTTACATACACAGACCCGACAGGACATTTTGCAATGGCCTGGGGAATGGCAGCAGAATCTGAATTAAGAGCGCAGCAGATGGCATATGATGCAATGATAATGAGGATAGGAATGTCATTAATAGCATCATTATATTCCATGAAGGCAATTAAAAATGCAACAAATAATACATACTGTGTTATTGATATAGTAATGGATGATATTGACTGGATTACGATAACAGCGTCAGAAAGCATAGACGAAATAAAGGCAAAATTAGAAGAAAAGCTGGCGGCCACATCGATAAGCAGGCGTGGAGATGGAAATATATATACGGTGTATACGCTTATGGATGCAAAAAAAGTGGAAAGGTATGTAGGCAGAACAAAAAATTTAGAGGAGAGATTGGCCGCGCATGATAGACCGGATGGAGTAATCAGAATATATGGTTTAAAACTATGCCAGACTTTTTCTAATTTAACATATGAAATATGCAGGGGATTGGAACAATTATTGATGGTTTCAGTACATACCAGAGCATGGCTGGGAGAGAAAGGATATAACAAAATAAATGGAATTTCCCCTACCAATGTTAAAAAGGATTTGTATATATATGAGGCATTAACATATTATGAGAATCAGAAGGATAATGAAAGGCTGAATTTAGAAGAAGCGATTAAAAATCCATGGCGGTAGAAAGGAGCTGAATATATGGGAGCATGGGGAACCAAATTATATCAGAATGATATAGCTTCTGATATCAAGGAAAGTTATATTAACAAACAGCGTGCAGGCAGGACAGCGGAGGAAGCATTCAGGGAACTGATGGAAGAGAATCAGGCTGATTTTGAAGATGATGATGATAAGTATCATGCGTGGTATGCACTTGCAGATGTTATGTGGAAATACGGGCATCTTACCGAAGAGATCAAGGGCAGGGTACTTAAACTGATAGAGAATGAGCCGGTTGAAGAACTATGGGTGAATCCAAAGGAAATAAAAAGCAGAACGGCGGTACTGGAGGGATTAAAACATAAGCTGATGTCTGAATTGCCGCCGTATAAAAAAATTGCCGTACATAAACCGTTTATAACAAGCTGGAAACCAGGACAGATCTATTTCTATCAGATAAAAACGCTGCAGGATGATCCGGCATATGAAAGAACAAATAATTATATAGGTTGGTGGATCATTCTTTATGTAAAGGACTTGATGGAGAACGAATCGGTAGTGAAAGGAGTAAAAGATGTTTTGCCTCTGGTTTATGTTAAAATGTCAGAAAAAAAACCGGAAAATATCTGCGATATAAATAATGCGGATTTTATTACGCCATCATTTCCGACAGATACGGGAGAGGCGGTTTATA
>CAJTXN010000009.1 GCA_910583605.1 uncultured Lachnospiraceae bacterium
TAATGCGTCGGGAGGCTTTCGCTTCCTTTCGCATTTAATGTTACAATTTTCAATTGATTTGAATAAGTAAAAAATATGTTGACAAAACAAAATATAGAACATATAATTAATAAAAAATAAAGAAATGGGTTATAAATGATGAAAAAAAGAAAATTCAAGGTAGTTATTACAGATTGGAAAATAATCATAAGAATTATTATGTAAAGATATATTCTAGTGGTAGAGTAACATGTAAAAATGTATATATGGGAATGATTTGGGGAGGACAAAAATGTTATTTAACTGGAACAGGTACAGGAGAAGCACAAAAGTATAAAACAACATCAGATGAGGCATATTATCATTTGATATTTATTACATCTGATTATAAACTAAGAGACTATAAAGGAAGATTGATTCTGGATGGAAAAGATTTATGTGCAGATAATGATGATGTTGGTTATTTTTCTGCTAGTTTAAGTAAGGATTGTAAAACAATAACAACAAATGGGAATAAATATACAAAATAAGGAGAATATAATGAAAAAGAAAAAACTTATTATTGCTTCGGTCAGTCTGATTATTATTGTAATTGCAACAATATTTATTTATCAGTACATATTCCATAAGAAAGAAGAAGTTTCGTTTGACGGTACATACAGCTCTGATACCGGTGAAGTAACAATTGCAGTAAGTAAAGGAACGATTCGGATTATAGAAAATGAAAAGGACTATATATACAATCGAATCTATGATAAGATTTATAATGATAAAATGGATAGAGAAGCATTTGATGTTTTTGCCAGAACTGCCATTGATAATATGGCAAATGGAACAGAATACAGTCTGGTTTCTGACACAATGGTTATCTGGCCGGTGGAGGGAGATGCGGCAACTTTTAGTATTTATCCGTTAGAGGACGGAAAGTTATCTTTTTTTAATAAAATATATACAAAGAAATAAAATGAATGATTTGGGCAGTACCGCAGTTCGTCTGCAGTACAAATGGAAAGGGATTATGATAAAAGTATGTAATATTTCAAAAGAATATGTTTCGGAATCCGGTGTGAAGTGCCTGGCGGTGGAAGGCGCTTCTTTTATGGTTGAAAAAAATGAATTTATCAGTATAGTAGGTGAATCCGGGAGTGGAAAATCAACATTGCTCAGTATGCTGGGATTGATTGAAATTCCTACCGGAGGATTTATTGAACTGGACAGAGTACGGACGGATCAAATGACAGAGAAAGAATTATCCGGTTTGCGGAACAGACAGATGGGATTTATTTTTCAAAACTATTATTTAGAACATACATATTCTGTTTTTGAAAATATTGAAGTGCCTATGGTGATTGCAGGAATCGGGAAAGGAGAACGGAAGCAGAGAATCCGGCAGGCAGCAGAACAGGTAAATATTAGTAATCTGCTGAAAAAGAAACCAGGGGAATTATCAGGAGGAGAACAGCAGAGGGTCAGTATTGCAAGGGCTCTGGTAAATCGTCCAGCCCTTCTTTTGGCAGACGAGCCTTGTGGAAATCTGGATACTAAAAACGGACAGATGATTATGGATTTATTCCGGGAATTGGTTACTTCCGGTATAACAGTGATTTTGGTCACGCACAATCATGAACATGCGGCTATGACCAATCGGATCATAAGAATGAAAGATGGCAGGATTGTGGCAGATGAGAGGATGTAGATTAAGCCGCCTTCTGGTATTGGAGGGGAAATGTTGTAAAAAATATTTATGTTGTATGTTTTTTATTATTGCATCGGTTTCCGCAATTATTCTCTATATGCAGTTTATGCTGGATGGGTATGAAACGGAATATTATAAACCTTTATGCAGTCAGTATCCAAATGGGGCCAATATCAGTTTAAACAATATTAAGTATAGTAAAGTAGAAGAAGTTCAAAAATTTGATGTAGAAATTCAGATGTTATCTTTTGCGGCAGAAGGAGATTTGCTGCGGGGATTTACCATAAATCATTGGAAAGAGGATTGGAAGGGCAGAATTCTGATTCAGGGAATGAATTTTTTGAATATAGATACTTATATTACAGAGGGAGACCTTCCGTTTTCTGATGATTTACCAGACGATTATTCGGAAAACAGGTTGTGGATAAAAGAGAACATTTGTAAAGAATTAAAGATTACAACAGGAGAGCAGGTTACGATTTCTACGAATGTTTTGCATGAGGAGCCATTTGTGGTATGTGGTATTTTGAAAGATGATTTTCCGGATTATGATTTTCTTGTGGAAGAGGATACAGGAAACAGACTGATTTTACAAAACGGATTTCATAATCGCTGTAATCTTCAGCTTAGAGTACCGGATGTCTCAGAGTATTTGTCTGTCTATGAGGCTATGGAGGAAAAGAGTCTGCGTCCGTCAGGAAATGAATTATTGCTGGAACAGATGAAAACTTTTCGATTAATAAAGAGAATCATTTATTTTATGACGCTGGTTATGGTTTTTGCAGTTGCATTTATTATAAGCTATTGTGTTTCTGTTTTACTGCTGCTGCGAAATAAAAATATTATGATTTTAAAAGCCTTTGGGTTATCAAACGCAAAAGTTATGCTGCTCTATCTGTTATTGTGTGAAGGGGTAACCATAATCAGTAACTTAGTGGCCTATGGGATTTCTGTGGTAATGGCGCTATATAATGACGGAATGGGAAGCGGGAGACATTCCGGAAGACTACGGGCAGAGGTTTTGTCACATATAAGCAGTAATCTGTTGGCAGTAATCATATTGCTTCAGATTTTTTTAGGACTGATTATGATTTTTCGCTGGAAAAAATTGAATGATAGAATTATGAAAGCCGGAATACGGCAGAGTATGTAAATATTAAAAATAAACAGGTTGGTACAATAAATGAAATTACGGGATTATGCATATCTGGCCGGAAGAAATATTCTTTCGAAATGGAAAAGCAGAGCTGCAATTGGTATTATGTTTACCATTATAGGAGTATTGTTTTTTATATGCGGCTATTTAAATTTTACGTTACAACATTATCTGAACTACATACAGCACGGCCGGTTTTCGGAATGTTATCTGTATGCCGAAGATGTGGAAACGATACGGAAAATAGCTGAGAATAAAGAGAAAATACCGGATGCCGCGGGTATTTCCGTTGTTCGTGAAATGGATACAGTGTTTGGAAGCAGGGAATTATCAGAGCTGGACCTTGTATTGGATCAGGAGGTGCATTCCATTATTCCTTCGGGATATCTGGATATGTTTAATACCAGATATCTGAATGTCTGTGAATATGATTTGGCACATGAACAATACAGCTATAATGAGGAACAGGAATTTCGACATTATAATAAGGAAGAACCGCTTTATTTGTATGGGACTGAATTGGAGGCCGCCGGTCAGGTGGTGATTAGTGATAATCTTTTGGAAAAATATGGTGTTTTATCTTCGGAATGGAGTGCTTTGATAGGAAAGAACTTTTCAGTAGTAAACCATAAGAATGGAAAACAATTATTTGGAACCTATACCATAAGCGGAATTATAAATAGCAAGGCATTACATATTGCTGGCAGAGGAAGTGACCTGACTTATATTTTTTTTAGTTCCAGAAAGGGTTTTTCTTATGAGACGGCTACATTCTGTAAAATATTTATAAATTCTTATCAGGCAGTCAGCAGAGTAAAAAATTATATGAATCAGGAATTGGGATTTGTCATGCATTCTTCTTTTATGGCTGATTCATACGAAAAAATAGCAGAGCTGCAGAACAGTATGTCAAAAGTTTTTGGAATGATTCTTTTATTGATTGGAATAATCTGTATTGCAGCCATAAGCTTGATATTTATATATGAGTTTCATTGCAACTGCGGATATCTGGGGATTATTCGTGCATATGGAATTACTAAAAAAGATATGAGAAAAATGCTTCAGGTGGAATATGGCATGATAGCCGGAATTTCTATATTTACAGCAATCATAGGGAGTATATTGCTGCGATATTGTATTGACCGGTATGTTATTGCCGGAATTGAGGATAGTATTATAAGAAGTAATGGAATTTTTGTGTTATCCTTAGTAGTATCTGTTATTGTTGTTTCTTTAATGCACAATATGCTTTCGGCAGTATTGGGATATATCAATCACAGACGAAGTATTAATGAGATGATAAAAAGGTAAAACTGTAGCATAAAAAAGGAGGAGGAGTAATATATGTTGTATATTACTCCTGTTGAAATTATGAAAAAGATTAAAATATGAAAAGATTTTTCTTTTTCTTTGAATGATTATATATTAAAGAGGAAATGTGTATAAATCATGAACAATATGATAAAAATTGGTGAATATATACAAAGAAATAAAGATTTAACTCAAAAAAATCATAGTATTGTTAAAAAAGATAATGTATGATATAATCGATGTATGCAAAAAAACGTATGGTCGTGTACGAAATACAGATTAGAAAGGATGCGTATACATATGCAGATTACAGAATTTATTGATTTGGAAACATTACAGAATATACAGGAAGATTTAACAGCCTTATCAGGTATGGATATATTGATTTATGATGCTGATATGAATGAAGTTACGAATTGTAAGGATTATGATTCAGCGATTATTGATGAGGCTGAGAAAGTGGAAGTACTTGCAGGCGGTGAAGTGATTGCCAATGTTGCTATTGTTTCTCTGGAGGGAACGGATCCGGAAAGCATACAGAGAGTGAAAAGATTTGTGGACTATCTGTTGGTTACAAAGGTAAAAGAATTATATACAGAGGAAGATGAGGAAGCTAAGAATGATGAATATGTAACAAAAGCTTCCAATCTTCTGATTGAACTGAATGATAAATCAAAAGCGCTGGATAAGATAGAATCAAAACAGAGAATCCTTGCTTTAAATGCTACGATTGAGGCGGCCAGAGCAGGAGAACTGGGTAAAGGTTTTGCAGTAGTTGCGGATGAAGTTGGAAAACTGGCTCGTAATTCAGGTGAGATTAACCAGTCCATTAAAGCTTCACTTGTGGAATTAACGGATTGTATCAATGTATTGGTAAGTATTAAGTAATCGAAAGTTCTGTAATATAATAGATATATAATAGTCAGATATTGTTCTGCAGCAATAACCGAAAACTCTGTGAGATTTGCACTTACAAAGTTTTTGGTTATTGCTGCAGAACAATTTTTTATCTGTGCAGTTTTGTGCATTTATTAAGAGGAAACGGATTGTCCAATGAAAACGATTCAAAAAAATCAAAAAAACTGTTGACATTTTTAGAAAGTGAGGTATAATATCATTTGTATTTAATATTCCTCGATAGCTCAGTCGGTAGAGCGCTCGGCTGTTAACCGAGTTGTCGTAGGTTCGAGTCCTACTCGGGGAGTTCAGATTGAAGTACAGGATGTGAGGAAACATCCTGTTTTTTGTTGTCAGAAAAGCGAGGCGGATGTTCCGGGTTCCGGATGAGCGACTCGTTTTTGTTATGTTTTGGAATGCTTTATAAAATTTTGTAAACAAAAAATGTGTCACTTCAATTTAATGAAGTGACACATGATATATGCACTCGATGGGACTTGAACCCACACCCGGGAACCCGGACATGAACCTGAATCATGCGCGTATGCCAATTCCGCCACAAGTGCTAACAGCAAGTAGTATTGTAAATCAAAAATCAGGATTTGTCAAATGTTTTTTTGAAAAAATATTCAAAAAATTCATTTTTTTGATTTTTTCCACAAATTTTATAAAAAAATACCGGTGAATGAAATTTGTTTGTTTATTTTGTATAAAGAGTATAGTATAATAGCAGTAATGGTCTTGGAAGAAGATAAGCCAATAAAGGAGGAGAATATGGAAGAACCGATATTCATGAACGATAAGAACAAAAAAAGAAAAAAAGGTTTGATGTGGAGACTGATACTGATAGCAGTAATTCCGACACTTCTGGCAGGAGTCATGGCAATAATTTTCGGAATGGTTTCATTGACCGATTCGCTGGAAGAACAGATATATGAAGAATTGAAGACAGTTACATATACAGTGGGCGGAATGCTTGATGAAGTTGATGATGGAGCATATATTGAAAAATCAGGCGTTATATCAAAGGGAAAATTCCAATTGACCAATAATGTTGATTTTCTTGATCGGATTAAAGAAGCAAACAATCTGGAAGTAACCGTTTTCTATGGAGATACCAGAATACTTACCACGATTCTTGATGAGAACGGTGAAAGAGTAATAGGAACAAAAGCTACGGACGATATTATTGATAAAGTGCTGAATAATGAACAGGATTATAAAGGCAGCGTAAAGCTGTTTGGCGATAAATATCTGGCATATTATACACCGTTACGTGATAAAAACGGAAGTCCGGCAGGTATGATTTTTGCAGGAAAGCATTTAAACAGCGTGCAGAAGGCAATTTGGACGAACACGATCAAGTCCGGAGTGGGAATCGGAATCATACTGATTCTGGTTATTGTGGTAATCATACTGTTTGTATTAAAGATTAAGAGAAGAATTTGGTTTGTAAATCAGTATCTGGAGGAGATTGCCAAAGGAAATCTGGCGGCAGAACTGAATGATAAAGTTTTAAAAGATAAAACGGAAATCGGTTCCATGGGAGATACAGCGATTGTACTGAACCGTGAATTAAAGACTATTCTTGGCGATATGGTTGCGGCTTTTGAGAATATGAGGGAAACTTCCCATAAACTGGAATCCATGGCAGATATAACAAACAGGTCTACGGATGAAGTAACGAAAGCAGTGGAAGAAATTGCAACCGGAGCCATGTCACAGGCAGAGGAAACCCAGCAGGCAACAGACAATGTAATCGATATGGGAAATCAAATAGAAAATATTGCCATGAAGTTAAAGACTCTGACCGATAATTCTGCAGAAATGAATAAAAATGATGAAGAGGCGGGCGGTATCATAAAAGAACTGAACGGTTCCAACGCGAAGACCATGGAAGCGATTGACCGGATTGCAAAACAGACCAATATAACCAATGAATGTGTGCAGCAGATCAGCCAGACCATGGAAATCATTACCAATATAGCAGAACAGACCAATCTTCTGGCGCTGAATGCCAGCATAGAGGCAGCGAGAGCCGGTGAAAACGGTAAAGGTTTTGCGGTTGTTGCCAGCGAAATACAGAAACTGGCGGAACAGTCCAACGATGCGGCAGGAGAAATTCAGAGGATCATAGGAGAATTACTGATGGATTCCGAAAAAACAGTTCAGATCATGCAGGATGTTAATACGCTTGTTGGTGAGCAGTCACGAAAACTGAAGCAGACAAAGAGTAAATTTGAAGATGTCAGCAAAGGAATCAGGAGTTCCATGAGTGACATTAAAGAGATTGAAAAGAAAGCGGAAATTTTAAATCATGCAAGAGGAGAAATCATAGAAACCATCCAGTCCCTTTCTGCCATATCAGAAGAAAATGCGGCAGCCTCCCAGGAAACAACGGCTGCTACCGAAGAATTAAAGGCTACCATTGAAGGACTGGCTATGGATGCGGAAACATTAAAAGAACTGGCGGTAAAACTGGAAAAAGAAGTAAGCATCTTTAAATTTTAGAAGGCAATGCGGCTGCCGGAAATTATTTTAAAAGAAATAATATCTGAGTGGAATAAATTTCAAAAAAAATATTGACAATATTCGTTAATGATGATATTATAATTATCGCGTTTGAAAAATATGTGCGGAAATGCTGGAATTGGCAGACAGGCTAGACTAAGGATCTAGTGTTGGAAACGACGTGAGGGTTCAAGTCCCTTTTTCCGCACCAGATAATGATGATCCGAACCCGGGTTCCAATCGGGGACGGCTTCGGATTTTTAGTATATCTTAAGTATTAGAAGCAAAAGCGGCGTATCGTGAGTGATATTGCCGCTTTTGTTATATGTTTCTAATGGAAAGTGATGTGGAATCTTATTCTTCGTCCTTCATGTAATCAAAATAATCTGTGCCAACATAAATTACCTTATTGTTTTTTACAGCAAAACCAATTACTTCACCCCAATCCCCCTCACCTTCAACAACATAGGCTATTTCATCTTCTTTGCTCGACATATTTACATATAATGTTGTAAACCAGCAGTAATTTAAAATGTCAAGAGCATTATCAAGTGCAGGTAATTCAAATTCTTCATCTATATCAATTTCTTTTGCACAATTTATGATTTCTTTACAGATTTCGATTATCTCAGACTCAGTAAGATTATTAAATGCATTAACGCATTTTTCGGCACATTCTTTCAAATCGGGGCATTTAACACCAACACTCAGCTCATTACCATTTTCATCATCACGAAAAAAATTACTTTTGAAACTTCCTTCACAAAAACCATCTTCTTGGTGTAACCAATGAATCATAAAAAAGTTCCTCCTTTTAAACGAAAATTCAAAATACAATCCGAAAGTATTACTAATCCGACTTTTCGAATTGCTTAACGACATTATTTTACCACAAACGCACACACATTTCTATTAAATTCTACTTAAACTTCCATTGACTTATTTTTTGCAATCATCAAGCAGGTATTTTTATGTTATTAAACATTTCAAAAATTAATGAAATATGTTATAATTTCATTTAATATGTATATTTATATTGTTATGAAAACGGAATGGGAGGTATTATTATGTCAACACCACATAATCAGGCAGAGGCAGGAGAGATAGCAAAAACAGTATTGATGCCGGGAGACCCGTTAAGAGCCAGATATATTGCAGAAACCTTTCTCACAAATGTGAAGCAATTTAATAAAGTAAGGAATATGTTTGGTTATACTGGAGAGTATAAGGGAGCAGAGGTATCGGTTATGGGTTCCGGAATGGGTATGCCTTCCATTGGAATTTATTCGTATGAATTATACAGTCGGTACGGAGTGGATAATATCATACGAATCGGTTCGGCGGGTTCTTATTGTAAAGAGGCAGACCTGTTTGATGTGGTTCTGGCATCCTCTGCATATTCAGAGTCCAGTTATGCAAAAGTACAGAATGGATATGATAAGGACATAACCTATCCTACCGAAGAGCTGAATAAAAAAATCAGGGAATCAGCAAAAAGACTGGGGAAAAGGCTGATTGAGGGATGTGTTCATTCTTCGGATGTATTTTACAGGGAAGACAGTACGCCTTATTACAGGAAACTGAATGAAGAAAAAGGCTGTATCTGTGTGGAAATGGAGAGTTTTGCGCTGTTTCACAATGCGGCAGTTCTTGGAAAAAACGGCGCCTGTCTCCTTACGATATCGGATTCTTTCGTATCGTCACGGGAAACATCGGCAGAACAGCGGGAAAAATCCTTCACCGATATGATGGAAATTGCGTTAAATACCATAAATTTACACGAAAGTTTGCAATAAAATAAAGGAAATTCGCAAAAAATACAGAATATAATTCATAGAGGACTTTGGTCTTAGCTATAATACTGAATTATTTTTGGAAAAGGGTTTCAAATTTACTTTAGGAACCGGAGGATTAAAATTGACGATACGGGAAGAACTGGAAAACGATGAATTCAGAAGTTTAAGTGAATATGCGTCCTTTAGCAGGAATTCCAGGGGCAGGGACAGGGAAGAATCTCCCTGTGATATCAGAACCTGCTATCAGAGAGACCGGGACAGAATCATTCACAGTAAGGCATTTCGTAGACTGAAACATAAAACCCAGGTATTTCTGGCACCGGCGGGTGACCATTACAGAACCAGGCTGACACATACTTTGGAAGTATCCCAGATTGCACGAACCATTGCCAAAGCGCTCCGGCTGAATGAAGAATTGACGGAAGCCATAGCTTTAGGACATGATTTGGGGCATACTCCTTTTGGACATGCAGGAGAAGCAGCGTTAAATAAGGTTTGTGAGGAAGGTTTTTCGCATTTTGAACAAAGTATCCGGGTGGTGGAACTGTTGGAAAAAAAGGGTCAGGGACTAAATCTGACCTGGGAAGTAAGGGACGGTATAATAAATCACAGGACTTCCGGGACTCCGTCCACGCTGGAGGGAAAAATCGTAAGGTTGTCAGATAAGATAGCATATATTAATCATGATATTGATGATGCCATTCGTGGGAAAATACTGCGGGAGAAGGATATCCCGGGTACATATACAAATGTATTGGGCCATTCCAAGAAGGAACGGCTGAATACGATGATATATGATATAGTGAATCATTCCAGATATCAGCCGGACATTTTAATGTCGGAAGAAATCAATCAGGCAATGAAAGAGCTCCGGCAGTTCATGTTTGAGCGGGTGTATTCCAATCCGGTTGCAAAAGGGGAAGAGTACAAGGCAAAGCGGATGCTGACTTCACTATACGGTTATTATCTGGAAAATATTCTGGAAATGCCGGAAGAATACAGAAGGTTAATTGAAAAAAAGAACCAGAAGGCAGAGCGTGTAGTATGTGATTATATTGCGGGAATGAGCGACCAGTATTCGGTACGGAAGTTTGAAGAGCTTTTTGTTCCGTCTTTTTGGAAAATGTAAATTATATTGTGATTAAAACAGGTAAAAACATGTATTATTCAGATGATTTGATTGAGGAAATCCGTTCCAGAAATGATATTATAGATGTAATTTCGGGATATGTAAAGTTAAAAAGACAGGGTGCGACCTACTTCGGATTGTGCCCTTTTCATAATGAAAAATCGCCCTCGTTTTCGGTTACGCCGGGAAAACAGATGTATTACTGTTTTGGCTGCGGAGAGGGAGGAAATGTATACTCTTTTATAATGAAGTATGAAAATTATACATTTCTGGAAGCGGTGAAAATGCTGGCTGACAGAGCAGGGATTCAGCTTCCGGAAACGGAATATACGGAAGAGGAGAAACGGAAAGCGGATTTAAAGGCAGCATTGCTGGGGATTAATAAACAGGCAGCATTATATTTTCATCATCTGCTGAAGAGTGAAAAGGGAAAAACCGGTCTGGACTATTTCAGTTTCAGAGGTCTGGACCATGAGACCATTGTCCGTTTCGGGCTGGGATATTCCAATAAAACCAGTGATGATTTATATCGGTATTTCAAACAGCAGAATTATTCGGATGAGCTTTTAAAGGAAACCGGATTATTTGCATTTTCAGAGAAGGGAACCTATGATAAATTCTGGAACCGGGTGATGTTTCCAATACTGGATATTAATAATCGTGTCATTGGATTCGGCGGCCGGGTAATGGGCGAAGGGGAACCGAAATATCTGAATTCACCGGAAACCAAAATATTTGAAAAAAGCAGAAATCTGTATGGGATGAATTTTGCAAGGATTTCAAGGAAACCGTATATTCTTATATGTGAAGGCTATATGGATGTTATCGCGTTGCACAGGGCCGGATTTACCAATGCAGTTGCGGCGCTGGGAACGGCGTTTACCCAGCAGCATGCCATGCTGATCAAGCGGTATGTAAAAGAAGCGGTATTAACCTTTGACAGCGACGGCGCCGGACAAAAAGCGGCCTTAAGAGCAATTCCGATTTTAAAGTCGGTGGGGATTGCCGTGAAAGTGCTGGATATGAAGCCATATAAAGACCCGGATGAATTTATTCGTAATCTGGGAGCGGAAGAATATCAAAAGCGGATTGATAATGCCGAAAACAGTTTTTTGTTTGAAATTATGATGCTGCAGAAGGATTACGATATGGAGGATCCTCATGGGAAGGCGGAATTTTATAATAAAGCAGCGGTAAAATTATTGGAATTTCCCAATGAACTGGAGCGGAATGTCTATATTGAAGCGGTAAGCAGACAATTTCTGATTCCCCAGGACAGTCTTTCAAAGATGGTGCTCCGTCTGGCGCTCACTTATACCGGGTCCGGAGAAAAAAATATCATTCCGGAAGAGGAGTTTAGTGAAAAGAACCGGAGAAACGGCAGAAAAAATCCGGAGGACGGAACCAGACAGGCACAGAAGATACTGCTTACATGGCTGGTGGAGGAGCCGGCTGTTTATGATAAAATAAAAGATATCATCACGGAGAAGGATTTTAAAGAACAGCCGTACAACAGGGTTGCCGGTATGCTTTTTGATCAGTTAAGGGATGGTACCGTGAATCCTGCTAAAATACTGAATGATTTTACGGAGGAGGAGGAACACAGGCAGGCAGCCGAACTGTTCAATACTTCTTTATTGGGTGAAATGAGTGTACAGGAGAAGGAGCGGGCAATAACGGATGCCGTTAAAAAAGTGAAAAATAATAGTCTGGACTATGTATCGAAGACGGCTGCGGATTTTAATACTCTTCAAAATATAATTCAGGAAAAGAAAAAATTACAAAAAATACATATATCATTGTAAATCGGATATGTATTGGAAAGATGGGGCAACAAAAATGGAAGAAAATATGACAACATTTAATGAAAAGATGGCGACCTTACTGGATATAGCGGCGAAAAACAAGAATACCCTGAAGTATGATGAGATTTTGTCGGAATTTCCGGAAGCTTCCATGGATGGGGAATTGTTTGATAAAATTTTAGAAGAGCTGGAAAAAACCAGAGTTGAGATTCTTGCAGCCATAGATAATGAACAGGAGCCGGTGCTGCTTGAAGTGGACGAGATTGATGAGGCGGGTCTGGAAGAAGAATTATCCAATATGGATATATCGAAACTGGATTTATCCATTCCGGAAGGCATCGGTCTGGATGATCCGGTGCGGATGTATTTGAAGGAAATCGGAAAAGTGCCGCTGCTGAATGCGGAAGAAGAAATTGAACTGGCAAAACAGATGGAGCTTGGTGATGATAATGCGAAAAAAAGACTTGCAGAGGCCAATTTAAGACTGGTTGTCAGCATTGCGAAACGTTATGTCGGCCGGGGAATGTTGTTTTTGGATCTGATTCAGGAAGGTAATCTGGGGCTGATCAAAGCGGTAGACAAATTTGACTATAAAAAAGGATATAAATTCAGTACGTATGCTACATGGTGGATTCGTCAGGCGATTACCAGAGCCATTGCGGATCAGGCCCGGACAATCCGTATTCCGGTTCATATGGTGGAGACCATCAACAAACTGATGAGAGTGTCGAGACAACTGGTACAGGATCTGGGCAGAGAACCTTTGCCGGAAGAGATAGCGCAGCGGCTGGATATGCCGGTAGACCGGGTCAGGGAGATTTTAAAGATAGCACAGGAACCGGTGTCGCTGGAAACACCTATCGGAGAGGAAGAAGACAGTCATCTGGGGGATTTTATTCAGGATGACAATGTGCCGGTGCCGGCGGAAGCAGCTACCTATACCATGCTGAAAGAGCAGATCGTGGAGGTACTGACTACTTTGACCGAAAGAGAGCAGAAGGTACTGAGGCTGCGGTTCGGTCTGGATGACGGACGCCCGAGAACTTTGGAAGAGGTTGGAAAAGAATTCAATGTTACCCGTGAGAGAATCAGACAGATTGAAGCCAAAGCATTGAGAAAACTCAGGCATCCAAGCAGGAGCCGGAAGCTTCGGGATTATCTGGAATAGGAGATGGAATATAATTATGAAGTTATCAGAAAGATTACGACAGGTGGCAGAAATGATAACTCCATGTGAAGTAGTGGCAGATGTGGGAACCGACCATGGATATGTGCCGATTTATTTAATACGGCATGGTATCTGCAAAAGAGCAATTGCCATGGATATTAATGCCGGACCATTGGAACGGGCAAAGAATAACATCTGCAGAGAGCATTTGACGGAATTTATAGAGACAAGACTGTCAGACGGTCTGCAGGAACTGCAGAGCAAAGAGGCGGATGCCGTGGTAATGGCAGGAATCGGCGGAGAATTGATGATACGGATACTGGAGGACGGAAAACAGGTTATCCGCACCGTATCGGAACTGGTCGTATCACCTCACTCTGAATTGGCTCTGGTAAGAAAATATCTGACTGAAAATAATTTTTGCATATCGGATGAAACCATGCTGATGGATGAAGGTAAATATTATTCAATTCTGAAGGTATCCTGTGGGGAAGGTTCTCATGGGAACGAAGAAGCATATACACAAATGGAATTAAAATACGGAAGGATACTGCTTCGTAAAAAGGATAAAGTTTTTTTCGAATATTTAAAAAAAGAAAAGAATAAATATAATCAGATTGCACAAAAATTACAGGAGAATGCAGCAGAGCATGGAAAAACCCGTCTGGAAGAAATCAGGGAACAGATAAAGCTGACAGAACAGGCATTAAACTACTTCGTATGACAGAATGAAAGGATAGGATGAAAATGGGAGATATGTGCAAGGTAAAAGTAGGCGAAGTTACAAAAGAATATGAAGAGGGGACCAGTTTTTTTGAGATTGCAAAAGCGCATCAGTCTGAATATGACAGTGATATAGTATTAGTATTAAAAAACGGGAAATTATGTGAGCTGTTTAAGAAAGTAACAAATGATTGTGAAATCCGGTTTCTGACTACCAAAACGGCGCCGGGAATTGAAGCTTATAAAAGAAGCGCTACGCTGATCATGCTGAAGGCATTTTATGATGTGGCAGGCAGAAAAAATATTGAAAAGATAAGCGTACAATATTCCCTGAGCAAAGGCTATTACTGTACAGTAAGAGGAAATGTTTCGCTGAATGAAGAGTTGTTGAGCCGGGTAAAAGCAAAAATGTATGAGATTGTGGGAGAAAATCTTCCGATCAATAAGCGTTCCATCAGTACGACATCAGCGATTCATCTGTTTCGCCGGCATAAAATGTTTGATAAAGAAAAATTGTTTAAATACCGAAGGGCTTCTAAAGTTAATATTTATAGTTTAAAAGGATTTGAAGATTATTTTTACGGGTATATGGTGCCTATGTCCGGATATATTAAACACTTTGACCTGTTTCTTTATGATGAAGGATTTGTGCTGCAGCTTCCGGTAAAGGAAAATCCCAATGTGGTTCCCGAATTTCAGCCCCAGAATAAATTGTTTCAGGTGTTGAAGGAATCGGAACGTTGGGGAGAAATGCTGGAGGTTGATACGGTGGGCGCCCTGAATGAACAGATTTCCAGAGGAAATATTAAGGATATTATTTTGGTAGCGGAAGCACTGCAGGAGAAAAAAATAGCGGAAATTGCCACAAGAATAGCGGAAAATCCGTCTAAGAAATTTATAATGATTGCCGGTCCGTCTTCTTCCGGAAAGACCAGTTTTTCCCATCGTCTTAGCATCCAGCTTCGGGCCAACGGTCTGAAACCTCAGACCATCGGGGTGGATGATTATTTTGTTGACCGGGAGTTTACGCCCAGGGATGAAAAAGGAGATTATGATTTTGAAAGACTGGAAGCCATTGATGTGGAACAGTTTAATAAGGATATGATTTCATTATCCAATGGTGAAAAAGTCCTTATGCCCACCTATAATTTTATAACCGGAAAACGTGAATATAAAGGAAAGGTTATGGAACTGGGACCGGATGATATTCTTGTGATCGAGGGAATTCACGGTATCAATGATAAATTATCCTATGCATTGCCGCGGGATAGTAAATTTAAAATATATATCAGTGCACTTACACAGTTAAATGTGGATGAACATAACAGAATTCCTACAACGGACAGCAGACTGATCCGCAGAATGGTAAGGGATGCCAGGACCAGAGGGATTTCCGCAGTGGAAACCATTAATCGCTGGCAGTCGGTAAGAAACGGTGAAGAAAGTTATATTTTCCCATTTCAGGAGGCAGCGGACGTAATGTTTAATTCAGCTCTGATTTATGAATTATCGGTTTTAAAGCAGTATGCGGAACCTCTGCTCTTTGGAATTCCAAAAGATGCACCGGAATATGTAGAAGCAAACCGTCTGCTAAAGTTTCTGGATTATTTTCTGGGAGTCAGTACCGAAGACATACCAAATAATTCATTGGTAAGGGAATTTGTAGGCGGCAGTTGTTTTAATGTTTAGATTTTTTTATGTTTTTGTAATATTTTTGTATGGTGTAAAAATGAGGCATAAATCGTATTTACAAAACATAAAAATAATGTTAAAGTAGACATGGTTGAGTAAGATAAATAATCGCAGCTGCTATAGTCGAAAGAACGCAGGTGAGGAAAGTCCGGGCTTCACAGGGCAGGATGCCGGATAACGTCCGGTGGAGGCGACTCCAAGGCAAGTGCAACAGAAATAAACCGCCGGAGTTTAAGCGAAGCTTAAACTCCTGGTAAGGGTGGAAAGGCAGTTTAAGAGACTACCGCCGGTATGGTAACATACCGGGCATATGTAAACCCCATCCGAAGCAAAACTGAACAGAAAGCAATGAAGCGGCCCGCTTGGCTTTCGGGTAGGTTGCTTGATTTCATTGGCAACAATGAAACTAGATAGATGATTATTAAAAACATAACCCGGCTTATCATTTTGCTCAACCAAACTAAGGATATTAGGTGATAAAAATGAAGAATAAGATAAAAATATTAATTGCGTCAGTTATAATAGCGGTTATTGTAATTATAGTTGGAATATTTGTGGGTACGACGGAATTAAAAGAGTCGGCTGATAAAGAACAGAATACAACAGAAGACGGCAGTTCCGGTGAAACGACAGACAACGAAAAAGAATCAGGGAAAGAGACAACTGTGGATAATGTGACTTTGGATTCGGAATCGGCATCGGACAATGAAACGACACCGCAGGAAACGGAAACCCAGACAGAAGCACAGACCACAACCAACGGTGGTTTTGTGGACCAGAATCCTGCCAGCAATACGATTGACCCGAATAAACCCATGGTAGCCCTTACATTTGATGACGGGCCCGCCGGATCAAAGACGGGCAGACTGCTGGATGCACTGGAACAGTATGGGGCACATGCTACATTTTTCATTGTCGGCAACAGGATTCCGGGAGATGAAGAAAATATAAAAAGAGCGGCTGCTATTGGATGTGAAGTGGGTAATCATTCCAATTCCCATGCAAAGCTGACAGATCTGGATGATGTATCCGTGTCAAATGAGATTCATCCGGTGGCAGAAACCATAAAATCCCTTACCGGTCAGAATACGGTTATCTGCAGACCGCCTTACGGAGCCATTGATGAAAGAGTTCAGGCGATTATTGATGCACCTGTCATATTGTGGTCCATTGATACCAGGGACTGGGAAACAAAAAATGCTGCACAGACGATTGCCAATATCCAGCAGAATGTTCAGGATGGGGATATCATTCTGATGCATGATATTCATGCTGAGAGCGTAGATGCGGCAGTGCAGATCATTCCATGGCTGCAGCAGCAGGGATATCAGCTGGTTACTGTCAGTGAACTGGCCTACTATAAACGGGGCGGTCTGACCAAGGATCAGAGATATGGTTCCATCCGATAATCCATATAAATAAAAAACTGCAGTACAACGATTCAATTGTTGTACTGCAGTTTTTTATAATCCGGACGTATATTTTTCTTCACAATATTTACATCTGTAAATTTCTTTTTCTTTATCGGAGAGTACAAATATCTGGTCAAGCTCCTGCTCAATGGAAGTGATACATCTTGGATTTTTACATACGATTACATTTTTAATGGTATTTGGGAGCGTCAGTTTTTCTTTTTCGCAGATTTTTCCGTCCTGAATAATATTGACAGTGATATCATGGTCAATAAAACCAAGAATGTCCAAATCCACTAAATCAATGGAACCTTCAATTTTGATGATATCCTTCCGGCCCATCTTATCACTGCGTGCATTTTTTATGATCGCTACCTGACAGTCCAGTTTATCAAGACCGAGATATTTATAGATGGACATGGCCTTTCCGGCTTTTATATGGTCAAGAACAATTCCTTCATTAAGAGAACCAACATTTAACATGAATGACACCTTACCTTTCCGGGATAATTTATATGAATTCCAAGTATAATAAATTTTTAATTTAGTTGCCGGGTTCGTTCACGGATATATCCAGCAGGGTTAATATTAATGCCATCCGGACATATACACCGTACTGAACCTGTTTAAAATAGGCGGCGCGGTCATCATCGTCCACCTCCACAGAAATTTCGTTTACCCTCGGAAGAGGGTGCAGGACAAGCATATCTTTGTTTGCAAGAGCCATTTTTTCAGAATTCAGGATATAACTGTCCTTTAAACGGATATATTCTTCTTCATTAAAGAAACGTTCCCGCTGAACCCGGGTCATATATAAAATTTCCAGACTTCCCAGTACATCTTCCAAATGTTCCACTTCCTGATATTCCACGCTGTTGGCTTCCAGTACATCCTGGCGGATATAATCCGGAATCCGCAGTTCTTTCGGTGAAATCAGGACAAATTTAATGCCCGGATACCGGACAAGTGCATTGATCAGGGAATGAACCGTCCGTCCGAATTTCAAATCTCCGCACAAACCGATTACCAGATGATCCAGTCTGCCTTTTAATGATTTGATGGTCATAAGGTCGGTAAGGGTCTGGGTCGGATGCTGATGGCCGCCGTCTCCGGCATTGATCACCGGAATGGAGGACCTGGAAGCGGCGACTAAAGGCGCGCCTTCCTTTGGATGTCTCATCGCGCATATATCTGCATAACAGGAAATGATCCGTATGGTATCCGATACACTTTCGCCTTTGGAGGCGGAACTGGAGTCGGCAGAAGAAAAACCTAATACATTACCGCCGAGATTCAGCATTGCAGCTTCAAAACTGAGACGGGTACGGGTACTAGGTTCATAAAACAGAGTTGCTAATTTTTTTCCTTTGCAGATTTCTTTATATTTATCAGGATTATGTTCAATATCTGCTGCAAGGTTTAATAAATTGTCAAGTTCTTCAACAGAAAAATCCAAAGGACTAAGTAAGTGACGCATATTTCCTCCAATCTGCCACATGGATGTGGTACAAGTTTTGTTTATTATATTAATATATGTTTGGGTTAAATGCAATAAAAATATATGTTGAGTTTGCAGATGGACAGGATTGTTTTATTAACTGTTTTTTTGGGTATTTTGTTTCCTACGGCAAAACGTTCTGCTCCGTACACTTCTACCCCTGCTTGTTTTGCACAGATTTCAAAACTTTTTCCTGTGACATGTTCAGGTAATTGTATGTACCGAAGCGGTGCTGTAAGTTCACTTGGCATAACAAATCCATCTAATATTTTATTCACGATAATGTTCCGCTCCATAATACCTTTTTTGCGTTCCGCAACGATTTCGTCCGCAGCGCCGTCTTCAATCAAAGCGGCCGATACCTTTGCGAGTAGTGGTGAGATAGAAATATTCATGGAATATAGTGCTGTTACCAGCTTGCTTATTTTGTGTTATACTATGTTGCAAGATATTTTTTCTCTTGTTATAAATGTGGCATTTTCAAGAGGTTGCGGATTTCACGATGGTAAGATATAACAATTATTAAACGATATAATTTTGTCAAAATCCAATTGGGATTTATGGAGGTCATTATGAAATATTACAAAAAAGCAAAAGAAATTATGGATATGGACGTCACAGAGTTTATTGGCAGTGTTTCGGAACGTGAAATAGAAAATGCAATGAAATCATTATCTGTTATTTTTCCTGAAAGTTACAAGGCTTTTTTAATTGATTTTGGCGGTGGTGATGCTGGTGGTGAAATTATCTTTGGTATAACAAATAATGAAGAAGATGATGTTGTTATAACCACACAAATGGAGCGCAGTCAAGGTCTGCCTGAAAATCTGGTAATTATAGGTTTTTGGAATGATACTTTGATTTGTTTGGACACAGGCAAAATGAACAATGAGGAATGTCCTGTTGTGGAAGTGAATGATGATTATAGCGAAACGGAAATGATTGTGGATACCTTTGGAAAATTTTTATATGAGTATATTGATGAAGAATAGTTTATGTTGGTGTTAGGGCGGTGTTAGGCGGCTTTTAAAGAGCAGCCAATCACTGTCCGAAGCCCTTCTGTCTCTGTGTCTTGCCATCCAATAAAAAATCCCTCTAATAACGCTCAGGTCTCTATAATCTTCTCGTATTTATTTACCAAATAGTAAACAATTAAGAATTTACAAAGCCATCTGCCTGTGTTATCATATAATATATCTCAAATAACAAATTAAAAAGTGATTATACAAAATATAAAAAGGAGGATGTATAAAGACGGACACACAAAAAATTTGCTTTGTCGGAAGCAACTATAAAGACTTTGTTTTTTACATGGCACTTTTATTAAATAATCTGGATCACCGTGTGCTGATTAACGATAAATCTTCCAGAAAGGATTTTATGACTATGTTTTCAGATTATGATCTGAAGGAGCGATTACTTACATATCGAAATATTGATATTTATTTTGGTGATTGCAGAAACGAACATTACGATTTTATTCTGGATTATACTGGAGATTTAAACTGTCCGGAACAAACCGGCAGTTATCGGTATATCATTGTAAATTCTTCCATGAACCGGCAGGAGATTTTAGATCATCTGAAACAGGCAGTCAGTCTGAAAAAAGAAACAATACTGGTATTAAGGGATACGACCGGAGGTGGCAAAGACAGGACATATTTAAAACAGAATTATATGAAATTTATGACATTTGTATCATGTCTGTATGAAATTCCCCTGGATTATACGGATAAAGATTATCAGACAGAAATGGATTATGGAGGTTTTATACAATTCAGATATCTCTCTCAAAAATATTGTAAGACACTGATAAAGATTGCCGGAATACTTACGGGAAAACCGGAACATATGGCAGAGAAGGCTTTAAAATATGCAAAGGAGGGAAAAATATTTGATAATCGGGTTTTGGAGTGACCGGGCAGGCATCGGAGGCACCACATCCAATATGATCATTACCGGAGTTATGGCAGCAAAGGGAACAGACCGGGAGGTTATTCTTGTTCAGGGAAAATACGATATTTTGAAATTAGATTATGCATTTTCAACCAATATGCGGAATGATATTCTGAAAGAAGATTTTGGTTATTATAATCATCCCGGTATTGATGATGTATTGGAAAAACACATGAATAATCTGTATACAGAGAAAGATTTTGATGAAAATCTGATCTGCGTAAATCAATCGAATCTTTCATATATGCCCGGAAGTATAAGAAATAATCCGGATTTATTCCGGCAGAAGTTTCGATGTGTGTCACAAAGGTTTTTAAATGCACTGAAAGGGCTTGATAAATTGATTTTTATTGAACTGGACAGTGGTATGGAAAGTCTGAATCAGCATATACTGAATATTTTGGATTTAGTTGTCATCAATCTGGGTCAGGGAAGCAAATCCATTCATGGCTTAAAGCATCAGCCTGTATTAATGGAAAAATCATTATTTTTGGTTGGAAGATATGACAGCAATTCCAAATATAATGTAAGAAATCTGATACGCAGATATCATATGAATGAAGATTCTGTTGCAGTGATTCCTTACAGTGTAAAGTATCAGGATTCGGTTAATGAGGGGAAAACCATGGAGTTTGTGGACAGAAATTATAAATGTTTAAAGCATGATGAAGATTTCAGCTTTTTTAAAGAAGCAGGAAACGCTTCAAAAATGATACTTAAGAGGGTGAATACTATTGGAACGTAAAAATTTCATCGGGGATTTGGTGGGGAAGATCGGTGAAGAATTAAATGGAATTTTAAGGGCGAACTTATATGAGCTTTCTTTAAAAAAAGAAGAATTATTAAGGCTTAGAAATAAGAAAAGGGAACTGAGAAGGGCATTAAAAAATTGTGGTATTGGTGATTTAAGAGCAAAAATTTATGTCAAAACACTGATAAAAGATATATTAACAGAAAAATTAGACATAACAGAGGAAAAAATAAATGACATAATACCATTTATAGACGAAAAACAATTATCTGTTAAAGATAAGTTTGATATTTTACTCTATTTGTATAAAAAAGAGCATGATACAAATGCTTTTTTAAAAATACTTGAAGATTATCAACTGTTAGAGACAACTGACAATTGTGCAGACGGAGGCAGATATGAAATAAATGAAGATGATATTGAAGAGATTTTTAATCATGTTTCTGTTTCACTAAACTATGAGGACAAGTTGGAAATATTGTCTCAAAAAATATATGAGGCATACAGGGGACTTGGGGTTGTAGATGAATTAAGGGATATGAAACTGGATGGGATATCGGGGGGAGTATCCGGCAGAGAAGGAGATTACCGCAGTATATGGGCATTTATTAAAGGAAAAACCATTCATTTACGTTTTCTGGATTTTCAGTCAGAGTCAGAGTTGGAACGAGTCTGTATGAACATATATCGCTATAATCATCCAGGGCAGTTGTCAATGAATAAAGGTTACATTGTCAATGAAATGAAAGATCATTCCAGAGTAGTAGTGGCAAGACCGCCTTTTTGTGAAAGTTTTGTATTTTTTGTTCGCAAATTTGATACAATTGAACATAAGACACCGGAAGAACTGATTACCGACCCGAACGGGGATATACCTATCAGTGTTTTAAAATGGATTGTAAAGGGATGTCAGATTACGGCAGTTACCGGAGCTCAGGGTTGTGGTAAAACAACACTTTTAATGGCCTTGATCAGATATATTCATCCATCGTATACATTAAGAATTCAGGAGTTATCTTTTGAACTTCATTTGCGTGATATATATGAGGACAGAAATATTGTTACATTTCAGGAAACAGACCATATCAGCGGACAGGAAGGTCTTGACCTGCAGAAAAAAACAGATGGTGTTGTAAATATTCTTGGGGAAGTTGCCACGGCACCGGTTGCTTCCTGGCTGATACAGATGTCTTTGACAGCATCTCTGTTTACAATGTTTACCCATCATGCAAAGACGACGAAAGCACTTGTAAAATATATGAGAAACTGTCTTCTGACGGATGGGGCATTTCAAAATGAGGAAATTGCCGAGGAACAGGTGGTGGATACCATACGGTTTGATGTTCATTTGGAAAAGGATTTGGATGGACATCGATATATAGAACGAATATCGGAAATTGTTCCGAGAGAAAAGGCTGCGGATGGCGGAAAACTCTATGATGTAAATAACCTGGTGGAATATAGAGACGGAGCATATGTTAAATGCGGGGATTTTTCGGTTAATGTCAGGAATGATATGGAAAAACATTTAACAGCGGCTGAGAGGGAGGAGTTTTATGAAATATTTCCTGTATGATTTCTGTTCCAAGAACAGGATTTCAAAGAGTATGGTAAAACGGATAGAGAACAGGCTGAAAATTATATATCCTATGGATTCACAGGCTTTAATATGGAGAACGGAGCAGGAGCTTATCAAATTAATAATGATGGCAGTTCTTTTTATGGCAGTCATATTATTTTTGGGAAGAGTTTCATTTTATTTTTGTATAGCCGGGGCAGTATTGCTGTATGCCCAGGGATTGAACAGTGTATATTCCGGCTATGACAGGCTGGAAATAAAACTGTTAAAGCAGTTTGAGAAATTTATTCAGGATATCCGTTTTCAGTTCCGGTTTGACGGAATGCTGGAAGAAGCTTTGCAGGAAGCCGTCCAAAATTCCGGGTATGAAATGTCTCTGCAGGGAATGAAAATGATAGAAAGTCTGAATGCATGGAAAAGGGATGAATCCGGTGAAGTTTATGAGGAACTGGCGCCCAATCATTTCTTTTTAACCTTTTATGCTTTATGTGAGACGGTTATATTTTACGGAGATAAGAAGATTAATGGCAAATCCCTGTTTTTAACCAATATCGGTTATTTAAAAGAAGATATAAATATTGAAATATTAAAAAGAGAAAAAACCAGAGCTTTATTTATGGGATTATTAGGGGTTACAATTTTTCCTGTCTTCTCCATAAAATTGATTGAACAGTGGGGAATACATAATATGCCGGAGTTACAGGGATTTTATTTTGAAATAGCCGGAGCCATAACTACGGTAATTATCACGGTTGTAACTCTGGTGATATATCATGTGATCATGAAGTTAAAATATCCCATCGATTTTGACCGGCATAAAAGCCAGTGGGTTGAAGAATTTTTGGACATTCAATGGATAAATCAGTTATTGATGAAACGCATTTCTAAAAAATATCATTACTATTATAGCAGGGAACAAATGCTGAAGTCTATCGTATATCCTTATAATATAAAAGAGCTTATGGGCAAACAGATTATGAACGGGATAATAACGTTTATTATTATGCTGACATTACTGACCAGTATTGGTCTGTTTCGAATATCTATCATGGGCGTCACATACGGCGGTTTTTTGCTGGGAATGATTATTGCGGTTTGCAGTTCGGTAATTGCATACCATTATGAGACCATAAATATTATAATAAGAAAAAAGATGTTGGAAATTAACCGGGAGGAAGAAGTGGTCAGATTTCAATCGATCATATTAATCTTAATGTATATGGACCGGGTTACCGTGGAGTTGATCATTGAATGGATGGAGCAATTTGCGCTTGTATTTAGAAATAATCTTGAAATGATTGCAGACAGTCTGGTATATGACGGAATTCAGGCATTTTATAAAGCAAAAGAAACCATAAGTTTTCTGCCCTATGAGCGGATACTGGATTGTTTTATTGCCAGTGACCGTGTAGGTATCAGCGAGGCATTTTCGGATATATTACCGGAACGAATCTACTATATTGAAAAACATAAGCAGGAAAATGAAGTGATATTAAACAATAAAGCAGTTGTTGCCAAAACGATAGCATTTATTCCGTTATGTCTGGTGATAATTGCAGAACTGATTGTTCCGTTTGTATATTTTGGATTAAAACAATTATCAGCGTTTAAGCTTTGAATTCGTTTATACAGGGACAGAAATAAAACAGATGATTGACACTTAAAATAACAAAATAGTGAAAGGATTGAAATATATGGAAAATAGTTTAAAGGGGCTAATATTGGCAGCAGGAACCATCATTACATGTGTGGTCATATCATTAGGATTTTACATATCAAAAGAAGCACAGGCTACGGCATCTGCGGGAACCAGCCGGATTGGAAAAATTAACAGTGAGTTTTCGGAAAGTGATAAAAGTATGTATGATGGGAGCAAAGTATCCGGAAATGAGGTTATTAATGCTATAAAGAAGGTGAGCGGGCAGGAAGTTGGTATCTGTGTAGTGACAAAGACAAACAGTACCTATTATGGATATAGTTTTGATGAAAACAGCGGAGAACTGAAAAACCAGAACAAAAATACATATAATATTGCGCAGTCAGCTACATCTGCATCTTATATTAATCCATATGCAATCTTTGAGGGTACTGTTATCAGAAATGAAAATGGTGCCATTACCGGAATTAAGTTTCAGCAGAAATAGGATGGAATATGGAACATGCATTTAAAATTGTGTATATGGGGATAGGAATTTTTATGTTTCTGGCAGCATTGGAAATACTGATTTATTTAAATGATATTTTAGAAGAAAATAACAGAAAGATTTGTTTAAATGAAAGAAATCCGGAGGTGATTCAATCTGAGTGATGTATTTTCAAAGGTAACGGCAATTTTGCTCAGTTCAGTTTTAATGTTTATTGCTCCGGTATTGATCATGACGGAAGAAAATAATCGGGCAATGCAGACGTTTGTTTATACGGAAATTATAGATTTAACCGACCGAATCAGAAATACCGGCTGCCTTACCGGCAGTATGTATCTGAACTTTCTGAATGCATTAGAGGATACAGGTACTATATATGATATAGAAATACAGCATTTTCAAACAGAAGACGAGATTGGAGTGCAAATGAATTCCACTGACCGGATTTTGGAAACACTTGCTGATGATGGTGTATATCGATTCAGGTCAGGAGATGTCATAAAATTAAAGGTAAAAAAACAGGATGGTACTTTGGTTGGATTTTACGGAGGAAAAATAAAAGATGAAAGCTACTGATTTTTCTATAATATTTTGTATTGTGTTTATGGCATTTTATATGTCATATAACATAGGGAACCGGGTATCAGAATCGGTGATTTTTACAACAGCGGAATTGAATAAAATTATGGATGAAATAGTAGTGGATGCCATGGAAGAAGGGTACGGGGGAATAGATGGAAATCTATTCCCCCGGATAGATAAGGATAAAATGATTCGGGAATTTATGAGAGAAAGCTCTCTGCTGTTGGAAGAAACAGAAATCAGACAGTATATACCGTCTATTGTAAAAAAAATTATATATGTGGAAAAAAATGGTTATTTTGTGTATTCAGAGGGAAGATGGAGCAGTAAAATATTATTTGAAACGGAAGAACATGAAGAAAAAGTAAAAATTATTGTCAGAAGTCTGTCAAGGGCTGTGAATAACGGAACGGAATCAGGGAAATATAAAATAAACATACCGGCAAATAGCGGAGAGTCATACAGTCAGACAATATCAGAGTATTCGTTTCTTGTGCTATGTGAAGATTTCACCTTGCAAATGAACGGAAACGGATACAGCCGATATTTTTTGTCAGGTGCAGCATTAAAACAGAAGGGACCCGGGATTATTTTGAATTGATTAATAATTCCACATAGTTAATTCTCATTTTATCCATGGAAGTTACTTTAAAGGAAAGAGAGTCAATTGTAATTTTGTCACCCGCAGTAGGCAGACGGTCAAGTTTTTCAATTATGAGACCGCCTATGGAGTCATAGTCATCAGAAGAAAGATTAACACCAAGATAATCATTTAAATCGTCGATTTTCATCTGACCTTCTAAAATATATATATTTTCTGATATTTTTTTGATTGGTTCATCTTCGTCTAAATCGTATTCATCATGGATTTCACCAACAATTTCTTCCAACAGGTCTTCCAGTGTAATAAGGCCGGCGGTAACGCCGTATTCGTCCAGTACGATTACAATATTTACGGAAGTTTTTTTCATTTCCATCATCAGCTCGGATAATTTTTTTGATTCATATGTATAGAATGCAGAGCGCAAATATTTTCTGACATCAAAGATTTCTTCCGGGTTATATAAAAGCAGGTCTTTCATATTAATGATACCAATAACATTATCAGTACTATCCTGATAGATAGGAATTCTGGTATACTTTTCGGAACGGAAGATTTTGATCAGTTCGTCATAAGTACTGTTAATGTCTGCCATAGTCATATCTATTTTTGGAACCATGACATCAGAAGCGATAGCATCGCCAAAATCAAACACATTATTAATCATCTGCCGTTCTTCTTTTTCAATAATGCCTTCTTCGTGACTGACATCTACGATGGTTCGCAGTTCTGTTTCTGTAATGGAGGCCATTTTTTTTGTAGGATCAATACCCATTAACCGCATAAAGAAATATGCCATTTTGTTAATGATAAAAATAGCCGGTGTCAGTAAAAACATTAATGAATATATAATTTTTGCATAGGCTAAGGATAATTTCAGAGCGTTCAGTGTTGCCAGCGATTTCGGTGTAATCTCACCAAAGATTAATACTACAATTGTCAGCAGTCCGGTGGCAAAACTAATGGCATATTGTCCGAATAAATTTTGTGCCAAAATAGTGGACAGAGCCGATGCAATGATATTCACCAGATTGTTGCCGATTAAAATCGCACTCAGCATTTTTCCCTGATTGTTTATAATTTTGTCTACAATAATTGCTTTTTTATTACCTTCCTCTATCATGGAACGAATGGTAATCTTGCTGACCGTTGTTAAAGCTGTTTCCGCAGAAGAGAAAAATGCGGATAAAATAATTAGAATTAATAATATGATTAGCATTGTTAAAGATGATGTACTCAAATGTATTTACCTCAATTCTGTTTGTTTATAATAATAATGAAAGAATTTTACCTTAAAAATCTTTGGGTGTAAAGGGGTTCTGAAAAAAACGTGGAAAAAATTAAAAAATAAGCAGATAATTTACATATTTCCAAATCAGACAAATATATTTTAATATAGAATAAATTAGTAACAGGGAGAAGGGTATGGTTAAGAATAATGTATTCAGAATTGTAAAAACGCTTGTTTGTACCTACATAACAACATTACTTATGTTACTTATCATGACATTGTTATTTTATAAACTTCAGATTAATAACAGCAAAATTATGATAGGTGTTTATATTACATATGTATTGTCCAACTTTATCGGAGGCTTTATATTTGGAAAAATTGCCGGTCGAAAAAAATATTTATTTGGAATGATGGTAGGAGCCGTCTATTATTTGATATTGCTGCTGATTTCCGTAATAGTAATGAAAGAAGCAAATATTTTTACACCGGATTCCCTGTTTGCACTTTTGGCATGTGTAGGCGGAGGTATGTTAGGCGGAATGATTAGTTAGAAAAAAAACTTTGAAATATTCATATTATGTGTTATAATAATGCAAGCTAATGAATTAAAGGAGGATATTCCATGAAACACGTAAAGACATTAAGTACAAAGACATTAAAAGATACCATGAAAAAGGGTGGCTGCGGAGAATGTCAGACATCCTGCCAGTCAGCATGTAAGACATCATGCACAGTTGGAAATCAGAGCTGCGAGAACAAATAAAAATACAAAATTCAGTATAAGAAGATAATTCTCATAACAGAGCCGGTGCAGGGCGTTTGCAGAAAAATACAGGCACTGACTCTGTTATCGTGCGTTAGAAAGGTATGGTAGCAAAGTGATTCACCAATATAAGAATAATGGTTATAATATTGTTCTTGATGTAAACAGCGGTTCCGTGCATGTGGTTGATGATGTGGTCTATGATGTAATTCCGCTTTTTGAAGAAAATACCAGAGAACAGATTATAGACAAGCTGGGAACGGAATCAGGATATTCCGAAGAGTTGATAGCAGAAGCCATTGATGAAGTAACACAGTTAAAAGAACAGGAATTATTGTATACAGAGGATATATATCAAAATTATATAGCAGACTTTAAGAAAAGAAAAACAGTCGTAAAGGCATTGTGTCTTCATATTGCCCATGATTGTAACCTGGCATGTAAATATTGCTTCGCGGAAGAGGGAGAATATCATGGCAGAAGGGCGCTTATGAGTTTTGAAGTGGGGAAAAAGGCACTGGATTTCTTAATCAGGAATTCAGGAAACAGACGAAATCTGGAAGTTGATTTCTTCGGCGGAGAGCCCCTTATGAACTGGGAAGTGGTGAAAGATTTAGTACAATACGGTCGTTCCCGGGAAGAGAAATATAATAAAAAATTCAGGTTTACACTGACTACAAACGGTGTGCTGCTGAATGATGAAGTTATGGAATTTGTCAATCGGGAAATGTCAAATGTGGTTCTGAGTCTGGATGGACGGAAGGAAGTAAATGATAAAATGCGGCCGTTTCGTAACGGAACAGGCAGTTATGATTTAATTGTCCCGAAATTTCAAAAACTGGCAGACAGCAGAAATCAGACAAATTATTATGTCAGGGGAACGTTTACACATGACAATCTTGACTTCTCTCAGGATGTGATACATTATGCCGATTTGGGATTTCAGCAGATGTCCATGGAACCGGTAGTAGGAGACGACAGCGAACCATATGCCATTCGGGAAGAAGATTTACCGAAAATAATGGAAGAATATGATACCCTGGCTAAGGAATTTATAAAACGTAAAAAAGAGGGAAGAGGATTTAACTTCTTTCATTTTATGATAGATTTGGAACAGGGGCCATGTGTGGCAAAACGGTTATCCGGCTGTGGTTCGGGAACCGAATATCTGGCGGTTACTCCCTGGGGAGATTTATATCCGTGTCATCAGTTTGTCGGCAGGGAAGACTTTTTATTAGGCAATGTGGATGAAGGTATTACAAGAACCGATATCTGCGATGAATTTAAAATGTGTAATGTATATGCAAAAGAAAAGTGCAGAAGCTGCTTTGCAAAATATTATTGTAGTGGTGGGTGCGCCGCTAATTCTTATCAGTTTCACGGTTCCATAACAGATGCATATGATATCGGCTGTGAAATGGAAAGAAAAAGAGTTGAGTGTGCGATTATGATAAAAGCAGCTCTGGCGGAAGATTCAGAATAGTAAGGTTAGTGCAGTTTCATTATAAAATGGAATCGCCTGTGAATAAAATAAAAGAAAGGATTATGTGCGAATCTCCTTCAGTAAGAAGTGCAGAATAGCATGGAGAAGAAAATGAAGCTAAAGAAGAGTAACAGTATTGTTCTATTCATTCTTGCATTGCTCTGTATTGTATTTGTGGGTTATGTGGCAGGATTTGGTATAGGCAGTAAAAAAACAGGTTCAGCGGAAAATATTATATTAGGATTGGATCTAAAGGGCGGAGTAAGTATTACTTATGAAATCCAGGATGAGAATTTTACAAAGGAACAGGTAAATGATACCGTATACAAATTGCAGCTCCGTGTTGCAAATTTCAGTACGGAATCAGAGGTATATAAAGAAGGTGACAACAGAATTACCGTTGATATACCCGGTCAGTATGATTCGGAATCCGTAATTTCGGAATTGGGTAAACCTGGTTCCCTGATGTTTGTTACGGAGGCAGATGAAGATTTTACCGGAGATGATACCTATCCGTTGTATGTAACGGAAAGCGGAAGCCGGTATAAAGTGTGGCTGACCGGTTCCGATGTTGCAGACGCCCAGGGCAGAGCCCAGACATCCAACAGTACCGGAGCATCCGAATACGTGGTGGCACTTGAGATGACTGAAGCCGGTACAAAGAAGTTTGCGGATGCCACAACAACCAATCTTGGAAAATCAATTTCCATTTTATATGATGATAAGATCATCAGTTCTCCGACCGTAGAAAGTGCCATTACGACAGGTGAAGCCGTTATTAATAAAATTGGTTCATTAGAAGAAGCAAATTCACTTGCTTCCACAATCCGTATCGGTTCCCTCAGTCTGGAACTGGAGGAGATCAGTTCAAAGGTTGTCAGTGCAAAGCTGGGAAATGATGCCATTGAGACAAGCCTTTTAGCCGGTCTTATCGGGTTAGCTGTAGTAATCTTATTTATGATGATCGTATACCGGATTCCGGGTATTGTGTCAGGTATTGCCCTTGCATTATATACCATATTAGAGTTACTGGTATTAAACGGATTTGATTTAACACTGACTCTGCCAGGTATTGCAGGTATTATACTTTCCATCGGTATGGCAGTGGATGCCAATGTAATCATATATGCCCGTATTAAAGAAGAACTGGCTTTGGGAAAGACAACGGAATCTGCCATTAAAGTAGGATTTAAGAAAGCAACTTCGGCAATTGTGGATGGTAATATTACCACCTTTATAGCCGCTTTGGTTCTGATGTGGAAAGGTACAGGTCCGGTACAGGGATTTGCAACAACACTTGCCATTGGTATTGTGCTATCCATGATTACGGCAATGGTCGTATCCAGGGTTCTGGTAATTCTGTTCTACAATATGGGATTCAAAGACAAGAAATTCTACGGTATTCAGAAAGAACGAAAGACGGTTGATTTCCTGAGCAAGAAAGCAATATGGTTCAGTATATCCGTTATCTGTATTCTGGCGGGAGTTGCCGGTGTTGTATATAATGCTGCAAATGAGAACGGTGCCTTTAATTACAGTATCGAATTTAAGGGCGGTACGGCTACTACATTGGAGTTTCCGGAGGATATCTCCATTGATGAATTCAATGATAAGATAAAACCGGAACTGGCTGAGATTATCGGTAGCAATGATATTCAGGGACAGAAAGAAACAGGTTCCAATAAATATACCATTAAGACTCCGGTTATAAAGGAAACGGAAACCCGGGAAGCATTCAAGAAAAAACTGATTGATGATTTTGGTGCAATGGAAGACAGCTTTGAAGAAACCAATATCAGTTCCAGCGTCAGTAAGGAAATGCAGTCGGATGCCATTATAGCGGTTACACTTGCAACGCTCTGTATGCTGGTGTATATCTGGTTTCGGTTTAAAAACCTTAAGTTTGCGGGAAGTGCTGTTATTGCATTGATCCATGACGTATTGATAGTGCTCGGCTTTTATGCTTTATCCAGAACCACGGTTGGTACAACGTTTATTGCCTGTATGCTTACAATCGTAGGTTACTCCATCAATGCAACCATTGTTATCTTTGACCGAATCAGGGAAAATCTTGCAGAGAAGGTAAATTCCAAGAAAATTGATTTAAAAGAAATTGTGAATGCAAGTATCACGCAGACACTTACAAGAAGTATTTATACATCTTTTACCACGTTTGTAATGGTATTTGTGCTTTTCATTCTGGGTGTATCTTCCATTCGTGAATTTGCACTGCCGATTATGGTGGGTATTCTGGCAGGCGGTTATTCTTCCGTATTTATTACAGGTTCTCTCTGGTATGTAATGTCTAAGAAGAAATATCAATAAAAAAAAAGTAAAGCCATCGTAACAGAGGTCATGGTATTCAGTGTCATGGCTTATACGGTGGCTTTTTCTGTATGTATTGAAGACCGGAAAGAAAGGATTACACATGGAGATTCAGGAAATTTGGCGAGTACAGGGGAAAAAAGCGGATTTTGAAGAATTGGGGAAAATATTTGGCATTTCGCCCGTAACGGCAAGGATTATTCGAAACAGAAATCATAGAACCATGGAAGAGTATAATGAGTATCTCAGAGGAAATATTCAGGATATGAAATCACCGTTTCTGCTTAAGGATATGCATAAGGCCGTGAATATGATTTATAATGCTATTGTATCAGGAAAACGAATCCGGGTCATCGGCGATTATGATATTGACGGAGTCTGCTCCGGATATATTTTAACGGACCTGCTGAAAACCATAGGCGCCAATGCGGATTTTGATGTGCCTGACCGGATAAAGGACGGATATGGGTTAAATGAGAGACTGATAAAACAGTCCTTTGACGATGGTATACAGATGATCATTACCTGTGATAACGGCATTGCCGCAGAATTACCTGTTGAATATGCAAAAAGTCTGGGAATGCAGGTAATCATAACCGACCATCATGAGGTGCCGTTTATAGATGAGGGAGATAAAAGAAGCTTTATATTGCCCGGGGCAGATGCTGTAGTAAATCCTAAACAGGAAGATTGCGAGTATCCCTTCAAAGATTTATGCGGGGCGGGAGTGGTACTGAAGCTTGTGATTGCATTGCTGGAATATATAAAAGAACAGAATAACGGAAAAGAAGGCGGCAGACTGAAATCGGAACCGGGTGAAGAGAGATTAAGAAATTATTTTGTATTTGCAGCAATAGCAACTGTTGGAGATATTGTAGAACTAACAGGAGAGAACAGGATTTTGGTTCAGTATGGCCTGGCAAATATAAAAAAAACCAATAACCCCGGATTGCAGGCGCTGATTGCCGTAAATCATCTGGAGGAAAAAGAAATAACGTCATATCATATCGGTTTTATTCTTGGACCATGTATCAATGCCGGGGGACGTCTGGAGACTGCAAGACTGGCTTTTCAACTGTTTATGGCCGAAAACCGGACAATTGCAGAGGAACTGGCGGCAGAATTGAAAGATATTAACGAATTACGGAAAAACATGACCATTGAATTCACGGAGAAAGCCATAAAACAAATCGAAACTTCCGGTGAGCTGCAGAAGGACAGGGTATTAGTGCTGTATCTGAACCAGTGTCATGAGTCTCTGGCAGGCATTATTGCCGGAAGACTTCGGGAAAAGTATAACAAACCGGTATTTGTGATCACGGATTCTGCAGATGGAGCCAAAGGTTCCGGCCGCTCCATAGAGGGCTATCATATGTTTGATAATCTTGTTATGACCAATGCAGCCGCCCGATGCTTAAGCAAATTCGGAGGGCACAGCATGGCGGCCGGTCTGTCGCTGCCAAGAGAGAGTATAGAACTTTTCCGCCGGACGCTTAATGAAACCTGTAACCTTACGGAAGAAATGATGGCAAGAAAAATATGGATTGATGTTGCGCTGCCCTTTGAACATATTTCCGAACGGCTGATTGATGAATTGAAACTGTTGGAACCCTTTGGAAAAGGAAATGAAAAACCTGTATTTGCGGATAAGATTGCAGCCATAAACCGGCTGCAGGTCAGAGGAAAAAATAAAAATGTAATTATGATGAATGTTACCAATGCAAACGGTACACAGATGGAAGCGGTTCTGTTTGAAAACGAAGAGGAATTCCGGCAGGGTCTTCTGAAGAAATATCCGGAAAACCAGATTGACGGCCTGTTTCATGGTTATAATAGTAATATTCAGTTATCGGTCATTTACTATCCGGAACTCAATGAATATAACGGGTTAAAAAATATTAGAGTTGTGATAAAAAGATACCTATGTTAAAATAAACGTATCTATATTAAAGGAGTGCATAAGGTTGAAAGAAATTATCAAAGAGAAAGGAAAATTGCAAAATGCCCATCTTTCAACCGGTCTATTTGGGCAGTATCACAGGCAAGCCTGTGATATGCATGGGAACAAAAATGAAGAAGATTGATGAGTATGTAAGAAGTATCACTAACTTTCCACAGGAAGGTATTATTTTCCGTGATGTTACCTCGGTTTTGCAGGATGCAGACGGGTTGCATCTGGCGATTGATTTAATGCAGAATAGTATTCAGGATGTAGAGTTTGATGTAATCGTGGGTCCGGAATCCAGAGGATTTATTTTTGGAGTGCCGATTGCCTATAATCTACATAAGCCTTTTGTTCCGATCCGTAAAAAGGGAAAACTGCCATGTGAAACCATAGAGCGGGAATATGAGCTGGAATATGGTACAGCCATTATTGAAATGCACAGGGATGCCATCCAGCCGGGACAAAAAGTTATAATCGTTGATGACCTGATTGCCACAGGAGGTACCACGGAAGCGATTATTCAGTTGATTGAAGAAGTGGGTGGAGAAGTAGCAGCGATTTGCTTTTTAATGGAACTGGAAGGTTTAAAAGGAAGGGAAAAGTTAAAGGGATACCGGGTGGAATCGGTGATTAAATATGAGGGAAATTAAACAGGATTTAAAGAAAAGCTGCTGATTGCAGGACAGTCAGCAGCTATAAAATATGTTCCAGCAGTTCGGGGGAAATCCGCATATTTCCGTATCCCACGCCTAAATCCAGTGTGGGTTTTGCGGTACCGTGAAAATCCGTTCCGCCGGTAATAAATAAATCGTATTTTTTTGCCAGTTGTTTCATTCGGGATTCATCGTCCCATTTATTGGAAGAGTAGATTGCTTCAATGCCCTGTAAACCTGCCGGTTTTAACAGGGATACCAGATTTTCCAATTCTCTCAAGGTAAGTTTATATAACAGGGGATGGGCAAGAACCGGTTTTCCTTCTGCTTTTAAGATTATCTCAACCGCATCGGTAACGGATACTTTGGTTCTTGGAACATAACACAGGCAGCCCGGATTCAGGTACTTATGAAAAGCAACGTCTTTATCCTTTACATATCCGCCTTCTACCATAAGAATTGCATAGTGGGCTCTGGTGATCACCGCATTTCCGAAGCGTTTTTTAATTCCTTCCGGAGTAATATTGAATCCGTTGAGATTTAACAGCTCAATCATTTTTTGATTTCTTGCGAATCTGGTTTTTTGAAACTGTTCCAGCTGCTTCAGAAAATCGGGATTGGTATGGTTAATGTTCAGTCCAAGGATATGAATATCTTTTCCTTCATACTCCGCAGATAATTCAATCCCGGGAATCACCTGCAATATGGTCTGTCCGGCTGCAGTGTTGATACGTCCGGCTTCTTTCATGGCTTCTTCTATTCCGGCTGTGGTATCATGGTCCGTCAGTGCAAAGGCACATAAATCTTTAACAATTGCATAATTAACAAGTTCGGATGGCGTTAAAGAGCCATCCGAAGCTGTTGAATGTACATGTAAATCAATATATTTCATTAATTATCACTATCCTGTTCATCCATGGAATATACCTGACGTTTTCTTGCCAGTTCGTCATTGGCAAGGTACTCGTCGTATGTTGTAATCTTGTCGATGAGACTTCCGTTCACAATCTCCATAATTCGGTTGGCAGTGGTCTGCACAAACTGATGGTCATGGGAAGCAAATAAAACGACGCCCGGGAATTTGATCAGTCCGTTATTCAGTGCGGTAATGGACTCCATATCCAGATGGTTGGTCGGTTCGTCCAAAACTAAAATGTTTGCACCGCTGATCATCATTTTGGATAACAGACATCTGACTTTTTCACCACCGGAAAGAACTTTTACTTTTTTCACGCCGTCGTCTCCGGCAAATAACATTCGTCCCAGAAAGCCGCGGACATAAGTGGCATCTTTAATCTCGGAATATCCGGTAAGCCAGTCGACAATGGAATAATCGTTATCAAATTCTTTCGTACTGTCCTTCGGGAAATAAGCCTGGGTAGTAGTAACACCCCATTTATAGGAACCTTCATCCGGCTCTAATTCTCCGGTAAGAATACGGAATAATGTGGTTTTTGCAATTTCATTGGAGCCGACAAAAGCAATCTTATCTTCTCTGCCAACAATAAAGGAAATATCATCCAGAACCTTTACACCGTCAATGGTTTTTGATAAATGTTCCACGGTCAGTACTTCATTGCCGATTTCACGGTTCGGACGGAAATCAATATAAGGATATTTTCTGCTGGAAGGACGGATATCATCCAGTTCAATTTTTTCCAATGCACGTTTTCTGGAGGTTGCCTGTTTGGATTTGGAAGCATTGGCGCTGAACCGCTGAATAAATTCCTGCAGTTCCTTAATCTGTTCTTCTTTCTTTTTATTGGCTTCCTTTCTCTGTTTCATGATGAGCTGGCTGGATTCATACCAGAAATCATAGTTGCCGGCATAAAGCTGAATTTTTCCATAGTCGATATCTGCAATATGGGTACAGACTTTATTCAGGAAATACCGGTCATGGGAAACAACGATAACCGTGTTTTCGAAGTTGATCAGAAACTCTTCCAGCCAGGCAATGGCATCTAAGTCCAGATGGTTCGTCGGCTCATCCAGAAGAAGAATATCAGGATTGCCAAATAATGCCTGTGCCAGCAGTACCTTTACTTTCTGGCTGCCGGTCAGTTCTTTTAAATATTTATAGTGATGTTCGGTTTCAATTCCAAGACCGTTTAACAGGGTAGCGGCATCCGATTCCGCTTCCCAGCCGTTCAGATTTGCAAATTCTTCTTCTAATTTTCCGGCTAAAATACCGTCCTCTTCAGAGAAATCTTCTTTGGCATAAATTTTTTCTTTTTCTTTCATGATCTCATAAAGTCTGGCATTGCCCATGATGACCGTATCCAGAACCGTATATTCATCATATTTGAAATGATCCTGCTGCAGGAATGAGAGACGCTGTCCCGGAGTAATAATGATATCTCCGTTTGTGGAATCTATCTGGCCGGAAAGAATCTTTAAAAATGTTGATTTACCTGCGCCGTTTGCACCAATCAGACCGTAACAGTTTCCTTCCGTAAATTTTATATTAACTTCCTCGAATAATGCTTTCTTACCGATTCTCAGAGTAATATTATTTGCACTTATCATATTGCTATACCTTCCTTTTTATCATTCATATAAGAACCAAACGCTTTCCTTTCCTATTTTACAGTAAAATAAGCATTTTGCAAGCTATTTTTACCTGACTTTTGAAATGTTCTTGTGATTTGGAGGTGGATAGGCTATAATTGGTATATAATACATGTTGGAAGGATTGTAAGGTTTGGTGCGGAACATGGCAGAAAATACTGTTAAAAATAAAGAACTGAATTATAAGATAGAAATAGGAAATCCAATGCAGCTGGGAGCCGCAAAGATAGACGGGGGAATTAATTTTGCGTTGATTGTTACGGAGAATGTTAAGAACTGTTCCCTGATCCTATATGAAAAGGGTACAAGAAAAATTGCCACAGAGATTGTTTTTACCGAAGAAATGCGGTTTGGAAATATATATGCGATGCTGGTCAGGGGAATTTCACCCCAGTCCTTTGAATATAATTACAGGATAGATAATAAGATAATCACTGACCCATATGCAGGATTGATTCATGGAGCCACTGAATTTGGGGAAACGGATTTAAATAAAAAGACTTCCGGATTTTATTATGATAAATTTGACTGGAGCGGAGACCGGAGACTAAACTATGAATTTTCGGATTCACTGATTTACAGACTTCATGTCCGGGGGTTTACCATGGGCCGGTATTCCGGTTCCAGAAAAAAGGGAACCTTTATGGGGATTCTGGACAAGATTGATTATCTGAAGGATTTGGGTGTAACCATGGTGGAACTTATGCCTGCCTATGAGTTTAACGAAGTCATCGAGGATACGGTCAGCCGGTATGAACCAAGGATTCATCTGAGCAATGAAGAAATGATGAAGGCGAAGAAGGTGGATTTCTGGGGTTACCGGGATGCGGATTATTTTATGCCCAAGGCAGCATATTCTTCGAAAAAAGATTCTGCCGGGGCAATTAAAGAATTTAAAACCATGGTCCGGGAACTGCACCGGAACGGTATCGAGGTCTGCATGGAATTTTATTTTGGAAGGGAAGTGACTCCTTCCTATATGATGGATTGCTTCAGACACTGGGTATTTAATTATCACATCGATGCCATTCACTGCGGTATGGATAATGATGTCCGGGGAGCCATCAGCGCTGACCCGTATCTGTCCAGAACCAAAATTATCAGCTATGGTTTCGACAGTGATAACCATTCTAAATTTAAACACTTAGGTGAATACAATCAGGTATTTATGAATACCGCCAGAAAATTTTTAAAAGGTGATGAGGGTCAGGTCAATGATATGGCGTTCCGGTTCCGCTATAATAAAGATTATGCGGCAGCCATAAACTATATGGCCAGTAACGATTCTCTTACCATGATGGATATGGTATCCTATGACAGGAAGCATAATGAGGAAAACGGAGAATATAATAAGGATGGCAGTGAGTCTGATTATAGCTGGAACTGCGGTTTTGAAGGCGGGACAAAGAGAAAAAGCGTAGTGGAATTGAGAAAGCGGCAGCTGAAAAATGCAATGGCAATGCTTTTATTAAGTCAGGGAACTCCCATGATTTATGCGGGAGATGAATTCGGTAATTCCTGTGGTGGAAATAATAATCCATATTGTCAGGATAATGAGGTATCCTGGCTGGACTGGAGACTTGTTAAAAAGAATGCCTGGCTGCTGGAATATACAAAAAATCTTATTCGATACAGAAAAGAACATAATATTTTACATATGGATAAGCAGCTTCAGGTAAAAGATTACCGTTCCCTTGGAACACCGGATATTTCATATCATTCCGAGCGTACCTGGAGTCTGGACACGGATATATTTGCAAGGTGTTTCGGTGTTATGCTCAACGGCAGTTATTGCCGGCTGGCAGGCAAAAAACCGGAAGAGAATATTTACATTGCGTTTAATATGCATTGGGAGAGCCGTAAACTGGGAGTACCCACTGCCGGACGCAATAAAAAATGGAAACTGGATATTACAACCGCAGAGGATATACAGGATTTATCGGGAGAAGAACCGGATAATCACAGATATCTGACGGTACCGCCACGGTCCGTAGTTGTTTTGTCTAGTGTGACTGACCCGGAAGCAGAAGAGCGGGAACGTTTACTGACGGAGCGGTTAAAAAAACAGGCAGAAGAAGCGGCCAAAGCTGCTACAGAAAATCAAAATGAGAAAAGCCGGAAAACCATGAAAAAGAAAGGGAAAAAAGAGAATTAGTTATGGAAAAGAAATGTTCCGGTATCTGGAATCGAATCCGGGTGTTTGATACGTTTAAACTAAAAATGCTGGCGGTTATATCCATGAGCATAGACCATGCCGGGGCTGTTTTAATGCCGGAATGTATCTGGATGCGGATTATCGGCAGACTGGCATTTCCCATCTATTGTTTTCTTCTGGTGCAGGGATTTCGAAATACATACAATATAAAAAAATATATCGGACGGCTGGCATTATTTGCAGCTGTTTCTGAAATTCCGTTTAATCTGGCATTTTACGGAGCCATAATTGCAAAGGAATCCCGGAATGTATTTTTTACATTGCTGCTGGGCTTATTGCTGTTGGAACTTATTACCCTGCTGCGGACTTACGGTAAAACGATTTCTCCTGTTATGAACGGAGCATTGGAAGGAGCAGCCGTTCTGTCTTTCGCATTGGCGGCTGAAGTGCTGAAATCAGATTACAGCTTTTATGGAATTCTGATGATCTATTGTTTTTTTCTGCTGGAAAATAATTTTTTTATGAATCTGCTTTTTCAGGCGCTGATCAATATCCGGCTGATGGGATATATTCAGGGATTTGCGTTAGCTGCCATGCTGCCGGTTTACCTGTACAACGGCAGCATGGGCTGTAAAAAGTATAAATATTTTTTTTACTGGTACTATCCGGTTCATCTGATTCTGATTTGGTTCATAGCGGTCAGCATGAGCTAATCAAATGTAACGCCAAAAGAAACACGGTTTAAAAATGAATAAAAATCCTCCTGACCGGCGGCATCACATTCCGATGTATAATAGGTCTGGCTTTTGCAGGGAAGGAATGAGATGGAACATTTGTCAGATTCATCAATGGTTACGGTTAAAACGGTAGTGCGTGAATAATAATTACTGAAAAGGAAATTCCCAAGACCATAAACGATGGGTACATCTTTATAGTATTCCACCCCCTGCATCACATGGGCATGGCTTCCCACCACTAAGTCCGCACCGGCATCAATATAATCTTTGGCCAGGATACGCTGATAATCTGCAGCAACTTCCTGCCGTTCAATTCCCCAGTGGGCATATACAATGACCACATCACATATTTCTTTTGCCTTTCTGATTTCCTCACACAGAGCAGCAGAATCATAAGTGGTAAATACTCCGGCTCTTGCCTCATATCCTCCCCCGGCATTGCGTGCATACCATTCTCCGCTGGGAACGACTCTGGAAGCGGCAAGGAAACCAATGATTTTTCCGCGGACTTCTTTTGTAACTAACTGTCTGGCGCGGTTTAAATCCCGGCCGGCACCGATATAATCAATTCCGATTTCATCCAATACAGTGAAAGTGTCTAATAGAGCATCCTGTCCATAATCCAAAGTATGATTGTTTGACAGGGAAACGATATCCACACCCATTTCCGGGAAAATATGGGAATAAGAGGTAGGAACACAGTAGGTATATTCTTTTCCGGATTCCGGTGTTCCGCGGTTGCTGAATGGAAATTCCTGATTAACAAATGTGATATCCGCCTTTGCCAGTGTGTCTGCAACCACAGGGGAAAGAAATCCTGTAATGCCTCCGTCACAATATCTCTGGTACAGACGTTCAGACAGAAGAATATCACCGGTCATGGCAATGGTAACCGGTGTATACGGCTCCGGAGGGGAAGTAACCGGTTCCGTGGTGGTTACTGTTTCCGAATCTGTGACCTGTACATTGGAAGAATCTGTCACCGGACTGACAGGGGGGTCAGAGATATTTTCATTTACGGATATGGTATCTGTTGCCGGTTTCGAAGAATTATTTACATACTGAATGCCCAGAATTGCAAGAATAAGGGCGAGGAAACTTGAAATTAATAAAATCTGTTTTTTGAAACGGTTCATAGATGATTCTCCTTCTGGTATGATGTGTGTGTTTGAATTGGCCAGCCGAACCCCATCTGCTGTACTATAAAAAATTTAAAAATCAGCCAACACCCAATTTCATCGTTATTTAGAAAAACAGTTACGGAAAGGTTTAGAAAATTTAGTCAACACACAGCATCCCTCCCCGGGCATAGCTGCGTCCCTTTAGCCAAATTCTCAATCTATGCCTACCGCTTTTTTTCGAAATAACATCTACCTACATTATAAAAGATACGGATTCTATTTGCAATATGCAGTAAATTAAGGTAAAATGATATCCGTGAATGTAAATTTTATGTAAATATCAGAAATGAGAGATTAGATTTAACAGATGAGGTGCTTGCATATGTCACACAATAACCAGAAAAAAATAGCCGTTATCAATGACTTTTCCGGTTTTGGCCGTTGTTCCATAGTGGTTTCCCTGCCGATTATTTCGGCTCTGAAGGTTCAGTGCTGTGCGGTTCCCACTTCCATTTTTTCCAATCATACGGGTTTCCCGGAGTTTTTCTTTGATGATTATACGGATAAGATGGAGCAGTATATAGAGAACTGGAAGAAGCTGGATTTAGAGTTTGAAGGGATTGCCACGGGATTTCTCGGCTCTAAGGAACAGATTGATATTGTAAAAAGGTTTATTGAAGATTTCAGAACGGAACAGACGATTGTAGTCATAGACCCGGTAATGGGAGATTATGGAAAACCTTATGCCACCTATACAAAGTCCATGTGTGAAGAAATGAGACAATTGGTATCTTATGCGGATATACTGACACCGAATCTTACGGAGGCATGTATCCTGACGGATACGGAATACAGGCCAGATTTATATAAACCCGGAGATATCCGTAAGATTGCGGGAAAACTCAGGGAGCAGGGACCGGAAAAGGTTGTTATCACCGGAATCATACAGGGAGAATATATAGCAAATTATGTGTATGAAGACGGAAGAACAGATAAATTTTTAAAAACTCATAAAGTCGGAACCGAACGTTCCGGAACCGGAGATATATTTTCTTCGATCATAGCTGCTGATGCCGTGAATGGGGTGGATTTTGAAACATCTGTCCGGAAAGCTTCGAATTTTATTAAGAAATGTATATTGAAATCCATAGAAATGAATATTCCCCAGACGGACGGCGTCTGCTTTGAGGAATTACTGACTGCATTAAAGTGAGATTATTTTTTTGAAAGGCGGGAATTCGGATGAGTGAAAGAAAAAAAGCTCAGACCATTTTGTATGAAGTGCACGATAATCTATATGTCAATCTGACAAACCGTTGTCCTTGTAACTGTACGTTTTGTCTGAGACAGACCAGAGACCATATGGAAGAGTCGGAATCCCTGTGGCTGGAACATGAACCCTCCATAGAGGAATTAAAAGAAGAATTTAAAAAATCTGATATGTCAAAGTATGGAGAAGTGGTATTCTGCGGCTTCGGTGAACCTACGGAACGACTGCAGGTACTTTTGGAAGCGGCGGCTTTTGTAAAACAGGAATACGGAAAAAATATCCGGGTAAATACCAACGGTTTATCGGATCTGGTGAACGGAACAGACACGGCGCCAATGTTTCAGGGGATTGTTGATACGATATCCATCAGTCTGAATACACCAAAAGCAGAACGTTATCTGGAGCTGACCAGAAGCAGGTTCGGGATCCGGTCCTTTGAGGCCGTGCTGACATTTGCGAAGAATGTTAAAAAATATGTAGATACGGTGATTTTGACTACCGTTGATACCACATTAAGCACGGAAGAAGAAGAGGAGTGCAGAGCGATCTGCGGGAAGCTGGGAGTTACATACCGCATACGCCCATGGGAATCATGAAAAAACGTTTAAGAAGGAATGTGAAAAGAGATGAAGATAATATTAGGTTCCAAATCCCCAAGAAGACAGGAATTGTTGAAACAGATCGGTGTGTCTTTTGAATGTGTGGTCAGTGAGAAAGAAGAAATCATAACCGATACCAATCCGGAAACGGTGGTAAGAGATTTATCCGCAGGAAAGGCAGCAGATGTGTGTGCCAGAATCCGTGAACAGTATTCCGGTGAAGAAGTATTGATCATTGGTGCAGATACAATTGTGGCATATAATAACCGAATATTGGGAAAGCCTGCCGATAAAGCCGAAGCCTTTGAAACGCTGAAAATGCTTCAGGGAAATAAACATCAGGTCTATACAGGTGTGACCATATTCTATCTCTCAGGCAGTGGCGATGCCGGAACCGCTTGCTGTTTTACGGAATGTACGGATGTATATATGAAAGCGATGACGGATCAGGCAATCCGTGCTTATATTGATACGGGTGAACCTATGGACAAGGCGGGTGCCTATGCAATTCAGGGGCTTTTTGCGGTGAATATCGAAAAAATAAGTGGGGATTATAATAATGTAGTGGGACTTCCGGTTGCAAGAATTTATTCCGAGGTCAGAGAACGGCTGGGAATTGATATCGTAACCGGGAAACACAGGATGAAAGCCTGCATTTTTGATTTGGACGGAACCATATTGGATACCTTAACTTCCATTTCGGTTACGGCAAATCAGGTACTAAAAGAGCTGGGATTTATACCTCATCCGGAAGAAAATTATAAAACCTATGCTGGAGACGGACAGATTGAACTGATAAAGCGTGCATTGATAGCAGCGGGAGATACCGGACTGGAAATGTTTGACAGGGCAATGTCCAGATATATAGAATTATTTAAAACCGGATGTACGTATGAGGTAAGGCCATATCCGGGAATCCGTGAATTATTTGAGGAACTGAAGAAAAAAAACATTAAAATAGCGGTATTTTCCAATAAAGAACATGACAATGTGTGTTCCATTCTTAAGGAACTGTTTGGAGAGGGGTATTTTGATTTTATACTGGGGCAGAGGGCGGATCATGAAAAGAAGCCGAGTTCGGAGGGAATCGATATTATTTTAAAGGCAATGGATGTAGATTCGGATCAATGCCTGTATATCGGGGATACTTCTACGGATATGAAGACCGGTACCGGTGCTTCTTTATTTACGATTGGCGTAACCTGGGGATTTCGGGAGGAAAAAGAACTGAGGGACAGCGGAGCCGATACCATCATTCATCATCCGCTGGAATTGTCAGAATATATTTAAAAGTTTACGAAACGGAGGATTCAGGCTTCTGTCTGAGCAGAATGAAGAAAGGAAACATAAGACATGAGGATTGGTAAAAAAATGAAAGCGGCTGCGGTTGCGGTTTTTGCGCTTTTGCTGGCAGGTTGCAGTTGTGCAGGAAAAAACGTATATTTTTCAACAGGTTTATCTAAAAACGAGGTTTTTAAAATAAACGGCAGTCCCTGCAAACTGTCGGAATCCATGCTGTTTCTTACATCAGAGAAAAATCTGTATGAAAATTCTTATGGCAGTGAAATCTGGACAAAGGATATCGCAGGAATGACCTTTGAAGAATATGTAAAGAATAACGTTAAAAGTGATTTGGCGGAAATGAAAACAATGACTCTGCTGGCCAGGGAGAAAAAGATAAAACTGACAGAAGAAGAACTGCAGAAGACCAGACAAATTGCAGAAACTTATTATAACGGCCTGTCACCGGCAGAAATAGAATATATGAACGTCAAACAGGATACGGTGGAGGATGTATATCAACAGTATTATCTGGCAAAGAAGGTTTACAATGAACTCACCAGAGAGGTAAATCCTGAAATCAGTGATGCGGATGCCAAGATTATCAAAGTGCAGGGAATTTATGCCAAGACTTATGTTATCAATCATGAGGGTCAGAGGATTGAATATACGGATGAAGAAAAGGGCCGGGTGAGATCCGATATGGAGGAACTGCTTCAGGAGATTAATAACGGCGGGGATTTTACTACCATAGCTTCCAATCATACGGATGCCGGACAGGTGGAATATCAGTTTGGAAAAGGAGAAATGATTACTGAATTTGAAACTGCCGCCTTCGGCATGACAGCAGGTCAGGTCAGCGGAATTATTGATACACCGGACGGATATTATATTATAAAATGTCTCAGTGATTATATGGAGGCGGAAACCCAGGTACATAAGCAGCAGATGATACAGGATGCGAAAGATAAAGCGTTTCTGGATATTTATGATCCGTTTATTGCTGATTTGACTTCCGAATTTAATGATGAATTATGGGATTCCATAAACTTTAGTGATATGAAAGATATAAAAGTATCAAATTTTTATGAATTAATGGAATAGGTATAGAGAATATGAACGACATTCAGACATTTCAGGAGATGAAAGCGACAATTCTCAGTCATATTGATTTCAGGAATGGTGTGATTGAAGATTCTGCAGAACGGATGTTGAAGGACGGACTTGTTCTGGATGTAAGGTGGAAGGGAAATGTGCATTTCCGGTTTTATAACCGTGGCAGCAGTTCCCGTTATCTTGTTGTCAGAAATGAGGAACAGGTTTCAGCAAGTTATTTTGTCCGCAGGCTGGATGAACGTTTTTTTAAATCCGTCGGGAAGCTTGTGAATGAGATAGAGAATGGTGACTTTCATAAGAAAAAAACACAGAACGAAAAGATAATGGAAACAGTCTGCAGACGGAATCTTACAAGCTGTATGAATGATACAAAATGGAAAGAGTTTCTATATGCAATGACAGAAGAAATGTCCACTGCAGTTCCTTATGATTATAAGACTCTATTTGAGGACAACCGGGAAAACCTTCTTTTTGGTACGTCATATGATGTTGAAAGTTTTAACTGGTATGATTTTAAATCCCTTGAATGGGTAAAGTTAAAGCCGAAGTTTCAGGAACACATATATCAGGGCAGGATGATGAAAGATAAGATTATATACCATGATGTTGAAGCAGAATTTTCAGCCCTTATGAAAAAATACCATATTCCTTGTGAATATGACAGAAATGAAGAAGTATATGTGATATATGGATATCGATAAGATGTAATTCGAAAATGATTAAATCGCAATTGGATTTTGATTGGATGAATGGAGAGATAGTTTTGGTTCGAAAATTACAGAGAGCAGATTTAAACAGGGTTGCTGAAATCTGGCTGGATACTAATATAAATGCGCATAATTTTATTGCAGCACAATATTGGCAGAATCATTTTAAAGCAGTGAAACAGATGTTTTTACAAGCCGAAGTATATGTTTATGAAGATGAAAATAAAAACAGGATAGAAGGATTTATTGGATTAATGGATGATCACATTGCGGGAATTTTTGTCTGGAAGGAAGCACAGTCCCGTGGTATAGGGAAACATCTGCTGGATTGTGCAAAGAGTATTAAAAAGCAGTTGAATTTAAGTGTGTATCAAAGAAATATCCGTGCAGTAAAATTTTATCAGAGAGAGGACTTTAAGATTCAATCGGAGGATATAGATGCAGATACCGGAGAAAAAGAGTATTTTATGGTATGGAAGCGACTTTGACCACTTTCCCGTTTAAAAACAGCTTTAATTAATTCCGGCTGTCAAAGCCGGAATACACCCCAAAATTCTTTTCCTGACTCTATCATGCAGCGTCAAAAATAAATTATCAGATGTGAAACAATTCAAGAATACCCTGTAAAATCGAATATGTAATACTACGTTTTTTATTTGTCAAAATATGTCGAAAAATAATAAATATCTTTATTGAAATGTCATAGAAACAAGGCTATACTATATATGACATAGCCGGAAGAATAATTTAATACGGAGGTATTGTATAGGAAGGAATTATTTCAACGCAAGTGGAAAAAATGGCTGTCAGTCATTTTAGTGGTTACCGTGTTTGTATCCGGTATTCCTATCTATCCTGTAGAAAATGATGGTGCAAAATTACAGTTAGTGGATAATACCAATGGACATACCGTGTATTGGATGACGCAGATGATTCCGGTCGGGTTCAGATGATTATCCTTCATTGCAACCTGCACATATTCCATACCGTTGTTCGTTACGATATAGATCGGAAGCGGGCAACTGGCAAAGAAATCTGCAACATCGTCAAATATGGGGGATTTGGACCAGATATTCTGTTTTATAAGTATTAAGATAATTTTCCGTTTCGTGTCTGAGCAACCGTTTCCACCAGTATGCAAGCATTTCTCTTCTATAATAATAGTTAATTTACGGCAGATATTATATTACAGTGGTAAAATGTCTGCAAGAATATTAACTAATATACCATAGAAGCCAAAACCATTAAAATCGGGAGGTCAGCCGATTTAGTCAGCCGTCCTCCCGACAGATACAGAAGTAAGGTAAAGAAGATTTTATTATTCTTCCGATTCCGGAACCCTGATTTCTTTCAGACGTTTTTTCTTCATAAAATTCACTGTGGCAATGGCAATAAAGATTACAACACAGGAGAATGAAATTGCGGTGCCAAGCTTAAATCCTGCCGGTGAATATTTAAATACTATTTTATGTTCTCCGGCGGTTAAATCAACAGCCAGCAGTGCATTTTCAAATGCATGGGTGTCCGCCTGTTTTCCGTCCACATAAACCGTCCAGCCTTTTTCATATGGAATGGAAGTGTACATGGTGCCGTCTTTGGCGGCAGTAATGGTACCTTTCAGTTTTGTATCCGAAAAATAAGTTAATTCCAGACCGTGTTCATTTAAAGTATGGAAGGTATCTAAAAATACATCGTTGTCATAACTATATGCATAAAACTGGATGGAACTTACATCATCATCTCCCGATTCGATCATTACACGGCTTCCCGGTTCAAAAGTACCCAGGTCCAGAATATGTTTATGCTTCATGGAGGAAATCGTCTTATTTGTAACGGTTCCGTCAGCGGCCGTTATAGTCACCTTAATCTTTTCCACGGAAGTCATAACATAAACAAAGAGATTGGTTTTTTCGGAGAAACTTACCTGATTGGAAGTGTCTACCATCAGCCTTGTAAATAATAAATCCGGTTTGTCCGTAACATTAATACAGAATGAATTCTGGACTTCAAAAGGGTTGGACTGTGTTAAATCCCAGTTGTCTTCCAGTGTGGACGGAATCATAAAGCCCAGTGGAAGCGTGTACAGGTTTTTATATAAGAAATATCCGTCGGCTCCGGTAAAATGTTTTGCGGTATCCGTGTCATCTCTCAGGTAATTACTGATTACATATTTAATAGAAAATAAGGATTCCGTCAATGGCGTATGTCCGTAGTAGGCATAGGCATTTGTGGATTTCTCAAAGCCAAGGGCGCCGTAATAGTCGCTGAGTCCTGCGCTGGCCGTACTGGAAAAAGTAGAGGCACCGTAATAGCCGTTCCATGCGGCATCATTTTTTGTACGGCGGTCATATTTTTCGGTTCGGTAGAACAGGGAATCGTCATTATCTTTTGCAAATTGAAGCATTTCCTCAATCGGCTGGTTATCCTTTATATAGTAAGTACGGTTTGAGGTGCTTAATGCGGTTTCTTCGGTATTAATAAAGCTTTCCGCAATGACAACGACAAACAGCAAATACGTAACAAAGTTCTGCTTATAATTATTATTTTTCAGCATTGCGATTACAATGGTATAGAACAGCAGGAAGATTATGCTGACATAGATAATCATAAAACTATAGTCTTCGCCGACCATCAGTTTTTCAAAGCTCAGGAACAGCGCCAGTGATCCGCCAAAGGCATACAATAACTGTTTCGTGGTGATTTCCCTGATATAGTGCAGTGCTTCGTAACTCATGGTCAGAATCAGGAAAATATAAATGAAAGATTCCCGGCAGGGCAGACTGTTAGGAAAATGGAACCCGTGCCAGATATAATTTGGTACATTGGTATTAAAACTTACAAGAAAAACACCAATCAGTGAGACTTTTGCAATCTTTTCCTTAAATTTGATTTTCGGATTGACGATATAAAGTGGAATCAGAAGAAAAACAATGATACTGCAGTATAAATTTGGATCATGGGCAGAGAAGATTGCCGGATCCACATTGATCAGTGACCGGGACAGCATATCGTAGACCGAAAAATAATTTGCTATTTTATCCGGGAAATTAAAATCACCGGAAGCAGTAGCGCTTAAAGCGCTGTAGGCCGGAAGTACGGTAATGGCTGCAAATCCTCCGGCTAACAGGGAATAAACGGCAAAGTTTTTGATTTTCCGGATATAGTAGTTCATGTTCTTTGTACTGTCATCCGAGTAAATCAGGGCAAAGAAATACAGAACACAATAGATACAGATCATAATTGCAATGTAGTAATTGGACAGTATGGCTATGCCAAGAGCAATACAATACATATAACATTTATCTTTTTTTACCAGCTGCTCCAGACCCAGCAGAATCACCGGCAGGAGAACAAGACAGTCCAGCCACATCAGGTTCCAGCTGAAAGCGGCAAAGTAAGATGATAATGCATAAAAGATACCAAGGGCGGCAATGGATGTCTTCTTGGTGTCAAAATGTCTGCGGATATAAAAGGTGAATGTAAAACTGCACAAAGCGGTTTTCACTATAATAAATACATTCATTATTTCAATGATATGATTTCTGGAAATCAGACCAATCAGCCAGTTAACCGGGCTGGCAAGATAATAGGAATAAAGAGCGCTGAAATTAACACCCAGACCGATATCCCAGGAATAGGTAAAGCTGCCTCCGTTGGTTATCTTATCATATAATTCCATATGAAAAGGAGCATACTGGTGGTAACAGTCGCTTCTCAGATACATATTATCTCCAAACGGATAAATGCTGCGCATTTTGTATATTACCAGCAGGATACAAACAGGAATCACAAAAGAAAGTATGTAGCAGATATTATCTTTGCAGAATCCCAGAAAGCCGGTATGCTCTGACACTTTTTTTTCTTTAAAAACAAATAATTTACTTATTACATAATTAATGATTACCACGAATACCGCTGAGATGATTTTGGATACAATCACGGGCATACCCATCAGCATTACGGTGGCATAGATAAATACAAGACTGAATAACAGCGAAAATACTCTACCGCCTACAAAGGAAAGAATTTCATCAATAATAACATTCCATTTAAATGATTTACTGTCAAATACAAATAATTTGTTTGTCACATAGGCAAAGAGTACGGCAACGCACCAGGCGATTACATTGGCCAGCAGATAATTCACCGAGAATGACAGACAGACCAGATAAGTGATGAAATCCACAACGGTTGTAAGAATACCGAATACCAGATAGGATACGGTTTCTTTATTCAATACTTTAGACTTTAAATGATTCATGTTTTTTTATTTTTTCCTTTCATATTGATATTTGTTTGTTTCATTATATATATAGGCCTGTCCTTGGATTCCATGTAAATATGACCAATATATTCTCCAAGGATTCCCACGGAAAATTCAATAATCCCGCCCAGAAACAAGACAGCAGACAGGGTAGTTACGTAACCCGGAACATCAATTCCGAAGAGCAGTGTCTGAATAACGGTAACGGCAATATAAATAAAAGCAACAATGGAAATAAAAAATCCCATTCCGGTAACCATTCGGAGCGGAGCTACGGAAAAAGCGGTAATTCCGTCTACGGCATATTTAAACAATCCCCAGAAACTCCATTTCGTTGTACCAATGGCACGCTCAATATTTTCATAGGGTACCCATTTGGTCTGAAATCCCACCCATTCAAAAATTCCTTTGGAAAAACGCTGAACCTCAGACAGTTCCAAAATGGAATCCACCATCTGCCTCGACATGATTCGGAAATCAACGGCGCCCTGTACCAGTTCAATATCCGTCATGCGGTTGCTGAGTTTATAAAATGTTCTGGAAAACAGGCTCCGTATTTTAGATTCTCCTTTTCGGTTGGTGCGTCTGGCAGCAACACAGTCATAGCCTTCTTCTATTCCCTGAATCATTTGGGGAATCAGGGAAGGGGGATGCTGAAGGTCCGCATCCATGATTATGACATAATCCCCGGAAGAATATTGCAGTCCTGCATACATACCGGCTTCTTTCCCGAAGTTTCTTGAAAAAGAAACAAATTTCACATCCTCATGCCCTGCGGCAAGGTCTTTAATGATTTTCAATGTGGTATCTTTACTTCCATCGTCTATAAAAATATAAGAAAAGGAATAATCTTTTATCTGATTCAGAATCTTTGAAGTTTCTTCATAAAATACATTCAGTCCCTCGGCTTCATTGTAGCATGGGACGACGATATCTATCGTATGCGTGATGATCATCTCCTTTGTTGCAGCATTATGGTGCCAACAGATAGTATTGTGAAAATGGCACAAAAACATACCTTATATCATACTAGAAAATGTGTAAAATTGCAAGTTAAAGGAGATTTATGAATTGTATATTTTTTGTAAAAAGATTTATTTACTATTTCCCTCTAAAAGAAGGGATTTATGATATCATTATATAAATTAATTTAAGTCAGATTTTGTAATATTTTGAAAGGTCAGGTGAGGCAATGGTTACAAAACAAACAGTTAGAATACGTATGCCTGTGATTTTTGGTATCTTACTGGCTATCATGCTTTTGATTCCCATAACAGCATGGGCAGATGAGACAGCCGTCACATCAGAAGATAATCCTTCTTTATTTATAAAAGAAGGCGGACTGCCGGAAGCAGCCTCCGGAGAAATCATAGAGATGACGGAACGGATACCGGTAAGAACAGCGGTCTATGGACCATACCGGGCGGCTGGAATCTCTTTTGAGGATTATCTGGTCAGCCAGCTTCAGCAGAAAAAAACACAAATAGATGTGGAAGATTATCAAATTAAAAGAGAAGATGTGTATGAGGCATTTGCGGCTGTTCTCAACCGGCATCCGGAATTGTTTTATGTGAGTACATATTTAACTTGGTTTTATAGTCTTGATACCGGATATGTGCTGGAACTTAAAGTAGAATATTTTGATTATGATGAAGAGGCAATTAATAATGAGACCGAGAAAGTTCTCAATTTAATCGATGACAGTATGAGCGACCTGGAAAAGGTAATCTTTATACACGATTATCTTTGCATTGATGTAGAATATGCATATGAAGATTATCTCAACGGAACCGTTCGTCCGGATGCCCACTCATTAAAGGGTGCATTGCTGGATAAGTCAGCCGTCTGTGACGGATATGCCAGCGCATTCCAGTATTATATGCTCCTGCTGGACATTCCGTGTAATACCATAATAAATTCGGATCACGCCTGGAATCAGGTGTGTGTAAACGGCAAATGGTATTTTGTGGATGTGACATGGGATGACCCGGTATGGGACTATTATGGAACCGTAAGTCATCAAAATTTGTTAAAAAGTAAAGCTGCATTTACAGAGCATGACTTTACGACTGCATCCGGTTATGAGGCATGTAATGATACCGCTTTTGATGCCGCATTTTGGAATCAGGTTTCTACTCAATTGATCATGCGGAACGGAGAATGGTATTATGTAGATTCCGATGGGAATTTATATAAGCATGATTTTATGAAACATTCCATTTCAGAGGCAGGCAGTTTTATTACAAGTCTGAATGCCCGGTGGCCGGTGTTCGGTAGCAGCACTTCTTATTATAGTGGAAATTATGTTAAGATTGCTGCTAAAAAAGATGTACTATATTATTCACAGCCATCAGGAATTTACAGTTGCAATTTTGATGGCTCGGAAAAAGCGCTGGACAGGAAAGCAGATACTTCCCAAGGTCATGTTTACGGCATGAAGATAGCTGACGGAAAATTATATTATCAGACAACAAAAGAGCCTTATACAAAAGAAAGAGAAAACTATGTTTATAGTATTGCATCTGATATCAGTAAATTAGAAATGAAATTATCCGGCACTTCCTATGCCTATACCGGCAGTGCCCGAAAACCGAAAGTTACGATAGACGGACTGGTGAACGGAACGGATTATACGGTGGTATATAAAAACAATACGAATGTGGGAACCGCTACTGTGGTGGTAACAGGAAGAGGAGAATATGTCGGGACACTGACAAGAACATTTTCCATTTACAGAGGTACTCAGAACATTTCGGTTTTAAACAGTACATATACGAAAACATATGGGGATACCGCTTTTAATTTACAGGCGCAATCTTCCTTTGGCGGAAAGCTTACATATACATCCGCAGACCAGTCAGTGGTTTCCGTTTCTTCTAACGGAACGGTTACGATAAAAGGACCAGGCAGTACCACTATTACCATTAACGGAGCAGAAACCTCCAACTACAAAGCAGCAGTTAAAACCATACCAATCGTTGTGAATCAGAAAAAACTCAGCGGTTCCATAAAGCTTTTTTCCGGCAGTTATGTATATAACGGTAAAGCCAAGCAGCCGAAAGTTACCCTTGGAAATCTGGTACAGAACCGGGATTTCAAAGTTGTTTATGGCAATAATGTCAATATCGGAACAGCCAAAATAACGGTGACCGGCATCGGTTGTTATAAAGGAACTCTGACCAGAACATTTAAAATTGTTCCGGCTCAGCCGAAGATTTCCGTTGTAAGGTCTGCCGAGACCGGAAAAATTCAGGTGAAATGGGAAAAACAGAGCTGCGGCGGTTACGAAATTGCTTTTTCCAGAAATAACAATTTTAGTACGGTGGCAAAACGGGTGACGGTAACCGGCAATTCCGGGATCAGTAAAACAGTATCCGGTTTTACATCCGGCAAAACCTACTATATTAAAATGAGGGCATATAAAACAGTGAACGGACAGAAATACTATAGTGCATACAGCCAAAAGTTTAGTATTACGGTTAAGTAAGCAGGGTAAAATAAAAAATAAAAGCTGCAGAGCCGGCATTGTCTGCTCTGCAGCTTTTATTTATGGAACCTTGCTAAACGATTTTTCGCATTAAAATATGCGGATACTGTTCATCCATATAAGTTTCACCAACAGCAGTAAAACCGCATTTTTCATAAAATCCGCGGGCTCTGCACTGGGCGGATAACTGAATGGTTTTTGCACCGTATTCCTCTGCCAGTTTGGTCAATTTCCAGATGATTGCAGAGCCAAGCTGCATACCCCGGTACTCTTTCACCAGGGCAATCCTGCCGATGGCATAGACTGGCGGTTCGGCAGCAGGGGAACCGGAGCCGGAGTCTCCGGAAACATGGGAATCATTTAATACTTCATAAATCCTTCCACAGCCAATGGGTTTATCACCGTCATAGACCAGCAGGTGAGTGGCGTATTCATCAATTTCGTCAAATTCGTGCAAAAATCCCTGTTCCGTTATAAATACATCTGTACGGATTCTTTTTTCATCTTCAATGAGATGGTCTAAAACAGCATAATTCATAGGTATCAGCTCAATTCTTCTTACTGGTTCTTTTCGATTTCGGCCATTTTCATTGCACGAACCTTAAGCGGAAGTCCGAATAAGTTAATAAATCCATCTGCATCATGATGATCATATAATTCACCAGTGGTAAAGCTTGCCAGTGATTCACTGTATAATGAGTATGGAGATGTGGTTCCGGCTTTTATGATGTTGCCTTTATAAAGTTTAAACTTCACTTCACCGGTAACATATTCCTGTGTAGACTCGATAAATGCCTGAACAGCTTCACGAAGAGGAGTAAACCATTTTCCTTCATATACAATCTGAGAGAATAAATTTCCCATATCCTTTTTTACTTTAGTGGTATCACGGTCCAGAACCAGTTCTTCCAATTGCTGATGAGCTTCCATGAGAATGGTTCCGCCCGGAGTTTCATATACGCCGCGGGATTTCATGCCAACCACACGGTTTTCCACGATATCTACGATACCGATTCCGTGTTTTCCGCCCAGTTCATTGAGCTTACGGATAATGTCGGAAACTTTCATTTTTTCGCCGTTTACGCTGACAGGTACACCTTTTTCGAAGTTCATTGTAACATATTCGCCTTCTTCCGGTGCTTTTTCCGGAGATACGCCGAGAACCAGCAGATGGTCATAATTTGGTTCATTGGCAGGGTCTTCCAGTTCCAATCCTTCATGGCTGATATGCCATAAGTTACGGTCACGGCTGTAGCTGGAGTCAGCAGAAAACGGAAGGTCGATTCCGTGCTGTCTGCAGTATTCGATCTCATCTTCCCTGGACTGCATGGTCCATACGTCTGTCATTCTCCAAGGTGCGATAATCTTTAAGTCCGGAGCCAGCGCCTTAATACCAAGTTCAAAACGAATCTGGTCGTTTCCCTTACCGGTGGCGCCGTGACAAATTGCGGAAGCGCCTTCTTTGCGGGCGATTTCAACCAAACGTTTCGCAATGCCCGGACGAGCCATGGAAGTACCCAGCAGATACTTGTTTTCATAGATGGCATTCGCCTGTACACAAGGAACGATGTAGTCATCGCAGAACTCGTCTACAATATCTTCTATGTATAATTTTGTTGCGCCGGAAAGTTTTGCACGTTCTTCAAGACCGTCTAATTCATTACCCTGTCCGCAGTCAATACAGCAGCAAATAACATCGTAATCAAAATTTTCCTTTAACCATGGAATAATGGCAGTTGTGTCAAGTCCGCCGGAATAAGCCAGTATAACTTTTTCTTTCATTCTTGTAATCCTCCTGAAAATAAAATAATATATTTGTGGACAAATTATAATCTAATGCAGAATTGAATTTATAATCATTCATTAAAAATGAATAATTATTCAAAAATATCTACACTGATTTCACTGTTAACAATATACATCATTCCAAATAAAAAATCAATCGGAAAATTACAAAAAAAATGCCGGATTTTTGGATTGTTTTGCATAATATACAATCTTTTTATATGAAAACGGAGAAAAATATACAAAAATAATGCTTGCATAATATGCATTGAAAATGTATAATTATAAACATTCATTGCGAAACTTGTGACGGCAGGTCATATGTGTCACATTCGCCTGACTTATATATAGAAGGAAAGAAGGTATGTTTATGAAGCGGATCGAAGGCGGTGTATGTGCTGCAAAGGGCTTTAAAGCCACAGGTCTGGAAGTTGGGATCAAAGATAATCATCCTGGAAAAAAGGATATGGCGATGATTTTTGCAGATGTTCCATGCAGGGCAGCCGGTACTTTTACCACCAATCTTGTAAAGGCGGCTCCGGTTCAATGGGATAAAAAAATAGTCAGTGAATCGGAATTAGTGCAGGCTGTAGTGGTCAACAGCGGAATTGCCAATGCATGTACCGGATCACAGGGGCTGGATTACTGCAGAGAGATAGCGGAGCAGACAGGGCAGGCAGCAGGCATTTCAGCCGGTATGGTGCTTACCGCTTCCACCGGTGTGATCGGACAACAGCTTCCGATGGACAAAATTAAAAAGGGAATAGACAAAATGATGCCCGTGCTGGGTAATACTGCCGCAGACGCCACACTGGCAGCCGAAGCCATAATGACAACGGATACGGTTTCCAAGCAGGCCGCAGTCCAAATTGAAATTAACGGTAAAACGGTTACGGTGGGAGGAATGTGTAAAGGCTCCGGTATGATTCATATTAATATGTGCACCATGCTGGGATTTATTACCACAGACGTAAATATTTCGAAAGAACTTCTGCAGGCGGCATTGAGTGAAACCATTCCTGATACGTTTAACATGGTATCCGTGGACGGGGATACTTCCACCAATGACACGGTATTGCTGCTCGCCAGCGGACTGGCGGGAAATGATGAGATTCGGGAAAAGAATGAGGATTATAATAAATTTAAACAGGCGCTGACCGAAGTGAGCATCATTCTGTCAAAGAAGATAGCCGGAGACGGAGAAGGAGCTACGGCATTATTTGAAGTAAAGGCAGTTCATGCGGCAACAAAGGAAGATGCGGTGGCATTGAGCAAATCCGTTGTAACATCCAGTCTGACGAAGGCGGCCATTTACGGACATGATGCGAACTGGGGAAGAATTCTCTGTGCCATGGGATATTCCGGTGTATGGTTTGAACCGGAACAGGTGGATATTTATTTTGAAAGTCAGGCAGGAAAGATACAGATCGTTGAAAACGGTGTTGCCACGGATTACAGTGAGGAAGAGGCCACAAGGATATTGTCGGAACCGGAAGTGACGGCCGTTCTGGATGTTAAGATGGGCAGCGCATCGGCAACTGCATGGGGCTGCGACCTGACCTATGATTATGTAAAGATTAATGCGGATTACCGCTCATAGAATTGGAGGACTGAACAAGCAATGGGAACTGATATGCAGCAATATCTGGATAAAGCAGGTGTGTTAATTGAAGCATTGCCTTATATACAGAGATTTAACCGGAAGATCATCGTGGTAAAATACGGCGGAAGCGCCATGATAGATGAAGAACTGAAACGAAATGTGATAAAAGACGTAACCCTTCTGAAACTGGTAGGTTTTAAACCTATCATTGTACACGGAGGCGGCAGGGAGATCAGCAAATGGGTAAATAAATCGGGAATGGAAGCGAAGTTTGTCAACGGACTCCGGGTTACCGATGAGGCAACCATGGAAATTGCAGAAATGGTCTTGGGAAGAGTCGGAAAATCCCTGGTTACCATGGTAGAAGAATTAGGAGTGAAAGCAGTCAGTATCAGCGGCAAGGACGGCAGACTGCTGAAATGCGACAAGAAACTTTCAAATGGGGAAGATATCGGATTTGTGGGTGATGTTAAAGAAGTAAATCCGAAAATCTTATATGATCTTCTGGAAAAAGATTATCTCCCGATTGTATGTCCTATCGGACTGGATGATAATTTTAACTCTTATAATATTAATGCAGATGATGCCGCCTGTGCCATTGCAAGAGCCGTCAATGCGGAAAAACTGGCATTTTTAACGGACATCGAAGGTGTGTATAAAGATCCGGAGGATAAATCCACATTAATTTCGGAACTGACTGTCCGCGAGGCTGGTGAATTAATCGGAACCGGAAACATTGGCGGAGGAATGCTGCCGAAGCTGAATAACTGTATTGATGCCATAGAAAACGGAGTATCAAGGGTGCATATTCTGGACGGAAGAATACCCCACTGTCTGTTGCTTGAAATATTTACCAATAAAGGAATCGGTACGGCAATTCTGGGGGAACACGAACAGCGTTTTTATAACGAAAAGGAGATTTAAACATGACAACCAAAGAATATATTCAGGAGGCGGAAGAAAACCTCCTTCATACATACAACCGGTATTCCATTGTTCTGGAAAAAGGAGACGGGGTTTATCTGTATGATACGGATGGAAACCGGTATCTGGATTTTGCGGCAGGAATTGCGGTATTTGCATTTGGATATAATAATAAAAGCTATAATGATGCATTAAAAGCGCAGATAGATAAACTTATTCATACATCAAACCTGTATTACAATATTCCGGCAGCGGATGCGGCAAAAAAACTCACCGGACTGTCCGGGCTGGACCGGGTATTTTTTACCAACAGTGGAACGGAAGCCATTGAGGGAGCCATTAAGACCGCACGAAAATATGCATATAATAAAGACGGCAGTACCGACCATGAGATCATTGCCATGGAACATTCCTTTCACGGCAGAAGCATGGGGGCTTTATCGGTAACTGGAAATGCAAAATACCGGGAGGCGTTTCAGCCTCTGATCGGCGGAGTAAAATTTGCGGAGTTTAATGATCTGGAAAGTGTAAAATCACTGGTAACGGATAAAACCTGTGCCATAATACTGGAACCGGTTCAGGGAGAAGGTGGAATTTATCCTGCTTCCCGGGAGTTTATTACAGGAATCAGAAAAATCTGCGATGAAAAAGATATTTTATTGATTTTTGATGAAATACAGTGCGGAATGGGGCGGACCGGAACCATGTTCGCCCACGAAGAATACGGAGTGAAGCCGGATATTCTGACACTGGCAAAGGCTCTGGGCTGCGGAATTCCGGTGGGAGCATTTCTGACAACGGAAAAAGCAGCGGCGCTGGTACCCGGCGACCACGGAACCACCTACGGCGGCAATCCGCTGGCAGCAGCGGCCGTTAACCATGTACTGGAACTGTTTCAAACCACGGATATACTGGCTCATGTGAATCAGATTTCCGAATATCTGGAGCGGCAGCTGGATATGCTGACAGCAGAGGTTGACTGTGTGGAAGCCCACAGGGGAAAAGGTCTGATGCAGGGAATTATTCTGAACCGGCCGGCTAATGATGTGGTAATGAAGGCAATGGATAAAGGCCTGCTGGTGATTACGGCCGGAAGTAATGTGCTTCGTCTTGTTCCGCCGCTGATCATTACGGAACGACATGTGGATGAAATGATAGAAAAGCTGAAAGCAGCTTTATCAGATTAAATTAAAAAACATTGTGTGTAAATATGTATAAAAAACCTTCGCCTTCACATACTAGATTTAATAAAAAATACAGTATGCGGAGGTTTTTTAATGGGATTTATAATCGCACTTATATCCGGTGCCTTGATGAGTGTACAGGGGGTATTCAATACCGGTGTTTCCAAAAATACAAGTATGTGGGTAATGAGCAGTTTTGTACAGATAACTGCATTTATTGCCTGTATGGCCGCCTGGTTTGTGACCGGAAGGGAAAGTTTTGCGGGGCTGTGGAAAGTATCTCCCAAATATATGCTGCTTGGCGGTATTATCGGAGCATTTATTACTTATACGGTGGTAAAAAGCATGGACTATCTTGGACCGGCAAAATCTATTATGGTTATTGTGGTCTCACAGGTTACGGTGGCCTATCTGATCGAATTATTCGGTATGTTCGGTGTGGAAAAAGTAGAGTTTGAATTAAAGAAACTGGTGGGGGTAATCCTTGCCGTAGGAGGAATCTTATTATTTAAGTCCTAGCAAATATCAAAAAGTGAAAAATAGTAAAAATAAATTATGAATAATTATTGAAATAGTCTATTGTAAAGTAACCTGATATTAGGTACAATAATAAAAGGTATTTTAGAATCTCATAAGACAGGGAGAGATTCTATGATTCATAAAAATAAATTTATGTTAGCTGTTGCGATGTTATTAAGTATATTAATGCTTTGTTCCTGTTCCGAAACGGATGCGGATGTGATTTATCCGAAGGAACCTACGGAATCGGAAGCCATAACCTCCGGTCAGCCGGAGGTTATGGCAGAACAGGAATCAGAGACAGCCGGCGAAGTATTTGTCCAGGTCTGCGGTGCGGTCCGGACGCCCGGAGTTTACAAAGTCAGCAGTACCTTAAGAGTATTTCAGGTGATTGAAGCAGCAGGAGGCGCAACAGAACAGGCGGATATCAATGCCGTGAATATGGCACGGCCCGTCGCAGATGAAATGTATATTTATATACCGACTGCAGGGGAAGTACAGGAGAACGGGGGTTTTGATACCGGAACGGAAACGTTTTCGAAAACCGGAAATAATAAGATAAATATAAATACTGCCACCAGGGAAGAACTTATGACATTAAAAGGCATTGGTGAAGCGAAAGCGGATGCGATTATTATGTACAGGGAAGAAACCGGCGGATTTACGGAAATTTCCCAGATAATGAATATAAGCGGAATCAAAGAGGCAGCATTTAATAAGATAAAAGATAGTATAGCGGTAGAATAAAAAAGAAAGGATATCCATACCGGGCGGTTTGTATGGTACATAGGAAAGAGACATGGGGAACAGGATTTTGGTCGTAGACGATGAAAAATTGATTGTAAAAGGTATTAAATTCAGTCTGGAACAGGAAGGCATGTCCGTAGACTGCGCATATGACGGCGAAGAGGCTATCCGTCTGGCGAAAGAAAACCAGTATGATATGATGCTGCTGGACGTAATGCTGCCTGTTTTCGATGGTTTTGAAGTTCTGAGACAGATTCGGGAATCCAGCGCCCTGCCAATCATCATGCTGACTGCAAAAGGAGATGACATGGATAAAATACTGGGCCTTGAGTACGGAGCCGATGATTATATCACAAAACCGTTTAATATTCTTGAAGTCAAAGCAAGAATCAAGGCGATTATGAGGCGGAGCCAGAAACCTGCGGATACCGTATCAAGTAATAAGGTTATTGTAAAGGGTGAAATGCGTATTGATGTAGAGGGCAGAAGTGTTAAGATTAATGAGAATGAAATTAATCTGACAGCAAAAGAATTTGACCTGCTGGAGCTGCTTGTAACACACCCGAATAAAGTATACAGCCGGGAAAAACTATTAAGCATTGTATGGGGATATGAGTATCCGGGAGATGTCAGAACCGTGGATGTTCATATCCGGAGGCTTCGGGAAAAGGTGGAAAGTAATCCCAGTGAACCAAAGTATGTGTATACCAAATGGGGTGTAGGCTACTATTTTAAGGAGTAATGAAGGATGCGCGGATTAAAGTTCAGACCGAAAGTATTAAAAAGTTTTCGTCTCCGGATATTTATGATTTTAATTGTGGTAAGCGTTGTTCCCATGTTCCTGCTAGGCAGTTTGTTACAGGAACCCATTGAGCAGTCTTTTGTACAGACAAAAATGGACAGGCTGTTAAGCCAGTGTAATATAATACGAAATCATCTGATCAGCCAGGATTATCTGGATACCGGTAAATCAGAGTCCATCGATGCGGAACTGGCCCAGTTATCTTCTATGTATGACGGCAGAGTATTGATCATTAATGATAAGTTTACCATTATAAAAGATACATATGTCATGGATGAAGGAAAAACAAGCATATCCGGCAATGTGATCCGGTGTTACCGCGGGGAAAACATATCATATTACAGTTCTAAGGATCATTATATAGAAATTGCATTATCGCTGACAAATGAAAATAAGCATGTCATAGGAGTATTAATGGTAACCTTTTCGACCCTGGATGTGGAAGAAAATTTGGACAGGATTGAAAGCAGGATGCTGGTGGCGGAATCAGTGATTGCTATCATTGAATTAATGATTTCATTTTTTCTGGCCAGAAAACTGGTGAAACCATTTGATACCATTGAGGCCTCCATTGATAAGATTTCCAACGGATATTTTGATGAAAAATTATCACTGGACGGATACAAGGAGACGGAAGAAATTGCGGATGCGTTTAATACCATGTTGCTGAAAATGAAACAGCTGGATGAATCCCGGCAGGAATTTGTTTCCAATGTTTCCCATGAACTAAAAACACCAATTACCTCCATTAAGGTACTGGCGGATTCCCTGCTGGTGCAGGAGGAAGTTTCCAATGAAATTTACCGGGAGTTCTTTCGCGACATTGTAACGGAAGTGGACAGGGAAAATGATATTATCACGGATTTACTGACCATGGTGCGTCTGGATAAAAAGAATACCACCCTGAATTTTATGCCGGTCAATATCAATGAACTGGTGGAGGTTATATTAAAACGTTTAAGGCCCATTGCAGCAAAACGGAATATAGAAGTGGTACTGGAAAGTTTTCGTCCGATTGTAGCCGATGTGGATGAGGTGAAGATTACCAGTGCCATCACCAACCTTGTGGAAAACGCCATTAAATATAATGTAATGGACGGATGGGTAAGGATTACCCTGAATGCCGATTACCGGTATTTTTATTTAAAGGTAGCAGATTCCGGAATCGGTATACCGGAGGAATCCCAGGAACTGGTATTTGAGCGGTTCTACCGGGTGGATAAGACAAGGGCAAGAGAAACAGGAGGAACCGGACTTGGACTTGCAATAACCAAAAATATAATTTTACTGCACGACGGCGCCATAAAAGTTTACAGCAAAGAGGGAGAAGGAACGACTTTTACAGTAAGGATTCCGTTGAATCATATTACAGACAGCAAGGAACAGGTGCAGACGATTATGATGGACAACGCATAGTGATACGAAATGGAGTTTTGATATGATTTATAACAAAAAAAACAGAAACCGTATGGCAGTTATTATTCTGCTGGTTTTTGCGGTAGTGATTCTTGGCGCGTGCGGGGAGGAATATCAGGAAGGAGAACACGGGGATATTCAATTATACTTTGTGGACAACAATCAGACGAATCTGGTGACCATGACGTACGGAATAAAAAGTGAGACCATTTCCGGACAGGTAGAAGAAGTGTTGGAACAGATGAATAAAAAATCCAAGAAAATAAATTATCTGCCTGCCATTCCGGATCAGGTTCATATACTGAATATCAGTATTACGGATAAGATTTTATATGTGGATTTTGATGCCGGTTATCTTCAGATGAACATTGTGGAGGAGTTGCTGTGTCGTTCGGCAATAGTATTGACCCTGTCACAGTTAAACGGGATTGAGTATGTGATTTTTACCATTAACCAGCAGCCGCTGACCGATGCTTCCGGAAATCCCAGAGGCAGTATGAAAGCTTCGGATTTTGTTGGCGAATCCGGATCCAGTATTAATGCCTATCAGGAGAAAAAAGCAGTGCTGTATTACGCCAATGAATCAGGAGACAGATTGGTGGCGGAAGAGTATAGTGGTTTCTATGCACAGAATACGCCGGTTGAAAAATTTATCATTGACCGTCTGATGAAAAGTCCCGCCGACCAGACATTGAAAAGTCCCCTTCCGTCTGATTTAAAACTTATCAGTGTAACAACAAAAGACGGCATCTGCTATGTGAATTTTGACAGTACATTTCTGGAGGAAGCGCTGGGGGTGACACCGGAGGTACAATTGTATTCTGTTGTAAATTCACTGGTGGAACTGCCGTATGTCAATAAGGTTCAGATAAGCATTAACGGGGAAACCGACCGGAAATTCCGGGATTATGTTTCTCTGCGGGATGCCTTTAACCGTAATCTGGACCTCATAGAATAGCAGGAGGGATAGATATAAAACGACCGCTTTCAGTTATTGCAGCGGCCTTGATACTTGGAGAATATATATATAAAATTACGGGAAGTTCTATCGGAAGGTTTTTGTTTTTTACGGCCGTTCTTTCTGGAATGGCTGTTTTTTTTAACTTTTTTGTAAGACTTGTTTTAGGAAAAAAGAAATCATTGTTTAAAGGAACCCGAATGATTTTGATAATTGCGGTTTCTGCCGGAACGGGAGCCCGGTTTTATGCCGGGGCGGTGGACGATACACAGATAATCAGTAAGTTCTGCAGAGATGGTAGCAGTTATGATATTTATGGCTGTATAAAAGAAATAGAGGAAAGAAAGGAAAACGGAGCGGTATATGTATTACTGGAACATGTAAGAATCGAACATGCTGAAGGTTCAATGAAAATCGACGGAAATGTTCAGGTAGTGTTTGAAGAAGCTTCCACATGGTTAAGACCGGGGAGGTATATCCGGCTGACAGGCGCTTTTGTGGAATTTCAGGAACCGAGGAATGAAGGAAGTTTTGACGGTAAGACATATTATTACAGTATGGGGATTTACGGGAGATTTTATGCGGAATCGAAAGATATCCAGTGGGTGACAAGAAAGTACAGCCGGTTTCGGAATGGGTTGATGAATATCCGAAGGAATATGCAGAATCATTTGTATGATATAACAGATGAAAAATATGCCTCCATACTGGCCGGAATTCTTTTGGGTTGTAAATCGGAAATTGATACAGATACAAAAGAACTATACCGGATTGCTGGAATCTCCCATCTGCTCAGCATATCCGGTCTGCACATATCGATGATCGGCATGAGTGTGTACCGGCTTCTGAGGAAACGTTTTCGCTTTGTTGCTTCCGGCGGGGCGGCATCCGTTTTTGTACTGTCATACGGTATGATGACCGGAGGCGGAGTATCGGTTCAAAGGGCAGTGATCATGTTTCTGGTGGGAATTCTGGCAGATATAACCGGCAGGACATATGATGTACTGTCGGCATTATCCCTTGCAGCCATTCTGATTATGTCGGATATTCCCATGGCGCCGGAATCGGCAGCCATGCAGATGTCCTTCGGGGCAATTTTTGGTATTGTGCTGACCGGCAGAACGGTATCCGCATTTTTAAATATAAAATCCAAAACCGCACGGACGATCATGGTCAGCGAATGTATCAATCTGGTTACAAGACCCATAATAGCCGTTAATTTTTATCAGACAGCCCTTTTTTCCACTGTTATAAATCTTGCGGTGCTTCCGGTGTTCGGTGTTGTATTGTGCAGCGGTTTTATCTGTATTCTTTTCAGTTTTATGTTTTTGGGAATTTCCCGTTCCATGGTATTGTTGCCGGTGGGAATTCTGAAGCTGTATGAGATTTTGTGCAGGGCATATGAAATGATACCGGGTGCCGTCCGGATTACGGGAAAGCCTTCGATTCCGGTTCTTTTTCTTTATTACGGAGCTGCGGCTCTGAGCATGGGGGTCCTTTGGATGTGGGTTCAAAAGAGGAACCGGAGACCGGATGGAAACAGCCGTGAAAGTGACTGTGAGGAGTTCTGGTATATCCGTCTGGTCAAAAAAATAGTGATAATATCCGTTTTTGTTCTTCTGAATCTGCTGATCTTATATGGCCGCTCCGGAGAGAACTGTATAAAAATGCTGGATGTGGGACAGGGCGACAGTATTTATATCGGAACGGAACAGGGAACGAATCTTCTGATCGATGCAGGCAGCAGTAGTAATTCCAAAATCACGGAATATGAAATTCTGCCGTTTTTAAAAGCAAACGGGGTAAAAAGCCTGTCTTATCTGATGGTTACACATACGGATCAGGATCATATCAATGGAATGATTCCTCTTTTAACGGCGGAATACGGAAACCGTCCCTTTGTAAAATGTCTGATTCTGCCGGATATCAGTGAAGAATTTCGGGATGAAGCCTATCACCGGCTGGAAGAAACAGCTTTGGAGCGTGGGATTAGAGTATTGTATCTGTCGGCCGGTATGGAGATTATCCGAAAAAATCTCCGTATCTGCTGTATTTATCCTTCCAAGGAGGTTTCGTTCCGGGATAAAAATGAATTATCACTGAATTGCATAGTGTCCGTCAACGGAATTACCGCCATGTTTACCGGGGATTTGGAAGCACAGGGAGAAAATTTTCTGATTCGGTCGGGGCAGCTTGGTACATGCGATATCTTAAAAGTAGCACATCATGGTTCCAATGGTTCGTCCGGAGAGGAATATCTCCGTCTGATTCAGCCGGATACGGCTCTGATTTCCTGTTCCGGACAGAACCGGTACGGACATCCGGGAACTGAAACCTTAAAACGGCTGGAAGCTGTGGGCAGTCAGGTATACATAACCAGGGACTCCGGGCAGATTACCCTGCGCATAGGGAAAAAGGGAGGATATACGGTTGAAAGATTCAGGGATTAAGGATATAATAATCTGCAGTGAACACGGAGACTGATTACGGATGGTAGATAAATGAAGAATATAAAAAAAGATTTGGAGCAGAAAGATATAAAAAGAGCATATCTGATTTTTGGAGAAGAACGTTTTCTGGTACGAAGTGCTAAAAATATGTTACTCCGGGGTTTGGTAACCGAAGGCGATACCATGAATTTTACCGGATATTCCGGCAGGGAATGTAATGCGCCGAAGATCATTGATTTAGCAGAAACCCTGCCCTTCTTTGCGGATTACAGGGTGATTTTAGTTGAAGACAGCGGGTGGTTTAAGACGGCTGCAGATGAAATGGCGGAGTATGTCAGACAGATACCAGAATCCACCTGTATCATTTTTGTAGAAACCGAAGTAGATAAACGGAATAAATTATATAAACAGGTGAAGACAAACGGTTATATCTGTGAATGTAAACGGGCAACAGACAAGGAGCTTGCCCAGTGGGCCGCACGGTATCTTGCAAAGTCCGGCAAAAAGATTACCGGAAATGATATGAAATATCTGCTGGAGAAGCTGGGGGATGATATGGACAATATCTCGGGTGAGCTGGAAAAACTCATCGCCTATACCTATGGGCGGGAAGTGGTTGACCGGTCGGATCTCGATGCCGTCTGCGTCAGTGAAATCACCGGAAAGATTTTTGAAATGGTGGATGCTATCGGCGGAAGGAAACAGCAGAGGGCTTTGGAATTGTATTATGATCTGATAGCTTCCAGAGAAGCGCCGATGAAAATTTTGTTTATGCTGGCCAGACAGTTTAATATTATGCTTCAGATTAAGGAAATGAGTGAATACCATATGCCGGCTTCGGAAATGGCAGCAAAACTTGGAATGCAGAGTTTTATTGTGAATAAGACAGTATCCCAGTGCCGGAATTTTAAATATAAGACAATCCGGAGTGCATTAAAATACTGCATCCGTATGGAAGAAGCAGTTAAGCAGGGAAATATGAATGATAAAATGGCAGTGGAGCTGATCATCATCCGGTACAGCCGGGCAGAAGAACGGCAGGAATAGAAATTAGAAAAGAAACGAAAACAAAAAGGAACCGGGATAGGGAATCATCCGCTGAACCGGTTCCTTTATTATGTTTGTATAGAATCTAAATCAATAGAAATTAAGCAAGTTTGTTTACTGCTTTGCTCAGACGTGAAACTTTTCTTGCAGCATTGTTTTTATGGTATACACCTTTTGTACATGCCTTGTCGATTTCAACGGTAGCAGCATTCAGTGCTGCAAGAGCAGCTTTCTTGTCGCCGGCTTCAATGGCAGCGAAGACTTTTTTAATTGCTGTCTTAACCTTAGAGCGGATTGCTTTATTTCTTGCTGTTTTTGTTGCAGTTACTAAAATTCTTTTTTTTGCAGATTTGATGTTAGCCAATCTGTCCACCTCCGAAATTATTGTTCTGTTTTTTGAATGTAATGATCTTCTTATTTGTATCAGACTCATTGAGAGAGTTTAGAGCCTGACGATTGTTTACATTTTAAAAGACGCGGACGTGTCGAATGTAAACACACTAGTGTAGTTTATTCCAAAATCAGACGGTTGTCAATACATAATATCAAAAAAATTGGAAATAATTTAATTATTAGCAATGGTTTTTGATGGGTTATTCAGAAAGGATGGAATCATGCAGGAATTTAAAGTCAGAACGGATTTGGCGGTGGAACTGAAAGAAGATGTGGCGGGACACAGTTATCCGGAAAACGGAATCAGCTTTCAGGAAGAATATATATATGATGGAAGAATTAAGGTTACAAAAGTCATTATAGAGAATTCTGCCGGTGAAGAATTAACCGGAAAGCCTGTGGGAAAATATATTACGGTGGAAGCAAAAGAACTGTCCCAGCAGGATACGGATTTTCACAGGGATATATCGGAAAAAATAGCGGTATATATAAAGGAACTGCTGCCAAAAAAACGGAAGTGCCGGGTTTTGGTGGTTGGTCTGGGAAACCGGATGGCAACGCCGGATGCATTGGGACCGTCAGTGGTGGACAATCTGTTTATCACAAGAAATATGGATGAGCAGTTTTTATCGGATGAATTGCTTAAGAAATGCGGCAAATATGAAGTAAGCGGCATTGTACCGGGGGTTATGGCAATGACGGGAATGGAATCGGCAGAAATTGTAAAAGGTCTTGTTAAGACCACAAAGCCCCATGTTGTAATTGCCATAGATTCGCTGGCGGCCAGAAATACGGCAAGATTAAATACTACAATACAGATAGCGGATACTGGAATCAATCCTGGCTCCGGCGTGGGAAATCACCGTATGGGTCTGACGGAGGAAAGTATCGGAGTTCCGGTGATTGCAATAGGGGTTCCTACTGTGGTAGATGCAGCCACAATCGTAAATGACACAATGGAAAATATTTTGGATATATTTTCTTTAAGTGATAAATTAAAAAGCATGGCCCAGGTATTAAAAGATTTTTCTCCGGCAGAAAAGTATGCGCTGATCCGGGAGGTCATTGAGCCGGAAATCGGAAATATGTATGTCACACCCAAAGACATTGATGAAAATATCAAGAGTTTAAGTTTTACATTATCGGAAGCATTGAATATTATATGGTCCGGCGGCATATAATGATATTGGACAAAATCTTAGATGATCGTACGAAAAGGGGCAGTAGTTTTGCATAATCATTCAATGACAGGAAAAAGCAGGCTGGTTACGTTTATTATTTACAGCCTGCTGTTATATATCGTGATATCCATGATAAAACCGGTGATTCCGAATCTGGCGGCTGAAGATGATATTTATCAGTATATGAAGAAAATGATACTTCACGGTGTACCTTCTGCGGAATATGTACATAAAGTAAATACAGGATTTGATTCAGAAGCGCATATTATGGGCCGGATGGTAAAAGATATGCTGAATACACCTTTCAGTTCCTATATAGAACAAACGGTGGCAGTCAATGTGGCACAGAGACCTGAATATTACTTTCTTGGGGACAGCGAACTTACAAATGAAGAGGCTGTACAGGATATGGCCAGTGCCGGAAAGCATACGGGAAATGAACTTACCGGAAATCCGGAAAGCAATCCTGCTGGTGAGAGCCAGCCGGAATCAACGGCAGACAGTAACCCTGCGGAACCGGCAACAAGTGGCGAAGAAGTACCGCAGGAAACCGGTGAACCCCAGCCGCCGGAGACACAGAGTCCCGGTACCCAGCCGGCAGGAAATCATGTGACTCTGCCTGCAAAGGTAAAGGAGATCGATACAAATCTTCTGACCTTTGATTTTTTAATGGCAAATTATTATACGGTAGTATCCAGTACAACGATTACTCCGGAGGATCTGAATGCACAAAGCCTGATGGCGGTGGATTTGAAAATGCAGCAGGACAACAGCCAGCCGCAGATACTGATCTACCATACCCACGGAATGGAAGCGTTTGCGGACAGCAATCCGGAGGATCGGAATACCGGAATCGTCGGTGTTGGAAACTACCTGACGCAATTGCTGACGGAACAGTATGGCTATAACGTTATACATATAGAAGATTCCTTTGATTATGTCAATGGAGTATTGGACAGAAGCAAGGCATATGATTATGCCTATAACAGAATTTCCCAGATACTGGCAGATTATCCTTCCATTGAGGTGGTATTGGACATTCACCGGGACGGTGTCAATGAAAATAATCATCTGGTTACTACCGTAAACGGAAAGCCAACTGCAAAAATCATGTTTTTTAACGGCATCAGCCGCTTAAACGGGGTAGGGGAAATCGATTATCTTTATAATCCGTATCGTTCCCAGAATCTTGCCATGAGCCTGCAGATGAAGGTACTGGCAGAAGAGTATTTTGAAGGATTTACCAGAAGAAACTACATACAGGCATACCAGTATAATCTGCACCTGCGGCCGAAGTCCATGCTGATCGAAGTGGGAGCCCAGACCAATACTTTTGAAGAAGTAAAAAATGCAATGGAACCTCTGGCAGCATTGCTCTATATGGAACTGCAGTAACTCAGTGGCGGTTATTGTTCAGCAGGCCGCAGAGGATATCCAATACCTCGTCCACATATACCAATCGTGCATTTTCCCCCATATGTCCGATTCGGATAACGGTTCCGGCTAAGGCGCCGAAAGAACCGGCCAGCATAATATTGTAGTTGTCCTTACAGGTATTTAAGATATCTTCTGTGGTAAAGCCTTCCGGTACATTTATGACGGTAACGGTATTGGAAAATCCACTGTTCTGATAAAAGGTATAGCCGGCTTCCGAAAGAACCTCCCGGACGTGGGAAGCAACAGCCGCATGGCGGCCGACGATATCCGGTTCCGCCTGTATATTATCAAAAGCGGTACGCAGACCATAAATATCACTGATGGGCATGGTATAAGGAAACCATTTTTTTTCATAGTAATCATCAAATATGGTAATATTGGCATAAAAAGATGCAATCGGTGTTTTTCTTGCATGCATGGCGGATTTTGCGTCAGGACTGACGGTGACAAAGGTCAGTCCCGCAGGAGCGGAAACCACCTTTTGGGAACCACCGCAGAGAAAATCAATCTGAAATTCATCCACATTAACATATTCACCGAACATGGCGGATACGGAATCCACAACAGTGAGAATTCCGTATTTTTTTAACAGGGGACAAATTCTGCCTATATCATTCAGCATACCGCTGGGAGTATCACAGTGAACAAGGGTTGCATATTTAAAATCGTGGTCTGCGGCGAGATAGGCTTCCAGTTTACCGACATCAATGGTTTCATGGTAGTCAGCCGTATAAAGGACAGGAACACCTCCGTACAAGGATACGAAATCTTTAAAACCGTTTCCGTATAAACCGTTGTCGATGACCAGAACCCTGTCTCCGGGTTCTGTCAGACCTGCGCATGCCGCTTCCAGCCCCAGGATACCCTCGCCGCCTAATATCAGGGTTTCGTTCCGGGTATGAAGCAGGGAACTGATCAGCTCGCAGGTTTCTTTATAAAAATCGTAAAATTCTATATCCAGATCAGGATTTGTACAGGCAAGGGACCTTGCCATTCTGACATTCTCGGCAACCCGTGTCGGACCGGGTGTCATTAATTTATATCTGGTATCTTCCATATTAATAAAAACATCCTTTCATTTTTATATAGCTGATTGCGAAACTCATAGTCACAGGCCCGAAGTTTCATACAATTGCTTATTGTAACTATGTAGTATATAAGATTCCGGCCGCCGCTTTTTTTAACAGCGGTGCAATTGGGATTACAATTACGGCCGCCGCCGAGATCTGCAGGATATTTCCCGGTATGGAAGTCAACGGCGCGGCAAAGCTTCCGTATAAAATAACTTCGGCGGCATAATATCCGGCAACTTTGATAATGCCTGCAACGATTATTGCCATGACAATCCGGCTCATGGAATATGTCCGGCCTGCAATCTTTCCCACGGAATAACCCATCAGGGCAACTATGACTAGGGTAAAGGGAGCCCAGACCGTCCAGCCGGAGAGAAGGTCAAACAGAGCCATGCCGAATCCGCCGGATATGGCGCCAACAGAGCTTCCAAATACAACAGCGCCTATAAATAAAGGTATATTTCCCAGATGAATCAGTCCGCCGTTGGCGGTAATGGGAAGACGGATATTGATAAATGCGGTAAACACATAAGTAAGCGCGGTAAAAACTGCAGCCAGCGCCATGGTTTTTGTATCTGGTTTTTTTTGTTTTTCCGTTTGAATCATAAAAGTTTTATTTCCTCCTAAAAAATCTGATGATTGACCGGTCTGTATAGAGATTACCACAAATTGACCTTTTTTAAATAGCCAGTTATTGAAAAATTAACCATACCAGTTTGCGGGAAAACAAGGGAAATGCCTATTTACAAAGGGTTTTTTTGGTTTACATATAACACACAATATATTGTGTGTAAACATAAATTTAATCCTATATTTAGTAGACAAAAGAAAATACAGGTGGTATAATGAAGCAGGTTTAAAACATTGTATGTTTTTGATCAGGCAAAGAAGCAGTATATCTGCCTGAAGTATGAAGGAGGATTTTTGCAATTATGAAAGTAATAAAAAGAGACGGCCGCCGTGTGGAATACGACCGGAATAAGATTGTCTTAGCTATTCAGAAAGCCAATGAAGAAGTAGAGGCACATGAAAAAGTCAGTGAGGAAAAAATTTATAATATTGTGGCATCCATTGAAAACCGCGGGTTTGATGAAATGCAGGTAGAGGATATCCAGGATATTATTGAACAAAAGCTGATGGCAGAGAAAAAGTACGTGCTTGCCAAGACCTATATCATATACCGTTATACAAGAGAAATGGTGCGGAAAGCCAATACCACGGATGAATCGATCTTAAGTCTGATTAAAAACAGCAATAAGGACGTAATGGAGGAAAATTCCAATAAAAATGCAACAGTGGCATCCACCCAGAGAGATTTAATCGCGGGAGAGGTTTCCAAGGACCTGACCAAGCGTATGCTTCTTCCGGAAAAGATATCAAAGGCACATGAAGAAGGTGTGCTTCATTTTCATGATGCGGATTATTTTCTGCAGTCCATATTTAACTGCTGTCTGATCAATATTGGGGATATGCTGGATAACGGAACGGTAATGAACGGCAAGCTTATTGAAAGCCCGAAAAGTTTTCAGGTGGCATGTACGGTTGTGACACAGATTATTTCAGCAGTAGCATCCAGTCAGTACGGCGGACAGTCGGTGGATATCCGGCATTTGGGAAAATATCTGAGAAAGAGCAGGGAAAAATATAAAAAACATTATATGGAAAAATATAAAGACCAGATTCCGGCAGGGCTGATGGAGCAGTTTATTGATGACAGACTCCATGATGAGCTTCGCTCCGGCGTTCAGACCATTCAGTATCAGATTAATACCCTGATGACCACAAACGGACAGTCTCCGTTTGTAACACTGTTTCTGAATCTGGAAAAAGATGACGAATATATAGAAGAAAACGCCATGATAATCGAAGAGATTCTGCGTCAGAGACTGGAAGGCATCAAGAATGAAAAGGGAGTCTTTGTGACGCCGGCATTCCCGAAGCTGATCTATGTGCTGGATGAGCATAACTGTCTGAACGGCGGGAAGTATGATTACATTACGAAACTGGCGGTGAAGTGTTCTTCCAAACGGTTGTATCCGGATTATATATCTGCAAAGAAAATGCGGGAAAATTATGAAGGAAACGTGTTCAGCTGTATGGGATGCAGAAGTTTCTTAAGCGCATGGAAAGATGAGAACGGCAATTATAAATGGGAGGGAAGATTTAATCAGGGCGTTGTAAGTCTGAATCTTCCGCAGATCGGTCTGATTGCCAGAGGAGATAAAGAGCTGTTCTGGCAGCTGTTAGAGGAGCGGCTGGCTCTTTGTTTTGAAGCGCTGATGTGCAGGCATTATGCATTGGAGGGAACCTTATCCAGCGTCAGCCCGATTCACTGGCAGTATGGTGCCATTGCCCGTCTGGGAAAAAATGAAACCATAGACAAGCTGCTGCATGACGGATATTCTACCATATCATTGGGATATATCGGACTTTATGAGGTAACAAAACTTATGACCGGTGTCAGTCATACGGAACCGGAGGGACTGGAATTTGCCCTGAAGGTAATGAAACGGCTGCGTTCCGCAACGGATACCTGGAAGGAAAATACAGGAATCGGATTTGGACTTTACGGTACTCCGGCAGAGAGTCTCTGCTATCGGTTTGCAAACATTGATAAAAAACGGTTTGGAGATGTGAAAGATATTACCGATAAGGGATACTATACCAATTCCTATCATGTGGATGTCAGGGAAAAAATCGATGCATTTACCAAATTTAAGTTTGAAAGTCAGTTTCAGGATATTTCTTCCGGAGGTGCAATTTCCTATGTAGAGATACCAAACATGAGAAATAATCTGGAGGCATTGGAGGAACTGGTAAAATATATTTATGATAACATTCAGTATGCAGAGTTTAATACCAAATCGGATTACTGCCATGAATGCGGATTTGACGGAGAGATTACCATCAATGAAGATATGGAGTGGGAATGTCCGCAATGCCATAACAAGGACCATTCGAAAATGAATGTAACAAGAAGAACCTGCGGCTATCTGGGTGAAAATTTCTGGAATGTGGGAAAGACCAAAGAAATAAAATCGAGAGTGCTTCATATTTAACGGCAGGAAAGTTGGTACAATATGAATTATGCAGATATCAAGCAGTATGACGTAGCCAATGGGCCGGGGGTAAGGATTTCCGTGTTTGTCAGCGGATGTAATCATCACTGTAAAGATTGTTTTAACGAAGTGGCCTGGGATTTTAATTACGGAACTCCTTTTACCGAAGAAACCATTGAAACAGTGATTGAATATATGAAACCTTCCTATATAGCCGGCCTGACATTGTTAGGCGGCGAACCCATGGAACCGGCTAATCAGAAAGGGCTGCTTCCGCTGGTCCGAAGGGTAAAGGAAGTGTATCCGGAGAAAACCATATGGTGTTTTACCGGTTTCCTGTTTGACAGGGATATTGTGGAAACCATGTTTGACACCGTACCGGAAACCAGGGAGCTGGTATCATATTTTGACGTTATGGTGGACGGAAAATTTATTGCCGAACTGAAAAATGTAAATCTGAGATTTAAGGGTTCTTCCAATCAGAGAACCATAATGGTTCAGGATTCTCTGGACAGAAAAGAGATTGTGTTGTGGGATCCTCCCCAATATGATTATTAGAAACGGCTATATAAAAAAAACAGGTGATCACACCTATTTGGATAAGGTGTGATCGCCTGTTTTTTATCTGATTTTATTTTGTAAGCAACATCATAATCTCGTTGCTGCGTGCAATGAATTTTGTCATTTCTTCCGGAGAAAGCTGTTTATGACTGATTAAGGCTAAATCATAAAGCTGTTCGCACATCATGTCTGTATGATCGCTTTCTTTGTGTTCCAGAATATATTTTACAAGCGTATTATTTGCATTTAAAACAAGAGTAACGTTTGTTCCGAACATATCCGGATTCATACCGGCCATGCCATACATTTTCATCATGTCCTGCATACGTCTGCTTTCTTCGGAAAGAGTGACCATGGAAGAAATGGATTCATTCTTTAATTTTTCCACTTTTACATCCAGTTTTTCATTATTCAGAGCTTTTCTGAAAATCTCGGTGAGGGAATCGGCGGTGTTCTTAAACTCTTCGTCATCTTCCCTGATTTCATCTTTAAAGGAATCATTTAAATCGGAATCGATACGAAGGAATTTTACGCCGTCGTTTTTCTGTTCCAGATGGCTGATAAACGGTTCGTCAATGTTATGGTTTAAGATGACCGCATCGATGCCTTCTTCCCGGAACATATTGATATACTGACTCTGCTGGATTTCATCCGTTACATAGAAGACCATATTTTTATGCTTTTCTTCATTCTTAGCCAGACAGTCCGGAAGTGTCAGATATTCCTTATCAATGTTTTTGAATAAGATATAATCGTTCATTTTTTCACAGAACTTCTCATCTTTTAAGCAACCGAATTTAATGAACGGACCGATGTCGTCCCAATATTTTTCGTAGGATTCCCGCTCGGTTTTACACATACCGGATAGTTTGTCTGCTACCTTCTTTGTAATATAATCAGAAATTTTCTTTACAAAACCGTCATTCTGAAGGGCGCTTCTGGAAACATTCAGCGGAAGGTCCGGACAGTCAATGACGCCTTTTAACAGCATGAGGAATTCAGGAATTACCTCTTTGATATTATCGGCAATAAATACCTGATTGTTATATAGCTTAATCGTACCTTCGATGGTATCATACTGGGTATTTAGCTTTGGAAAATACAGGATACCTTTCAGATTAAACGGATAATCCATATTCAGATGAATCCAGAACAAAGGCTCCTTATAGTCATTAAATACCTTGCGGTAAAAGTCTTTATATTCCTCTTCGCTGCATTCGTTTGGATGCTTGGCCCAAAGAGGATTGGTATCATTGATGGAAACCGGACGCCGTAATATTTTGACTTTTTCGGAAGCAGGAGAAATTTCCTTTATTTCTTTTGTACCATCTTCATTTTCGATTTCTTCGGTCTTTGCTTCTTCCACGATTGTTTCAATCACGGTATCTTTTTCCGTAACCTCATCCTTATCAATGGTGTCGTAGGCAGGTTCGGCATTTGGGTTTTCCAGATAAATTTCAATCGGCATGAAAGAGCAGTATTTCTGCATAACTTCACGGGCACGGTATTCATTGGCAAATTCCAGACTGTCTTCGTTCAGATAGAGGGTGATGACCGTACCGCGCTGGGTTTTGTCACTGTCGCTCATGTCAAATTCCGTACCGCCGTCACATTCCCAATGAACGGCAGCAGCCCCTTCTTTATAGGAAAGAGTATCGATGGTTACCTTATCGGCTACCATAAATGCGGAATAAAAACCGAGACCGAAATGACCGATGATCTGGTCTTCATTGGTTTTATCCTTGTATTGGGCTAAAAATGCTTCTGCACCGGAAAAGGCGATCTGGTTAATATATTCTTCAACTTCATCTGCCGTCATGCCGATACCGTTATCTATAAAGGTAAGAGTTTTTTCATTGGAGTCGGCAATCACCCGGATCTTAAATTCATTGTCTTCAGGGATTTCGTATTCTCCCATCATATCTAATTTTTTTAATTTTGTGATGGCATCGCAGCCATTAGAAATCAGTTCCCGAAAGAAAATATCATGGTCCGAATATAACCATTTCTTGATAATAGGAAAAATATTGTCACTGTTAATTGATAAATTACCATGTAGGTTTTCCATTGTATAGTACCTCCTTAAAACTAAATCGCATAAGCATAGTTTAATACCAGCAAAATAAAATGTCAAGAAGAAATTAGCACTCATCGAGAAAGAGTGCTGATTATTTTACGGCGGCTTTTGTTTCGCTTTTATAATACTACTTTTAAAGTAAACCATCCGTTTTCTGCCGTAAAGGAACAAAAGGCATCGTATTTTTTGCAGAAAGCCATGATGGAGCGGGTACCGATTCCGTGATCCTCTTCTTTTGATTCCGGGATGCCGCTTTTGGATAATATAACGGTATTGCCAAAGGTATTGGAAATTTCCAGCATCAGCTTTGGTTTATAAATGCACTTGCAGATGATTTTTCTCTGTCCTTCCGGCAGCAGGCGGCAGGCTTTTATGGCATTTTCCAGCGCATTTGCCAGAACAATGGAAAATTCGCCGGAATCCACCGGAAGTGAATCAGGAAGGGACAGGTGCGTTTCCAGTTCAATCCCCGATTCTCTGGCCTGCCCGAAATAAGAGGACAGGGTTGCATTTAAAAGTATATCTTTACAATATGTCACAGGCACTTCAGTCTGAAACAATGGAACGGAGCGGGAAATATAGTCGAGGGCTTCGGAAGTTTTCCCGTTTTCCAGCAGAGAAGCTACCGTTTGAAACCTATGACGGGTATCATGCCTGTCAATCCGGGATTTTTCCTCAGTTTTGGCATCCAATGCAATTTTATCTTTCAGATTTTCCACCTGAAATTCCAAAAACTCCAGATTTTGTTTTGCTGTCTGGAATCGATACTGTATGAACAGATATTGAAAAAGGGCAAAATAGATGATTACGATAACTGCGCCAAGCAGATAGACAAACATAACCCCTGTCTGATTCTGCGTATAGGGAACCGGATAGGAAGCCAGAGCCACGGAAAGAACCATTAAGGAGCAGGGAACCAGGGCCAGTATCAGCCAGCCGTTTTTGGTAATGGCGGAAATCTGCAGAAACGGGCGGCGCAGAAAACGGTACTCCGATAAAACGATAATGCTATAGACAGCCAGACGAATCAGAAAGTCGGTTCTTTCCGCTCCGTGGATGGCAGTGTTGATCAAAGTAATGCTTGCGGCTGCATAGAGGGAAAATAAAATCTGCGTCGCATAGTTAAACACGGCTTTGGAAGGCTGATCTCCTGCCAGCCGGAAGACCAGGTAAACGGCAGGGGCGGAAATGGTAAGCAGAAAAATCCGTAAGAAGAAAGTGTAGCCAAACAGGACAATAATGGCGGCGCTGGAAACAGATACATAGCACAGATATAGAAAAAGGATCAGTGCAATCCTTTTTCTACTGTGTTTAAATTTAGTTGTGGAACACATCATGCCCAGCGTACCGACGACGATCAGTAATGTTTTTAATGTGGCATATGGAATATTATTTTCAAATAACATGAATATCTCCTTTATCAAGCCAGTAATCCGCCCATTTGGATTTAACGGTTTCATAGGTGCGGCGGGGAACGGGCACCAGATATCCTCCGGTCAGCAGCATATCGGATTTTGTAACTTCCGTTACATGGTATAGATTTACCACGAAAGAGGAGCCGACGGCAAGAAAGCTGCTGTATGCAAGAAGCGGTGCGGCGGCATGCAGGAAGGTACCGCAGGAAGATACACTGTTTATCGTGGTACCGTCATTCAGATAATAGCAGATAGAGCGTTTCACGCGTTCCGCATAGAGGATATTGTGGATAGGAACGATGCGGGTGGAGCAGGGTGTTTTGATGGAAACGGTTTTCTCCCGGAGATGGTTCAGGCGGCTTAGGGCTTTATCCATACATAAGGAAAAACGGCTGCCGTTAACAGGTTTCAGGAGATAATGCAGGGCGTCTGTGTTATAGGATTCCACTGCGAAATCAGGGGATGAGGTCAGATAGATGATCATACCATCATCATACCGTTCCCGCAAGGCGGAGCCCAGCCGGATGCCGTTCATATCCGGCATAATGATGTCCAGTATGTAGAGGTCAAAAGTTCCATTTTCATCAATATAATCCAGTAGTTTCCTGCCGGAAGAAAAGCATGAGAGCCCAAAAGAGAATAGAGAAGCTGTCTGTTTATAATCTTTTAATAATTTTTCTATTGTTTCGTGACATGACGTTTCGTCATCACACAGGGCAATCCGTATCTGCACTTTTTTGTTTCCTCCTTCACCAATTTTGCAAAAAATGATACCACATTTGCAATCAATCCCATTAAGGGCGGATAATATGTTAAAATGTCGAAAATCAGTGTAACAAAAAACGGCTTATGCGTCAATGACGAATAATTTATATGCAAAATATACCAGAAAAAGTGCGAATTGTTCCAAAAACCAAAGAACCGCTTTTCTATATTGTATAATTTTGGAGAGAATAAAAAGGAAAAGGACAGACTGGGCCGTTTTGTTTGAATAACAGATTAATAAATTTATATGAAATGAGGTGCAAAATCTTGCTGAAGACAATTAAAGGGAGACTTACATTTAGTGTAATAGGTATTGTGGTAGCCAGTATTCTTCTGACTACAGCGGGAATTATCACAGTTGCAGGAAAGCGTTTGATTCAGGACCAGACGCAGGCTCTGCAGTTGAATGCGGATAAATATGCGGAGGAGATCAACACATGGATTGAAAATGAAAAAATGCTGGCAGGCGGTACGGCAGACAGTTTACAGGCCGGGAAAAAGACGGATACGGAATTTATTCAGTCAGTAGTGGATATCCATGCGGACGGCAGAAAGGAAATTCTAAATCTGTATTGCGGAACAAAAGACGGCAGGTTTATCCAGTCCAACAGAGAGGCAGAGATTCCGGAAGGCTATGACCCGGTACAGCGGGGGTGGTATCAACAGGCAAAGGAAGAAGGGACTGTTATAGTGACAGACCCTTATTGGGATGTGATGACAAATCAGATGTGCACAACGATTGCGGCGCCGGTTTACATAGACGGCGAGTTGGCAGGAGTAATCGGATTGGATGTAACTCTTGGTACGGTTACGGATCTCACAGGAAGCATCAATTATGAAAAGGGTGTCTATGGTTTTCTGGCAGACAGCAGCGGACAATATGTGGCACACGAAAACAGGGAATATGAACCGACGGATAATACGGCAGTTGCAGTAACGGATATAATGCCGGGGCTGAAAGGGCTTATCGAGGGAACGGACAACAGTGTAAAAAAGCTTAAGGATTATGACGGAAGTATGAGTTATTTTGCGGCCGCTGATATTGAGGGCAGCGGCTGGAAACTGGGAGTCGTAGTGCCCAGCGCCAATATTAGGGGTTCCCTGCTTACCATGATTGCAGTAGCGCTTGTAATTTCACTTATTGTTATCGTATTTGTGGCATTGTTTATGGCAGGTCTGATTGGAAAGATGTTAGCGCCGATACAGATGTTAAAGCAGTTTGCATCCGGAGATTTTTCGGAAAAAACCGTGATAGAAAAAACGATTCCGAAAGAATATAAAAATGAAACAGAGCAGATTCGAACCGCGACCGTGGAGGTCAGACAGCAGATTCGGGAGATTATCCTGAATACGAAACAGAAGGCAGGAAATATCAGTACAATTGCCGAAAGCACATCCGGAAAGATGACGGAACTGAATCAGGAAATATCAGGTATTTCCGGTCTGGTGGGCCGGGTAACGGCACAGACGGTTCAGGCAAGGGAATTGACAGCCATAATTATGAACAACGGAAGAGAACTGGGAGATGCTATAGAAAATGTAGCGAAAAAGGCAGGGGAAGCCGCAGAACAGTCCGGCAGCATTATGGAGCGGGCCGGAAAGCAGCGTGAAACTTCCGGACAGTCTGCGGAAGAAGCCGTGGCGCTTTACCGGGAGACGAAAGAAGATTTGGAAAAAGCGATTACCGACAGTCAGAGGGTACGGGAGATTAACACTCTGACCGATGAGATTCTTGCCATTAGTGCCCAGACAAATCTTCTGGCATTGAACGCATCCATAGAAGCAGCCAGAGCAGGTGCAGCAGGAAAGGGATTTTCCGTTGTTGCAGATGAAATCCGGCAGTTGGCGGACAATTCCAAACAGGCTGTGGATAAGATTCGTCAGGTGACGGAAGGGGTTGTACATAATGTTGCTTTTCTGTCGGAGAGTTCAGGAAAGTTATTGGAATTCATGAATGGAAAAGTGATGAAAGATTATAGGGGAATGACCGAACTTGCGGAAGTATATCAAAAGGATGCCATATTTTATAATGATATTTCCGAAGATCTGGGAGCTGCTTCTGAAGAGATGAGCGCCAGCATGGCAGGCATCAATGAATCCATTGCTGCAATTACCGGTCTTGCGGGTGAAATAGCGGAGTTTATGGAAAGTATAAAACAGTCTGCAGAAAAATCCAATGATAATTCCGGGGCAGTGGTAAAACAGATGGAAGAATTGTTCCGGTTAAGTGAACTTTTAAATCAGACGGTAGCTTCTTTCAGAGTATAATAATTTGAGCAATCATGAGGATAGTAGGAGGCACGTAAAGTCATGTTAGGTGGTCCGGTATATATAGCATTTATTCGTTTTTCCGTCAGCCTTGCAGGAGTCATAATATTGTTTAATCTGATGAGCGAACCGCGATATGAAAGAAAAAAGATGATTATCGGTTATGGCTGTTTTAGTGTAGCAGTGGTCATGTCGGCGTGTATCTGGTATGTGGCTGACCGGGAGAGCTGTGTAAAATTGGTGGCATTTGTAATGTTTCTTTGTTTTTCCATTTTTGCCATATGTATGAGCAACGGGCATATCTACCTCTTGGTGTACAAACTGGCTCTTACATTTTATCTGCTGGCAGTATTTCTTGTGAGCGGACTGGAAGTATCTATTCTGATTTTTAACAGAAATGTTTGGGCAGATATTATTACAAGAATTTTTCTGATTGTGCTTATGACAGTCTTTATAGAGAAAAAAATAAAATATGCCATCCGTGGGTTTGGTTATTATGTGGAAAATGAACTGGATCGGATGAGTGTTACCGTTATGATCATCAGTATCCTTTTCGGAATCGGGTTTATTTTAAATCCAAGAATTAAGACACAGACACCATATCGCCTGTTTCAAATGGCCATAAACTTTTATCTGACCGGAGCCCTTCAGTTTCTGGTGTTCCGGCTTTATCTTCATATCGGTCAGGAAAAGGAATATCAGAAAGAGAATCAGTTGATGAAAATGAATCAGAGACTGCTGGAAAGAAATATGGAATTTTTGGAAGAATCTGTGGAGTACGGCAGAAGGATCCGCCATGATGCAAGGCACCATAATGCAGTAATAGCAGAGTTTGCCCGCAGAGGACAAAATAAAGAACTGCTGCGGTATTTAAAAGAATATAATAAGAAAACGGACAGCGGCAGTTTGGAATCAATCTGTGCCAATACCGCTGTCAATAATATTCTTTCGGCATATACCGTAAAAGCAAAAAAGGAGCAGATAAAGGTTACTCTGGATGTAGAATTGGGCAGGAATCTGACTATACCAAATATTGATTTGGTGACAATACTGGCAAATGCTTATGAAAATGCCATATATGCCTGTATTGAAGTTAAAAAGCACTCGAAAGACAGAGAATGTTTTATTCATCTTATGCTTAAAAGAAAGAAAAATAAACTGGTTATCTGTTGCCGTAATACCTGCCGGGCAGAAACCGAATTAAAAAACGGACAGCCTAAACCGGAATTTACGGGTGGTATCGGCGTGCTAAGCATTATTAAAACAGCAGCTAATTATGATGGGGAGTATGATTTCAGAAACGATAACGGGCTCTTTGTTTTTCGGCTGCTCATGAATATTCCTCCGGCAGATGGAAAATTAAATAAAAATATATAGTAGATGATAGTGAAATTCATAGTCACAGGTTAGAAGTTTCGCTTTCACTCTGTTGGTCGGACAAAATAGTTCGCCCAAAGTCGCAAGACGCTGAAACTTCTAGCCTGTGACTATGAGTTTCACAATTACCTAAAAATATATAGATATGAAGGGAGTCTGAAAATGTATCAGATAGCACTCTGTGATGATGAGACTACAGAATTAAATAAAACGGAACAAATGCTGATTAGCTATGAGAAAAAAAATCCTGAAATGAAATTGATAATCCGACGTTTTGAAAGCGCAGATGAACTGCTGGATACAGTCAGAGAAAAAAATTATATGCCGGATTTGATTCTGATGGATATATATATGCCTGGAATGATAGGGATTGAGGCAGCCAAAGAATTGCAGGAAATGGGAAACAAAGGAAGGATTATTTTTCTTACCACATCGAAAGAACACGCTTTAGCAGCATTTGGTGTGAAGGCATCGCAATATTTGGTGAAACCGGTATCCAAAGAAGTATTGTTTCCTATATTAGACAGTTTTTTGGAGGAGATTGAGGAAGAGCACAGAAAATATCTGCTGCTGCGGATTGAGGGAAGGATTCAGCGGATTGCAATAAATGATATTGAATACTGTGAAGCCCAGGGAAAGACACAGTTTTTACATCTGGCAGACGGCAGAAAGTGTTTGCTGCGCATAACCATGGCGAAAATTTATGAAAAACTTTCCATGTATCAGGAGTTTGTAAGAGTAGGAATTGCCTATGTTGTGAATCTTGGTCATATTGACAGCCTGAATGCCCAGAATATCCGTTTTGGTACCGGAAAGAAAATCTATCTGCCAAGGGGATCCTATAAAACTTTAAAAGAGCAGTATTTTAGGTATTATTTTGAAGAAAACTGACTTCGAGGAAGCAGTACCGGTTTTATCCTCCGTTCAGAATCTTTTAAAAGAATCCATCAGAAAAGAGCAGAGATAAATTCAGAGATATATTTATCAAATGCATGCTCCAGAGATTTATCCATTGTAAATATTTTTAATGAGGTGCCGGTCACACAGCTTGCCGTACCGTTTTCATATTTTATATTGATAAACAGTTCATTGATGTCATTGATGGTAAGGGTGGTTTCAACGGAATCAATCAGTGAATTTATAAATGATTCACTCATGGCAAAGATAATTTTCATTTTTACCGGCGTTTTATGTCCTTTGATCAGGTTATAACAAATAGGCCGGAGCGTTCCGTAACTGCTTAATTTTTGATGGGTTAATTCGTTAAATTCATCTTCGGAATAGAACTCTCTGCAGATATGTCCGTCAATCTGGAAGGTATTATAGGTAGTAATGCTGATGCTGTTTACCAGAAAGGTATCAAATTTATCGGAGGCAAGCAGGGAGTTCATGAATCTTTTTAAATCTTTAATTTCTTCTGCAATCATGGTAATCCTTTCAAAGATAAAATATTCAGGCGGTTGGGATAAACGTAGCCTGGTGAGATATTAAATACAAATAGAATCATATCATAGATAGAATGATTTTTCAAATATTATAGTTTAAGAAACTATTCAGACAGAGTTGTTGTGGTTAGATTGCTGCTTTGGAGATTTGGCTTGCCGGACGCAGATGTGGAGACTTTCGAAAATCGCCAACCGGTGTCCGAAAGCCTCCACATCTGCTGTTCTCTACCAGATTTCCAGAATCAACTATGTTCTTTCCACATGACTTACTCAGACAAAATATAGATGATTGATATTTTCTATTGTAAATTCTGCCAGCACACAGCATGTATGCCCGGTGAAATTGGTTCAATGTGACTACGGAAGACAGATTGGAAGTTCTAAGTGTTCTGCTAAAATATCAGCTATTTTCTGACACGAGGTCAGAAAAAGGCGGATTTGAGGCAGGATGCCGAATATCCGCCGGTAGCGTCCATTTGAGAATACCTGTCGCAGGACACTTAGAACTTCCTTCTGTCTGTAGTGGAATATTGAACCAATTTCACCGGGCATACATGCGTCTGTTTCAGATAATTATAATCGAACAACAACTCTGTCTGAATAGTATTCTATTGTAAAATATTTAAAATAATGGTATGATAATACAATCTATGAAAACACATACATTAGGAGGTCTTTGAACGAATGGAAATGATTTCAATTGAAAAGGAACTGAAAGAGAATGCGTATCCGGGCAGAGGAATTATCATTGGTAAAACACCGGATGGCACCAAAGCGGTTACTGCATATTTCATAATGGGAAGAAGCGAAAACAGCCGGAATAGAATTTTTGTGGAAGATGGACAGGGAATCCGTACGGAAGCTTTTGACCCTTCCAAATTAACGGACCCGAGCCTTATCATATATGCACCGGTAAGGGTTTTGGGAAACAAGACCATCGTAACCAACGGCGACCAGACCGATACCATTTATGAATTAATGGATAAGCAGCAGACCTTTGAGCAGTCCTTGAGAACCAGGGAATTTGAACCTGACGGTCCGAATTACACCCCTAGAATTTCCGGAATCCTGCATATGGAACATGGAGAATATAATTATGCCATGTCGATTCTAAAGAGCAATAACGGAAATCCGGAAGCCTGCAACCGATACACGTTTTCTTATATGAATCCGGTAGCCGGAGAAGGACATTTTATTCATACATATAAGTGCGACGGAAATCCACTTCCAAGTTTTGAAGGCGAGCCTAAATTAATAGTAGTAAAGGACGATATGAAAGAATTTGCAGAGGATTTATGGAATTCTTTAAATGAGGACAATAAAGTGTCTTTATTTGTAAGATATATTGATATTGCAACAGGAAAGTACGAAAGTCTGATTTTTAATAAGAACAAATAGAGTGAATAAACAGATAGAAAGAAAGCAGAGGTTAAGATTGATGAAAGAATTAGAATTAAAATACGGATGTAATCCGAATCAGAAACCTTCCAGAATCTATATGAATGAGGGAGAGCTGCCGATTCAGGTGTTGAACGGAAAGCCGGGATACATCAATTTTTTGGATGCGTTTAACGGATGGCAGTTAGTCAGTGAATTAAAAAAAGCAACCGGACTTCCGGCAGCGACTTCCTTTAAGCATGTTTCTCCGGCAGGAGCTGCAGTAGGACTTCCTCTTACCGATGTGGAGAAAAAAATATATTGGGTAGAAGACATGGAAGAGTTTACTCCGTTATCCAATGCATATGCGAGGGCCAGAGGTGCGGACCGGATGTCTTCCTTCGGTGATTTTATATCCTTATCGGATGTCTGTGATGTGGCAACCGCAAAGCTGATTAAACGGGAGGTATCTGACGGAGTGATTGCACCGGGTTATGAGCCGGAGGCACTGGAGATTCTGAAAGCAAAGAAAAAAGGAAATTATAATGTAATTCAGATTAATTCGGATTATAAACCGAATCCGATTGAACGAAAAGAAGTATTTGGTATTAATTTTGAACAGGGAAGAAACGAACTTGTGATTGATGACGATTTTCTGGGCAATCTGGTGACAGAGAATAAAGAGATTCCGGAATCAGCCAAAATTGACTTAATTATTTCATTGATTACATTGAAATATACCCAGTCCAATTCCGTATGCTTTGCCAAAGGAGGACAGGCAATCGGTATCGGTGCGGGACAGCAGTCCAGAATCCATTGTACCAGACTGGCAGGTTCCAAGGCGGATAACTGGTTTTTACGTCAGTCTCCGAAGGTACTGGGATTACAGTTTGTGGACAGTATCGGACGTGCGGACCGGGATAATGCCATTGACTTATATATTGGTGAAGATTACATGGATGTATTGGCAGACGGTGCATGGGAACATATTTTCAAGGTAAAACCGGAGGTATTTACCAGAGAAGAAAAGAGAGCATGGCTGGATAACATGCAGGATGTAGCTTTGGGTTCCGATGCGTTCTTCCCATTTGGAGACAATATTGAGCGGGCACAAAAGAGCGGTGTGAAATATGTAGCACAGCCAGGCGGCTCGATCCGTGATGATAATGTAATTGAGACCTGTAATAAATATAATATGGCAATGTGCTTTACAGGATTACGTTTATTCCATCATTAATTTTATCTTAGTTTGTATGAATGTCCGGGAAAGGATTCAAACAAAAAACAGGAGGAGCAGTTTTAATGGAAAAGATTAAAATGACTACGCCATTGGTTGAGATGGATGGCGACGAAATGACAAGAATATTGTGGAAGATGATAAAGGATGAGTTGTTGCTGCCGTTCATCGAGCTGAATACGGAATATTATGATTTGGGACTGGAGCATAGAAATGCCACGGATGATAAGGTTACGGCGGAATCTGCGGAAGCAACGAAAAAGTATGGTGTAGCAGTTAAATGTGCCACCATAACTCCGAATGCAGCAAGAATGACAGAGTATAATTTAAAGGAAATGTGGAAGAGTCCCAACGGAACCATCCGTGCGATTTTAGACGGAACCGTATTCCGGGCGCCGATTATCGTTAAGGGAATCGAGCCTTGCGTGAAGAACTGGAAGAAACCGATCACGATTGCCAGACATGCCTATGGTGATGTATATAAGGCAACGGAACTGAAAGTTGCGGGAGCAGGAAAAGCAGAACTGGTATTTACCGATGAAAATGGAAAGGAAACAAGGGAGTTAATCCATGAATTTAAGGGTGCAGGTGTCATTCAGGGACAGCACAACCTGAATAACTCCATAGAAAGCTTTGCCCGGAGCTGCTTTACTTATGCTTTGGCTACAAAGCAGGATTTATGGTTTGCCACAAAGGATACCATTTCCAAGAAATATGACCATACCTTTAAGGATGTCTTTAATGAAATATTTGAGGCAGAATATGCGGATAAATTTAAAGAAACCGGCATAGAATATTTCTATACACTGATAGATGATGCGGTTGCCCGTGTAATGAAATCGGAGGGCGGATATATCTGGGCCTGCAAAAATTATGACGGTGATGTAATGAGCGATATGGTATCTTCTGCATTTGGTTCCCTTGCCATGATGACTTCCGTACTGGTATCCCCGGATGGATATTATGAGTATGAAGCGGCTCACGGTACCGTACAGAGACATTACTATAAGCATCTGAAAGGGGAAGAAACTTCCACAAACTCAGTGGCTACGATTTTTGCATGGACGGGAGCTTTAAGAAAACGCGGAGAATTAGATGGAAATACAGCGCTGTCAGAGTTTGCCGATAAGCTGGAACAGGCATGCATTAAGACCATAGAAGACGGTAAAATGACCAAAGACCTTGCATTGATTACAACAAATCCAAATCCTGCTGTTTTAAACAGTCAGGACTTTATTAAGGCAGTCAGAGCAACATTACAGGAGATGGTATAGTATAGATGGCAGATAACAGGAGAGTCCTGCGTCCGGGACAGATTTACAGGCATTTTAAAGGTAATTTATATCAGATTCTTACAGTTGCGGTTCATTCCGAAACAGGAGAAGAACTGGTCATTTATCAGAAACTCTATGAAGATTTCAGGGTTCATGCCAGACCGCTGAATATGTTTCTGAGCGAAGTAGACCGGAGAAAATATCCGAGAGTCAGACAAAAATACCGGTTTGAACTGCTTTATGAGCCGGAATTTCATGGAAAACAGGATACAGTTCCGGAACAAAAAACCGGATTTGCAGCGGAACCGGTGAGCGGAAAAGATGGTGTACAGAATAACGGCAGCCATGCTGTGAACCCGACGGCAGTTTATGAAACATTAAAGGAAGAGGCTGCTGGTACCGATGAAAACGAACAGCAGGGAGCCAATCCCTATCTGCTGCAGTTTTTGGATGCGGATACATTTGAAGAAAAGAAAAATGTATTGGTCAGCATTAAAAACCGGATGACACACCGTCTGATTGATGATATTGCGGCGGCGCTGGACGTAACCGTGGACGAGGGAGAACTGGAGACCAGATACAACAGCCTGATGAACTGTGTGGATACCAGAAGAAAATTTGAATGTAACCGTTTCCGATAAGACGGAAATTCCCCGCAGGACATAATAAAACGGAACGAACCGTAATTTTTTTACGATTAAGGTTCGTTCCGTTTTATATTGCCGAATTTATTTATTCAATAATGGTTCCGACTTTCAGATTGATACCGGCTTTTGCCTTTTCCAGATTGGTAATGATGGCTGTTCTTCCGGTTCCGGCAGCCACAAAGTTAACGGCAGCTTCAATTTTTGGAAGGGTGGTCAGAGGATTCAGTTTGTTATCCTCCATCAGTTTACCTGCTTCCGCTACACTCAGTTTACCCAGTTCTTTTTTATTTCCGTTTTCGTCAGTTATGGAAACATAATCGCTGGAGGTGAGAATCAGCAGGGCATCGGCATGAATCATATCCGCAAGTTTTGCGGCAGTATAGTCCTTCTCAATTACTGCACTGGCGCCTTTCAGACCGGTCCGCTGGTCCAGAACCGGAATACCGCCGCCGCCCGCAGCGATTACCAGCTGGTTTGCATCTAGCAGCGCTTTGATGGCATCGATTTCATAGATGTCAATCGGTTTCGGAGAAGCGATGATCCTCCGGTAACCTTTTCCTTCTTCCGATTCTTCGTATGTGACATAGTTTCCTTTGTGTTCTTCCAGTTCTGCCTCTTCTTTGGTCATATAACGTCCGATTACTTTGGTAGGATTGTGGAAGGCGCTGTCAAAGGGGTCTACCCTTACCTGGGTGATAATGGTGGAAACCGGTTTATAAATGCCTCTGTGAAGCAACTCCGTCCGGATGGAGTTCTGTAAATCGAAACCGATATACCCCTGGCTCATGGCGCCGCAGACAGACATGGGAGCAACCGTATATTTATTGTCCAGACGGCTGAACTCCGTCATGGCTGTCTGAATCATGCCGACCTGGGGACCGTTGCTGTGAGTGATCACGATTTCATATTTTGCTTCCACTAAATCTGCAATGGCAGCCGCCGCTTTTTTTACATTTTCCTGCTGCTTCGGAAGGGTAGAGCCAAAAGCGTTCCGTCCAAGGGCAACAACAATTTTTTTTGTATTCATATGATAAAACCAAATATCACATCAGTGATAACTGCCCATACATTAGTAAATTACTGATAAATACACGGTATATGAAAGAAACGATAGCGGGCATCCTTTCTCAGATAATTTGTTTCTTCATACCGCCGGATGTTCCGGCAAAGAATTGTACCGGAAATCCGATTCAAAATATAAAATTATTATAGTAGATACAACCATAAATTACAAGTGAATTCTTTTATCCAAATGTTTCGAATAACTTTTTGTAATTGTTATCCACAATTTCCACAGGGTTATACACAATAATAACTCTATTTGAACATTAATTTTTAAAAAGTCTGACAAATTATACACATTTACAATAGAAAATGCACGAAAATTGTGGATAACTCTGCATTTAGTTTTCAAGTTCTTCCGATAACTGCTCCCATTGTTCATAAAGCAAAGACAGTTTTGCATTAATTTCTTCCTGTTCTGTGGAAATCTCCAACAGTTTTCCGGCATTGGAAGCAATGGAGGTATCATTTAACCGCTCATTTAATTCGGAAAGTCTTTCTTCCAGAACAAAGATATCCTCTTCGGTCTTTTTAAACTGATTCTGTTTTTTTCGGAGTTTCGCCTGTTCTTCTTTTTGGGATTTCCAATCGGTTTTTGCGGCGGATGTTTCCGAAATATCGCCGGAAGCGGAAACCGACGGGGATTCCGGTGCGTAGACCGCAGTCAGTTCCTCATGTTTTTCCAGGTAGTAATCATAATTACCGATATAATTTACAAACTGCCGATTGGTCAGTTCCAAAATGCGGGTGGCGGTTTTATTGATAAAATACCGGTCGTGGGAAACATATAATACGGTACCGCTGTAATTGTTAATGGCCTGCTCCAGAATTTCCTTGGATACAATGTCCAGATGGTTGGTAGGTTCATCCAAAATCAGGAAGTTGGCTTCCGACAGCATGAGTTTTGCCAGGGAAATCCGTCCCCGTTCCCCGCCGCTCAGTTCGGATATGTGTTTCATTACATCATCTCCGGTAAAAAGGAAAGCGGCCAGTACATTCCGGATTTCCGTGATCGTCATGTCAGGATAAGTGTCTGACAATTCTTCGAATAAGGTATTTTCCATGGTCAGAACATGATGTTCCTGATCGTAATATCCGATATTTACTTTGGAACCTAATGTAAATTCACCGGTATCGCTGTCCGTCAGGCCGTTGATGATTTTTAGAAGGGTGGTCTTTCCGGTACCGTTGTTTCCTATGATACCTACTTTTTCCCCGCGCTTGATCTCAAAACTGATATCCGAAAATAATTGTTGCTTTCCAAAAGATTTTGAAAGATTTTTTACGGACAGGACATCATTTCCGCTTAAAACCCGGGGAGACAGGCTCAGATGCATCTCGCTGTCAATCTCAACCGGTTTCTGAATCCGTTCAATTTTATTTAATTGTTTTTCACGGCTTTCCGCCCGGCGGATGGATTTTTCACGGTTGAAGGAGCGAAGTTTTTCAATGACCGCTTCCTGATGTCTGATTTCTTTTTGTTGATTGTAATACTGTTTTAGTTGTGCAGCTCTTAAACTTTCTTTTTTAACGGCATAATCGCTGTAGTTTCCCATATATGTAACGGCATTTGTATTTTCTATTTCAATCACTTTGGTAACAATCCGGTCAAGAAAATACCGGTCATGGGAAATTATCAAGACTGCTCCTTTGTAATTACCCAGAAAGGTTTCCAGCCATGCAATAGAGTTTAAATCCAGATGGTTGGTAGGCTCGTCCAGAAGAATGATATCCGGTTCCGACAGCAGAAGACGGCTTAAGAATACTCTTGTTTTCTGACCGCCGGATAATGTACGGACAGGCTTATCAAAATCCTCCTCCGAAAATCCCAGACCTTTCAGTACACCTGTGATTTCGCTTTTATATGCGTAGCCGTTGTTTAATTCAAAGCTGTGGGATAAACGGGAATACTCTGCCAGCATGGCATCCAGGGTTTCTCCGGAAGCCTGTTTCATATCGGCCTCCAGTTTCCTCAGGTTCTGTTCCGTCTGAATGATATCTTTTTTCACTTCCAGCATTTCATCATAAATGGTCCGGCTGCCGGAAATATCCGGATGCTGGGATAAATATGCCAGTGTTTTACCTTTTGAAACAATTACATCTCCGGAATCCGGTGTCAGTTCACCGGTAATAATTTTGAATAAGGTAGACTTGCCGGCACCGTTAATACCGATCACGGCAGCCTTTTCGTGGTCCTCGATATGGAAGGAACAACCGGATAAAACAATTTTGCCGTCAAAGGTCTGATTTATGTTATTACAGGAAAGAATCATGGTAAAAACTCCTTTATGTATCTCTAAAATGTTATCACAGGCCGGGCAGAAGCCCAAAACCTGTTATTAATATAATGGATATTTCTTAAAAAGTAAATCCGCTTTCTATTTTTTTTGAAATGTTTGTTTAAATATTGTCAAAGTTGTGCTATAATGTGATGAGATTTGGTTTATAGAATTGGAACGAGGATGGTGCCATATGATTAAGAATGAAATTTCAACAGCCGTAGTCAGAAGACTTCCCAGATATTACCGATATCTTGGTGAACTTCTGGAATCCGGTATAGAGAGAATTTCATCCAGTGAATTAAGTAAGAAAATGAATGTCACCGCATCACAGATACGACAGGATTTAAATAATTTCGGAGGATTCGGACAGCAGGGATACGGATATAATGTGGAATTTTTATATCTGGAAATCGGGAAAATACTGGGCGTAGATAAAAAACATAATATGATAATTATTGGTTCCGGCAATCTGGGGCAGGCAATTGCCAACTATGCCAATTTTGAAAGAAGAGGATTTGTAGTTACCGGAATGTTTGATAAAAATCCGGCATTGGTGGGTAAGACCGTAAGAAATATTAAAATAAAACCAATGGAGGAATTAAAAGAATATATTGTGAAACATAATATTGATATTGCCGCACTTACCATTCCCAAACTGGAAGCGGTATATGTGGCGGAAGAACTGGTAAAATACGGGATAAAGGCGATATGGAATTTTGCGCATACAGATTTGAATCTGCCAAAGCATATTGTTGTTGAAAACGTTCATTTGTCAGAAAGTCTGATGCGTTTGTCCTATAACCTGACACGGGTAGAAAATCAGGATATACAGTAGTTTTTGAAACTGACCGGAGGATTCTCCGTTCAGCCGGATATTTCCAAAAAAGGAGTGCTTACAGTGGCTAGAAAAACAATAAATGAATATTCTTATGCAGGAAAGATTAATATGAAAAAGGTTCCGTTGCTGCCGTTGGATAACAGATGGCATCAGTTGTTTCCGGCAGAAGAGAAGTCCAATCACATAAAGAAGCTGGAAAATGAGGTCATGGCAATTATAAAGGCGGAAAGCCGTGTTTCCAAGGAACTGAAAGATTTGGTAAAATTAAAGAAAAAGCTGATGGATGAAATTGTGCAGAATATGGAAGAAACCACAGATGAAAAAGAAGCCCTGAGACAGAAAAAACTGTCAGCCAGCCAGAAGCTGATTCAGGAGATCAATGAGAAGATGGAAAAGCTGGAAACCGAAGATTTGGAAATTCCACATAAGTTATTAAAGGCAAATGAAGCGCTTTTATATGCCAGCATAGAGGACTGTTATGCCAGACTTGACCGGAATGCCGGACAGATTGAAGTTCTGACGGAGTGGATAAACCGTACCAGGGATGAATTAAAAAAGAATGTGATCATTAAGCAGGAAAAAGAAGAGATGAATCAGAGGATATATTCTTATATGCATGATATGCTGGGACCGAGGTTTATGGAAATCTTTGACCGGGAACATAAAACGGATTCTGATTCTTAGAAGTATTATATACATAAATGAATGATGCAGAGGTATTATGATAGTTGGTATTGGAAATGATATTGTAGAAATCAGCAGATTTGAGACAATCGTGGAACGGGAATCCGTACTTCATAAAATGTTTTCAGAGAGGGAAGTTATACTGGGAGGTAAACGTCCCTCCTTTTTTGCAGGCAGTTTTGCAGTTAAGGAATCGGTATCAAAAGCATTTGGTACGGGAATCCGGGGATTTCGCCTGAATGAGATTGAAGTTCTGCGGGACGACATGGGAAAGCCTTATGTGGAGCTTCAGGGCAGGGCGAAAGAACTGGCGGTGGCACTTGGGATTGACAGCATTTATGTATCCATATCGGATACGAAACAGCTGGCTGCAGCGGTGGCTGTGGCGGAAGCGAAGGAAACCCGTGATGGAAACGGAGGGAATTAAGGGTTTGAAACAATATATTTTATCGGGAAAACAGAGTAAATTTATAGATGAATACTGCATCCGGAGTATGGGAATCCCCTCAGTCGTCCTGATGGAGCGGGCGGCTTTGGCAGTTGCCGGACTGATTGATAAAAAATGCCATGCGGAAGCGGGAATTCTGGCGGTATGCCATGTGGGAAACAACGGAGCGGACGGACTGGCAGCAGCCAGGATTCTGGATGATATGGGCTACCAGGTGACAGTGCTCATTGTGGGCAGACCGGAGAAAGGAACCGAAGAATTTCGCATACAGTTGGAAATTTTAAAGCATACGGATATACGGATAGAGTATGGAGATGAGAAAATATCTGAGTTTGACGGATATGCTGTTATCATAGACGGGATATTCGGAATCGGCCTTTCCAGAGAGGTTCAGGGTTTGTATGCGGATATTATAGAGAAAATCAACCGGTCGGAAAGCACAGTTGTTTCCATCGATATTCCTTCCGGTTTAAATACGGACACCGGACAACCTATGGGAACCGCCGTTATGGCAGATTATACGGTCACATTCGGTAATTTAAAGCTGGGGCATAAAATTTCCAAAGGAAGAGATTACTGCGGAGAAATATATACTTCAGATATAGGATTTCGAAAAGAAGCATATCAACAGATTTTCCGGCAGGAATCCCTTCGATATACCTTTTTATCGGATAAAGATTGCGATTCTTTTGGTTTTTGTACCACGGAGAATCCGGGATTGCCGAAACGAATGCAGGCCTCCAATAAGGGAACCTATGGAAAAGTGGCAGTAATCGCCGGTTTTGGCGGTATGTCGGGTGCTGCGTATTTTTCTGCCAAAGCCGCATATCTGTGCGGCTCCGGTCTTGTAAAGGTGATTTCTGCCAAAGAAACTACCAATATCCTGAAATCCATGCTGCCGGAAGCAATCTATGCAGATATAGACGGAAAGAAGGATATAGGCAGCGGTATCAGGGAATTGGTGTCTGACTGCCGGGCAGTAGTGATCGGACCGGGTCTTGGACAGGGAGAGGCCGCCTGTGAAGCCGTGAAGGCCGTGCTGGAACTGGAACTTCCGACGGTCATGGATGCGGATGCACTGAATATTCTCGGCAGTCACCGGAATTTATCCGAACATCTGAGGGAAAATATAATCGTTACCCCTCATGTTCTGGAATTGTCCAGAATGACAGGAATCAGCCGGACGGAAATCACGGGGGATATCGTGGCAGCGGCGGAGGATTTTGCCGGAACCCATGATTGTATCTGCATATTAAAAGATTCTTCTACCGTAGTATCATCTATGGCAGGGGACCGGCTGCAGACATATATTAATATAACCGGAAACAGCGGAATGGCAGCAGGAGGAAGCGGAGATGTACTTTCCGGTATTCTGGGCGGACTACTGGCGCAGCAGACGGGATGCAGGGAAGCTGCGGAGCTGGGGGTATATATCCACGGAATGGCCGGAGACCTGGCGGCAGAAGTAAAGACGGAATACGGTGTAATGGCATCGGACATTCTTAATGCCATACCGGAAGCCATCAGCCGGCTGATATAGAAAGGAATTGTGTCATGGACAGTTTGGAAAAATATTACAGAGTGTATGTAACAATTAATTTAGATGCTGTATATAATAATGTAGTGAATCTGAAGAAAAATCTGAAACCGGAAACTGGTGTGATAGCAGTGATAAAGACGGACGGATATGGACATGGTGCCATACCCATTGCATATACCATTGATCCGCTGGTGGAGGCATATGCGGTGGCGACCATAGATGAAGCGGAAAATTTAAGAAAACATAAGATTACGAAACCGATTTATATTTTAGGGTATACCCACTGCAGTCAGTTTGACCGGGCGATTCGGAATGATATCCGGCTGACGGTTTATAATTATGAGGATGCGGCATGTTTCGACCAATATTCGGAACGGGCGGGCAGGCAGGGACTCATACATTTAAAAGTGGATACCGGAATGAGCAGGATTGGATTTTCGGATACGCCGGAAAGTGTGGAAACGATTAAGAAGATTGCGAAATTAAAACATCTGGAGATAGAAGGAATCTTTACTCATTTTGCTACTGCGGATGAGAAGGATAAGACAAAGACATACCTTCAGCTTCAACGGTTCCAGTCTTTTGTGGAGAAGCTGGAGAAAGAAGGGATAAATATTCCGGTTAAGCACTGTTCCAACAGTGCGGCGATGATGGAACTCCCGGAAGCAAACATGGATTCCGTCAGAGCCGGAATTGCCATGTACGGATTGTATCCTTCCGGTGAAGTGGATAAAACAAAGGCAGAGCTTATGCCGGCATTGGAACTGAAAAGTCATATCATACATGTTAAAGAGCTGGGACCGGGAGTGGAGATTGGCTATGGCGGTACGTATACTACCGGAAAAAATACAGTGGTGGCAACCGTTCCGGTGGGGTATGGGGACGGCTACAGACGAAGCCTTTCCAACCGCGGCTATGTACTGGTCCGGGGAAAAAGGGCACCGATTCTCGGTAGGGTATGTATGGATCAGTTTATGGCGGATGTATCCCATATAGAGAATGTCAGAACCGGAGATGTGGTTACTTTGATTGGCATGGACGGGGATGACAGGATAACGGCGGAGGAAGTGGCGCAGATGGCAGGAGAAACATTTAACTATGAGATTGTCTGTGACCTTGGGAAACGAATTCCCCGTGTGTTCTGCAGAAACGGAGACATTGTCTGCATGAAAGATTATTTTGATGATAAATATGATGTAAATATGTAGACTGCATTGGGGATTTTCTGAAATATTTGGAATACACACTTTTTTTTAGGCAATACTAATTGTATCAAACAAATGGAGTGTGAATTCGTTGATAGTTAAAAGAGGAGATGTGTTTTATGCAGACCTGAGGCCGGTCATCGGCTCGGAACAGGGCGGTATAAGACCGGTATTGATTATTCAGAATGACATGGGAAATAAACATAGTCCGACTGTGATATGTGCCGCCATTACATCAAAAATGAATAAGGCAAAGCTTCCTACCCATGTGGAACTTGACAGCAGTAAATATGAGATGGTGAAAGATTCGGTAATTCTGTTGGAGCAGTTAAGGACAATTGATAAAAAGAGGCTGAAAGACAAAGTATGTCATTTGGATGCGGAAATCCTAAGTAAAGTGGATCGGGCATTGCTGATTAGTCTTGAATTAAATACATAGAAGTTGACTAATAGGGCAGAAAATGATATATTTTTTAAGTATTTTAAAATATTTGGAAAAAAGGAGTCGAATACAATGGACGGGAGTAGTCCCCTATTAGAGATAATATGGTTTGCGGTATTATTTATATTTAATATCATTGTATATGGATATAGTGCCGCGATACAAAATATCAGTGAAGTACAGTTGGAAGAAATCGGTGACAGGAATGGAAAACTGCGGGATAAGATCATAAGAATCATTGAGGACCCTCATAAGTTTATCAATACGGTTCAGTCTGTATCCATGCTGATGAACATTTTTGCAGGGGCATATGAATTAAAACTGATACATTATTATATCAGGTATGCAGAGTGGAATATATCAGGCACGTTACAGCTTCGGCTGATACAAATCCTCATGTTTACAGCCATTGCTTTTCTGATGGTATTCCTGCTGCTTACGTTTTCCGTACTGCTTCCTAAGAGAATCGGAAACAAACATCCGGTTCCCTTTGCGGTTTCACTTACAAATATCACATATATAATCATGATTCTGCTTACACCACTGACTTTTATGGTGCATATTACTTCAGGAGCATTATTAAAAATATTTGGTATGGATGTAAAAGAGCCGGAAGATAATGTAACGGAAGAAGATATCATATCCGTGATTCACGAAGGACATGAGCAGGGGGTCCTGCTTGCCAGTGAAGCGGAAATGATAAATAATATTGTGGGTTTTGGCGATAAAGAAGCCAAGGATATTATGACGCACCGGAAAAGCATTGCTGCGGTAAATGCTGAAATGACGCTGACTGAGGCGGCCGGATATATTCTGGATGAGAATAATTCAAGATTTCCGGTATATGAAGGTGACATTGATAATATAATCGGAATTGTAACCCTTCGGGATGTTATGGTGGAGTTTCAGCAGGGCATTCATTCGGACCGGAATATCCGGGAGATTCAGGGATTAATCCGGGCAGCCACATTTATTCCGGAGACTAGGAAAATAAATGTGTTGTTTAAAAACATGCAGTCTGAAAAAATACATATGGCGATTGTCGTTGATGAGTATGGTCAGACGTCCGGAATCGTGGCAATGGAAGATATTCTGGAGGAAATTGTCGGTAATATTCTGGATGAATATGATGAGGAAGAGATGAATATTATTCACAGAGAGGACGGAAGCTTTGTGGTCAGCGGTTTATCTTCCCTGGAAGATATAAGTGATGCCACCGGTATTGTATATAATGAGGAATATGATACTTTAAACGGTTATCTTACCTCAAAGTTTGAGCGTATTCTGTCTAATGATGAAAGGCCGGAGATAACCATTGACGGAGTGACCTATAAAATTTTAAACGTTCAGAATAAAATGATTTCTTCCGTTCAGATTGTTGTAACCGGGCAATGATTTTGATATAATAGCACAAAATGATACCAGATGATTGCGAACCTTATGGCGGCAGCTCATAAGCGCCGCAACCTTTATAAAATATTATATAATATAGAAGGAGTAACAGTATGTCAGGACATTCAAAATTTGCAAATATTAAGCACAAGAAGGAAAAAAATGATGCCGCGAAAGGGAAGATTTTTACGATTATCGGCAGGGAAATTGCAGTTGCGGTAAAAGAAGGCGGAGCAGACCCGGTAAATAACAGTAAACTCAGAGATGTTATTGCAAAGGCCAAGGCAAACAATATGCCGAATGATACCATTGACCGGGGAATTAAGAAAGCGGCAGGAGATGCCAATTCCGTGAACTATGTAACGGTTACATATGAAGGATACGGACCAAACGGAACGGCCATCATAGTGGATGCCTTAACCGATAATAAAAACAGGACAGCCTCCAACGTCAGAAATGCGTTTACCAAAGGCGGCGGCAATGTGGGCACACAGGGCTGTGTTTCCTTTATGTTTGACAAGAAAGGCCAGATTATCATTGATAAGGAGGCTTATCAGGGAGATGCGGATGAACTGATGATGACAGCCGTAGATGCCGGAGCGGAAGATTTTGCGGAAGAAGAGGACAGTTTCGAGATTACAACGACACCGGAAGACTTCAGCGCAGTAAGGGAAGCTTTAGAAGCTGCAGGGATACCGATGGCATCGGCGGAAGTGACCATGATTCCACAAACCTGGGTGGAATTAACAGATGAGAATGATATTAAGAAGATGAACCGGATTCTGGACCTGCTGGATGTGGATGATGATGTTCAGGCCGTATATCATAACTGGGAGGAATAAAATTTATTTAGTATGTGAACTGTTAATTTTAAACCGGAATCTGCCGATATAATATATAACGGTTTTTTGATATTATTAAAATAATTTAAGGAAAGGTATGAAAATAAATGGCGAAGATGAAATTAAAGATTAAAAACGTAAGTCGCATATGGAAAGCACTGGCAGTGCTGGTCATCAGCTTTGTTGTGTTTATGGTCGCTTCCAAGTTTGCCACCGCCAGTACGGTCAGTGTCAGCATTGTCGGCGACGACCTGACTGACGGTACCTGGGAAGTGGGAAGCGGTACCAAGGTATGGACTGCAAGTGCATATGATTCGGAACTGGACGGCGCCCTGAGTCTGGAAGACGGAGGCAGTATCGTATGGACATCTTCCGACCGGAATATTGTAGATTTTTCCAGCAGTTCACAGGGAACGGAATCCACAATCACACTGCGGCCGGTCAGCGCCGGACGTGTCACAATTACGGCTACATATTCGAAAGTAGTGACATCCCCGGACGGAGATTATGAGATTCGGGAATCCGCCAGCAGAGACGTTGTTGTCCGGTTTAAGCTGGATGCAACGAAGCTGCCGCAGGCGCCGTATGAAGATGACTGGATGGTTCCGACCATATTATCCAATTCCACAAAGCCGGTAACCTGGACATCTTCCAATGAAGGAGTTGTTTCGGTAGCCGATGACGGAAACGGAAACGGTATTGTTACGCTGGCAGGAGCAGGTTCGGCAACCGTTACCGCAACTACCGAGGACGGACAAAGTCAGAGTTTCCCGGTAGTGGTAAATGCAAAGTTAAAAGAAAATTCTGCCCTTATTACTATACCTTATAAAGATTATTATACTCTCAGTACCAATGCGGTGAATCCGTCCAACATTGTTTACGGAAGCGCAAATCCGGCCATTGTATCAGTGGATACTGACGGAACGGCCAGAGGTAATTCAGCCGGAAGAACCATGTTATATGTCTATGCAGTGGATGAGAATCACGAATGGTATCCGTTGCTGCCGTCTCCGGCACGTTCGGTTTCGGTTAAGGTAGATTTGCAGATTGATGCGGAATCCACGATAGTAGCGGTAGGAGATACCCTTCAGCTTTCAGCAAATGTAATTCCGGAATATGCAACGGGAATTAACTGGACGTCTACCGACACATCGGTTGCAACCATAGATTCCACGGGACTGGTTACGGCGGTGAAAAAGGGTACGACACAGATTAACGCCACAATGGTAAACAAGGAATTATTCGGAACAGACGAGATGCATACCGCAACGATTACCATTAATGTAATCGATTCATTTGCGGTCAGCGAATCCCAGCATATTATGAATGTGGGTGACAGCTTTGATATCAGTGCGATCGTTACTGATCAGTCGGCTACGGTGACATGGGTTTCCAGTGATGAATCAGTGGCAAAGGTGGCAGTATCAAAGGATAATAAATTTGGAGCGACCATAACCGGTGTTTCCAAGGGAACGGCAACGATTACGGCAACACAGATTATTGACGGCGTGGCAAAATATGCTACCTGTGAAGTATCTGTGAAAGAACCGGTAGTAAATGTAGAGATTTCACCGGCTCAGATTGAGATTCTCCGGGGAAGCAAATACCCGCTGGTAATTGAATTTACACCATTCAGACCGGATAATATGAATGTAATGTGGGTTTCATCTGATAATTCGATTGTAACCGTAGACGACAAGGGAGTTATAACCGGTGTCAAGGGAGGACAGGCGGCAGTATCCGTTATTTCGGAAGATGGAATAAAAGTGGCTTCCTGTACCGTTACGGTACGAGAACCGGTAACATCCATTCAGCTGGATGTCCATAGAGTAACTACAAGTCTTCTTACAGGAACATATCAGCTTACTTATACGATTGAACCAAAGGGAGAAGGTGTGAATCGGGATGTTACATGGACATCATCTGCACCGGATATAGCTACTGTCAGTGAAAATGGTCTTGTTACATTTTTAAAACCAGGTAAGGCAACGATTGTTGTTAAGACCATAGATGGGGGTATTAGCGGTAACTTAATTGATACCTGTGAATTTTACATAAATAATCCGGTGACTTCCGTTGATTTGGATTATACAGATATAACATTAAAAATGGGAGAAGAATTTCGTTTAACTGCTTTGGTTTTACCGGAGGATGCTTCGGATAAGACGGTTTTATGGTCTTCCAGTGATACAAACGTGGCAACTGTTAATGAAAACGGTATGGTAACTGCAGTGAACAGTGGTTCCGCAACAATTCTCTGTAAATCTGCGGACAGTGGAGAAACTTCCATGTGTAACGTAACCGTATACCAACCGGTTACAGGAGTTACTATCAGTAATGAATCCATGACGGTTCGTAAAGGTCAGGAGTTCTGGCTGAATGCTACCTGTCAGCCGGAAAATGCCATGAATAAGCTGATCATTTGGTCTTCCAGTGATACCAGTATTGCAACGGTTGATAAAAATGGTAAAGTAATTGCGGTGGAGCCGGGTGATTGTGTGATTACGGCTACCAGTCAGGACAGCGGTGTAACAGCCAGATGTTCATTAACCGTTACACAGCCAATTACAGGTATATCTTTGAATACAAATGCCAAAACCATTTTGGCAGGAGAAAAATTTGTTATTATTCCGACCATTGAACCGTTGGATGCGGATAATAAGAACGTTACATATACTTCCAGTGATACTTCAGTGGCAACGGTAGACTCTGACGGAATAGTTACTGGTGTCAGAGGCGGAAAAACAGTGATTATAGTTAAGACGGAAGAGAGAGGCCTGATAGCGAGCTGTCTGGTCACCGTTCAGGAATTTGTATCTTCCGTTAATATAACGCAGGATTCTGCACAGATGAATTTAGGCGCAGTTCTTCAGTTACAGGCAGAAGTATTAAATGAGACTGCCACAAACAGAAAACTGACATGGTCTTCAACAAACAATGGTATTCTTCAGGTGGATTCCACCGGAAAAGTAACGGCAGTCGGTATGGGTACCGCAACGATTTATGCTTATGCAACGGATGGCAGCGGTTTGTATGATACCTGTCAGATTACGGTTATCAAACCGGTTGGAAGTATAGTAATCCAGCCAAGCAGTGTAACCGTTTCGGAAGGTAAGACGGCACGGGTAACGGCAACGGTATATCCGGCAGATGCCTCTATCCAGGATATTGAATGGTCCAGTTCCGATCCTACAGTTGCAACCGTAGATTACAACGGAGAGATTACCGGTATTACAAAGGGTATCTGTAAGATATTTGCAACTTCTTCCGATGGAAACAATATTGTCGGAGTATGTAGGGTAACGGTAAAAGAGACTGTTCCGGCAACGGGAATCACTATTAATTCCAAGAATATTACAATGCTTCCGGGACAGACCAGAGCTTTGTCGGCAAGAATCAAGCCGGCCCGTTCCACAGAAGGTATCTATTGGGTATCCGGTGATACATCGGTTGCAACGGTATCGGCAGACGGTGTGGTAACAGCCAGAGGCCAGGGTATGACCGAGATTTACTGTATTTCGGATGAAACCGGAGTGGAAAGTTCCTGTGAGGTAATCGTTCTGGCAATGAATGCCACATTTATCACGCTGGGACAGTATGATACCTTTGATCTGGATGTATTCGGTTCCACCGAAAGAATCCGCTGGTATTCCAATAATAAGAGAGTTGCAACGGTAACCACCTCCGGTCAGGTTGTGGCGCGTATGCCGGGAACAACTACAATTACCGCAAAGGTAAACGGAAAGATTTTATACTGTACCGTAACGGTAACCACAATATATTAAATATTTTAGCTGTCACGTTGGTAGAAAATACTAGCGTGGCAGTTTTTGTGTTGACAGATTGGAAAATATTAGGTATTCTATATAGGCATATTCAAATTCGTTTGAAAGAGTAAAAACAACAGAGAAAGAGAGGAAGGAAAATGTATTGTATTAAGTGTGGATTCAAAAATAAAGATGAAGCAATTTTTTGTGCAAATTGCGGAAGTGTTATGACACAAAAGCCATCCGATGCATTTGACCAGAAGATACAGTCAGAAGAAAATAATAACGGTACTGAAAAGAATAATGCTAGTGATAACCAGGAACAAGGCATAGAGGAAATACAGCCTGCCGAACAGGTACAGGCATCGGGAGATGGGTCTTCCGGGGTAAGTCTGACAAAAACGGAAGGGATGCAGCCAGGGGATATGAATCAGGTAAATACCGGCTTTTCTGTAGAGACAGACATCTATCGTTCCCCGTATACTCAGGAAAACAGAGGAAATAATCAGCTATATCGTATCAGAAAGTTTTCTGTACCAAGATTTATATTCAGCCTGATCATTATACTGGCTACATTCTGTTCCATTGCTACAATTGCTTTTAAGTATGTAGGATTAAAATCGACAATGGAGATAGATGCGTACGAATATAATGATAGTGAAACAGAATATCATAATGCTAAAGGTTATAAAATCATCAAAGAAAAAGATTATCTGGATAGTATAAAGTTCATAAAAGACCTGGAAGATATGGGAGGAGATGTTGAAAGTTTTATTGATGCCCACAATACGTTCAGATATATTATTATAGCATTTATTGTTGCAATACTGGTATTTTGTATTATTGATTTTATTTTGCTGTGTTTGGTAAGAAATAGGATTGCATATATATTTACAATAATATTTGTCTTTATTAAAGCGGCATTGGGAGGTATTGCTATCTATCTATGGTCTGTAGAAATGCTGAATCAGTTTAAAAGGGCATATGAGTTACTTATCAATGAAACAGTTCAATATGGCAGCTTTCGGGTTATAATTGAATGCGCGCCGGGCATTGGTCTGATTCTGGCGCTGGCAATGCAGGCAGTAATCCTGATAAGTGCAATCGTATTATTATGCATCAGGCCAAAGTATCAGGAAGTTGTGCCGCAAACAATCAGTGCATAACTTTATATAGTAAAATATGGAATCGCTTTTATTCTGTCGGAGCACAGAATAAAGGCGATTTTTTAACTAAATCTCTTGCCTTGATTATTGAAGTATGATATTATATTTAGTGTTTTATTGTTTATGATAGGATTGTGTTATTTCTACAGACAGTCTATCAAACTATGACAGATTGGAGCAGTTTGTGTTTATTAAGGAGACTGTTCCGACATGGAGGATTCATATGAAATGCAGTAAATGTGGAGAAGAGTGCAGAGAAAACCAGGCATTTTGTTTAAGATGCGGGACACCGATACAGGTGGTGCCGGATTTTAATCTGATAGAAGCAGAACTGGCCAACAGTGTCGGAAAACTAATGAAGGAAGAAAAACAGAAAGCCGGTTCGGAAAATAAAGATAAGGATTTGGACTATCTGGAAGATGAACAATATGTTACAAAAAACTATATTCCAAGAGAAAAACGGGTTTCACAAACCGGGGGAACCAGAAGACTGGCAGAACCGGCCGTAACACAAACGGATTTTCTTGTGGATGGCACCGGTTTTTCCGAACAGACGGCTAAATCCAAAAGAAATAGTAAGAATCAGTCAAACAGACAGGAAGATATAAAGAGAGAAAAAAAGATATTTAAAATCAAACTGGCTATTTTCAGTATATTTGTAATAATAATATTAACAATTGCGGTTTTATTATTAAAAGGTGTCAGCGGAACCGGTTCCAAAGAGTCCTTTGCTTCAAAATATAATCAGGGATACGATTACTATACGGCAAAAGCCTATAACGAAGCGTTGATTGAATTTTTAGCGGCGAAAGAGGTTACGGACAGTAAAGAGGATAAGATTAAAGTAAATAAATCCTTACTGGCTACTTATGAAAAACTGGGCAGCCGGGATACGGATATGATTGAAATCTTAAAGGAATTAATTGAACTTGAACCGAAAGAAGCAGATTATTATGATGAACTGGCACAGTTATATGATAAAAATGAAATGATCGACGAGCTGGATGCTTTTCTGGATTCCATTACCGATGTTTCAATTGCATCAAAGTTAAGTGAGTACAGTGTTTCTGCCCCACAGTTTAGTCAGAAAGAAGGAGTATATGATACATATATTTCTATTAAGCTTTCTTCGACAGGAAGGAGTACGATTTACTATACAATTGACGGTTCGGAGCCGACGACATCCAGTACACGGTATTCGGAAGAAATAAAGCTTACGTCACAGGGAACTTACACTATAAAAGCATTGGCAGTGAATGGAAAGGGTATATCCAGCAAGGTTGTAACTAAAAACTATGAAATAAATCCAAGTGTGATTGAAGCGCCGGCAGTCACTCCGTCCAGCGGGGAATATAATGCGGCGGCCAATATTACGGTAAACGTTCCGGAAGGAATGAAGTGTTACTACACTTATGGGGAAACATCCACGATTCCTACGGCTGCGGACCAGTTATATACGGAGCCGGTTCCAATGCTTCGGGGAAAATACATTTTTTCCGCAGTTTTGATAACGGCAGACGGCAAGACCAGTGAAGTTACCCAGAATGTATATCAGTTGACCATTCCGAGAAATGTAGATTACAGTTCGGCGCTGACTCTGTTGGAAAGCTATCTGATTCAGAATCAAAAAGCGGTAAAAGCAGAGGACGGGACTCTGATGAACAGTAATCAGGCAAAAATAAAGTTCAGTTATAACAGTATTATGAATATAAATAATAATGAATACTTTGTCATAAATTTAGAAGAACTGAATGATTCCCAGCAGGTGGTCTCAACGGAACATTATGGTGTGGACACTGTTACCGGCAGTGTAGCAAAGCTTATTGCGGATACGGAGCATGCCGGATTATATAAAATAACAGAATAAGAGAGAAAGTGAGAGAAATATGTACAAGATAGTAAAAGCAAAAGAATTATCGACGAACATCTATTTAATGGATGTAGAAGCACCTAGAATTGCAAAATCGTGTCAGCCGGGCCAGTTTATAATTGCAAAATTGGATGAAAAAGGAGAGAGAATTCCTTTGACAATCTGTGACTATGACAGAGAGAAGGGGCTTATCACCATTGTATTTCAGGTAATCGGTGCATCTACGGAAAAGATGGCAAAGCTTCAGGAAGGTGATTCTTTCCGGGATTTTACGGGTCCCCTCGGTCAGCCGTCTGAATTTGTAAATGAAGATTTGGAAGAATTAAAAAAGAAAAAATATCTCTTTGTAGCAGGCGGTGTTGGAACCGCACCGGTGTATCCGCAGGTGAAGTGGCTGCATGAGCATGGCATTGAGGCAGATGTTATTGTGGGAGCAAAGACAAAAGATATTCTGATTTTAGAAGAAGAAATGAAGGCAGTGGGCAACCTGGTAGTTGCTACGGATGACGGCTCTTATGGATTCAAGGGTATGGTTACCGGTGCAATTGAAGATTTGGTAAATAATCAGGGAAAGAAGTATGATGTCTGCGTAGCCATCGGACCGATGATTATGATGAAGTTTGTCTGTCTTTTAACTAAGAAATTAGAGATTCCGACCATCGTATCACTGAACCCGATCATGGTAGACGGTACCGGCATGTGCGGTGCCTGCCGTGTACTGGTAGGAGATGAAGTGAAATTTGCATGTGTGGATGGTCCTGAATTTGACGGGCATAAGGTGGATTTTGACCAGGCAATGAAGAGACAGCAGATGTATAAAACAGAAGAAGGCAGAGCGTTATTAAAACTCCGTGAAGGTGATACTCACCAGGGTGGCGGATGTGGCTGTGGAGGTGACAAGTAATGGATGTATTAAAGAAAGTACCTGTAAGAGAACAGGAGCCGAAAGTCAGGGCAACAAATTTTGAAGAAGTATGCTTGGGATATAATATGGAAGAAGCACAGGAGGAAGCCAGCAGATGTTTAAAGTGCAAAAATCCCCAGTGTCAGAAGGGATGTCCGGTATCCATTGATATTCCGGCATTTATAAAAGAAGTAGAGGAAGGAAATATAGAAGAAGCAGCAAAAGTAATCGGAAAATCATCTGCTCTTCCGGCAGTATGCGGACGTGTCTGTCCTCAGGAAAGCCAGTGTGAAGGTAAATGTATCCGCGGAATCAAGGGAGAACCAATTTCTATCGGTAAACTGGAGCGTTTCGTGGCGGACTGGTCCAGAGAAAACGGAATTGAACCGGAAAAAGCCGATGGAACAAACGGAAAGAAGGTTGCGGTTATCGGTTCCGGTCCTTCCGGTCTGACCTGTGCGGGAGATTTGGCAAAGCTTGGATATGATGTGACTATCTTTGAGGCGCTTCATGAGCCGGGTGGCGTACTGGTTTACGGTATTCCGGAATTCCGTCTGCCGAAAGATACGGTTGTAAAACATGAAATTGAAAATGTAAAAAAATTAGGTGTTAAGATTGAAACAAATGTTGTAATCGGACAGTCAACAAAGATAGATGAACTTTTAAATGAGGAAGGTTTTGATGCGGTATTTATCGGTTCCGGCGCAGGACTTCCGAGATTTATGGGAATTCCGGGCGAAAGTGCAAATGGTGTATTTTCTGCAAATGAATATCTGACCAGAAGCAATCTGATGAAAGCATTTAGCGAAGATTATGATACTCCGCTTGTAGCAGGTAAGAAAGTTGCGGTTGTAGGCGGCGGCAACGTTGCAATGGATGCGGCAAGAACTGCTTTAAGACTTGGGGCAGAAGTACATATTGTGTACAGAAGAAGCGAGGAAGAACTTCCTGCCAGAGTGGAAGAAGTGCATCATGCAAAAGAAGAAGGTGTAATTTTTGATTTGCTCACCAATCCGATAGAAATTTTTGAAGACGAAAACGGATGGGTAAAGGGAATGAAGTGTATCCGTATGGAACTGGGTGAGCCGGATGCTTCCGGAAGAAGAAGTCCGGTGGAAGTTCCGGGTTCTGAATTTGAACTGGATGTAGATACGGTCATCATGTCACTGGGTACTTCACCGAATCCGTTGATTTCTTCTACTACCGTTGGTCTGGATACGGACAGAAGAAAATGTATTATAGCCGATGAATCCGGAAAGACCACCAAAGAGGGTGTTTATGCCGGAGGAGATGCCGTTACGGGTGCGGCTACCGTTATTCTGGCAATGGAGGCTGGAAAAGCAGGTGCGAAAGGAATTCATGAGTTTCTTTCCAATCAGTAAGAAATAACAGAACAGTTTTGGAAAATGAGAAGTCTAAGGGAGACGCTTCATAAGGAAGTGATCTCCCTTCGATTTTAAATCTTTTGTAGGCGATTGCGAAACGCATGATCGCCTATTAAATTTTTTTGTAGGTAATTGCGAAACAGGGTTGGCGTTTGATGTTTAGAGAAGGCAGATGCCGGA